>JAGQUX010000019.1 GCA_020438215.1 Armatimonadota bacterium | reverse complement strand
TCCATCGGTGAAGATTAAAGGGGAAGCCAGAAGCACGTCTCCCGAAGAAGTGGATCGACAAATCTCGCACATGAAGCAGTGCTTTGTAGATGCTTGCGAGAAATGGGGGGCGGGATTAGAGATTGATCATAAGCGGCACTACGGCGGATACACCATTGAAGATTCTCATCCGGTTGTTCAGATTGCCCAGACGGCAAGTCGGAAAATGGGCTTTGATCCAGCGCTCCGCACTACTCTTGGTGGGAGCGATGCGAATATGTTTAATGTCCACGGATTCCCAAGCATCGTGATTGCCACGGGAATGGACAAAATCCATACTCACGAAGAGGAGATTTCGATCAAAGATTTGGTGGATACCGCCCAACTGACTTACGAAATCTGTTTGGAAGCGGCGAAACACCGGGTTTGAACGTCACGTAGGATAGAGAATGTGCTATCTTTGCGGTAGCGGCAGGCTAGCTACGCCTGCATATCAATTCAACGAGTAGGAATAACACGGATGAAAACACTGGGTAAAGCAGCTCTTGTCACGACTTTGGGCGTTGCGCTGGTCGCACCTGCCATGGCAGATTACGATAAACCGATGGGCATGTCGCTCCGCGCAGGTCTGTACCTCGCGCAAGGTTCTTTGAAGAATGCCGAAGGTCAAAACTGGTTTGTTGGCGGTCTGGAATATCGCTTCCGCGATGGCGTCACATTTGCTGGCGCAATGGGCGATTACTCCATGTCGCTGGATTACTACGGTAAGGGTAGCTTCCACAGCGCACCTCTTCTGATGAACTTCACCACCCGCAATTCGGATAACCTTTATTACTCCGTCGGTGCTGGTGTGGCGTTTATCCACTCTAACTTTGGTGGCAATTCCGATTCCAAGATGGACTTCGGATATCAGTTCTCCCTTGGAAAAGATTTGGTGAAGGCTGGCAACCCAGTATTTATCGAACTCAAGTACTTTGGTGCGAGTGACACCCGATACAACGGTTTCGCCATCATGGGCGGAATCCGGTTCTAAAGAACCAGGAGTTGTTTTAGGAAAGTCAGCCTCAAATCGTGGACATACGGTTTGAGGCTGATTGTTTTACGAGATATCACGGGACCGCTGAACTTCTATGAATGAAAGGCGTCAGGACAATACAGATATGAGCCTACTGGTCGGAGCAGAACGCGTGCCAGCACGGAATCAGAACAACGCCATTAATGAAGAGGCGCTGGTCGCCCAGTGTCGTACCCAAGATTTCGAGGCGTTTGGTCGCCTGGTTGACGCTTACCAAAATCGAGTTTACGGTTTTGTTCGCCGTATGCTCCGCAATGATGAAGAAGCCCTGGATGTGACTCAGGAAGTCTTTATCAAGGCTTATCAAGGAATGGCAGGTTTCGATGGTCGAGCCAGCCTCCGGTCTTGGCTTTTCCGCATTGCCTACAACCTGTGTGTGGATCGAGCGCGGAAAGTCAGTCGCCAAGTCAAAACGCTCAGTTATGAGCCGAATGAAGAAGGCGATGAGCCGATGGAGTTTTCCGATCGCAGTTGGGATCCTTCTGAAAGTCTTCTTGCAAACGAACTGCAAGGGATCATGGAAGAAGCAATCGCCAGCATGAGCGACAAACTTCGCACTGTCCTCTTGATGCATGATAAAGAGGAAATGGGCTACGACGAGATTGCCCAGGCAATGGAAATTCCGGTTGGAACAGTAAAGAGTCGACTGTTTCTTGCCAGAAATCATGTTAAAGAACGAATTGAACGCTATATGCAGGAGGGTCTTTGAAAATGAACAACGACCTGATTAAGAAATTGATGGAAGAACAATCTTTGAATATGGTGGAAGCCCTTGAGCTAGAACAGCAGCTTGAGTCCGGTGATCATGTCCGATTGTCTCAGGCAATTTCTCATCTTCCGGATGGGGAAGTCAGTCTGGCATGGCGAAGCGAGCTCAATCAGAAGTTGCAAGCCATGGCTCCTGTCGAAACTAAGAAGAAGTTTTCTCTTAAGTGGGTGTACTCATCCAGCGCAGTTGCCGCCGCGATTGCCGCATTTGCTTTCTTTGCTATTAAGTCGAACGACACAGTGGAGCCGCCAGCTCCAATGGTTTCGCAAAACGAGAAGGTGGATGTGGAGTCTTACGGTGTCAAGTCTTACGAGATCGACCAACTTGAGATCAACAACAACTTCCATGTTCCGGTCAAGCTCGCGCAGTCATCTGACGAGTTTATGAGCCAGTACTAAGTTTGGAGTTTGGGCGAATGAATCATCTTCGATGGATCGGACTGGCTGCGATGATTGCAGTGACTCCGTTTGCATTTGCCCAAGATTCCTCAGAAGTTCAACTTTTGCGCAAGAGCGTTGCATCATGGAGCAAGGTCACCTTTGCCGGTGTTCGGGAAGTTCAATATAACGATCCCCGTAACGGAAAGCAGACGTTTACTGAACACGTACTCCGTAAAGATGGCAAAACACGCATCGAATACCCGTCGGATTCCCAATTCTCTGGTCAGATTGTCTACGAGATCAATGGGAAACGCCAGGTTTATTTGAAATCAGAAAATTCACTACGTGAGACTCGCTTCCGCTCCTTGGACTCTCAGTTCGAGTCGTTTACCAAGAATTCTGATCGGTATTTGCTGCGCGCTTCGGGTGAAGATTCTGTTGCTGGGCGACGATGCAATGTCCTGAAAATCTACACGAAGGATTCTAAGCTCCGCGAAAAGCTTTGGCTCGACAAGGGCGAGAGCATTGTCCTGCGTCGTGAGTTTTTCAATGAGAAGAACGAAGCGATTGCTGGTTTTGCGTATAAGCGCATCAAGTTTGATGCGCGGATTAGTGATCGGCTTTTCAGCCTTCCTAGCGGAGCGAAAGTTGCGACTCCTGCCGACGATTTGGTCAAGTTTGCGCGCGAACAAGGCATGAAACCTTACACGCTTGGTTCCGATTCCGGCCTTCGTTTGATGCTTGCCCGCAAATCGAATTTTGATGACCGCAAGGTGTTGCGGCAGTTCTTTAGCAACGATAAGTTGCGCATCTCGCTTTTGCAAGTTGCGGGCACAAACTATCGCGAGAGCCGAGACTCCAACAGTAAAGTGAACATCTACCGGTGGGAGATGGACGGCAACACGTTTTTGCTGATTGGCGAAGTGCCATTAGACACACTCAAAAGCCTTGCAAGCAAAGTCAAGCCCTGATCTGCCTATTCCCGAGCAACTCTGGAACGTTCTCGGTCGTCATAATGTTTTGGTAAGAGAGAGCGAATGGGCGTAGCTACGAAAGCCTCTCGTCGCACAGCAAAACCGAAGGCCAAAAAACGGTCTCCGTGGTGGCGACGAATAAAGATAGCCTTTGCAGTCTTCCTGATTTTAGGAGAGGCGGCCTTCATTTACGCATCGTATGAAGGTTACAAGCGATTAGAGGCGGCCTCCTTGGTGGTTCCGAATATGCCGGACATCATGGCGGAGATCAGTAGCTCTCCCTCACAAATCGTTGCCGCTGATGGCACCGTTCTGTTTACTATTCAGACGGAGTATCGCAAACCTGTTCACCGCTCTGACATCCCCCAGAACGTTGTGAATGCAACTTTGGCTGCGGAAGATAAGCGTTTCTACAGTCACATCGGGGTTGACCCGATTGCAATCGGTCGGATTCTGTATCGTCGGGCAAAAGATGACGGTAACTCGGGTGGTGGATCGACGCTCACAATGCAGCTATCCAAGCGGGTCTACACTTCTTCTGAGCAATCTCTTGAGCGAAAGCTCAAGGACATGGCCCTCGCCGTTCAAATCGAGCGGATGCTGACGAAAGACCAAATCCTTGAACTTTACGTCAATCAGATTTTTTATGGACAGGGGGCTTATGGAATCCAGGCCGCCGCTGATGTCTATTTTGGGAAAAAGCTTGATGAATTGACGATTGCAGAAGCGGCACTCCTCTCTCGCTGTGTCCGCCGCCCAAGCGACGAGAATCCGTTCGTCAACATGGATCGTGCGGTGACCAACCGCAACGTCGTTCTCAAAATCATGCGCGATGAAGGCATGATCAGTGAAGGCGAATACCAAGAAGCAAAGAACGAAGAAGTCAAGCTTCGCAAAGAAAAACCTCGCGTTATCACTGCGAAGAAGACAGCACCGTACTTTGTTGATTACGTTCTTGCCGAACTCAAAAAAGAAGGCATTGACATTTCCCGGGGTGGCTACCGCATCGAAACCACTTTGGACATGCGCTACCAAGAAATCACCGATGCGGGTGTGAAATGGGGCCTGCGCAATAGCCCGAAATCTGTGAATCAGATGGCGTTTTTGCTGACCGATACCAAAGGGCGAATCCTTGGAATGACGCCTGGCCCAAGCTACGAGAAGTCTCAGTTCAACATGATGTGGATGGGGCGCGGGCGACAGCCTGGCTCTTCCTTCAAACCGCTTGTGTATGCCGCTGGTATCGAACTTGGCGTTTTCGGAAGCCGAAGCACCATTAGCACCGAGCCTTACATGATCATTGACGATCGGGGCCGCAAACGCCCGATCAAGGGTGGGGCTAATCGCGGCAATGTGAGCATTGCATCAGCCCTCGCGGCGAGTATGAATACTCCCGCAGTGCGCGCTCAATCCATGATTGGCACGCGGAACTTTATCAGATTCGCGCAAACGAATTTTGGATTCAAAACGAGCAATCTCCCGATTGCTGAAACTCTCGTTTTAGGTGCAGGCGAAGCTCATATGCTCGAGATGGCCTCTGCCTACAACACTTTCCAGAATAATGGGACACGCTATCCCACTTATGCGATTGAGAAGGTTGTTGAGCCGGACGGCACAATCCGCTATTTGAACCCAAATCCGCAGTCTCGGGCGCTTTCACCCGGCACAGCTAAGGCGATGGATGCCTTCTTGCGGGGAGTTGTTACTGGCGGTACAGGGAGAGCGGCTCGCGGAACCAACAATGCCCGTGGCAAAACGGGAACGACATCGAACAACAAAGATGCCTGGTTCTGCGGATACACCGATACGCTTTTAGGAATTGTTTGGCTCGGAAACGAGGTGATGGAGAACGGTCGCCCAGTTTCAGAGCGAATGTATGGCGTCGAAGGCGGTAAACAGGCCGCTCCGGTTTGGAACTACATCATGAGCCGGGCTCAGAAGGTCAAGGGCGAGAAATCGCGTCCGTTTAGCGGTGTTCCGAACGTTGGAAATGTCCGCGAAAGCGAGCAGGAAAACAACGACAACACCCCAGATCCAATTGAAGATCCGCTACCAGAGCAGCCGCCAACGGTGATCGACGAGACGGGCGAAACAACGCCTCCACCTCTTCAAGACCCTCCAGGAATGACAACCGGTGGAACCACAGGTGACACAACGGGTGGCACAACGGGCCGTAATTCCACGACGACCACTACGACTGGTGGTGGCGGAGGCGGAAGCACTTCGGGTGGAGGCGGTGGTGGCGGCACCACAGGCGCAACAATCTACGTGAATGTGTGTGCGGATTCAGGGCAGAAGTCAACGGTTTATTGTCCGGAGACCGTCCGGCGACCGTTTAGCAAGGGCAAAGAGCCTAGAGGCGTCTGTCCTATCCACGGCCCTCACTAGATCGCGGCACGATTGATTTCCATCATTCGTTGATAGAATAGTAAGAAGCACTCTATCATGTCGGTCATCCATGCCCCCCAAGAGAATCGCGTACAGGGACGCCATCTGGTTATCCCGATTGTGCTCTTGCTGGCGATGGGTGCGTTCTTCCTTCGACTCTGGTTTTTGCAGGTTGTCAAAACAGATGAGCTGAAGGAAGAAGCGAAGACAGCTGGACGGATTATTGATACTTCGCTTGCCCCTCGTGGACGAATTATCGATCGAAACGGAGTTGTGCTGGCTGATGTGGAGTCTCAATGGGTTGTCACCGCTCAGCCGCAGATGCTGGACAAAGACCCCGAGACACTCCAGAAGCTCGCGGACATGCTTGCTATACCGCTTAAAACGATTGAGAGACCTCTGAAGCAGAACCGCCACCGAGGTGGTCTTCCAACTCCCGTTTATGTAGGCGTGGATATCCAGCGGGCTACTAAGATCGCCGAGGCGGGTGACAACCTTCCCGGCGTTGGCGTGGAGAATCTACCCCTCCGCAAGTACCGCGAAACCGCGAGCCTCGCCCAAGTGATGGGTTGGGTTGCCATCCCAACGGAAGGGATTGAAAAGGAACTCCGCGAGCAGGGAATTGAGCCAGCGGACTATGTGGGTCGCTCTGGCGTGGAGAAGAATTACGAACAAGACTTGATGGGGACGCCAGGGCAAACAGTCGTCGCAGTCGATACCTTGCGCCGCCCGATTCGCACCGTCAGCGATGACAAAGCCGTTCCGGGCAAGGGTTTGGTTCTGACCGTTGACCTGAAGATTCAAAAGCGAGCTTTGGAACTTCTGGGGAATCGAAAAGGGGCAGTGGTTGCCATTGAACCGAGCACCGGGGAAGTGATCTGTCTTGCTAGCTCGCCGACTTTTGACCTCAGCATTTACGATGACGGGCTGAACGATGAAGAGTTCAAATACCTTTATGAGAACAAGGATTTGCCGATGTTCATCCGCCCGATTGCGGGGGCGTATCCGCCGGGTTCGACGTTCAAGATAGTCACGGCGATTGCGGCAGAAATGGCCGGGAAGTACGACCCTCGTTGGACGACTTCCTGCCCTGGTTATCTGACGGTTGGCAACCGAAAAATGCGTTGCGAGAACCATCCGGCCTCCACATACAGTTTCAACATGGCGTTTACGAAGTCGTGCAACTCCTACTTCGGGAGGCTCGCAACTCAAGTCGGACCAGAAGGGATGCACGAGGCTTGCAATGCCCTCGGGTTATCGCACCGCCTTGGGATTGATATGCCTGGCGAGCAACCCGGTCTCATCCCAGATCGAGCTTTCATCCAGAAGCAGCACGGTCGCCCGTGGTCGCTGGGGGACACGACTAACGTTGGCATAGGTCAAGGCGATGTCTTGACCACTCCACTCCAAATGGCTTCGATTGCCTCACTTGTGGCAAATCGCGGGACAATGTATCGACCGCATTTGGTTCGGGCATTCTTACCACCACAAGGCGATCAGAAAGTCATCCGCGTTGAACCGAAAGCAGAGCACAAAGTTGATCTCCGAGATGCGTTTTGGGATCAGCTTCAAGGAGCTATGCGGAACGTTGTTGTTGCCGGGACGGCACGACGCAGTGCGATCCCTGGCATCGCCATGGCAGGCAAAACTGGCTCTGCTGAGAACTCAGTAAGCCGCCGAACCCATGCCTGGTTTGTGGGTTACGCCCCGTACGAGAATCCTAAGATCGCATTTGCCGTGATTGTTGAGAACTCCGGGCACGGAGGCGATGTTGCGGCTCCGATTGCAAAAGAACTTGTCAAACTTTACTTGTCGCCAGAGGAATCGCCTTCCGCAGAAGCGACTAAGCCATCCAATTCTTCTCGAAGCCCAGCCATTTCTGTGACGGAAACAGAATCTCCCACTGAAGAATAGTATTCGGTGAGCTCATCAATCAATCCGTAAGTGCGGTCAAGTTTCTCGCGGGCAAGTTCTTCGCTTTGATCGCCAAAGGGGAGCCCGGCTTTTGACATCATGAGAACTCGCGCGAAAGTTGTACGCATGTAGTTCATGTAGATGTCTAGCGCGGCTTTGAGATAGTTCGCTTTGGTGACCGGATCGGATTCCTGCTCAGCAAGGAAGATGCGGGCATCTGAGGTTTCCGTTGGGATGATCTCGGGAATCGCGCGCACTTGGAAACTCGGTTGGCTTTCTGTTTGGATGAACGCCTCTGCGGCTTTGATCGCTTCAGGGATATCGCCCATCTCCTTGAGGATTTTGAGTTTAAGATCCCAGCCGGGCCGGTTGTTCGGATCCCAGTTGAATACTCGCTCGACGGTAGTGAGGGCACTTGGCGCATTGCCCGCATCAAGCTCAGCGTTCGCCAGCGCACGGATATTCCGCGGGCTGGGGGCAACACTTGCCAAATCTTTGAGCTTGTTGACGCGATCCTCCTTGGAGTCCGCTGTATAGAGGGCGTAGTAGTAACCAAGATCAGGGTCAGCGGGTTTGCTGGCGGCAAGAAGTTGGACGGCCTCGGGCCGTGGGTTAGGTAACGAGGCCAAGAAACTTGCCTTTTGCATCTCTTCCTTTACGGCAAGAGCCATGAGTAAGAGAGGAAGGATGCATCCGACTAAAGCTGCCGTCGATCGCATGGTTTGGGGGAGTGCTTCCGGGCTGCTGCCATCGGTGGCGGTTTGCAAGCCTAAACCGAGCAAGATGAAAAGCATCGCCCCCGAACCAAGGAAGGAGAGGTTGCTCTCGATCATCCCGTGAGCGCCGAGACCAACAACGGCGGCAACAACTGCGGCTTTCATGAGTCGCCGATCTGATGGTTGCGTGCCGGACTTCCGAAGGACGATCACGAGCCACCAACCTCCTGCGCCAACAAAGAGAAGCACAGCCAGCGGGCCACCTTCCGCTGCAAGTTGGAGATACGATTGGTGGGCAAAAACTGTTGTCTCTGTGAGGCCGAACTTGGTGCTGGAGTATTGGTAAGTGCCGACTCCCACCCCCATCGGATTTGACATCCCGAGTTTTGCCGCATTGACCCAGAGATTCTTGCGGAAGCCCTGGCTTTGTTCGGCTGATCCGCTCGCATTGGCAACACGAGCAAAGGCTTGACCAGATTGGGATTGCGCGGTGGCTACTTGTCCGAGCCCGATTGCCAACAGGAGCCCAACTAGAAACGGCATCATGCTCCATCCCAGGGCTTTGTATTGCTTGGTCAGCGCGATCTGGATAAGCAGAACAACAAGCCCAATCCCAAAGGCTAATAGCCCACCCTTTGATTGGGTGAGAACAAGCCCTACGACACTAATCGCTCCGCAAGTGGTCAGGAGGATTCGGTCAATGCCCTTGGCTTTTGCGGTCAAACCGATCGCCAAAAGCGAACCAGCAACAAGCACACTCGCGAGAGCATTGGGATTGCTCCATCCTGCGAAGATGCGGTATGTGGGTTCGTTCCGCATGACGCTCGAGTACTCGTAGATACCGCGCAGGCTAAGGATTGTCACACCGGCAACGAGTGCCATTGCCACGACATTCCAGCCTTTTTCACGTCCAACGGCGGAAACAGTGAGGAACATACAGGCGACCATCAGCACCCACGATTGCCATTCACGGAATGCCGCGAACTGGAAGCTGGAACCGAGGATAGAGAGCCCGAGGACGATCACCAATCCCAGCACAAGATAGCCAAGTCGTAAGTTCGGAATTTGGATGACGCGCCGCTTCATCAGGAGGAGTGTCAGTCCGCCGAAAATAAGCAATGCAATCAGAAATCGAGCCGTAAGAGGAAGCGCGCCTCCACCAAAAATCTCACCCAAAATTCCTCCAGTGAGTGGCACCGAAACCGCCGCGACATGTCCGCCAATCAATGGCAAAAGAAATGCTGCAATTGCAAGGAGGATTGTTTCCGGGGCTAGAGACGTTTTTTTCATATGTTCAGCTTCCTCCTGATGGCGTCAATCAGATTCTTGAGCAGGAACAGTGAGGCACGAATCGTGAGAGCGAGGGCGGCAAAAGCCAGCAAGAAGGGACGGAAGACGAGCGCGGATTCCTTAACTGTGTGTTTTCCGTAATAGCGGAACATCGACCGGTGGAATCGGATAATCATCTTGTTCGCGGCTTTGTCCGTACTCCGCCCAATGGCGTGAGTAATCACTGCCTCGGGGAGATACATCACTTGAAATCCGCCGAGCCACGCCCGTTTACATAGATCGACGTCCTCACAGTACATAAAGAGGTTGTTGTCCAGCACCCCGACCTTGTCAATCACTTCCTTGCGAATGAACATGGCCGCCCCGCTGAGCCAATCCACCGTTTGTGGTTGGCTGTGATCCCAATCTTGCATGAGATAATCGCGGGTGTACTTGTTGTTAGGGAAGAGTCGCCCAAGAAATGTGTTCCGGAAGGCGGCTGCAACTGGATTTGGAAACTTGCGGCAGGAGTATTGGAGCGAGCCATCGGGGTTGAGTAGTTTTGGCCCGACGATCCCGACTTCGGGATGCTCGCGCATGTACTCCACCAGAGTTTTGATGGCTCCTTTGTGAACTACTGTATCGGAATTAAGAAGGGCAACGTGATGTCCGCGCCGCTCTTTGATCGCGAGATTGTGTCCGCCGGTAAAGCCAAGGTTAGTGGTTTGCCGAAGCAGGCGAAACTCAGGGAATTCCTTTTCCGCCATGTCGGGCGAGCCGTCGGCGCTGGCATTATCAATGACGAGCACTTCGAAGTTGGCTTCGCCCTGACAATCGCGCAGGCTTTGGAGACACGCACGAAGGTCGTCAATCGTGTTCCAACTGCAGATTGTGATGCTCAGCTCGAAATCCTGCATGGTAGCCCTTAGCGCGAACAAATGCCCCGCAATAACTCGCAAGCGCGGCAAGCGGTAAGAATATCCGCGCCGCGCCCCTCAAATGCTTCTTTAGGTAACGCACTAAACTCCTGTGTGATTCCCAAATCATACTTGCTCGGACTTGTTTGGTACTGCTCCCGTGGTGATGAAAGACTTCTGTTTCCGTGCAATACCAGCATTTCACTCCTGCATCATCCAGCCTTTTGAGGAGATCAACTTCGTTGAAGAAGATGGGGAACTGCTCGTCAAACGGCTTCTTTGCTGATCCCACTTTCTCCAAAGCCTCTCGCTTGAAAAGCAGAAACGTCCCCATTGGTTGTGGGGCGTATTGGCTCTTTTGGTAGTCGAAATCGGGGAGGGAATAGGAAGCCCATTCAGTTCCTGGCTTGCGCTTGGCGATACCAAGAATCTCACCAAAAAGGTTTTTGAGGGTGGGGAAGCCGCGAACAGAAGACTGCACTTCGCCTTCTGGCCCGCGGAACTTGACGCTGAGAACACCGCAGTCATGGTGAGCTTGTAACTCTCGGATGGCGGTGTCAAGAGTGCCCTCGTACATTTCCGTATCTGCATTGAGAGTGAGAAGCAGGTCGCCTTTGGCTTGGGAAAAGGCGATGTTGTTGCCGGCGGCATAGCCTGTGTTCGCGCCGGTCTGGATTAGATTTACATCTGGAAACTGTTCACGGACAGCGGCTTCGCTCTCGTCTTGGGAGTTATTGTCAACCACGATCACTTCCATCTCCATTGAGGCTGGGTAGCGGGAAATTGAGGCCAAACACGCAAGAAGTTTGTCCTTTGTATTCCAGTTGACAATGAGGATGCTGAGCAAGGTGCCAAGACTACCCGGCTGGGACGTAAGTTCAATTTGGGTCGTCTGCCTGGGACGAACTCCCGACAATTATTTTCAAAGATTCTAAGTTTTTTACTGAGAAGGTACACTTCGAATCACGTTTAAGCTTCTGACGGGCACATATGTTCGTCATAAAAAGAAGAGGGATTCACGTTTTGAATAGCAAAAGACTAATGTTGTCGTTGGTTTTGGCCACGACACTGGGATCTGCTGTTGTCTCCGCATCGCCGGAGCGCACTCAGCCTATTCCACAACCAACCCCCGCAGCAACCCAATCCTACACCGTCGAAAAGGGCGATAACGATTGGACGATTGCCAAAAAATTTAACACTACCGTCGAAGAGATTCGTGAAATGAATCCAAAGGTGGACTGGACAAAGCTCAAGGTTGGAGCAAAGATTCAAGTCCCGAAAGCGGTAGCCGCTCGCAATAGCAGAAACTCAACTCCTGCGGCATCGCGATCGACCAGCACCAAGACGGCAAAGATCACAAAGACTGACGTGATCGTCCGCAAAGGGCCAGGCACATCATTCGACAAAGTGACGATGGTCACCAAAGGCAAAACTGCCGACATCATCGAATCACGGGATGGCTGGCACAAACTGAAGTTTTCTGGAGGCACCATCGGGTGGGTACGCAAGGACATGCTGGAAGTCAGCACCAAGTCCACCGCCTTGCCGCAAACTCCCGATGCTAAGTCTGGCAACGATAAGAAAACCGAACTTCCGGTTGTCGTCAAAAACGATGATAAAGAAGTGATTATCACGGGGAATGCTGACCCAGCATCCACGGTTTCTTCAAGTATTCCAAAATCAGCGGCAAACGCACCAAAACCTGCTAATGCGGCACCGGCTCTCCCGGCACCAAATGGTTCTAAAGTTGATTCCTTGCTGGAAACGGCTTTCGCTCAACGCGGAGTACGATACGTTTGGGGCGGGACCAGCCGATCTGGATTTGACTGTAGTGGATTCGTCTATTACGTTTTCCAAAAGCACGGGATGACCATTCCGCGAACTTCGATCTCACAATCCCAATACGGATTGAAAGTTGATCGATCTAGCTTGCAAGCGGGCGACTTGATCTTCTTCAAAACAACTCGCGCAAACCGCGTGAGTCACGTTGGAATTTACATTGGCAATGGCAAGTTCATCCACGCTTCGAGTGGTGGCGGAAAAGTCCAAGTGAACTCTCTGGTGAGTGACAGCTATTACAAGACTCGCTATGTAGGCGCACGTCGGATGCCTGGCTTGACGGGCAAAGTCCGCACTGAATTTACAGAAGCGAAGTTGGATTCTCTTGCAAAGGAGAATGAAGAGATTCGCGCTGAGGCAGAAGAGACTGAGCGCAACTCAGTCGATAAGGTGCGACAAGGCACTGACGTAACTGGACGCTAATCCCGCCGATCGATTACACAGGATGGGCTCACTCAACACTGAGTGAGCCCATCTATTCTTTTACGGACAGTGATTTCATCCTGTTCAAGCTGATCCCAAGCGATCTTTTCTTTCTTTGCATCAAAACCGTAGTTGGGAAGCGATTGCTTGGTTTTTATAATCACCGCCAACTGCCAGATTGGTAAATTTTCTAACGAGTGGGTTGAGTGCTTGGCGTACACCTGGGGCATGATATCAAAGAGATGTGGCGCAAAAAATGCTGATGCCTCCACGGTGGCTTTGGCGAGATCAATCATGGGATCGCCAACGCCGCCGTCCTCCCAATCCAAAACCCCAACAACTTCACTGTTGCTCCATAGGCAGTTGCCAAACCACAGATCCGCATGGAGAGCGCACATGTTCTTGGACTTCGGTGCGGACACATCGTCAGGGAGATACTGACTCCAGTAGTTGTTGATATCTGGAAATGGATAATTAGGAGGCTTTTGGGAGTGCAACTTGGCAAGGACAATCGCAACTTGATCTCCTGCTTGAGAATAGTTCGTGATAGTTCTGCACCCTTCCCCCGGCATATAGCTCAGGATCAACGCGTCGTAGTCAAGTAGCTCGGGCACGCTTACGGATTGAACCATGTGGGGGCTGGGAATCCCAACCTGGGACGCAAATTCAAACAGGGCCACTTCTTTGTGCGCGACGCAAGGATCTTCGTGCTCGCACTCGCCGTGATATTTGAAAACCAGTGTTTCCTCACCCAATCGGAAGGATGCGACTGTCGCCGCGAAACCGCCAGATAGGGCTTGAATGTCCGTCGCTTCCTTTTCTGGGTTAAGTTTCTTGGCTACCGCTCGGACAACGGTCTCCAAGTCGGAGTGCATCATGGGTTCAGGGTACCGCTCATGGGGCGGGTTGATGTTGGACTGGTATTGCTGTGGGCCCGATTGCAATGGATACCTAAGCCCGCCTTGCACCGAGTGCCCCGTTTGAGGCACAATATCCCCTGGCTGCTCCGGTCGTCTAGCGGTTAGGACGTCGCCCTTTCACGGCGAAGGTCGCGGGTTCGAATCCCGTCCGGAGTACCACTTTCCCCTTAGGTTCAAAACGAAAATTCTCTCAGGTTCAAGAACAGAACCGACCAGTCGGGATTCGAACTTTGGAGTCTGATCAGTCTCCGGTTTCAGTTACATTCGAACCCAAAGTGTCGAGTATAAAGTGTAGAGTGCGGCTTCATACAAATTTGCATTACCAAGCTTCATTCGACGTGCGGCCCAAGGACGGCTCACCGGAAGCATGGAAGACCCTGGTCAAAACCGTTCGGGCTTGGATGCGTGAGCGCTCAGGGATGGGTGATGAGCTGGGCCAGTCCTGGTTTTACACCTACGGAAACTGCAAGCACCCAAATGTTTTGGGTCAGTTTGTCGAGACGAATCGCGAGATCGGCAATGGAACACCTGATCAGCCCCAGTTCTGGGCAGCGAGAATGCAGATTCAGGATAGTTCGGTTCGGGATCGATATTGGTGTTCTGATATCGGAATCATCGCGCAAGGTGAAGGCGAATTCACGATTGGCATTACGGTGACCCATTTCATCCGGCACGGCTATGTTGGCGCTGAGCCAGTTCCACCCTCGTTCTCCGCGCCGAAAATCGTCGAGCAGTTCCTTTCTGATTATTGGATGCCTCATTCAGGCGATCTTCCTTTGACGAACGGTCCGTTGCCTTTTGAAGTGAAGGACGTCCCCCACATTCTTGATCTGCTTGCATCCACGGAGCGGAGATGCCCAATTGTATGGGTGGCCAGAGAACGGACGCACCTCGATCCTCTCGTCGTCCCGCAAGGACTTTCTAAGAAAATCGCTGGAGCGGCGGCGATTATTGTCTCACAAGACGGGGAGGCCGAATCGGCTCTGATCGAAGCACTGCCTTTCCGGTTCCGAGCATTGGACGGGATGGTACGCATCTACCAACCTGGCGTTCGGTTCGATGACGATCGGGATTCTGGACGCCATCGCTACTACAGCAAGAATCAGATCGACGAGCTTGGAGCTTCTCAAGTCGCTGTCGAAATCATTCGGGCGTTGACTCGAAGGATGGATCTAGGTCGCCATGATGCCGTTTTTACGCTCGAAGACGTTCAAGATCGGCACCGGCGAAATCGCTTGCGGCAACTGCGTGAGTCGCTTGCCCCGGGGACTGATACAGAGCTTATTGAACTCTTTGAAGCTGACAACAAGCGTCTGGAGGAGAAGATCGATGAACTCCAAAAGGAGAACGAGCAATTGGAATTCGATCTTGAGTTGGCTCGGGAAGGCAAGCAACACGCCGATAACCAAGAAGCCATCGCAACCGAGGCGCGGGTCGAAGCGGAGAAGCAGCTCGGCCAAGCCAAAAAGGCGCTCGAAGCTATCGACCACTTCCGGAAGTTGCCGGTAACGGTTCAGGAGTGCGTTGAGTTGATCGCCGAACTCCATCCGCAAAGAATCGTGTTTACGAAGCGTGCCATGCGCACGGCCAAGAATGCCGAGTTCAACGATGTCAGGAGTGACATTGGAGATGTTTGGAGCCTGCTTTGGTCACTGGCGACCGACCTCCATGATCTGTCGTTCAATCAGTCCCTAGAACGTCGGCAACTTGAGCAAGAGTTTAGGGCAAAAAGCGGCTGCGACATTTCGTTCACCGAGTCCGACACGACTCGAAGCAACCCGAAACTGATGGCCCAACGGCAGTTCAATTACAAAGGGCGAGAGCTCTCGATGGAGCCCCATGCCAAGCTTGATCGATCAGACCGCAATCGATTCCTGCGCGTTCACTTCGCCGTTGATAAAGAGTCGGGCCTCATCGTGGTCAACCACTGTGGCGACCACCTCGAAAACGCTGCGACGAGGAAAAGGAGCTAGGGCTGAGGGGTGAATCTTCATCGCCCAGAACCGTCTGCGATTCCTCACGGAGTTAGCCCGGATATAGATGCACCTGACGAACTTGAATAGGCTAGTGTCGGAAGAGCGAAGTTCTAATCGCGTGCACTTCGGAGTACCATTTTCCCCCACCTCTACAATTGAGCACCCCTTCGTCGCAAAGCCGCTTGAGCGTGGCCCTCTAGCCCCTCCATCCTTGCCAGCTTCACAGTCTGATCGACAATCTCACCTCCTACGGGTTGATCGCAGGCAATATACGTCTGAGCACGAAGGAAGTGAGCGACGGAAAGCCCCGCACTGAACTTGGCGACCCCCGAAGTAGGCAATGTGTGGTTCGGGCCAATCCCATAGTCGCCAAACACCTCCGCTGCGTGTGACCCAATAAAGAGCCCACCAAAGTTCCGGCACCGCGAAGCCAGCGCCTCGGGGTTCTCCGTCATGATCTCCAAGTGCTCGGGAGCGATATCGTTCGCCAGGCGAACCGCATCATCAGGCGAATCTGAGATCACGACTCCGCCATTTTCCAAAGCCGCCCGAGCGGTTGAGCGATTCGGCTCCGGCAAGGCATTGAGCTGAGCATCCACCTCTGTCTGCACCTTCTCCGCGAGTGCCTGACTTGTGCAGATCACAAGCGGGATTGCCTCCACATCATGCTCGGCTTGAGCCAGCAGATCCGCCGCAATCAAATCCGGCGGCGCAGAATCATCGGCGATGATGAGAAGCTCGGATGGGCCAGCCAGCATATCAATTCCCCTCTCCGCAGAGATGATCTGCTTTGCTGCGGTCACCCACTGATTACCCGGCCCGACAATCATATCGGAGTGAGAATTACCAGAAATTCCGAACGCAAGGGAAGCGATTGCCTGTGCGCCTCCGATTCTCAGAACGGCATCGGCGCCAGCAATTTCCGCCGCCGCCAGCATGAGTGGAGTCGCATTCGGGGTGGCGAGCACTACCTCTTTGACTCCGGCAACCTTGGCGGGAATCACCGTCATGAGGATGCTGGAGACAAGCGGATATCGCCCGCCAGGAGCGTAGCACCCTGCGCAGTCCACTGGCTGGTGACGCACGCCCATTCTTGCCCCACTCAAAGGCTCAGTGATCTCAAAATCCTGGAGAGCGGCTCGGTGGGCTTCGGCAAATGTGCGAATGCGCCCCGCCGCGGATTCTAAAACTTGGCGATCCGACGGCTTGAGTTGATCAAGAGCGTCTTTTCGTTCTTCCTTGGTAACCAGCAATGGGCGATCGCCAAGCTGATCAAACTTCTGAGCATAAGTGACGGCGGCTTCTTTTCCACCAGCCCGGATATCTTCGACGATGTGCCGCGCTTTCTCCAACACTCCTTGTGGGATTGCGCCCAGGCTTCGGCTTCGGAGTTCGCTTTGAGCGATGATCTTGATGCTCATTTTGCATCCCCTCTTCGGCGGTTGATCCTGAGTGACCTGCTTTCCAGTTCTGGCCAGATATCCGCCCAATTCAAATTCGCTGAGCGCAACTTCACAGTAGCGAAGTAGAGCAGGTCGGCGGCTTCCCAGATGACATCTTCCCGAGATTCAGCTTCGGCTAGCTCAACTGCTTCCTCCTTGATTTTGGAGTTGAGCAGGTTGGTGTCACCAATCAGTCGCTTTGTATAGGAACTGTCTTCGGCAGAAGCGATCGCACGATCAATCCGCTCTTCCAGCGCATCAAGGGTGCGGCTTTCCCCAAAGCAACTCTGACGACCTAAGTGGCAGAATCCATCGCCTTCTTGCTGCACTGTGAACCGCAAAGCGTCGGAGTCGCAATCGCGATCAACCCGGATGAGTTTTTGTTGATTGCCGCTCGACTCGCCTTTTCTCCAGATTCCCCGCTTGCGAGAATAGTAGATTCCAGCCTCTCCATCAATTGCCTGGGCAAGGCTCTCTTGGGATGAGTAAACCAACCCTAAGCAGGCTCCGTTCTCGTTGCAAACAACAGTCGGGATCAATCCATCATCGCGATCAGATTTCAAGCAAGCGGCAAACCCTTGACCCAAGGTGAAGTGACCTTGATACATCGCCATTCCTACCTGTGCATCCATGCCCATCGTGTCGAGTTGCTTGATTTCGTCCAACGTGGAGATTCCTCCAGCCAAGGTGACGGGCACATCCCCTGCCGCCTCTTTGACATCGAGTGCGAACTGCTTGTCTAAGCCAGCCAGAGTTCCTTCTCTGCCAATATTCGTGACAAGAAAGCCGCTGACATATTCCCGTAAAGCCCTGAGAGTATCAAGCCCATCCTGACTCGTATCCTTCGTCCATCCCTGAGTTGAGACTTTGCCGTCTCGGATGTCCACCGCCGCCATCACTCGCGAGCGGGGAAGTTGAGAGAGGATTTCTGGTGTTGCCGCCGTTCCAAGAATGACTTTTCGTGCGCCACGATCCAGCCACTTGATGGCGGTGTCGACATCGCGGCTACCCCCGCCGACTCGGCACCGGCCAGGCTTGACCATTTCGGTTATTAGGGCTTCGTTGTTGCCTCGCCCCATTGCCGCATCAAGATCAATGACCGCAACTTCTCCGCAGATCGAAAAATGCTTGACCAGTTCTATGGGATCGCGGTCTGATTCCAAGATCAGTTCTTTGCCATGGCGCAGTTGGACAACGCGGCCATTTTGTATATCAATGGAAGGGATGATCATGAGCGCACCTCGATGTTTTGGGAACGAAAATAGGATTTGACTTCTTGGATAGAAAGCACTTGGTCGTGAAAAAGGCTAGCGGCGAGAACAGCATCGGCACCAGATTGAATTGCATCGGAAAAGTGCTTCAAACACCCTGCACCTCCCGATGCAATGATCGGAATTGAGACTGCCTTGCGGACTTGGGCCAGTAACTGGGTGTTGAATCCCGCTTGCTTGCCGTCACAATCAATGCTTGTGAGCAGGATTTCTCCCGCACCGCGCTCGGCTACTTCCTTTGTCCATTCGGTGGTTTTTCTATTGGTGTTTCGACTGCCAGCGTGTGTAAAAACAGAACCTTGCTGGTTGTCAATGGCAACGACGGTGCACTGGCGACCAAAACGCTCCGCGACCTGATTGATCAAATCTGGATTTTCGCTGGCGGCGGTGTTTATTGCGACCTTGTCCGCTCCGAATTCCAACAGTTGCCAGACATCATCAAGCGACCGAACGCCTCCGCCGACAGTCAATGGAATTGAGAGAACTCCACGGATGGCACTTACCATCTGACGAGCCGTTTTTCTCGCTTCCAAAGTAGCTGAGACATCCAGCACTACAATCTCATCCGCACCTTGGCTCTCATAGAGTGCTGCGCAGGTAACGGGATCGCCGGCATCTCGAAGCGATTGGAACTGAACGCCTTTGACAACGCGCCCACCGTTAATATCAAGGCAAGGAATCACCCTCCGCGTTAGCATGATTTGCCCTCCAACCAGTTACGCATGATCGACTTGCCATAATTTCCGGAAATCTCTGGGTGAAACTGGCAGGCTACTGTTACCCCTCGTTGCATCATCGCTATGTACTGATCGCCGTACTCAAAGCTTGCAACGTTCCAGCCGGTGATTTGATCAGCGCGAATGGCGAATGAGTTCGCAAAGTAAGCGTATTCCGCCGCGCCAGATCCTACGACACGGTTCCATCCCATGTGGGGAACAACGGCTGCGTTTCGTCCGAGCCATTCCACCTTTGCCTCGACAATTCCGAGTCCGGGAAGCCCGGGAGCTTCCTCACTCGATTGGGCAAGCAACTGCATCCCGAGGCACACGGCAAAAGTGGGGCGATCAGATTGAATGCGCTCGGTTAATGATTCTTTGATATTCAACTCTGTGAGTGCGTTTATCGCTGCTGTGAAGGCTCCTACTCCTGGCAAAAGCAGATAGTCGGCATTCCGCACTTCGTCAGCGGTTTCGGCAGGAGTCAGTTCAGCTTCCAATTGCCAGAAACCAGTTCGAAGAGAAGCCAGATTTGCGACTCCGGTGGGGATGTAGTGCACCTTTATTGACACGATGTCACCTCCATCCATGCGGATTGGAACAAGGCCAAATCCTCGTTGGTATAGGGGACTCCAACACGGAGATATGTGCCGATTTCAGAATCAGGGGCGAAGCTCCTGACGAGAATCCCCTTTTTCTTCAACTGCTCGCAGGTAGTGAGGGCTTCAGTAGCACTTCCTGATCTGACCAGTAAGAAATTGGCATCCGAGGGAAGCACTGAAATTCCTTGGTCTTGAAGCCAGTTTTGTAGAAGCTCACGGTTCTTAATGATCTTCTGCCGTGCGGAAGAAAACTCCGTTTCCTGATCCAACAACGTTGCTCCAAGAGCGAGGGAACCCGTTGAGACCGAATACGGCTGGGCGACCTGCGCCATCCGCTCAAGGATCTCCGGGTTTGACGTGATAGCAAACCCAAGACGAGCACCGGGGACACCATAGCTCTTACTGAAACTCTCAACGATGACGGAATTCGGTACGCAGTCCAAGATTTTCAGTGGAGACTGATTGCAATAATCCGCGTAGACGGCATCCCAAACAAAGACCGAATTGGAAGCGTTTTCAGCCAACGAGAGGATTTGATCAAAAGGGATGCATCGCCCGGTTGGATTGTTGGGCGAGGTGACTAACACAACGCTCGTTTTGTCATCGATCTGGCTGATCAAAGACTGAGTGGGAAAGTCTCCATCGAGCCATTGGCAAGTCTTGAGTTCTCCTCCTGCCGCCGCAACATACCGAGGGATCATCGGGAAGCAAGGTGACGTGGTGATCAAATTCAGTCCTGGCTCGAGGAAGGCGGTTATCAGTTGCCAGAGAGCATCATCGGCCCCGGCAGTCACACGCACTTGATCTATGCTCACCCCTCGTTTTTCTGAAATCCGCCACTGGAGAGTTGATGTGTCGGGATAGCTGGATTCCACGTCGGGAACCAGTCCTCGCCAATTGGGAATGGAGTCTTTCAGATCAAGCTGGATATCGACATCCATTGGTGTGTTTGGGTAGGCAAGCGGCATTCTTTTTGAACGTTCAGTGATTGGAATCGCCATTACCGCACCACCTTGGAGATGTCGGTGATGACAATGTCAGAAGCTCCTGCGTGCTTGAGGCTCGGGATGAGTTGGAAGATTTGATCCCGCTCCACCGCGGCTTTGACCGCGAATCCCTGGTTGCCAGCAAGTTTAGAAACGGTTGGTTGCTTCATCGCCGGGAAGATCGCCATGATTGCGTCCAGGCAGGCGGATTCTACGTTTGCCTCAACCATCACTCGTTTGCGGGCAAGCAGAACGGAATCCAGCACCATTCGCAGATCCTCAATCCACTTTCGTTTTTCCGGGTTGCCCATCGCTTTTCGGCTGGCATACAGCCGCGTTGATGATTCGCCAATCTCTTCAATCACTAAGAGTTGGTTGGCGCGGAGCGTGGAGCCAGTCGCCGAGATGTCGATCACATAATCCGCATCCTCTGGTGGGAAGACTTCCGTCGAGCCGAATGAGCGGATAATAGTATCCGTCCGATTCGAATTTGCAAGCCACTGGCGAGTCAGTCGTTCGTACTCGCTGGCGACGCGGAGAGGAGTGTTGGTCAACTGTCCATCTCTCATTACCAACGGGGAAGCAGCGACAACAATTTGAACTCGATCTAGCCCAGTATCTAGGATTTCGATGACATCTGCGCCAAGTTCTTCTACCCAGTCGGCACCGGCGAAGCCAACATCCCGCGAGCCCAAATCCAGCATCTCAATGATGTTCTGGGGTTTGAGAATCTTGGTGTCGACCTCATCCAGACTGAGCGAGGGGCGATACCCTCGCTCGGATGTGGTGAGCTTGATTCCGGCATCCGCAAGAAGCTGAATAATGGATTCGTACATCCTTCCCTTGGGAAGTGCGAACTGTATTTTTGATGACTGAGACATGGCTGTTCCTGACTGCTACGGAGCCGGAACATCTGATGTGGAGGAATTTTGAGGAGCTAACAAAGAAAAACCGCCGCCAGAAGCCCGGCGGCGGTTTTCGCAAAACAACAAATCACCTCCACCGATTAAACGTGGTGATGATGATGGTGCTGATTTGCGAAGCGACTTTTGGTCACAGCGAGATGGTACTTCGCGTGGGAAGGGAGGGGCGGGACCCGGATAGGTGAATCCAAAATGCGCGATTCTGTTAGCTAGCTCGCAAATTTAGGATCAGTGCGCCTCGGTTATGCACCGGGGAGGTTTGCGGGCGGCAATCGAGAAGCTACCGCCAGCCATGCGGCAACACTACCGTGAATATGAGAAGTGAAACTCGGGTCAATTTTTATGCGTCGCGGACGTGAGTCAGATGCAAGCGTGCGAGAAATCGGCTCTCAATTAGCTCTTTCAATATTTTTATCATAAACTAGGAGTACTCTAGTAATGTGCGCATTGATCGACAAAATGTTCCGTGCTCTGTCTCAGATTTAACGCCTGAATGGATCCAATTGCACATCGACGAAGAATATGATTTTTCAGACTTTGGTATTGAGCGCATTGGGGAGGATTACGGTTTTGCTAGCGAAATCTATCGAGTTCGACTAAATTCAGTACGAAACATAGTCGTAAAGTTCTGGAATGCAGAGAAATTGCACAGTGATAAAGAACTCTATTTCTATGAGCAGTTCGGAGAATGTATTTCAATCCAGATTCCTCGTTGTTACTATGCGGGCTTAGATTTCGATAAGCGAAGAGCCGTTCTTGTATTAGAAGCATTTGAGGGATGTCTACAGGGGGATGTGTTAACAGGAACAAATATAGGTGCATGGAAAGATATCGCATGTACGCTGGGAACATTTCACTCACAATTCTGGGATAGCCCTAATTTGCAATTCGAGTGGATCAACCCAAGAATTGTGGCTCGTGATGTAGAGTGGATAGTTTCACGCAGAGAGAAATTGATTTCACTTCATGAAAGCAAAATTGGAAGATTGACCAGCACAATGCTTGACAGATTGCCCAAGATGTATCAAGAATCCGTAAGGTTTCTTGAGCTACTTCCATCGACGCTATTACATTCTGATTTGCATCTTGATAATATACTATTTACTCCTGTAGAGAATGAAACAGTTATCTTAGATTGGGCGAATATCACACGTGGTCCTGGCGTATTAGATTTCATAGCTATTTGTCCTCAAGTAGGCAATATGTCAAACTATTTTGATATTGCAAACTCATATTTAGAGGCGTTGAATTCTGATGAGATGAAGATAAGCAGCGAAGAGTTCAATGTGCAGATTAAGCACGCAATAGTTATCGCATTTGTATCTAATACATTGGGGATTGTCAATTGGACACCAGATTCTGAGCGTGAAGCCAAAATCATAGACCAATGCTTTGAACGTGCCGAACTCTTGGCAGATTTGCTTCTGGATCCCCAACATTATATGGACTGATACGGCAAGATAGTCGGATGTTCCTGATGATCCGTCGTCGCTAATCGACCTCACTAAGAAATGAGATCAAAGTAATGCGAGTAGATTGCGTTGAAGATGAGTGAAATTAGTCAGAGCCGCAAGATTGACCCCGGAGTGCGGATTGGTCACGTCCACCTGAGAGTGTCGGAGTTGGAACGCTCGCTTGCGTTCTACTCCGGCATATTGGGTTTTGAGATCACGCAGAGATACGGCTCGGGTGCTGTTTTCTTGTCGGCGGGTGGATACCACCATCACATCGGGCTGAACACCTGGGAGAGTTTGGGCGGCTCCCCGCCACCGAAGGGAACAACGGGGCTTTATCATCTCGCCATTCTTTATCCCACGCGGGCAAGCCTGGCGGACGCTCTCCGCCGACTCATTGACGCGGGCTATCCGCTTGATGGTGCCAGCGACCATGGAGTCAGCGAGGCCATCTACCTTTCTGACCCTGATGGGAACGGAGTAGAGCTCTACTGGGATCGCCCGGAGAGCGAATGGCCGAGAGATGAAGATGGCGGGATTGCCATGTATTCAAAGCCCTTGGATCTGAATGAGCTGAGCTCAGAGCAGTGAGGGCTACCAGCAAGGAAAATCCTTGCAATATTTCTCCCAGAGATCACCTTCAGGTTGTGGGGGAATATCAGATGGCTCCAGAATTGATCGCTGAAGTTGGATCTGCCCTGCATGGTATTCGTCGTGGTGGATCCCGATGGTAATGAGCTTCCAACCCGGAAACATCGTTCCATCAAACCTCGGTCGCTCTTCTTCAAGATCACTGACCTCCGCCCATGCATTAAGCCAATATTGGTGGGCTTCATCCAGCCAAGCAGTGACTGCCTCAAGGTTTGGCCAAAGGGAATCAATTTTGGGCGAAAGTTCACGCCATCTGATCTCAGAATTGCGGAATCCAACGCTGGCATAGATGAACTTGCCATTGGCAATGTGTGCGATTTGGCTGAGAATTGAACCCTCGCTATGGAGGTATTCATCGGGAAGCAGATTTGTGACTGCCCACGACTGCTCCTGGGTGAGGCCTTCAAGGGAATCACGCAATTCCTGATAAGCAATTTCTGCTTGGTGTTTTAGAAGTTCATGCGCGGTCATCACGATGGAGTAGTCTACAGCACGAAAAACCATGACCGTCGAAGAAGAAATCAGACAATTCATTAGTGCTTTGGATGATAAAAAGCGAGGGGAAATCCAGACCCTGCATGATCTCATTTCTGCAGCTTTGCCGGGGTGCAAACTTTGGTTTTCCGATGGTCGCAATGAAGAAGGGAAGATTGTTTCGAACCCGACGATTGGTTACTCTTTCTATACGATCCAATATGCAAACGGCTCGGAGAAGGAGTTTTTTCGGATCGGGCTGAGCGCGAAAGCAAGCGGGATATCTGTGTTCATCATGGGCCTTGAAGACAAAGAGGCTCTGAAGAAACGAATTGGATCAACAATTGGAAAGGCAAAAGTGACCGGCTACTGCATCAGTTTCAATAAGACGAAAGATATCGATATGGATGTGCTAATCAATGAGATCAAGCATTGGGCTTAGATTCTTCCAAAGGCTACTTCAAGCCCGGGTTTATCTGCGTACTTCAGATTGAAAACGGACAAATAACCCTTCGATTCCAATAGTCCGATATGGTGGCTACAAACTTCTGAAGTGATAAAAAGCACATTTCGGAGTTTCCAAGTCTCCGCAAACCATTTTTGGAGCCGGTCCAAAAACTCCCTTTCTATTGTTGTTTCCATGAGCTCCTTTCGTATCCAAAAGTAGACTGCGACATCGTAGTCAGCCCAGTTGTTGTGATCGAGTGCAATAATTTCCGGCTTCTGAAAAACTGGAGCCGAAGTTGGAGTTATGTAAACGCATCCCAGGCATTGAGATTCGCTGGGATCAAGAACCGTGTAGCTCCACGATTCGCCGGTCTTGTGTCGTTTCTCCATGCGCAGCAAATCCGCTCTGTTCTCCTCAACTGTGAAGTCATCTGCGGGCCAGCCGGTCTGCTCCCAACCTCGGAGGAAGTCTTTGGTTGCCATGACTGCCTCGTAGTCCAACTGAGCATCTGCGGTCGTGATGGGGCGGAGCAAGAAGTGCTCGGTTCTTAGCAGTATGGGGGGGTTAGCCGACATAAATCTCCTGATCATCCCAGCAAGTTTGAAGAAAATCGATCTGGCCAATGTGCCACGCAGTGTGCTTACTGGGAAGTTTCATCAGGAATGACATGGGCATCTGCCAGCCTTGCCCGGTATCCAGTACCATCTCAGCCTCTTCATCCGTGAGATCATCCATCGCGGTAATCACCTCGGCCATGTTCTTGCGAAGTAACTCCTCAGCCTCCTCGCGGGTGGTGATAGCGACCTCCCGAGCGGCGGTTTGTGCCATAAACTCTGGAATCTCGTCTCCGTAAGGGAGGCGTCGATCTCGCATCATTTTCGTGAAGTTCCCGATGGCGACGGCAGTATGAGCCGCAATCCGAAGTGCACTTTTGGATGTTGGGGTGGGTGACCAGTTCAGCTTGTCGTCGGGGACATGCGAGAAATTTCTGAGAAAGTGCTCCATCGCATCAAGGGCGTCGCGTTTGCAATATTCCACCAAACTAGTCATCGACCTATTTTCCCAGATTTGAAACTGTATTGCGATCAGATTTGTTGCTGATTCCAAGTCAGCATGAGTACGACACGGGGAAGTGACCAGCTAAAATCAGCTATGCCAGAAGCAGGGGCTCAGCAGTCGCAATCATTGCCGAGAATCCTGCTTGCCCTCACATGCCTGATCATCGGGCTGACCTTCGCTCTGCCTTTCCAACTTGTTCCTGAGGGGGCAATGACCAACCTTTCTCCAGAAGCGATGAATGTCTATGCCTGTACCGCTTGGGCTGGTTGGGCGCATTTTGTCTTTGCTTATCGAGGGCAAGGGGGTGCCCTTACCGCAGTGCGCGATGCTTATCGGAGCCAACGTCTTCTGATCTACTTGGTGATACTGGTGGGTTCATTTCTGGTGTTGGCAGCGATGCGATACGTAATTGGAACGGCGATTTTTGGGGCACTGGTCTGGGTGTACTTCATCGATCACTTTCTCAAAGCAGAGAAGTTCTTTGCATCACCAAAAGCCGTCCCCGAGCCCATCCTCAAGCGTTGGCTCAACTCGTACCAACCCATCCTTACTTTCGGATGGCTGACGGTCGTACTGCTGGATATGGGCGAAATCTCGCAGTACCGATGGATCATGTGGGGAGTATCGGTCGCGATTGCGGTACTGATCCTCGCTACCGGCGGTTGGAAAGACCTCCTGACCGGGGATAAGCGGGGAACTCTGCTCTCCCTTTTCTTTGTTGCCGAAGCAGCGGTTTGGGGGACGCTCAGCTACAAAAACATCCCTGTTTTCCTTGCAGGCGTTTACATCTTCCATATCGCTTTTGGGAGCTACTATCACTATCTTGGAAGCTACTTTGTGGGCAATGCTCGCATGAAAAAGCGGGATATCTGGCTTCTCCCGATCACGATTCTGCTGATCAATGGAGGGATTCTTGCGCTGGGGTATTTCGTTGCTAATTACCCGTCAATGGCTTGGCTTGAGATCGTTCTCGGGGTGAAGTGGTTCACGCTTTGGGTGGGGATGCACTTGGTGGCGAGCGATGTCTTTCCGCTTGTCAAAAAGTGGGGCAAATCCGCTCCAACTCCTGCATAATAGATGCACTCATGAAGCCGAAAAACATGATCTGCCTTTGGTTCAACAACGATGCTCTGGAAGCAGCTGAATTCTATGCCGCAACCTTTCCGGATAGCGCGGTCAATAACATCTTCCGTGCGCCGTCGGACTACCCGTCTGGTCAGGAAGGCGATGTTCTCACCGTGGATTTCACCGTTGTCGGAATTCCGTGTATTGGCCTCAATGGCGGCCCGGCGTTCACTCACTGCGAGGCGTTCTCATTCCAAATTGCGACCGATAACCAAGAGGAAACGGATCGCTACTGGAATGCCATCGTTGAGAATGGAGGCGAGGAAAGTGCCTGCGGATGGTGCAAGGATAAATGGGGGATTAGCTGGCAAATCACTCCGCGAGTTCTGACCGATGCTCTTGCCGCTGGCGGGGAAGAGGCTCGCCGCGCATTCGAAGCGATGATGACGATGGGCAAGATTGATTGCGCTGGGATTGAGGCGGCAGTAAAAGGCTGACATCAGTTGAAATTTCTCATCACTATCCACCGACCCCACGGATACGACTTCTCCCAAATCACGGCGGAAGTCATGCGCGATATTGACGCTGTCAATGAAGAGATGGTTGCCGCCGGCGTCCGCATTTTTGTGGGCGGGCTTCAAGACCCCGATACAGCCACCTCAATCCACTGGAGCGCAGATGGCATAACTCAAGTAGAAGAGGGCTCGCTCCTCCGCGCTGAGAAGTACGTCAACGGGCTCTGGGTGATCGAGGCGGCGAGCATGGAAGAAGCCACCGAATGGGGACGCAAAGCCGCGCTAGCTTGTCGCGGTTCGGTAGAAGTCCGCGCATTCCATTAATGCCAAAACCTCGAATAATTCTGTAAAATCACTGTGCTATGTTACAGATGTCTGTCCTCGCTATGCTTTTATCGACAAACGTGCTCTCTGGTGGCGAACTTCAAACCAAAGAAGACGCCGTCAAGGGTGTCCTTCATCAACTAGAAACTGCCTGGGCAAAAAGTGATGCCAAAGCGTTTGCCGCTGCATTTTCTGAAGATGCTGACTTCACCGTCTGGAGTGGAATGCGTATCAAAACTCGCGTGGTGATTGAAGAAGGTCACAAGGGGATTTTTGAAGGACCATATAAAGGAACTCAAATGGTTCTTAAAATTGACTTGATCCGTTGGTACGGTGATAATGTCGCAGTTGTCCTAACACAAGGGAAACTGATGAAGGGAAGTGAGGATTTGAAGAGGGATGGCAAACAAACAATCGCGATGTCCAAACACGGTGACAAGTGGCTGATTGATACATTCCAGAACACAATAGTGCAGGATTGGACCCCGCCGAAAGATGGCGACGGAAAGTAGCTTCACTCAGCATTGAGAACAGCAGTGCCGGGAGCTTGAATTTGGTCTAAACTTGATTCATGACCCCGGCACTCTTTCTCCTCCTGGCGCAACAGCAACCGCCGCAACACATCTCCGGTGGCCCGCTGATGCTGGAACAGGCTTGCTATGATGTCCAGTCTTACGACATCGCCCTGAATGTCAAACCAGCAACCAAGTCGATCTCAGGAAAGACGATCATTGATGCCAATATCGTCATCCCGACCGGGAGCGTGCTGATTGATCTGGATGATCCGTACGAAGTGCGTCGGGTGACCGATGGCAAGACCGACTTGAGATTCGACCGTTTGCCGGGTGCCATGAGAGTCTACTTCCCACTTTCCAAGCAGCCGGGCGAAAAGATGTCGGTAGAGATCACCTACGATGGTGTGCCGCATGTTGCCCGGAATGCGCCCTGGGATGGCGGGTTCATGTGGGCGAAGACTCCGAGCGGGGCGGACTGGGTTTCGGTGGCATTGCAGGGAGCCGGTGCCGACCTCCTTTTCCCCTGCAAAGATCATCCTTCGGATCGCCCAAACAAGGCGACCATGCGGATCACCGTGCCGGAAGGGTTATTGGCGGTTGGGCCAGGGAAACTCGTGAAAACCTCAACGAGCGGCGATCAAACCAAGACTTTTGATTGGCATATGTCGCTCCCGATCAACAACTACTCGCTGGTATTCAATGCTGCACCTTACGAGCTTGTTACGGATTCGGTGAAGTCCCTTGGGGGACAGACTGTTCCGGTTCATTACTATGTTTTGCCAGACAACAAAGACAAGGCCGGGAAGCTGATTGAAGAGCAGAAGAAATACTTCCACTTCATGGAAAAGTATTGCGGGCCGTTCCCGTTCCGGACTGTAAAAATGGGCATTGTCGAAACGCCGCACCTGGGGATGGAGCACTCGACTTCCATTGCCTACGGAAACCGTTATCGGTTTGCGGAAGACGGCCTCGATTGGCTGCTCCTCCACGAATTCGGGCATGAATGGTGGGCGAACCTGGTCAGCAATGCCGACTGGCGGGATATGTGGATTCACGAAGGGTTCCAGAGCTTCTTAGACACCTTCTATATCGAGCAAACCCGGGGTAAGCAAGCCTACTTTGATGGGATGAAGCGTCGTCGCCGCGCAATTCGGAACGCGGCTCCCGTTGCCCCGCGTGAGGAGACTTCCAGCGCGTCCTACGGCGGGGACATCTACGATAAAGGGGCGTTGGTTCTGCACTCGCTTCGCTATCTCATTGGGGATGACGCGTTTCTGCGCTCCATCCGGCGGATGGCGTATCCCACCAAGGAATCAGAAACCTGGGCGGATGGACGCGCCCTGCGGCTGGTCACCACCGACGACTTTGTGAACATCGCCTCCCAGGAATCGGGGCAAGACCTGCGCTGGTTCTTCGAAGTGTATGTGCGTCAAGCAAAACTCCCTAAGCTGGTCGCGACGCAGAACGGCTCTCGATTGAATTTGAAGTGGGAGGTGCCGGGCGACTTACCGTTCCCCATGCCCGTGGATGTTGTGGTTGCGGGGAAGGCGCAACGGGTGTCGATGCTGGGTGCGGCGACGGTGGAAGTTGGGGATGCCGGTAGTTATGTGATTGATCCGGATGGCTGGGTGTTGCGGGAGTAGTTGGATTTGTCAGATTGGACAGTTCTCACTGAGTTAGAAGAGATCGACAAGTTCTTAGAGTTTGTGGTCGATTTACATGATGGATTGGTGAAAGAAGTCCACTACATCAATGACAACTATGTTGATCGAGATAGATCGATGGAATATCGCGAAAAAGCACAGGTGCGCATGCTGATTCAAAAGCAGATGAGTCCACTTTTCTTTTTGGAATTGAGATTTGAAGGCGTAAGCAGGCTTGTGCTCAGCCCTCACGAAATCATTTTCGGGGCAGAGATAAAGGAAACAGGTGTTGACTCTCCGGAGCGATCAAGATTCCATTTTGAGTTTTGTTACAGCAACATTGAGTTCGACCGAATGAAGTGGCGGGAAGTGCCTGATTGGCATGGCCGCGAAGCACGTTTTGGCGAGGATTTTCGACCGCCACCAATCATGACAGAAGAGTGGTGATTATCTGTACCCAGTCCAGATAATGTGGTATGCTGAATGGAGTGCAACCAGAAGTCAAAGCCCTCCTTCGGGAGTCGAATCTTCGCCTCACCGCGCCTCGGTTAGCGGTGCTGGAAGTGGTTGCGCACGAAGGCAAGCATCAAGACGCCGAGTTCATTGTCAATGCCGCACGGCAGAAGTTGGGCTCGCTCTCGCGTCAGGCGGTGTACGACAACCTGAACGCATTGGTTGCGGCGGGGATTCTCCGCCGGATTGAGCCAGCCGGTCGCCCCGCACTCTACGAAACGCGGGTGGGGGATAACCACCACCACCTGATTTGTCGCCATTGCCATGCAACGGTGGATATTGATTGCGCCAAGGGGGATAAGCCTTGCCTGGAACCGAATGAAGACCACGGCTTTGTGATAGATGAGGCTGAGGTTGTGTACTGGGGGACTTGCCCTCAATGCCAAAACAAGTGACTTGCTAACAGAAAGAGATCAAAAATATGTCAAATGAATCGAAGTGTCCTGTGACTGGAAATTCCGCCGGCCCGGTGGCTGGCAGTGGTACTCAGAATCGCGATTGGTGGCCCAACCAACTCCGCGTTGATTTGCTCAGCCAACATTCTTCGAAATCTGACCCGCTGGATTCGGATTTTGATTACCGCGAGGAGTTCGCGAAACTGGATTACGAAGCTCTCAAGAGCGATCTGCGAAAGCTGATGACGGACTCGCAGGATTGGTGGCCCGCTGACTTTGGACACTACGGCCCGCAGTTCATCCGGATGGCGTGGCACAGCGCGGGAACATATCGTGAAGGCGATGGCCGTGGGGGCGGCGGTCGGGGACAGCAACGCTTTGCTCCGCTGAATAGCTGGCCTGATAACGTGAACATTGATAAGTCACGCCGTCTGCTTTGGCCGATCAAACAGAAGTACGGTCAGAAGATCTCTTGGGCTGACCTGATCATCCTTGCCGGGAACGTAGCTCTGGAAACGATGGGCTTCCGCACTTTTGGCTTTGCGGGGGGGCGTGCTGATACTTGGGAGCCGGATCAAGATGTGTATTGGGGTAACGAGGCGGATTGGCTCGGTGAGAATCGCTACACAGGCGAGCGCGATCTGGATAATCCTCTTGCCGCCGTTCAGATGGGCTTGATTTATGTGAACCCGGAAGGGCCAGACGGAAACCCCGATCCTGTTGCCGCGGCTCATGATATCCGCGAAACATTTGCCCGGATGGCGATGAATGATGAGGAAACCGTTGCACTCATCGCGGGCGGTCACACCTTCGGAAAATGCCACGGTGCTGGCTTGACTGACCACGTTGGCCCCGATCCAGAAATGGCTGGTCTGGCAGAGCAAGGTTGCGGATGGACGAGCACTCATGGCACTGGTTCGGGTGGCGATACCATCACCAGCGGATTGGAACTGGCTTGGACAACCACTCCGGCGCAGTGGAGCAATAACTTCTTCGAGAATCTGTTTGGCTATGAATACGAACTGACGAAAAGCCCGGCGGGGGCACACCAGTGGATCGCAAAGGATGGCCCGGATGTGATTCCTGATGCTCACGATTCGAATAAGAAGCACAAGCCGCAGATGCTCACAACTGACCTTTCGCTCCGCTTTGATCCTGAGTACGAGAAGATTTCGCGACGTTTCTTGGAAAATCCACAGGCGTTTGCCGAGGCGTTTGCGCGGGCATGGTTCAAGCTGACTCACCGCGATATGGGGCCGCGCTCGCGGTATCTCGGGCCAGAAGTTCCCAAGGAAGAACTGATCTGGGAAGACCCGATTCCGGCGGTCAATCACCCGCTGGTGAACGATGCCGATGTTGCTGAACTCAAAGTCAAGATCGCCGCAACGGGTCTGAGTGTTTCGGAGCTTGTGGGTACGGCTTGGGCGGCGTGTTCGACTTTCCGTGGCTCGGATAAGCGCGGTGGCGCGAATGGGGCACGGATTCGTCTGGCTCCCCAAAAGGATTGGGAAGTCAACCAACCGGCGCAACTTGCGAAGGTTCTTGCTGCCCTGGAAGGTGTTCAGAGCGAGTTCAACAACGCGGCCACAGGCGGGAAGCGAGTTTCGCTAGCCGATCTGATCGTTCTTGCTGGCAATGTCGGTGTCGAACAAGCGGCCAAGGCGGCTGGAGTCACGGCAACAGTTCCTTTCACACTTGGGCGGATGGATGCTTCACAAGAGCAAACCGATCTCCACGGCATGTCGGTGCTAGAGCCGGTTGCTGATGGTTTCCGCAATTATCAGAAGGCGAACTGCACTGTTCCAGCAGAAGCAATGCTGGTTGATAAGGCTCAGCTTTTGACTCTGACGGCACCGGAACTGACGGTGTTGCTTGGAGGTTTGCGAGCAATTGATATCAATTGTTGTGGCAAGCCAGAAGGCGTCTTTACGAATCGGCCCGGTGCTCTGACGAACGACTTCTTTGTGAATCTGCTGGATATGAACACGAAGTGGTCAGCAACCTCCGAGAAGGAAGACACCTTTGAAGGGAAGTGTCGCCAGTCTGGCGAAACGAAGTGGACAGCGAGCCGAGTGGATCTGGTGTTCGGGTCGAACTCTGTTCTGCGGTCGCTGGCGGAAGTCTATGCAAGCGCGGATGCGAACGAGAAATTTGTCAATGACTTTGTTGCTGTATGGACAAAGATCACCAACCTTGATCGGTTTGATCTGAGCTAGATATGTTGATACAGAGCCCTCCGATCTGAGGATTGGAGGGCTCTTTGTATTTTAGGGGAGCTTGAGGTCGATGAAAAGGCGAACGCGGGCGGTATCACCGATGCCGATGTTTTCGGCGCGCTGAGCGGCAACTTTCACAGGGACAAGATAGCCGCCGTTCTTGGGGAAGAGCGCGGTGGTGATTTCAGTATCTCCGATGGTCGCGGTCGCAGGGATACATCCCCAGCCGTAGGTGACATGCGGGGAGATGTCTTTGATTTCTGCGGCGACATCGGGCGGTGTCGTGATGAAGAGAAAGGGGGCTGGCCCTCTCCATTCAATAATCACGCCGTTGAATTCCCATTCCATTGCGTGTCATTTTGAGCGCAAAGGGATCAGAAGAGTAGACCGGGTCATAGATTTTCTTCCACTCTTGATATGTCAGAGGTTGATTACTTCTAGGATAGTTTTCTGGAAGAACTCGGCTGTCTTGACGACCAGTTGTGCCTTGATCACCAACTTTGACCGGATCGGAATCATACGTCCAGAATCTGGCTTTCGCACGAATACTATCTCCGATTGATATGACCTGGAGTTCTGGCCTGAAATCGTCCATGCAAAAACGCATTCCTAACTTGATCCTATGGGCTTGGTCGGACTTTAGTTCAAAGGTGTTATCTTCAAGCACTTGAGTAACGGTACAGATGATTTCTCCGAATTTGTGATATTCGTCAAACACGGGTGTTGTGTATTGAACCAAATCTTCTTCAAAGCTCTCTGTGCGTACAGCAAAATACGGCCATTGCTTAAAACTAGCTGATTTGGAGTAATTTTGTTTCTTGGCGTAGTCAGCAAAGGCTGGGATACTGTTCTCTTCAATAAGAAATGCGCCGAGATTGGGAAGATGAATTGGCACAAACTTGTGGAGGGAACTGATGTATACATCGGGATACTCTCCCAAATCAAATACAATTTTCTGATTGTCCCAGTACCAATGACAGCGAAGCCCGGTGATACCGACATGACCATTAGAAACCCAACGTATGTTTTGGTCTGGAGCAACATCAATAATAAAATACTCGAAGTTACCATATGTCCCCCAAATCTGCTCCTCGTGCAGAATTGGGGGAACACTTGTATGAGGTAGCGCCAAAAGCGCGAGGCTAGCGGCAATCATGATATTTTTGACGCGACGAAGCGCGGCACAGTTTCTATGATAAATTTTCAACGGAGCACATGCGATTCCGATTTTTAGTTCAATACTACTAAAAAGCATGCCGCAGTTCACAACCAAACCCCTCACTCCCGAAACCTGGACTGCCTTTGCCGCCTTGGTGCAGAAGCACAACGGTGTCTGGGGTGGATGTTGGTGTATTGCTTTTCATGAAAAGCCCGGAAGTGAAAATCAAGAGAAGAAGCATTGCTTGGTCATGGAGGGGAAAGCCCATGCGGCGTTGGTGTTTGATGGGGAAGCTTGCGTGGGATGGTGCCAGTTCGGCACGCCGGAAGAGCTTCCGCGCATCAAGCATCGCAAGCAGTATTTGAGTGAGTTGGAGCAACTCCCCGATTGGCGGATCACTTGTTGTTTTGTTGATAAAGACTATCGAGGGCAAGGGGTGATTACCGCCGGGATTCAAGGGGTATTGGAGCAGGTTGCGGAGCTCGGTGGCGGCATTGTGGAGAGCTACCCTGAGGACGTTTCTGGTCGTAAAACTTCCTCTTCTTTCTTATATAACGCAACGGTCGATCCGTTTGAAAGGCTTGGTTTTGAGCGGCAAAGACGAATCGGAATGCATCACTGGGTTGTCGTCAAAAGGGTATTAGCCAAGTGAAGGAATTAGCGCCGATTTTGGAACGAGAGTACGGCCTAATGCTCTGTAGAGTTGAGGAGCTGGCGGGTGGACTCGACCGCAATGCGAAGACATTACGGGCGAATTGTGAGCAGGGCGTCTTTGTAGTCAAATTGCGATCTGAAGTTGCAGATGGATGGGATATTGCCAGACGCCTTGCTGATTCTGGGATAACAGAGGTTGTCGCCCCGGTCAGGACAAAGAACGGTCACTTATCCGCAGAAACGAAGTCTGGTTGTTTGGCGGTGTTTCCATTTGTTGATGGGAAGAACGGGTTCGAGTCCGAATTCACCGCAGAGACTTGGCGGAAGATAGGAGACATCGTCCGCCGCATTAAAAGTGTCGAGATGCCCGGCGAAAAGGAAGACGTCAAGGATTTCATGCCGCACGTTGGATCTGCACCAATTTTGGAACAAATAGTCGCTTGGCAACGGGCGGGAACCGAGCAAGAAGTGTGCTCCGTACTTCGTGAACACTTTCAAACAATTCAGAGTTTGGTCCTCCTCGAAATGAAACTCACAGTAAATCGCATCAAGTTTGCGGGGAAGCGTGTTCCATCCCATACGGATCTACATCATGGGAACATCCTGGTGGAAGGGAAAGGCGGGGTTCACATCATCGATTGGGATGACGCTAAGCTGGCACCAAAAGAATGCGATCTGATGTTCTTTCTGGGCGGTGGGATTTTCCGTCTTGATTCGGATGTTGAAAGGCACTTCCGAGCAGGCTATGGTGATCTAGTGATTGATGACGAGATGCTCCAGTATTATCGCGTCTGCCGTGCGCTTGAGGAGATCAAAGCGTTTGCCATCGAAGCGTCTGAAGAAGGCGGCTTGAGCGAATTTGATCGAGCAGAATCGCTCAGGTATCTCAAGGGACAATTTGAGAAAGGCTACATTGTTGATCTCGCGCTGGGATGATTTTGCTATTCTTCGTCATTCGGTGTTTCTGAACGCTCGTAGTCCTCAGGCGAGGGACTGAAGTGGGTCATTCCTGAAGAGTAAACGTCGCCGAGTTGCGGAGGCTCGTCATAGCTTAAGTATTGCGGCTTGGCAATAATGCGATTGCCGATTTGGATGATCTGGATTTCAGCTCTTCCACATTCAGTATTCATAAACCTCTGGAAAAGCTTGACTCGTTTTGGTTGGTTGGATGTGAGTTCATAGAAGCCTTTGGACAATTTTTGTTTAACGGTGAGCAAAAGCTCACCTTTCTCAAAATACTCATCGAATTCGGCGGTTGTCACGCGGGTGAGCTGCTCTTTTTCGCTCCCTTGCTTGATTGCCACATACAGTGGCCCATGCCGTCCATCTGTAATTGGATATCCGGTATTCAACAAGTTTCCAAGGGAAGGAACACCATTGCTTTCTACAAGGAATACTCCGCGTCCGGGTAAATGGATAGGGGTGAATCCGTCACCAAAAAGGGGGTTAAGATCGGTATCCATAAGTTCAACTTTATCGAGGTTCCACCGCCAATACCCGGGGATTTCTATCGTGCCAAAGCAAGTGTAATCTTTGTAGAGGATGGTTCGGTTTGCATTGAGTGTGACCTCATAACTTCCAAGTTTAACGTATCGCCCGAGCATTTGTGCTTCCAGTATCGCTTGCCGATTCTGGGTGAGAATCATTGATGAGACAATTGCTAAAGCGGGAGTGAGCATCAAGGACATTTTACTGGGAATCAGACGAACCTCGAATCGTTAAATTTCCAAAATCGTGCACACAAAAGAGTGCAAATCGGCGTTATGAATAGGCGGGGAGAACATTTGGAGTAGAAATGCAAACAACTCAAGGAATTGACGCTCGCGCGTATTTGTCGGGATTCACACAAGCAGTTACTGGGATGTACTGCGCTGACATCAACGCGATCCCAGAAGATAAGTGGACAACCGCAATGGGGGGATGCACTCGCCCGGCTTCGGAATTGACCGCAGATGCACTTTCATTGCTCAGTTGGGTCACCAATGTTTTGAATGGCGGCGAGCCCGGCGAAATGAACCAAGACAACGATGCTTGCGCGACCAAAGCTGGTTCGATCGCTGCCGTTCAAAAGGGAATGGAGAACTTCAACACAGCACTTGCCGGTGCCTCTGATGAACTTCTCAACACAACCGTGACCGCACCGTTTGGCATGGAAATGCCGGTGTTTGCAATCGCACAGATTGCCGTGAGCCACGTTTGGTACCACGATGGTCAGTTGAACTATATCCAGAGTCTTTTGGGTGACGACAAAGTCCACTGGATGGGCGACTAAGCTAGCCGCTTAACGATCTATAAGGCACCCGCAAGATGTCGGTCTTGGGGGTGTTTTTCTTCTTAAGAGTAGTGGTATTGTGTCTACATGGAACCACCTGAAATAACAGGGGAGCACCGCTGGCTCCAAAAGCACATAGGCACGTGGGAATTCGAATCGATCATGGATGCGGAATGTGAAGACCACATGACCGGAAAAGAAGTCGTCACGGCTATGGGAGAAAGTTGGATTCATGTCCGGGGTAGCTCTGCTATGGGTGAATCCCTTGTGCAAATTGGCTACGATCCTGTCAAACAGGAGTTCATCGGCACTTGGGCAGGCACGATGATGCACATGATCTGGAACTATCGAGGGCAGAGAGATGAATCAGGGAATCTCCTCACATTGGAAGCAGAAGGGCCGTCATTTATGAACCCAGGTGAGACTTGCCTTTATCATGATTGTCTGCTTTGGATTGATGACAATAACCGTGAATTTTATTCGGAGTATCAGAAATCGGATGGTACTTGGGAGAAGTTCATGCATATGAAATTTCGGAGAATTAACTAATGGAAATCAAATCTGCACTTACGCGCCAATACCGCGCATCACTCCAAATGCTTCGCCAGTGCATCGAGGTTTGCCCGGATCATATGTGGAACAAGAGCAACAACCGGCCTTACTGGAATATTGCTGGTCACGCACTCTATTTCACTCATCTATACATGGTGCAAACGGAGGAAGATTTTGTCAGTTTTGAACCTGATATCGAAGTCACTCACAATGTTTGGGATCCGATTTCGGTAGACGTTTTCTTCTCTAAGGAGCAGCTTCTTGGCTATTGCGATCAATTGTTTGAAGCCTGCCCGGGGTTGGTTGAAAAGCTCAACTTGGAAGCCGAGGAAACTGGTTATTACTGGTACAAGGATATGGGCAAGTATGAGCACCAACTTGTCAATCTCAAGCATTTGCAGGGACATGTTGGGCAACTTTCCGAGTTGCTTATGGCGGAAGGAATCGACATCGATTGGGTTTCTAAAGCGTGACAGTAGAAGAGTTCTTCGCGATTGCATTGGAGCTTGCCGATACAGAGGAGTCCACACACTACGGGCACCCGGCAATCAAGCGAAAGGGAAGGGCATTCCTTGGTTCTCGGAATGAGGGGACAACGGTTTCTACAAAGCTCGACTGGGAAAATCGTGACCGACTTCTGATTGAGCATCCAGAGCACTGCGTGATTACCCCCCACTTCTATGGATGGCCATGGTTACTCGTGAAGTTAGAAGGGCTACCTGAAGAGTTAGCACGAGAAGTTATCGGTTTGGCATGGGAAAACGCACCTAACAAAGACAAGCTCCGCGATAAAAGCCAAGATGAGCAGATGTTTGGCTGAAACTCTTTGCGGCTATCAGAAGTATTTGTTGTGAGCGGAAAGGGAATTTGATTCTCTGAGAAAGTGTTATAGGGGAGAGATGCAGGGCGAGATTGAAAAACAAGAGCTAACGAATGGGGAAATTCGTGAGATATTGGAGCGGCTAGCAATGGAAGAGTTTGGCGGCAGCGAGCTATCCACTATTGGTGATCTGAGTGAAGCTGTTGGGGTCAGTCCACTTGTCATTGGCAACATTCTTGCCGAAATTCGCCGCAGTCGTTTGGATGCCTTCGTTGATCTGATCGGAGAAAGCGCGAAACGGATTGACACTCTTGAAGAATCAGTGACTCATTTGAAAAGTGAAATGAATTCTCAGGGACACGCAAAGAATCGGGTTGTACTTTTGAATAGCAGCCGTCGGCACGATCACCTTGACCGGTTCGATCAGAAACAGGTGTTCCGAACTAAGATGTTCCCAAAAGACAAGTGGGTCATCGCCGCAAGTATCATAGGAGTCATCACCATTCTGGTGGGATTTCAGTACGCTTTTGGCTTGTATCCTTAGATGAGATTCGAAGAGCAGTTTTCGCCTGATGAACGTGAGCTTCTGAACGAAGAACTCACGGATTCCGAGGTGCGCGAGATACTGGATCGGTTGAGCGTTGCTGAGCTGGGTGGATCGGAGAAAGCGACAGTCGGGGCGGTGTGTGAAGCGACCGGTGTTGGCCCGAGAGTGGTTGGGCGGATGCTGGCGGAGATCCGGCAAACGAACTTGCACGAGTTGTTTGGGCACCGCATTGATAGCCACGAACAGAAGATCTCTAAATTGGAACAGACGGTTACGACACTAAAGAGAGAATCACAGAGAAAGGAAACACCTGCCTATCAGACAATGAGTCATACACGCCCGCGTGTCACGCCGAAGAAAAAAGAGAACTCTCCCATGATTCTTATCGGCTTGGTAGGTTTTTCCATTTATATCCTCTTGATGATGGCACTGGTGAGTCCGCCTTCAACCGCTCCGGCAAGTAAATTTGATAAGGTCAGTAGAGTGCCTGTTACGCAGGCAGTTGAGTCAGTGGTCTTGCCGTATGGAAGAACAATCAAATACGACCCTGCAGTCAACAAAGTGTTTGTCTATATAGACGATGGCAAATTTCGCCCTGCATCACCCATAGAAGCAGAAAAGGCTTTTGGGAAGAAAGCTTTTGACTTCTCTGAATACAGCACTTCGCCTCCAAAGTCGGTTGTAATGAGTGGTACAGAAAAGATAGTGTTTTTCGAGAAGACATCGGAATGTTATATTGTCAACATAGAATCATTTTTTGATCGTTTGCCAACGCGCGATGAAGTCAAAGAGTACTTTCCCGAATTTGTCGATAAGGTGCGCATGATCGCGGAAGACACAGAATGAGATTTGAAGAGCAGTTTTCGCCGGATGAACGTGAACTTCTGAACGAAGAGCTCACGGATTCCGAGGTGCGCGAGATTCTGGATCGGTTGAGCGTTGCTGAGCTGGGTGGATCGGAAAAAGCAACCGTCGGGGCGGTGTGTGAAGCGACAGGTGTTGGCCCGATGGTGGTTGGGCGGATGCTGGCGGAGATCCGGCAAACGAACTTGCATAAGCTGTTTGGTCATAGAATTGACCGTTTAGAGACCACGGTAACCGATTTTGAACGGCGTTCCGAGGAGCGAGATTCACGCATCGAAGCAACAGTCGATGAACTCAAAAGAGTGTCGCGGCAATCTTCGCATACTTATCACAAACCAACAGCGCAAGATGATGAGTACGAACGAAAACTCAAGCTTGAGATGCGAAAGATTGCAGAAGAGCGGATTGGGCGTAGGGAAGCAGTCAAGCGGAATCTTCGGGAAGAGCGGAACACAATCGAGGCTACGATCTTCGTTGTGCTAGCCATTTTTGTTGGGTTCATCCTTTTGGCCAATAATGCGGTAAGAAATACTCCTACTGAAACTCCTGATTATGGAAGTTCAACAAGGATCTTTAATGATGTTTCGACATCGAAACCATCTCAGCCGCTGGAATTTACGACGCTTCCATTCGATAGACACTTTACATATGATCCTGCTGTAAACAATGTTGTGATGTCTTTATACGGAGGGGCAATCCGCAGGCCGGCTACTCCCATGGAAGCCTCACGTGCATTCCCGGCTAAGCATGCAGATCACAGTGCATATTTTAAGAATCCTCCTCTCGCTAAAGTCATTGATGAAACTCACAAGATTCTTTATTTTGAGGCGACCAATGAATGCTACGTTGTTGATTTAAAAAGCTTAACGGATCGGATTCCCACAATGGCGGAAGTCAAAGAGTATTTTCCCGAGTTTGTCGAGAAGGTAAGAATGGCTGCGGATGTTGCGGAATGAGATTTGAAGAACAGTTTTCGCCGGATGAACGTGAGCTTCTGAAAGAAGAGCTCACGGATTCCTTGGTGCGCGAGATACTGGATCGGGAAGGTGTGCGAACGCCAAACCACTTGATCAGGTTCCGCAAGAGGCTCCGAAACGAAGAAATTGCCCATTTGGATGCTGTTCTTGTAATGAGTATTCTGGTTGTTGTTGGGCTTGTTTCGTTCCTGCTTCTTTACGCAATACTGAAGGGTTAGTCGCAACTTTGGAAGACAGATCGCTGTAATATTGAATGGGTCAACTGAGATGCTACAGCACGGTCACGGAAAAGATAAGGGCAACGGATTTTGGGTGATTGTCGGCATTCTCGCTATTCTGGGCGTGATCGGAATGCTCTTGACGATGTCTGGTCATCTAGATGCCGACGATGTGATCGTTGGGCCACAAAGAATGCGCCACTACACTGGGCCGTAAGCTGTGCAAAAATTTGAAGATCAATTCTCCATAGAGGAGCGCGTTTTGATGCGGGAGGAACTCACGGATGGGGAGGTGAGTGAAATCCTCACGCGCCTCAGTTACAACGAGTTTGGCGGTTCGGAGAAGGCAACGGTCGGGGCGGTTTGCGAGGCAACTGGCGCCGGCCCGCTGGTCGTTGGCAGGATGCTAGCGGAGATTCGGCAGACGAATTTGGATGAGCTGATCAATCAGCGGTTTGAAGCGTTTGAAGATCGTGTGGATGAGCAGGATGAAAAGCTCAAGCATCACGCCAGGAAGATCGGAGCTTTAGAAAGTAGATTGTTGCATCGCAAGCCTCGGCCCGCCCCAGCGATAGCTCAGAAAGAAGAAGAGAATGAAGAGCAAGGCCTTTTCGACGACATTGGAAAGTTCTTGCTATACGCTGTCGTTTTTTTGATGCTCATATTTTTTGTTTTCACATGGACAGAAGTGACCAGAGGCATCAACACTTTTCCAACTTTTCCATAAAAAAATGGGCGCCGAATGATCGGCGCCCGATGCTATTGCCTTGTCACTTACTGAGAAGCTGATTTCGCGGCGGCGAGCACTTTATCGGCTTCGAGCCGCACGCGGTAATTCGGGTCGTTGTGAGCAAATTTGATCTTGCCCTTGCCGTTTACAACATAAACCGAGGGGACAGGAAGGATGTGGTGGTTTTGACCGCTGGATCGCTCCAGATCGATGTTGAACCGCTCTTTGTACATGCCAAAAGTTTCGTCGTCCAACCGGAAGGCCACACCAAACGCTTTCATCGCCTCGGCGCTGGAATCGGAGAACAGTTTGTAAGCAAGTTCATTTTTGTCGATTGATGCTTTAAGGTCTTCGGGCTTATCCGGGCTGATGGCAACAATCTGCGCTCCCATTTCCTTAAGGTCGCCGGTGATTGAACCAAGATCCTTCAAGTGGCGCATACAGAACGGGCACCATCCGCCTCGGTAGAAAATCAGAACGGTGGTTTTGTTATTGATGATCGATTCCAGGGAAGTGGACTTGCCTTCCAGGCTCGTGAGGTTCACCTTGGGAACCATCTTGCCGACACCGATTGGCTTAGCATCTTCTGGCTTTGATGCAACGTTTTGAACAGCGGCAACCGCCAGGATAGATGCTCCGACAATCGCGGAAACAGCAAGTGATTTTGCAAGCATGTCTGCCGTAATCGTGGCAGGCTGGAATCGGTTCCAGAAATCTTTAGAAAAAAGTGTTTATTCCTCGGTGACGAGCGTTTTCAGATACTGATCCAGTGCTTTGAAGCTTTGCTCGACCCCAAACTCCATGCCATTTTCGAGTTCAGCGTCAAGTGCGGCGGGGGATTCGAACTTCACCTTCATAATCATCTCGGTGAGGTCGTCATGGGCTTCAAGCTTCTGATTGATTGTCACCGCGCGAGGATTGGCAGGATCGATGTCATAGACCTGCGTGAATTTGACTTCCTGCGGAGACCAGATGCCGAGATATTCACCTCGGAAGGGGTGCTTTTCTCCTTTGACGGTGAGCACAAGATCGTAGCGATTCCCGAGCTTGAAGTCTGACTTCATGGAGACGGACACTTCTTCGTCATCGCGGTGCCCCCACCACTTTTCAATATGCTCGGGTTGGGTGATGACATCCCAAACAAGATCGCGGGGTGCGTGGAGGAGCCACGTCATGATGACCTCGCGGGAGTAGGGAATAGATACTCGGAGTTTGCTGGGCGTCTCGCTCATCTCGTAGCTACAGTTTGAATGAGATGAGCGAAGCGTCCGCAGAATGATGCCTAGAGAACTTTCTCCAAGTTGTCGAAAGATTGGTTTGTGGATGTGGCACAACCTTCAGCAAACTCACCTTCGGGCACGTTCGTTTCAAATGTCACTCTCACCCCCGACCCCGTTTCATAGAAATGCCATGTGTTTCTCAATCCGTCCAAGCTGAAGTCACCAAATTCAATCTGGAACTCCATTGAAATGACTTGGTTCACGACAAATTCTGTGATAACACCTTCGGTCACGGCATCAACGCCGTCCGTATTGCGGAATACCGTTCGAGTCTTCCCACCGACGAAAGGCTCAAACAATGCCTCGACACACTCGAACCCGTCGGGAGCAATCCACTTTGGTAGTATTTCAGGGTCAACGAATGCACGAAATACCGTTTTGATAGGGTGGGTAAATTCGCGCTCTACGAATACTGTGTTTCCTTTCATGAGCTTTGTTCCAGTTGCTTCTCCAGGTTGTCGAAGGATTGGTTCCATCCAGCAGTAGCACCTGTTACGAAGTCGCCTTCAGGAACCAGAAGTTCGACTATTACTTTTGTACCGAGATCACTTTGCTTGAATGTTGTCTTGTTCTTGAGTCCCTCAATCTTGAAATCGCCGAACTGGAGCCAAAATTCAATCTCAAATTCTTGGTTTTCAATAAACTCGATAATATTTCCTTCGCACACTGAAGTGTTGCCTTCGCGATCCTGCAGAACTGTTCGGGATATGCCACCGACACGCGCTTCGTTAACATTCTCGATGCATTGGAAGCCATCGGGAGCGATCCATTTGGTGCTGATCTCCGGATCAACAAACGCTCGGAAGATGACTTCGAGGGGATGAGCGAATTCTCGTTCAATGATGACGGTTTGAAGGTTCATGAATTCTCCTTGATGAGAGTCTCTAGATTATCGTATGTCATTGACGCGCCATGTTCCATTCCAGAAGCAATTTGCCCATCACGGGACGCCTGATCGAGGTGGCGGACAAGAATTTCAATCTTCGTTCGATCGCCTTCGGAGGTAAATGTCGCAACTTCCACCGTGACCATTTCACGAATACTGGGCATGTTGAACATGAATGTCCGCGCTGATTTTTCACCTTCGATGTGTTCCAGACATTGCCCGAAGAACTCGCAGATGTTGCCATCGCCCATATCCATCACCCATTTCCAAGGATCGCCGATGCTGTTTCCGCCTGTGCTTTCCAAAGACTTGGCCATCCCACATCCCACCCATTTTGGATGCGTGGAATAGTCAGTGAAAAAGCGAAAGACCACGTCTTTCGGAGCATCGAAATAGCGAGTCATCAGGATTTCTGTGTCGCTGGGAGTTGTTACGGTGAGTTTGTCTGAGTTCACGATTCGTCCTCTGATTCTTGGGTTTGTAGTTCTTGTAAATAAGCGTCTAACCGATCAAAGCTCTCTTCCCAGAAAGTGCGGTAGTCCATGATCCAAGCCGATGCCGTTTGAAGCGGCTCGGCATTGAGTTCACACGGACGATACTGTGCCTTCTTTCCTCGCTTGATGAGTCCCGCGCGTTCTAGCACCTTGAGGTGTTTGGTCACGGCGGGCTGAGACATCTCAAACGGGGAAGCCAACTCCATTACTGTCGCTGGCCCCTTGATGAGGCGAGACAGAATCCTGCGTCTTGTCGGATCGGCAAGAGCAAAGAAGGTCAGGCTGAGCGTATCGGTAGACATATAAATTAGTGGTTATATAACCAAATAGAAATATAACACTAAAATACCGAAGATGTCAAGGGGCTGGTAAAAAAGAACGGGCAGGGGACATAGCCCCCGCCCGGTTCTTGGTTTCCTTTGATCGACACAGGGTTGTTGCCAACCCCGGCTAGACCAACAAGAGTTTTGTGTTTAGTTGACAGGAGTAACGCCGTCAGCTCGAACGACAACGCCGCCACCAGCGGTGTATGCGCGTTTGCCCCATTGGAAGTGATCTGGGTTCAGAGTTGCATCCAGGGTTGCATTCTTAGCGTGGGTGTCGGTGTAGACGTAGTTACCGCTCATGCCATTCCAGCGATCTGGTTGAGCATATGTGATGTGGGAGAATCCACCTGCACCAGCTGGCGTACCATCTTTACAAGCTTGAAGGTCAGCTTTTGCTCGAGCAAGGTCGAGTGCAAGGTAAGCGGAGAGTCCAACTTCGGCTGGATCTTCGCCTTGGAATCGGTCGCCGTTGAGCAAAAGGATTCCGTTTGCCGGTCGGTGGGTTTTGAACGCGGTACCGGAAGCGTTGGAAACGCCGTTGATACAGGTTGCATAGTGGGTTTGTGGAGCGACCATGATCGTTCCGGAGATATCGTCGAAGACTGTAGCAGCAACAACGTTCATTGGGTCAGCAGTTCGTCGCTTGCGCGGCATAACCAGCGCGTTTGCGGTGTAGCTGTTTCGCGGAGCTTGAACGTCTTGGATGGTGGAGCAGCTAGCTTGCGGAGTTTGTCCGGAAGGAGCACCGTAGCCATTGTTGTTGCCAACGTAGCAGGTCGGTGCCAAGCCACCTGTCGGGTCACCAGGGCTGACGAAGATTTGAAGGTTCTTGACGTACGGTTGGATCATACCGGTCCATTGAACGTATCCGCCAACACCATTGCCATCTGTGCCGGAGCCACTATCGTTTGGATAGTAGTAGGCTTGTGGATAGGTATCGTCGTAGTCAGCCAGATAGATCTGGATGGAAGTACCGATCTGCTTCATGTTCGAGAGATCTTGGGTCTTCTTTGCCGCTTCTTTTGCCTTGGCAAAAACCGGGAAGAGGATAGCTGCGAGGATTGCGATGATCGCAATAACCACGAGCAACTCAATCAAAGTAAAGGCTTTCTTTCGCATTTTTGAGACTCACCGTCCGCGCACACGTCACGGACAGGAAGGATTGTCTCTTGCATCAGCTCGCCATAACGCTCTCTTAATCGCGTTTAACAGAACGCCAATCAAAACTTAACACTGTCTTATGGAATGCTTCGTGCTGGTACCTTACGGAAGCAGATGAGCAAAGTCGAACTCAAACTTGTCGGTGGATTCTCACTCACTATCAATGGTGAGGTAATTGACTTTAAGTTGAGTTCTGCCGCAAAGGTGCTGGCACGAGTGGCTCTTGAGCCAAACGGAAAGATGCTCCGAACCGTATTGGCCGATGAAATTTGGCCCGAAGGTGATTCTGCGAAGAAGCTATCTCGGCTCCGTGTTGCCCTTTCCGAGATTTCAAAAAACAATGCCCTTGAGCCATTTGTTACGATAACCAATCGGGAAGTTGAGTTCTGCGTCACAGAACCTGACGTCAATGCCTCGCGCGAATTGTTGGATGCTGCTGCACTCGCGGAAGATGAAGCCAAGCATTTGGCCCTGATCCAAGAGCACATCTCCCGATTCGATGGTGACCTTGTTCCGGAATGGGATGACGACTGGTTAGCTCCATTTCGGCGCACTTGGAAGCGTAATCTCAACGACCGGGATTTGAAATTGTGTGAGATCCTTGGGCCTGCAGTTGATGTTGATAGAGTGACAGAGGCTCTGCGACGTGTGGTGGCTCGCTCTCCCGAAAACGAATCAGCATGGGAACGCTTGATCAGAATTGAATCCGATCGTCGAAACCATATTGAGGTGACCGACGAGTTCGATGAGGCTCGATACAAGCTGGAGGCGGAATCTGGAGCTTCATTCTCGAAGGATCTTTTGAGTTATGCAAAGATGGCCCGTCGTGGCACGCTTCACAGTGACTACAACTTGACGGTTTTGAGAACAGAAGCTGAGGAAGTGTTGCTCAATGGTTTAGCGCGGATGAAAAAGTCTGATCCCGTGAAGTACATGGAGATCCTTTCTCACGCGGCCTTGAATGTGGAAGCGTATCAGCGGCCCACGGGATATAACGAACTTGCAGAGGAAATCCTCGCCGCAGTGATTGAGCCTGGAGCCGAACGCAATACTGTCGTTCTGTTTAATGCAATGGCGTACTCAGTTTTGCATCAATCCTCGGATTCTGAAAAGCGGTTAAGGGAGCTAGTTACATATGAAACAGATGCACGCCGTCTGTCGAGTGCATACAATTCCCTTTCATTTGATTGCTTTGTTCGCCGTGATTACGATCAAGCATATCAATATTCTGACCTTTCCATTAAATTTGCAATTGAAGAAGGCAATGATTTCCGGATCAAAATTTCAAGGCATAACAGAGCATCTTACGACTGGCACCGTGGCTTTTTGGATGAGGCACTTGCTGTTTACCAAACTGAGGATTACTCGCTAGCTTCTGAGTTCGAACGTGATCGATTTAAAATGGTGAATAATGGAAACTCGGCGTTTGTTTATTTCTATAAGAATGACTACGAGTTAGCGGAAGAACACTTTTTACTTTGCCGGGAATACGCAGAGAAAGCAAACTATCCGGTTTTTGATACGATGGGTGCGTCTACATTGGGGGCATGCCAGGTCATTCTTGGTCGCAAGAAAAAGGGAATTGAGAACATCATCATTGGGCTAGGTTCTTCTTATCGGAAGAAGGACTTCCGGGCGTACCAAATCTCTCTTGATGCCGCCGCAAGGGGGCTAGGGGAACTTGGTTTGCTGGGTGAGGCAGTGTCTGTTTTGGAATGGAGTCGTCAACTTCGCGCCGATCACAATCACCCATGGTCAGTTGCTGAACTGGTTAACGCTGATATTGTCAAAGAATTGACTCAGCACAAATCCCCGATGACAGCCTGGATGAGCTTGCCATCTCAGTCGGCTTTGATCAATAAAATTGCTGCCGCGTTCCGGACGGTTTCATAGCTCGGTAACATGGGCGTATGACGCACAAAGAGTCTGTTCTCGCCCGCTTGAATTGGGCTTTCTCGAGTTTTGGGCAGGACCTGGCGGCTTTGCCAGAAGAAGCCTTCGATAAAAATTTTGGTGAGAAGACACGAACCGTCGCCGATATTGTTTACGAAGTCAATTTGGTGAATGATCATATCGGGATGACAATCCGTGACGAAGACCCGTTTGAATGGCCCGAGGGTGGTTGGCTCGTAGCGCCTGAAGCCGAGAAAACTAAGGATGTTGTAATCGCCAATTTTGAAAAGTCTCGCGCGAAGACAATGGAGACGGCGGAGAGTTTTTCTGAAGAAGATTTGTTGAAGAAAATTCAGACGGATCAAGGGGAATCTAACATTCTAGGGCAGTTGTATTTTATGGCCTGGCATGTGGGTTACCACAGCGGGCAGCTCAACTACATTCAGACTCTTATCGGGGATGATGGCTGGCACTGGAGCTAGCCAGAAGTTCGCTTTTTGCCTTCTTCGCTGATTGCAAACCCTCGCGTGAGTGTCTTGATGTACTCGGTTCTTCGGAATCGGAGAGCTGACCAATCGGCGTCAATTGCAACCATACGAACAGGCTCATATCCCATGTCCCCAAGGACATTCCAGCCGGAGTCACGGTCAAATTCGCACTTGTACTTTTTGGAGGATTTCTTCGGATAAGCGATCCAGATCTTTGCGTCACTTCCGGCGCACTTTGTAACTACACGAGAGTAATGATCTAATTCCTGCTGAGTGATGGCGAAAGCAAGCACAAAAGGAACTCCGCTCTGATTTGGGATATCTGAAAGAACTTCGGTGACTTCGCTCATCGATTCCATTTCTGAAGCAAATGATTCCGGAGCATTGAGGATACAGATGCGCTCCTCATCCTTGAAGTTGAGCTTTTTGAACAGGGGAGTCATTGCTCCATTATCGCCGAAAGATGGCAGCGCTGAAAAAGTAATTGCCCAACTCACTGAGTGTTGGGCAATTACTTTTTTTGATAGAAGCTTAGTTATTGACCAAAGCTTCTTTTTCTTTGTCGTCTGGCTTGGAACCTTTCTTCTTGAAGATCACGTTGCCATCCTTATCGAGTTCCGCGACGATCTCATCGCCTTCCTTGAAGGTTGTGGAGAGCAGTTCTTCGCTCAGCGGATCTTCGATAAACCGTTGGACAGCACGGCGGAGAGGTCGTGCCCCGAGGTTCGGGTCGTAGCCTTTCTCAACCAGCATGGTCTTGACCGCTTCGCTGAGTTCAATCGAGATACCGAGTTCCTTAGCTTGCTTATTGACGCGTACCAAGTACAGGTCGGCAATCTGAAGGATTTCTTCGCGCTTGAGGTGTTGGAAGACAATGATCTCGTCGATGCGGTTGAGGAATTCCGGTCGGAACGACTTCTTCATCTCGTCTAGCATCTTCGTTTTCATGACTTCGTAAGTCTTCGGATCATCGACATCCATCTTGGTATCGCGGAATCCGAGGCCTTTCTCAAGTTCAATCGGGCGAACGCCCACGTTACTGGTCATGATGATAATGGTGTTTCGGAAGTCCACCACTCGCCCTTGGCTATCGGTGAGCTGACCATCTTCCATCACTTGCAGAAGCAGGTTGAAGACTTCGGGGTGCGCCTTTTCAATTTCATCGAGAAGGACAACGCAATACGGATTGCGGCGAACTTGCTCGGTGAGCTGACCGCCTTCATCGTATCCTACATATCCCGGAGGGGCACCGACCAATCGGCTGATGCTAAACCGTTCCATGTACTCCGACATATCGATGCGAACCATCGAATTTTCGTTGTCATAGAGATACTCAGAAAGCGTTTTGGCGAGTTCGGTTTTCCCTACCCCGGTGGGGCCAAGGAAGACAAAGCTGGCAATCGGTCGCTTGGGATCTTTGAGACCGCTTCGCGAACGTCGGATGGCCCGGCTGACCGCTTGGACAGCTTCTTTTTGACCAATCACGCGCTCGGAGAGATCGTCTTCCATGCGAAGCAGTTTTTCTGTTTCTGCTTCCACCAATCGCTTGACCGGGATACCCGTCCAGCTTTGGACGATGGAGGCGATTTCATCTTCACCAACAACCGCATCTGGCTTTTCTTCGTCGCGCCAAACTTCTTCGCGCTCTTCGATGGAAAGTGAAAGTTCCTCGAACTCTTTTTCCTTCGCTTCCAGTTCTTCTGGCTCGCCGTGACGTCGCACGTGATCCAGTTCTGCACGGAGGTGAGAAAGCTTTTGCTTATCTTGCCGCACATCGGATGGTGGAAGGCTGCGTTGCAACCGAACACGGCTTGCTGCTTCATCGATCAAGTCGATGGCTTTATCGGGCAAAGTGCGGTCGGTAATGTAGCGCTGCGACAGATGTACTGCCGATGCAATCGCTTCATTGGTAATTTCAACATCGTGGTGCGCTTCGTATCGCTCACGAAGACCTTTGAGGATTTCAATGGCTTCCTCATCGTTTGGCTCGCGAACTTTGACCGCTTGGAAGCGTCGTTCGAGTGCCGCATCTTTCTCGATGTACTTTCGGAATTCGTCTTGCGTAGTTGCGCCGATGCATTGCAGTTCGCCGCGAGCCAGAGCCGGCTTCATGATGTTCGAGGCATCAATTGCCCCTTCGGCCGCTCCAGCCCCAACGAGAGTATGAAGTTCGTCGATGAAGAGAATGACTTCGCCCTCGGCTTTTCTCACTTCCTCCATGACTTTCTTCATGCGCTCTTCGAACTCACCGCGATATTTAGTGCCAGCTACGAGCCCAGCGATATCGAGTGCGACCAGTCGTTTGTCTTTGAGCAGGTCGGGGATATCACCACTCACGATGCGAAGTGCCAAGCCCTCGGCAATGGCGGTCTTCCCAACGCCTGGTTCACCAACGAGGCACGGATTGTTCTTTGTTCGACGAGTCAAGATCTGCATGACCCGTTCGATTTCTTGCTGTCGGCCAACAACCGGATCGAGCTTGCCTTCGCGGGCGAGTTCGGTGAGGTCGCGACCAAATTCGTCTAGGGTTTGGGTTTTAGCATTCGAAGAATTGCTTGACGAAGAAGATTTGCTTCCGCTACTGCTTCCCGGTGCTCGGGATTGAGACTCGTTGTCTTGCAGAGCCATGACTTCTTGTCGTGCTCGCTCCAATTGGACGCCCAGTTTGCTCAGGGTGCGTCCGGCTAAACCGTCCCCTTCTCGGATCAAACCAAGCAATAGGTGCTCAGTACCGATGTAGTTATTGTTTAAGTTTCGGGCTTCGTCATAAGCAAGGTCGATGACGCGCTTAGCCCGCGGAGTCAGGGTCATATCTTGGGTTTGTCGAGCTTCATTCTTTGGAATTTGATCTTCGACTTCTGACCGAATTTTGGTCAGACTCACACCCAATTTATCAAGAACGCGCGCGGCGACGCTGTCCGACTCTCGGACGAGGCCGAGAAGCAGATGTTCGGTGGAGACATAACCTTCGCCGAATTTTTGTGCCTCTTCTTGTGCGAAGAAGACGACTTTTCTTGCTCGCTCAGTAAAGCGTTGCCACATGTTCTGTTTCGTAACTCCTTTGTTAGACAGAGGTGGGGAAATACCACCCCGTGTTCAATCAGACGACTGAGACCCCCATTTTGTGCCCAGAGGCCTAATGAGAATCACGATCAAGCTAGCTCAATCGTACTAGTATTGTTGGCAGGAACTCAGGGAACCTGCAACGGTTTTTTGCCCTGGTGATGTTACCGGTGCGTCGGAAACGCCACTCGGGTCGTCTGGAGGAATAGAATTATGAACATGGGCGCGGCAGGCAAGGTTGGCGGACTGGTTGTACTTTTTGCAGCCTTGTTCTTTGGTGTGCTTGCCGTTTTGCAAACAAGTGTCTTCAAAAAACCGATGGACACTTACTGGGTGCTTTTTGATGATGCAGGCGGCCTGAGTGAGGGCGCACCAGTTTTCCTATCTGGTGTGCAGGTCGGGAACGTACAAAAGGTGTCGCTTGCTCAAAATTCAGGCGCGACAATCACCCTGAACATTGATCAGGGAGTGCAGATTCCCCAAGGCACAGTTGCGGTTTTGCCTGGCTCGTTTATCTCGCTGGGGGATCGACAACTCCATCTCAAAACTCCTGCGGAAAGCTCTGGCTTTATCAGCCCGGATAATGAAAGCAATCCAATCGCCGGTGTTCTGGAAAGCCCGATGCAGGGCCTTCTCCCCGATGCGGATAAGACGATTGCCGAGCTCAACAACACTTTGATCGCCGTTCAGGGCCTTTTGAACGATCAAGAGCTAAAAGACGGCGTGAAAGGCTTGATGGCCGAAAGCGAGGCAACCGCACAGAAATTTGGACACCTGGCGACTACTCTTGATTCTGCGGTGGGGCAGAACGCAGGGAAGATCGCCAAGCTCATGGATTCTGTCGCTGTGAGCCTTGAGAACCTTCAAGCGGTTTCGCTGGAAGTGCGCAAGTTCGCGGAGGATGGCGACATGCAGGCGCAAGTCAAAGAGTTGATGACAACCATCAATAGCGCGGCTAAAGAAGGGGAAGAGATGGTGCGCGATCTTCATTCCATGACATCCGATCCTGAGCTTCAAGCGAGCCTTAAGAACACGCTCAAGAACTTTGAATCCATGTCCGATTCAGGTACCCGCATTGCCGCTGATGCCGAGGTCATGTCGAAAAACGGTATTGCGATTACGGATGAAACCAAGACTTTGCTAGAGAAAGCGAACAAGGTCGCAGATGAAATCAGTAAGGCGATTGAGGAAATCAAGGGCCGTGCGGGGGAAGTCTTGAATCCTGCTGGGGGAGTGAACCTCTTCCCCGAACTAGATTTTGAAGGTGATTTGATCGGAGATACTCGCGATGGAAACATTCGCACCGACATTGGACTCAAGTTCCCAATTGGCGGCGGAGAAAAGGTCACATTTGGCCTCTACGATGCCTTTGAATCTAATAAGCTCAACTTGATGCTCGAGCGGCCGGTGAATCCGGCCCTGGACCTTAGGTACGGGGTCTATGCCAGTAAAGTCGGGGTTGGGGTATCTTACCGAGTCGCTCCCGGACTTTCTCTGCGGAGTGAATTGTTCGGATTGAACGACCCCCGTTGGGATATCCGCTTCCGGTATCAATTCTCGGAAGGGTTCCACGGATGGGGCGGGTTACAGGACGCTTTTGGGCGGACTACACCTGTTCTTGGGATCGGCATCCGACGATAATAATCCGGATTTAGGTGTCTAATCATGAAAGTCATTTTGACCAAACCTGTCGCGAAGCTGGGCAAAGACGGCTCCGTAGTCAATGTAAAAGCTGGGTACGCCCGCAACTACTTGTTCCCGCAAGGCATGGCCGTTTATGCGGACAAGGCTCAATTGAATCTGCTGGAAAACCGCAATGCAAAGATGGCGGCGCAATTAGCAGAAACCAAAGTTGCTGCTGAAGCTCTGGCAGAAAAGGTCAATGGCAAGGAACTGAAGATCGAAACCAAAGCTGGCGACGCTGGTCGACTGTTCGGTGCAATCACTTCCCAAAACATCGTTGACGAGCTGAAAAACCAACTCGGGATTGACTTCGAGAAGAAAGATGTTCTCCTCGTAGCTCCGATCAAGCGAGCTGGCATCCACGATGTTGAGCTGTACGCTCACCGCGAAGTGCACATCGAAGTGAAGGTCAACGTGTTTGATCCTGAGCAGATCGAAGCTGAGCGCAAAGCAGCGGCTCAAGCGCGCGGCGAAGAAACCGAGGAAGCTCCTGTTGCAGAAGCGGCTCCGGTTGTTGAAGAAGCACCGGCTGAAGAAGCAGCAGAATCCAGCGAAGAATCCGCTGAATAACACTTTTCAAAGCGACTTTCAAAAACCCCCGACAGGAATCCTCCTGTTGGGGATTTTTTTGTTAATTTTGCTCTGAATATCGTATTCACAGAAGCCAACACTTAATACCGGTTGTTGGAGAGCTTTCGCTCTTAATTTGATGAACTTATTACGCGATCACATCGGATTTATCATTATCCTTCTGCTCTCGGTTTTGGCAGTAGGAGCGATGGCGTTTCGCATCCAACGATCCAAAGGCTCGTGGAAAGGGTTCTCCGTCATTGCTGGATTGGTCGCTCTGGTTTTGACTAGCGGATATTTCCTCGGGCAATCCGCCGAACAGAACGAGATTGACCGCGTAGAGGTTTCGACTTCTGGACTTGGAGCAATGCTCGCTTCGTCGCTACAAGCTCATCAGGTTGGCGATTACTCAATTGAACAAGCCCAGAACAGCGTTAAGCCAACCGAATTGGACTCGCTGACAAACCGTTGGGTGGCTACTAATCCGATCGTTGGTGAAGTTGCTATTGTCCGTGCACAACCTGATGGCAGTTCATTGGTTTTGACGGGGGCAAAACGAGACGGCGATTTGACCAGGAAACTGGCACCGGGGAGTCCTTACCGCGCTTTGAACGAGCAATTGAACAGAGCATTCAGTGGCAAACAACAGTTCTATGTTGAGAAATCCGAATCTGGGCGTCCGGCATGGATTGACATCATCCGTCCGGTTCATATCAATGGAAAGGTGAACTCCGTTCTTGTACTCCGCCTCCCCGCAGAACAATTCTTGAAACATGCGGCTTCGGCGCAATCTGCCATTTACGCAATGATGGGGATCATGATTATCTTGCTCGTGGGCGGTGGACTTGCTCTCTCGGAACTTGTAGAGAGCATGGCTGTCCTACGCGTCTCAAAGGCAGAATTGCTTCTTCAAGGCGAGCGCATTCGCGACCAGATGGACATGATCGCGGAAAAGAACCAGGCGATGGCAGCACACCAATCGAAGCTAGCGGAGATGAATGCCAAGCTCCAGGCTCTGGCAACAATGGACGGCCTGACCGGGGTGATGAACCACAGAACTCTTATGGAGTTCCTGGGCGGGCAGATGAAGCAGAACTCGGGCGTCGGTGCGCCATGTTCGGTAATCCTCATCGACGTTGATAACTTTAAGCAACTCAACGATGAATATGGCCACCTTGCCGGTGATGAAGCTCTGCGCGCATTAGGAAATGTGCTTCGCCAATCGTGCCCGCCCGGATCTGGTGTTGGTCGATATGGTGGGGAAGAGTTCATGATGATCCTCCCTGGCGCGAGTGAAACCGCTGCCACGGCAGTTGCAGAAGAGCTTCGTCGGAGAATTCAGATGACCAAGACGACTTCTCGGCCTGTTACGGCTTCGATAGGCGTCTCAACTGTCTATTCGATGGCAAAATCCGAACAGGCGTTGATTGATGAGGCCGATCGTGCGCTATATTTCTCTAAGCGCAACGGCAAGAATCGTGTCACCCATTTTGGGCATGGCATTTTGAACGAATCTGCTTAGAAAGAAGTAAGAAAAAGCTCCATAGATTATACGTATCATTGATATATACAGTCTAGCGAGCTTTTCTTTTACTTTATGCTGATTTCAATAAGTTAGCATTACTGAAATACCACAGATTAGCTGACTTCTTGCTTTGACTCCGAGAACTCCACGACTCCGGTTGCAATCTGGTGTTTGATGTTCTTTGAACGGAACATTCGGGTGTCGGCTCGTTCCATCATCTCGTTGAGAGATGTGCCATCTTCCCGCAGGATAGCTATACCGATCGACGTGCCGATCTTGTACGGATACTCCTTTGTCAGAAAGGCGAGAGACCGCTCAAATTGCCCAACCAACTGCCTGGTTCGCTGCCGATCGGCATTGGGGATTAGGATCACGAACTCGTCGCCGCCTAGTCTCGCAACTTCGCCACGTCCTTGGAAGGACGCTGTGAGAGCGCGGCCAATTGCGATTAGAGCCTTATCGCCCTGGTCGTGTCCATATTGATCGTTGATCTCCTTGAACTTATCGCAGTCGATCAGTACAAGGGCCAGATCTTCTTGCTTACGCCAAGCACGCTGAATAGCTAATCTGGCTTGCGTATGGAATGCCCTCCGATTCGCCAAGCCTGTCAGCGCGTCGTGATGTGCTTGACTCTTTGCTGAACTGAGTGAAGACTCAATCCGTTCAAAAATCGCATACACAATCAGAAATGCAGATATGTCCACGAGCCAGTTCGAGAAACTGCCAACATGCGGGAAAGTGTCCGGCGATAGCCGGAGCATTGTCGCGCTGAATACGGAGAACAAGAATCCTAACCACCCACTGTTGGTTCTTGCCGCAATCCAGACCGGGATCAAGTAGAGATAGCCCAGAGTCATACTCTCCGGGGCGAATCGCATGATCACGTGATCAAACGATGTGATAAGAAGAAGTGAACCCAAAGACCATAAAATGCCCGGGAGTACGCCCTTTCTCCATTCAGACAATGGTTTTGAGATCGATTTCCAAGCTGAAAGTAACCTCGCCATAACCAAAAACCTCTCACGAAAATCCTCGGAGGCTTGGCAAAAAACCTCACCCCTTTTGTTAGGTTTTGGGCATTTTTTGTAAACCTCTGCTTGTCTTAGCGAATGTTCCTAATGCTGTTGATGTGCATAAGCCGGCGGAATTTGGCACGATGCGCCTTTTCTGCGTACATTCGGGTATCCGCGCACTCAATAAGCTCCTTTAGGTTGTGTCCATCTTCGTGGAGGTTAGCGACACCTACTGAGACTTTGATCATGTAAGGGAGGCTTGCAGATGCTGTGAGAAGCATTCTTTCGAAGCGTGTTTTCAAATCATCGAATGCTCGGTCATCTACACCGGTGCAGATTCCAAGAAACTCATCGCCCCCTATTCTTGAGATCGTGCCGATATCACCGAAACAACGCTTCATACAGTGCGCGAGTATGATGAGCGCTTGGTCACCCGCTTTATGCCCAAATTCATCGTTGATTGATTTGAAATCATCACAATCCACTAGCAATACCTTTACCGGAGATATGTCTTTTCTTGCTTGACGAATAATTGACTTCGCACTTTCTTGAATAGCGCGCCGGTTTGGGAGCCCAGTGAGTTCATCTTGGTTGGCATTTGCTCGGGCAGTTGTCAAAACAATATCCGAGTGACAAAACAGGAGGTATATCCCAACAAAAACAAAAATATTCACAAGCCACGAACTCAGGATGGATTTGTCTGCGAGTGATGAAGGTGAGTCTAGAAGCAGGGCAGAACTTGCCAGTACAGTGACTAAGCCAAATAGCCCGCGATTGAGCTTTGCTGTTAGCCAAACAGGCATGAGATAGAGATAACCTCGAGTGACTGTCTCTGGTGCCATTCCGGCAATCACTTGTTGTCCATAAATATATCTATCAAATATAGAAACGGCGGCAAGTAGTATAAGTGGCCATAGCATCCCTTTGACATTAGGATTATGCGACCAGGTAGATTTGATAGTGCTTTCCACGGCATTGAGACTATGTTTTACCTCGAAAGCAATTTCTCTGTATTTATGAGCTATCATAAATGTCTCCGTCTTATTCAATACTTTTGGTGCGAAAAGTAAAAACTATACAAAAATTTCCAGATTGCGCTCAAGTGCGCAAGTTTGGAAAAGGTCCTATCGAGGGAAGCCCTGCCGCAGATCATGCGTTTGAATAGATGGACGCGAATCCTCCTCAACACGCAAAAGCAGAGTTCTTATCCCAGGGAACTCAAATATCAAGTCCAAACAGG
>JAGQUX010000018.1 GCA_020438215.1 Armatimonadota bacterium | reverse complement strand
AATCACCCTAGTTCAAATGATAGGACTTTTCTGGTGATCGGGAACGAAACACCCCCCTTAACCCTTCTAACAGAATAGCAAAGATAAATGCCAGCGTGAGAAACGCAAAACAGAAATCTAGCGCAAAAGACATTCGACTTTACTCACCGCGAAAGGAACGCGATTAGACGTTCCAACCAACAAGAGCGCAGCGAATGGCCGGTCTGTCAATCCCTCCCCTGCAGGCCGGCATTTTTTTATTAATCGATCAGGTCGATTTCGCGAGCAATGGCGTCCCAGAGGGCTGCGTTTGTTTCGCGGGGGATGATGGTGAGGATCATCTGCGTTTGACGGACATACCGCTCGTGTTTTGGGCCGGGGCGCGTGCGAGCACCTTCTCTGACATTGCTCAAGCGGTCTGCAAGTTTGATCTTGCGTCCATTGAGCGGCATAGTGACCAATTCTTGAGCGAACATATAGTTGCGTAGCTCCCAAATTTCTTCTTTGCTCAGTCCTTCTGTTTCTTCTTCGCTTGGCTCATCACGGGTGACGGAGGCGACGATATCCGCGACACGCTCGCCAAACTGCGCGGCAACCTCTTCATAAGTGGCTTCTGTGTCTTCAATGGTGTCGTGGAGGATGGCGGCGCAGAGGATATCTTCATTTAGTTCTCCGCCGATGATACGGAGGTTGGAGGCGACTTCAAAGCAGTGGGCGACGTATGGGAGCGCGGCTTCCCCATCGCGGGTTTGGTGCTTGTGTTTTTCTGCCGCAAACAAGGCGGCGCGGTTGAGGAGGGGGAGTTCAGACATTGGGTCTTAGGTGAACCGAGTTTATCTTGTTGTTGTGCCAATACGCTAAAAACATATGCTGCGGCACAACCCTAGTGGTAACCTGAAATACATAAGGGAGAGATGTTCTCCCAATAATCAGCTTGCGGGATTGGACCGGATAAATGCTAACTACACTGATTTTCACGACCATGCTCGTTGATGCAGTTCCCTTAGGAACCCTTGACAACGGTCGCATGATTCAGATCAAATCTGGGGGAGAGACAAAATTGGTTGCTATCGAACCGCTCAATGCCGCTTCTCACATCTCCAAAAATCTTGTGAGCGACTACTTCGATACAACCATTACTATCGGGGACATTGAATTCGTTTTGCCAGCCGGTATTCCGACGCGTGAACCGCTTTCTGGGAGCCGCCTCTCCGGTGAACGGATCGAATCTCGCTTTGGTCAGGAAGTGTTTGACAATTGCACTGTCTTGGTTGATTACATCAGTGAGACAATTTCTTTTGATTCAATCTACATGTCGGAGACTGAGATAGATAATTGGCTCGCGGAATCTGGTTCGAGCGGGAAGCGAGTCAACAATACTTTGCGGCAAAGAGGAGATCGTCGGTACGTCAGCACCTCGGCAAAACTGGGTGATGATCAGACAGAGATCATGCCTCTGTTACTTCTGAATGCCTATCAATTGAGCCGCCCTGGAACTTCCCTCATTGAGCCGTTTTCTTCAGAAGGTCAATCGTCTGAAGGAGGCAGGTTTGGTCAATTAAGCTTTGGCACTACCACCCAGCCATTTGTTGTCGCCTCAGCACGAAAGAATGGCGAGATCAGCGGGGATAATGTTTTCTGCCTTCGAAGTCTTGGCCCACGCAGGATTGCATGGAATCCAACTCTCGGGCGACTTACTTATTTGCAACCTTCACTTAAGGAATCAGTAGAGGCTTTTCTCCGATCATCTGTTCTCCAATTGCCAGTTTTGATTTCAGGTCAACGGATAAGGATCGGACAGTTTCCAGCACTTGATGATCGGCGCACGAAAATTGAGAACAGCGAAGTACTGAAAATCGGCGAGTATCCCGTTTCTGACATTTTGAAGGCGATGAGTCAGTCTGAGGACGCAGTTGGCAAGATCCTTATAGCTCTGAGCAAACAAAAGGCCGAAGGAAAACTAACCGTCACCATTACTAAAGATGGCAAAGAGCAGATTCTGCAAGTCACCAAAACGATTTTTTAGTTTCGTGCCTCAGTTAGATCAAACATTGGGTCTCGCATTGGGGCCGAAATCGGCTTTGTAGTAGTCCAGGAAGTGGGATGCGGGCGGGACGATCTCATCAATCTCCTCGGTGATGCCTTCGGGGAGAGCGGTATTGCAGGCTTCGACACTCCATTTGAGTTGCTCTTCGCTGCGTGCGCCGATGATGGGGACGGTGATTCCCGGCTGGTTTGCCACCCAAGCCAGGCTGAGCTGGGTGAGGGACATTCCGTATTTCTTAGCGAGCTTATCCAGAGCCTTGACCACCTTGGTTGTTTCTTCATTGACCCGGTTCATCGGGTCGGATTTGGCGTAGCGACCAGAGTCCGGAGTGCCTTGAAGGTACTTGCCGCTGAGCTGCCCACCCGCAAGCGGCGACCATGGAATGACGGCGTAATCGTAGGTGCGGCAGAACGGGAGAAGTTCGCACTCGATACGTCGATCGAGGAGGTTGTACGGCGGTTGTTCACTCATGAAACCCCGTGCGCCGAGCATCTTGGCAACGTAATGGGCTTCGGTAACTTGCCAAGCGGCATAGGTGCTGCATCCGGTGTAGAGGATTTTGCCCTGGCGGATGAGGTCTTCCATCGCGCGGATGGTCTCGTCGATGGGGACGGAAGGTTGCGGGCGGTGGATTTGGTAGAGGTCGATGTAATCGGTTTGGAGGCGCGTTAGGGATGCCTCGCAGGAGGCGATGATGTTCCGCCGGGTGTTGCCGCGCATGTTGGGATCGTTATCATCCATCTTGCCGTGGCATTTGGTGGCAATTACCAAGCTATCTCGGTTGTTGCGATCCTTCATCCATTCGCCAAGAATGCGTTCACTTTCTCCGCGCCCATAGACGTTGGCGGTGTCGAGGAAGTTGATTCCTAATTCGACGGCGGCATCAGCGATGGCGAAAGATTCTTCTTGGGTGGAGCCCCAGTCGTCAGGATCCCAGCCGAATGTCATGGTGCCGAGACATGGGTTGCTGACTTGGACACCAGTCCGACCGAGGTTGCGATATTCCATGCCTTCGGTTTACCTGGCTTCCTGTTAAGAATGAGGGTTTTCGGGCTGAGAACTCTGAAAAGATTGGTGATTTTGTCCGAGAATATTCGTGTTATGGCGGTTGAAAAAACACTCGAAGGCGCAATTATTGAGCTGAGTGAAAAGCCGTTTGGGCGTTCTGTTTTCGGTCGCATTTCGGCGATTGAGGGCAATGATTTTGTTGTCGAACTGCCTGACAGAGAAAAGCGTAAAGCTGAGGGGATCATGGAACTCAGCACATTCCACGATGGGCTTTGGATTCGCGGTGACATTATGGTGACCGAGCCGAGCTTGCGCGGATTTGTCTTCCGATTTATGCGCGATCCCAAATGGGCACAACTCCCGACGATGCTGGAGACGTGCGCTCCCAGTCTGATGGTGACGGTCGGCGAAGATATTGAAAGGCAAACGACGCTTGCTGCAATCGGGAAAGGTGCGCTGGCGGTTTACGGTTCATTCCCCGGGAATGAGAGCGGGCTGGAGACCATCACAGTCGAGTGTGGCCCAACAAAGATTCGGCTGGATGTCGAGCATTTTGGGGTGATCGGAAACGATCCCGCGTGCGCAACGATTTACAAGTCTTGTAAGAGCTGCTCGGTGCAAGAAGTGCTGTGGAACAAGCTGTTTGCCAGCACTGAAGCCCATATTTAGCCCCGGACCATATTGGGCGTCGTGACATACTGAGTTGCACGATGCCCGATTTCAGAGAAGGTCTGAGTTTCGATGACGTGCTGCTCGTTCCCAAGCGAACGAACATCCTCCCCAGCCAAGTGAGCACAGCGACTCACCTCCTCCCTAACGTCCGGCTTCACGTCCCTATTGTGTCTGCACCTATGGACACAGTTACCGAAGCCCGCATGGCGATTGCCATGGCTCGAGCCGGCGGCGTGGGTGTGATTCACCGCAATATGCCTATTGAAGAACAAGCTCGACAGGTCGACCGGGTGAAACGCAGCGAGCACGGAGTTATCATTGACCCGATCCAGCTCACCGCCGATAAAACGCTCCAGGATGCTATTAGCCTCATGGAGCATTTTCATATTAGCGGGGTGCCAATTACTGATGAGGTGGGCAAACTCGTCGGGATTCTGACTAACCGCGACATCCGGTTTGAGCAAGATTTTGCGCAGAAGATTTCTGCGCGGATGACGACCGAGAATTTGATTACGGCATCTCCGGGAACGAACCTGGAGCAAGCTGAGAAACTGCTCGCCGAGCACCGAATTGAGAAGCTCCCGATTGTAGATGACAAGGGTTATCTGAAGGGGCTGATCACGATCAAGGATATTGAGAAAGTCAAACGCCACCCGAATAGCACCAAAGACGACAAAGGTCGGCTTGTGTGTGGGGCGGCAATTGGCCCGCTCCGCGACCCGTATGACAGGGCGAAGGCACTTCTGGATGCTGGCGTAGACTTTGTTGTGATTGATGCTGCGCACGGGCAATCGGTTGGGGTGATTGAGTGCGTGAAAATGCTGAAATCAAAGCTCCCTGATCTGAAGGTGATCGCTGGAAACGTGGCGACTAAGGAAGGGGTTCGCGATTTGCACTCGGTGGGGGCGGATGCGCTTCGGCTGGGGATTGGCGCAGGATCGATTTGTACAACGCGGGTTGTTGCGGGTGTGGGCGTTCCGCAGTTCACTTGTGTGCTGGATTGCGCGGAAGAGGCACACAAGCTCGGTCTTCCTACAATTGCGGATGGCGGCGTTCGAAGTTCTGGCGATTTGGTGAAGAGCCTGGCGGCTGGTGCCAGCACGGTCATGATGGGCAACATGTTTGCGGGATGCGAAGAGTCGCCGGGTGAAACGGAAATCTATCGCAACCGGGCGTATAAGGTTTATCGCGGTATGGGCTCCATTGGTGCGATGAAGCAAGGCTCATCTGACCGTTACTTTGCGATCAAGGAGACCAGCCGGGCGATGGTTCCGGAAGGCGTGGAAGGGCGCGTTCCGTTCAAGGGGCCAGTGAGCGAGACAATCCACCAGATTGTGGGCGGATTGCAGTCCGGGATGGGCTATGTTGGCGCGGGCTCTTTGGAAGAGCTTCGAGACGGAGCCGAGTTTATTCGGATTACAAACGCGGGCTTGCTGGAAAGCCATCCACACGATGTGTGGATCACAAAGGAGCCGCCTAATTATTCGTCGCCATACGCGAGTACCAGCGAGTAATTTTAGTATCCTTTGAGATAGGTGAAATGTGTGGTGAGAGCATTTCTTTTTAATATCTCCGTACTTTTCTGCGCAAGCTTTGGATTTGCTCAAAATGACCCTCTGACGCGCCCCAATGGATGGGCTTCTGTACCGATGGCTACCAAAAACAGCTCGGAAATGGTAGCTCTGCAAACGAAAGTTAACAACACCATCGAGTATCTCAAAAAGGATAGTCTTCAAAATCGCCAGAGTAAGCTCAGAAATTGGGCAGAGCAAAAGTATTCGGGTTTTGCAGGTGAGGGTTCACGCGCTTATGAAGCAGGTCGGATAGCGATAGAATTTCGCGAAGAATTAAAGTCCATACCTAAAGGATCAGCGTTTGCACTTTATATTGTCAATTCAGAAGGCATGCCTGATCCCGAGTTCCAGCGTGTCGCTTACATCTGCACAATGTATGACAATGGTCTCTACTTTGGCTGGAAGGATCTTGGACTAAAACTCCGGAAAATGTTTCCACGTGATATGGAATTAGTGGAGTCTTTGTATCGCGACTGCATTCTTGGAAAGCCAACTCTTGCAATGATCGACATGGTGCTGGCTGACACTAAGGCTAACCCGGGTAAAAAGCTCTCTGCCTACGATATCCAAACGCGGGAAACGAACATGTCGAAGGCAGTTTTCGGAGTGACGAGAAAGAAATCGGACTTGCTTGAAGCAATTCGTATGCACGAAGAAATGATGGTTGCCGCCAAAAAGGCACAAAACACCAAGCACATCCGCGTACTTACTAATTGGATCAGTTTTCTGAAATCCGAGCTGACGAACAAAAACTTTGTCGGCGGCTGAATTGACTTTGGGGCCGTTCTTGTGTAGAATTATTTTCGTCAGCGTGGATTTCACGTTCTGGGTTTGATTTTATTTGAGCCTCTTGTTCGAGGAATCGATGCTTGATCAATATTGATCTCGCGGGCACTCACTCGCGCTGGAGATTCACATATGTCAAAACGCAATGCATTTACTTTGATTGAACTGCTGGTTGTGATTGCGATCATCGCGATCTTGGCGGCAATTCTGTTCCCCGTTTTTGCTCAAGCAAAAGTGGCGGCAAAGCGAACCAACATCATCAGCAACATGAAGCAGATTCAAACAGCTTCACAAATCTATTTGGCTGACTACGATGATGTTTATCACCGGATTCGCAACTTCTACGGCACGGGTAACTATGGTGATCCGAACTGGGCGTTTGGTGCTCACCACGCTCTTGATCCGTACATGAAGAACCGCGACATCATGAAGAGTTCGCTGGATCCGATTGAGCGCAACGACTGCGACCCGAGCCATGGCGGCGCGGTGAGCTTTGCTTGGACTCACTACCAATCTGGTTACGATCAGCTGCAAACATACGGAATTCACGCCTATTATTCCAACCAAAACTCGTTTGCGGCAACGGCTGTTGGTGCGCCAGCGCAGACCATCAACCTGTACGAACTGTGGACAACCCACAGCTACTGGGAAAGCTATGGCTACTGGCGATGGAATACCCACGATATTCGCACCTTCCCGGCATATCCGCAAGCATTTAGCTTTAGCTGGTGCGGTTCGGGCGATGGCCGCTTGACAATGGGTAACTCTGAAGGCAACTTCATCTACGGATTTGCTGATGGTCACGTGAAGACTCTTCGCCGAACACAAATTGCTCCGCAAGTTTGGAATCAGGCCGCTTACGATAATCGAGAGCGCAACTTGATTCACTACGACGAGCAATTCAAAAACTAAGGAAACTCTGTTGAACGAAAACGCAAAAAAGATTGGTTTGATTGGTGCCATCGTTGTGGCTGTCGGGGTACTTGCGTACTTCTTGATGTCTGCTGGCCCCGAACCGAGCCAACGTAACATGGAAGTTGTTGGGACGATGGACATCGAAAATCGCGCCGCTGCTGCTGGTGTCGAAACAAAAAGACCGGTTGACGTTGCACCAACTCCGGGCAAAGGCGATTTTGTCGTCTCTGAAGGGATGGAGGGCATGACCTCCGAACCGATCCCGAACGCACGGTAAGTTCATAAACTAGCAGATTGAGCCCAGTACTTTTGGTGCTGGGCTCTTTCTTTGCCTCAAGTGAGTACGTACCATCTGGTATTTTTCTTGACAAGATGTCTCTGGCAAAAAAGACTGTTCGTGATCTGCAACCGGCGGGCAAGCGCGTGCTTGTTCGATGCGATTTTAATGTTCCTCTGGATGGAACCACGATCACCGATGATCGGCGGATTACGGCGGCATTGCCGACGATCGAGTTTTTGAAAAATGCGGGGGCGGAGGTCATACTTTGTAGCCACTTGGGACGCCCGAAGGGTGAAGTCAATCCTAAATACTCACTGGCTCCGATTGCGATCCGGCTGAGCGAGTTGCTGGGTCAAGATGTGCCTCTCCTTCCCGATTGTGTTGGCTCAGACGTGGAGAACGCCGTCAGCCGAATGAACGATGGTGATGTTGTTCTTTTAGAGAACGTCCGTTTTCACAACGAGGAGGAGGCAAACGATAAGTCATTTGCTATGCAGATGGCACACCTCGCGGAGCTCTATGTCAACGATGCTTTTGGAACGGCTCACCGCGCTCATGCCAGCACAGAAGGCGTTGCGCACTTCCTCCCAGCCGTTGCAGGGTTTTTGATTGAGAAAGAGATCGAGTTTTTGGGACAGGCACTTGATAACCCCAAGCGACCGTTCGTGGCGATTCTGGGCGGGGCGAAGGTTGCCGATAAGATTCAGGTGATTGATGCGCTTCTTCCGAAAGTGGATCGGTTGATCATTGGTGGGGGGATGGCTTACACATTCTTCAAAGCGCAAGGGCATGAGATCGGGAAGTCGCTTCTCGATGCAGACAGCTTGGATTATGCGGCGAAGCTGATGAAGGAGCATTCCGACAAGATTGTTTTGCCCGTAGATACCGTTGTTGCCCCTGAATTCGCGGCTGATGCCCCGGCAACGACCGTATCGGCGGATGCGATTCCTGGGGATCAGATGGGACTCGATATTGGGCCAGCATCCCAGGCGAAGTTTGCGGAGATTGTCGAGGCAGCGGGAACAGTGCTTTGGAATGGCCCGATGGGGGTTTTTGAATTCGATGCTTTTGCGGCGGGAACACTGGCGGTGGCGAAGGCTCTTGCCGCTTGCCCGGGCACTACGATTATTGGTGGCGGGGATTCAGCGGCGGCGATTGAAAAGTTCGATCTCGCCGATCAAGTGAGCCATGTCAGTACGGGCGGCGGGGCCAGCCTTGAATTTCTGGAAGGCAAAGTTCTTCCGGGGATTGCGGCTTTGCAGGACGCCTAAAGTGATTTCTTAGCAAGTTCGAGGACGATCTCCCATTCGGCTTCGGTGACGGGCATGACGCTGAGTCGTTGTCCGCGCTGGACTACGGCCATATCTTGCAGGCCAGGGGTTTCCTTGAGTTCGGAAAGCGGGATCACGCGGTTAAAGGTTTCGACGTGCTCGACATCTACGGCGAGCCAACGCGGGTTATCTTGTGGGCTCTTGGCGTCGTAGTACTTGCTCTTGGGGTCGAACTGGTGCGGGTCGGGATAGCCCTCGCTGGTGATGCGCATGATGCCGACGACTCCGCTCGGTTTGGCATTGGAGTGGTAGAAAAGCGCCTTATCGCCAGGTTGCATTTGATCGCGCATGAAGTTTCGGACGGTGTAATTGCGGCATCCTTCCCAGATGTCCGGCTTCCCTTTTGCTTTGAGGTGATCAATACCGTAGACATCGGGTTCTGACTTCATGAGCCAATACTTCATGCTGATTGTTTACCCGGAAGGGTGGACGAGATACAAAAAAGCCCCGGGTTGTTGATCACCCGAGGCTTTGGTTTAGCGAGCTTAGACTTCGCTGGTGGCTTCTTCGGATTCTTCGAATCCAGTGTGGTTCCGCATCCCGACAGTTACGTCGCCGTTCACTGCACTGACATCGAAGAGGTAGGTTCCTTCTCCGGTGCGACCGGTGACCTTCATCTTGTCTTGGTTGTAGTCTACCAATTCCAAACTACATACGACGGTGCCACGCAGGGTCGAGAGATTGAACCGGGAGTTGGTTCCATCGGGGACATCGACCTTGATGTTGCCGCTGACAGTGCGAACGTTAAGATCGCCTTCCATCGGGCGGCTGATATCGAGAGTGATGTCTCCGCTCGCCGCTTCGATATTGACGGTCTTGGAGTCGCATTCATAGCCGATGATGTCACCGCTCGAAGTGCGGGCGATGAGGGGGCCGGTGATTCGCTCGCAAACGACGTCGCCGGATTTGGATTCGACTGTGATGCCCTTGGTTTGCGAATCAACAACACGGGTGTCTCCACTGGCGGTATTGACTTCAACGACTCCACCGACACGGGAGAGCTTGACATTGCCGCTGGCACCGTTCACTTTGACGCCTGCTTCTGTGTTCAAAACCTTGACATCGCCGCTGGCAAGCTTGACCACTACCGGGGTTCCGGTTGGGCACTTGATGCTGACCTCGGCGTGGATGCCGGAGGATTCCGGTTGTTTGAGGATAATCGCTTCCTCGGTTTCTTCCAGTACGGGGACGTAGCGATCGGACATAGCCCGCGCTTCTTCATCGTTGTATGCACGGAACGAGGCATCGATGACGATTGCGCCGACATCGTAGCCACCTTCAACGACTACGTTGCCATGGGCATTTTCAATGCGAAGAGTTTTGCCGCTCGGAACGGCAAGCGGGAGCTCGACGCGCTTGGTTTCCTGTGAACCAAAAACGGAACCGAACGGGCCTTTGCCTTTGCTGGCTTCATCGGCGGCAGTTTTGATGGCATCAACGCCTTTGTTTACGCCGGTGCGAACTTGGTCGGCGACATCCTTCCAATTGACATTGGTGGTCACGTCCTTGCCGATTTTTTCAACCGCAGAGATGAACTTGGAGAACGGATCGTTTGACTTTGCCCCAGTGTCCTGCCGCGGTGGTGGTTCGGTGGAGGTGGTTTGCTCGGTTGCTTCCGACGATGCCGCTGGCTCTTCGCTTGCGGGTTCGGCGGGCGATTCTTCAAACGCCTCAATCAACTCGGCTGCGTCTTCGGGCGACAGTTTGCCGTCTTTGACCAGCTGCATAATCCTCTTAATATCTTCTTTCACGCAGTGCCTCTCAACTTAGTTTTTGCTTCTTCGGGGGTGATGGCCCCATCTTCCAACTGTTGCAAAATCTTTCGCTTTTCCTCGGGAGTGACCGACTCTTTCTTCTCGGTTTTGATTGGTTCGAGCCCCATTGCGGCGAGCATGGTGTCTACTCGCGCCCGGACGGTGGGATAACTGAGCCCAAGCTCTTTTTCCATGGTGCTGAAAACGCCGCGAGAGCGTAGGAACACGTCCAGAATCCGCTGATTTTCCTCATCCAAGGCGGCGGTCAGTGGCACCTTGAACTTTCCGCGGATGGTGATGCCGGACTTCTCTGCCGTCAGCTCACTGATGTAAAGCTGCTCGCCAGTGATCGGGCATGTTCGCGGAATGTCATGATATTCTTCCTTGGCCATTCTTCTTTCCTCGATTCTCTATTGGTCTACTACTCGGATTTCTCAAACCCGGATGCAATTTTAGCAAAGATTCCTAAAAATTACCCAGTGGGATTTGAAATTCTGTCAATTGTCGAAAGACTTCTTCAACGGTGATTTCACTGACTTTTCGGCCAAAGCCTGGCTCAACGACTACGAGGTTCGGGACAGGCGGAGCCCACAATCGATGGATGCCGTGGCGGAAAATCCCGATGGTGGGGGTTTGGGTGGAGCAGGCGAAGTGGAGGATGCCGTTATCCAGGGTGACGACGAAGTTGGCTTTATCGAGGGCACCGACGACTTGGGTCAGGGAGAAAACGCCTCGCAAATCTTCGATGGGGGATTCCGCAACAAGCCGATCTTCGTCGTTGGCGCCTTTCCAGAATTTGCCCTGGTCGCTGGGCTTTGCACCAATCAATCCGACGGTCAAGCCACGGTCTGCAATTTTTTTGACAAGGCGAATCCAGTTTTCAATCGGCCACAGCTTCGAATCGAGGCTGGCAGCGGTCGCCATGAGGACATCGGGGACTTCGCCGGGATCTTCCTTTGGCATTTGGTACTGCGGAATTGGGCCGGATTGATAAGCAAGCCGGGCAAACAACTCACCAATGTAGCCAGTGTGGATGGCTTCGTACTTCTGGTGGATATCGGCGGCGATCCACTCCTTATCTTCCCAGAGATCACCGCGCCAACCTGGCTCGAAAGCGAGATCGCCGCGACCATCCGGGGCAACGCACGGGCCGATCAGGAAGCCGTCGTCTTCGCAGAGGAAAGTGGCGAGTGCCTTCGCCATTGCAGTGTTCTCTACATTGATAACGAGATCAAACTTCTGGGTGAAGTGTCCGAAGAAGCGCGGTCCTTCCCCGAGGACGGGATAAAAATGATCGAAGAGGGGTGTGCGCTCGGAGATAAAACCGACTCGCGAGCCAGAAAAGTAAGAGAGTTCCGCGCCAGGCCAGGAGGACTTGAGCATCTGCGCGAGCGGATTGATCGCCGCATAGTTACCCAATGCATCGTTGCTGATGAGAGCAATCTTTTTGGGCTGGAGTTCTGCAGAACTTTCGACGCGGCGCATAGCCTCAGTCTAGCCCAAGCCATCGGGTCGGGCCTGGGGTAATTTTCTCCTCGGCAATGGCGCTATTTTTGGGATTGGACTGTGGTGGCACCACAACCCGCTCACGCATAGAGGACGAAAACGGCAACGTCGTTTTTGAAGGGAAAGCGGGATCTGCCAATCTTGCGTCTACTCCCGAAGCGGAGATCAAGCGCAACCTCGAAGATGCTCTGAAAGGCGCGCCGAAAGTGGACTTTGTCTTTGGCGGTTTTGCCGGACTCCTGACCGCATCTGATCGGCACCGGGCGATCAATATTTTGAACTTTGTCACGGGAACGGAAGCCGTTGAAGCCCAGCCCGATTTCCATGCCGCAATTGCCGCAGACCCGGAAACGATTGGGATTGTGATTTCTGGCACAGGTTCAAAAGTGGCCTCTCGCACACGAGCAGGTGTCGTGAAATCAGGGGGAGGCGGGCTCTATCTGGGTGATCTGGGTTCCGCAGCCGATATTGGGCGCAGAGCGATCCATGCGACGATTCTGTCGGCCTGCCGCGAAGAAGCCACAAACGAGTTTTGGCGGACGCTGGCTGATCTTTTTGGCACGGATGAACCCGATCAGGTGGTCGCGGCGGTGTATCGGTCGCTCACACCAGCGGCGAAGCTGGCGCGCATTGCCCCGAGCGTTGTCTTTGATGCGGATCGCGGGAAGAAATATGCCCGTGAGTGTTTAGACGGTGCGCTGAGCGATCTGGCGGATGAGGTTTGGTGCCACGCCAAACTCCATCATGCAAATCTTGAAGTTCTCAAGTTGAGCGCAACGGGTGGACTCTGGGAGGTCAAGCCGGAGATGCTTGACTATTTCATCGCAATTGTTGAACGCCGGAAGCCTGATGTAGTGTCCCATCCATTGCCGAAAATAGAATTGACAAAGTTGGAAATCGCTCCTGTAGTTGGGGCGGTCAATCTTGCGCGCGAACTGCAATCATGAGTACAGAATCTCGGAACCCTCGCTCTATCGGACTGGACAAGATGTCCGCGTTTGAAATTGTCCGGCTGATGAATGAAGAAGAGCAGGCCGTCATGCGTGCCCTTGATTCTGCCGCCGAACCGATTTCCAAAGCGGTGGAACGAGCCGCGCAGGCTTATCAGGATGGCGGGCGGATTATCTACGTCGGGGCGGGGACGAGTGGTCGTATTGCCACGATGGATGCGGCTGAGATGCCCCCCACATTCGGGATAGATTCGGATCGATTTATTGCTTTGGTCGCGGGGGGAGATGCGGCAGGCAAAGCCGCTATTGAAGATGCGGAAGATGATGAGCATCAGGCGATTACCGCGCTAAACAACCTCAAGATCACGCCGAAAGATGTGGTGATCGGGTTGGCGGCAAGCGGACGCACCCCGTTTGTTCTTGCGGCAATGCGGCACGCCAAACAGAAAGGCATCTGGACATGTGGGATTGCGAACAACACTAAAGCTCCACTTCTCGATCAGGTGGATCTGCCGATTTTGATCAAAACCGGGGCGGAGATATTGACTGGCTCAACACGATTGAAAGCGGGAACGGCACAGAAGCTAGTGCTCAACCGGATATCGACCGGGGCCATGGTTCTTTCTGGGAAGGTGGTTGAGAATCTGATGGTGGATGTTGCTGCCAAGAACGCCAAGCTGAAAGATCGGTGCGTGCGGATCGCGTGCGAATTGACCCCTGCCACTAAGGAAGAGGCGCGCGAAGCCCTGGAATCAAACGGCTGGGATGTCCGCAAATTCCTAGAAGCGCAAAAGCAGACTTCTTAGACTGGTTCGCCGAGATACGCTTCAATCACTTTTGGATTGCTACGAATATCTTCCGGTGGCCCATGCGCGATTTCTAGTCCGCGATCGAGGACAAAGATGCGCTCGCAGAGCCCCATGACGAACTTCATGTCGTGCTCGATCAAGAGCACCGTTTTGTCGAATTCATCGCGGATACGATAGACAACTTCTTTGAGTTCGTCCTTTTCTTGCGGGTTCATGCCTGCGGCAGGTTCATCGAGAAGGAGCAGATCAGGCTGAGTAGCCATTGCTCGCGCGATTTCAAGGCGACGTTGCATCCCGTAAGGCAGATCGGCAGATCGATGGTTTGCGACATGGGAGAGATTCACCACCTCGAGGAGCTTCATTGCTTCTTCGCGAAGATGATCGGTTTCTTTGATCGCATTGGGGAGAAGGGTGAGCCCAGAGAACAGCCCGGTTTTGTGGCGGAGGAATCCACCGACAACAACGTTCTCGAGGACGGAGAGCGCTTGGAAAAGGCGGATGTTTTGGAATGTCCGGCAGATGCCCTCTTGGGCGATCTTGTTGGAAGGGACACCGCTGATGTCACGCCCACGGAAGAAGATTTTTCCGCTCGTTGGTTTGTAAACACCGGTGATGATGTTGAAGCAAGTGGTCTTCCCTGCTCCGTTCGGGCCGATGAGACCGAACAGATCGCCTTTGTTGAGTTCAAAGCTGACATTGTTGACCGCGATCAATCCACCGAATTGGATGGTGGCTTGGTCGAGCTTCAACAGTGGGCTTTCGCTCACGATGCCACCTCTGCTTTGTCATCATGGTCTTTACGGAAAAGCCGTTTGACGAAATCCCAACTGAACTCGTGATGAGCCAGAACGCCTTGTGGGCGAAGGAGCATCACGACCAGGAGCATGATGGAGAGAATGACCATGCGGAGCTTGTCGAATTCGAAGGTTTTGTCACCCATCACCGTGGTGGCGTTGAGGATCATGGAGAGAACTATTGCACCAGCAATTGAGCCTCCAATGACGCCGAGGTTCCGTATGAGCCGCTGATTTGGTGGCCCGTGGAAGTGATCCTTGATTTTGCGGAGAAGACTAATCGCAATGGCAATTGCGAGCCCAGCCATGAGAAGGCTTGCCAGGGTGATCTGCACTTTCTGACCATCGGCGGTTTGGATATTCCGCGGGATTTCGATGGTGAGGAAGAGGAAGATTGCGGCGAGAGCCGATCCGGTAATCGAGCCAGTTCCGCCGAGAACGACCATTGTCAGGATGAGGAACGAGACATCCATCTTGAAGATGTCTGGGTTGAGATAGCCTTCGTTGAGAGCGAGGATTGCTCCTGCGGCACCGGCGAGGGCCGACCCAAGAACGAACGCGGCAACCTTGGTTTTGGTGACATTGACGCCCATTGCGCTGGCGGCAATTTCATCTTCGCGAACAGCGAGGAACGGGAGGCCGTGGGCAGACTTGAGCAAGTTGCGGCAGATGGCAATCGTGATGATCGCGAGAAGGCAAACCATCCACGGAGCGACAACTTTCGGGCCGAATGAGAATCCGTAGGAACCGCCGACGCTCTGTTGGTTGGTCGCGACAATGCGGATAATTTCACCGAAACCGAGGGTCACGATGGCGAGGTAGTCGCCTTTCAGTCGCAATGAAGGCAAGCCCACCAAGAGCCCAGCTAAGGCGGCAAATAAGCCACCCGCTAGCATCATGATGACGAGCCAGAGTTCTGGCAAAAGCGGTTGCTGTTCGTAGTAGGCGCGGGTGAGAATTCCGGCGGTGTACGCACCGATCATGTAGAACGCGGCGTGACCGATGGAAAACTGCCCGGTGATCCCGTTGATGAGGTTCAAGCTGACAGAGAGCGTGACGTAGAGACCAGCAAGAAGGAAAAGCCGGAGATAGTAATCGTTTCCGAGGTTGGTCGCGACCGTTTGGAAGATGAAGCATCCCGCCAGAGCGGCGACCACAGAGGCAATGCGGACTGTCCAGAACTTACCCATTAGACTTTCTCCACCTTGCTCGATCCGAGAATTCCGCCTGGCTTCAGGAGGAGGACAACGATGAGGATGACAAAGGCGACCGCATCCTTGTAGTTGCTGTATCCCGCCCAGACGACAAGTGTTTCGGCGAGGCCCATGAGGAATCCGCCGAGTACCGCACCGGGGATGTTCCCGATGCCTCCCAGGACGGCGGCGACAAACGCCTTGACGCCGAGTTGTAATCCGAAGAATGGGTGGATGGCGGTGCCTTCAAATGTGACGAGCATCATCGCACCGGCACCAGCGAGGGCCGAACCGAGCATAAATGTGAAGGTGATGACCTTGTTGACGTTGATGCCCATGAGGGATGCGGATTCAAAGTCGTGGGAGACGGCGCGCATGGCTCGTCCGGCGGGGGTTGCCATGACGAGGAAGCGGAGGATGAGCATCAGCACGATAACGGTGACGAGCATGATGAGCTTCCCGACCGTAATCGTGACGCCAACGGATTTCTGAGCGATCTCACCTTCGAGCGCGGAGACTTTGTTTTGCGCTTCTTGGGCTTGTGTGCCGAGAGCTTTCTCGGCATCGGTGAGAGTGTCATCGAATTGACTGCGCCCGTTGAGCGCGGTCTCAAACTGTTGTTTGAGGTTGTCTGATTCTGTTTTAGCCGCGGTGTATGCATCGCGGGTTTCTTTGGGAGCAGAGATCAGGTCGAATTTGAGGTTTTCTTGGTAAGGATTCACCTGCTGAGCGATGCTCGGCGGAGGTGAGTTAGGCAGGAAAATTTGCCCGGCATATTGAAGGAAAAGCGACACGCCAATCGCAGTGATGAGGGCGGCAATCCGTGATTGGTTCCTCATTGGGCGATAAGCAAAATATTCAATGATGGCCCCGATGAGCGCACAGGCCGCCATCGCCACCAAGATCATGATGACGAGGATCAGGGCACTCGACTGCGCGTCGGGATTCTTCTGGAGAGCTTCCGGTGAAAACCCGAATCCCCAGGAGACGAAGAGGGCGACATAGCCGCCCAGCATGAAGACTTCCCCATGGGCAAAGTTGATGAGGCGCAGAACGCCGTACACCATCGTGTAGCCCAGAGCGATCAGGGCGTAGATAGCCCCAGTGATCAAGCCATTGACAAGCTGTTGGGGCAGGGTGCTGAAGTTAAACTCCAGCCCTGCCCAAACGTAGAGAAGGTTCTCCATGCGTTAGTTGATTTTGAACCTTAGTTGAAGACTTCGTCCGGCTCGTAGGCCTTCGCGAATTTCTGACCGTCTTGGGTGACTTCAACAACAAGTGCTCGCTTCGGTGGGTCTCCGTTGTGATCTTTCAGATTGATCACGCCGCTAACGCCAGCAAAGCCTTCGGTGTTGTTCAGAGCTTCGGCGATCTTCGCTTTGTCAGTTCCGCCGCGCTTGATTCCGTCGATCATGAGCATGACTGCGTCATAACCGAGTGCACCCATGGTGGTAGCTGGTTCTCCGCCGTATTTCTCGTTCCACTTGGTGAGGAAGTTTTGAACTTCAGGTCGATCTTCTTTGTTGTTGTAGTGGTTGCAGAAGTAGCCGCCGATGATGGCATCGCCACCGCTGGTGACCAGTTCTTTGCTATCCCAGCCGTCGCCGCCGAGCAGAGGCACGTTGAGTCCTTGCTGTCGGATTTGGCGAGCGATCGGGCCGACTTCGGTGAAGTAACCAGAAAGGAAGATGACATCAGGAGCTTTCGACTTGATGTTGGTGATTTGACCGGTGAATTGGTTTTGACCGGATTCGTAGAACTCTTCGGTGACGATTTCGCCGCCGAGGCTCTTGAAGAACGCCATGAACTTCTTGCTGAGTTCTTGCGAGTACGGCTGCTTGTTGTCAGTCATAATCGCGGCGCGCTTCTTGCCAAGTGCTTGAAATGCGAATTTCGCCATAACCGGACCTTGGAAGTCATCGGTGTAGCACACGCGGAAGACTTTTCCGTCCGAATTCTTAGTGATGTCTGGGTTGGTAGCACCAACCGCAACCAGCGGGAGACCCGCTTCCAAGGCGACGCTCTTGATTTGCATCGTGATACCGGAAGCAACTTCCCCAACCAGCCCGACAACATCGCTCGAAGCGAGCTTCTGAGCTGCTGTCTTGCCATCTTCTGGCTTGGAGTTGGAGTCTTCGACGATCAGATTGATCATCTTGCCATCGATACCGCCAGCAGCGTTGATTTCTTCAACAGCGAGCATGGCACCATCGCGGCAGTCGCTTCCCCAAGGGCGGAGGTCGCCATTGATACTTGCAATCAAACCGATGTTGATTTTGTCGCCGGAGGCTGTTTCGCCAGAAGTTGAACTGGAGGAGCCGGTAGAGCCTGTGCTCTCACCGCCGCCATCTTTGGGCTTACATCCTGCCATCAGGGCGAGTGAGCCCAGGGCGAGGACGATAAGGCCCGCGTTCCAAAAACCGAGTTTCTTCATGATATTTGAACCTTCTCGTTAAAGTGAGATCCGTCAAGGACACACACTCTTGCGGATTCGCCCAGTATACAGAATTCAGCCTCATTTTTCACCCTTGATGACGATTACGGGACAGGAACGGGGGAAAGTTCGTAAAATCAGAGATATGAGGGCGCTATATTGGGCGGCTGTTTGCCTTGGTTTGACTGTGATGGGTTGTAAGGACACAACCTTCAAAGGGCCAGTCGCTAAGTACGGCTTAGACCCCGCCGTTGAAAACGCTCCTCATTTTGATGAGATTGATGCTGATCCGAACGAGTTCTCTCTGAAGATCGCGCAGGCGTATGCAGATCATAAGCCGGGCACGAATCAGCTTGTCAATACCTATGGGTTGTATTTGAGTTCGTTGGCGATGCTGAATGTCGCGGAGGGTGACACTTACAAGCAGCTCGCGGATTTTCTTGGCATTTCGGTTTTTGATCTTGACCCTATTGATCAAGCATCGAACCACTGGCTGAACGAGATCAAGGGTTCGGATCAGGTGAAGTTTGGGACGGGGATATTCGCCATTCGCCCGCTTCAATTTGATGAGCTTTCGGTGATGGAACTGGCAAATGATTTGGGGGTGGATACGATTGAATTCGGGGCCGCCGGGCTGACGGCGGAGCGTGCTTATAAGCAGTGGCTGAGTCAGTTTGGATTCAAGAAGTTGCCTAAGGAGGCGTTTGAGATTCCTGACCGGACAGATTTGATGGTGGTCACTGCCGCGTTGTTTGATGCAGAGTGGGCGACGCCGTTTGATCCTTCTGATACGAGAAAGGCACCTTTTAATACTCGGAAGGGGCAAGTCTCGGTTGATATGATGGAGGCGGAGGTGCCGGCGATTACTTCGGAATCGGAGCACTGGACGGCAGCCGAGTTGCGCTACAAAGGCAATCGATTTGCCTTTTCCATTCTGATGCCGAGCGACGAGGCTCAATCCCCCGAAAGTGCGTTGGAGGAAACCTCAACTGAAGAATGGATGGAGCTTATCAACGGTTTCAAAACGCAAGCCGAGCATGATGTTCTTCTTCCAAAGTTTGAATGGAAGGGCACGCAAGATTTCTTCAATTTGATGGATGATGTTGGACTTGGGGGGATGAAAGAGGACTTGAACCTCAGCAGGCTCTCTCTGGATATCAAGAAAAGCAAGTACTGGGTCAGTGGGTGGAAGCAATACAACGCGATCACTGTGAATGAGCAAGGAACGAGAATTGAATCTGTTGATCAGTTTGCCGCGGCAGGCGATGCTTCAATGCCGTTCATTGTTAATCGTCCATTTGTTTATGTTGTTCGCGATATCCGCGCCGGGCTGATTCTGTTCGTCGGGATCGTGAACGACCCGACCCTCACGCAATAAAAAATCCCGCTTTCCTATTTGATCAGCGGGATTTCGATTTAGCTTTGCAAGCTCAGAACTTGCAGATGCGGAGTCCGGCTTCAGTGATTTTTTCAACCGAAGGCAGAACATAAAGTTCGAGCGGCTTGACCCACGGCACGGGCGTGTCCATCCGAGTGATACGGGCCGGAGGAGCATCCAAGTATTGGAATGCGTTTTCCGTCATCCGCGCGAGGACTTCCCCGGCGACGCCGCAAGTCTTTGGTGCTTCGTTCACAACCAGCAATCGGTTGGTCTTCTTCAGACTTTCGATAATGGTTTCTTCATCCAGAGGGACAATGGTGCGAAGATCAATGACTTCGGCTCGATAGCCTTCTTTTTCAAGGTTTTCTGCCGCGGCGAGGACGTGATACACGTTCTGACCGTAGGTGACGATGGTGATATCTTCACCTTCTTTCACAACTTTGGCTTTGCCGAGCGGGACGATGTAATCCTCTTCCGGCAGTTCCATTTCAATGTCGCGCCGGCGATAGAGATCCTTGATCTCGTAGAAGATCACTGGGTTTGGATCGCGGATAGCCGCTTTCATCAAACCTTTTGCATCGTATGGGTTGCTCGGGCAGACGATTTTCAGACCAGGGGAATGAGCAAACCAGGCTTCATTCATTTGACTGTGATAAAGCGCGCCGCCACCGTATGCACCAGCTGGGCCGCGGATGACCATCGGGATATTGACTTCCCCGGCCGTGCGGTAGTGATAAGTCGCCGTCATATTGACGATTTGGTCAAAACCGCAGGAGATGAAGTCGATGAACTGCATCTCGACGATGGCTTTTTTGCCGTTGAGACAAAGGCCACAGGCTACGCCGACGATTGCCGCTTCGGAGATCGGCATATCGTAGACGCGATCTTTGCCGAACTTTTCTTGCAGGCCGTCAGTAACACCAAATGCGCCACCGAGAAGACCGATGTCTTCGCCCATTGCGACGATATCTTTGTCGCGTGCGAACTCTTCGGCGATGGCATCTTTGAGGGCGGTGAGATAGTTCACCTTAGTGGATTGAATCGTTGGGGCGGACATTGTTATTCGACCTCCTTGAACACCCATTGGGCGGCTTCTTCCGCCTCTGGGAGCGGGGACTTGATGGCGAATTCAACGCCTTTGCTCAGGTAGTCCACAACTTGTTGCGGGAAGTCGATGTCGGTGACTTCGCTGGCACCTTTGCCTTCGGCGGCATAGTTCTTGGCGTCATCGGCGGTCATGTAACCCATTTCAACCATTCGCTTTTTCATGACAGCGATGGGGTCGCGTTCGCGGCCCTTTTCGACTTCATCAGCGGGACGGTATCGGGCGGCGCGATCATCGTCGTGATCGCCGTGACCGTAAGCACGGAATGTTTTGCACTCCACGATACTTGGGCCTTTGCCGGAGCGAGCGTGGTTGACCGCTTGCATGACTTTGTCGTAAACATCGACAACGTCTTGTCCATCGGCGATGAGGCCAAGGATGCCGTAACCATCTGCGCGGCGAGCAAAATCTTCGAGCGGGTATTCCAAATTTGTCGGGGTGCCGTATGCCCACTGGTTGTTCTCGATGATGGTGACAACCGGGAGTTTGTGAACAGCAGCAAAGTTGACCGCTTCGTGGAATACACCTTGAGCCGTCGAACCTTCGCCGTTGAATGTCATGGCGATTGTGTTCTTGCCGTTCAGACGGTCAGCGAGGACAACACCTGCCGCCGCCGGGATGGTTCCAGCCAGCATCGAAGTCGAGTGGATGATGTGCTTGCTTTGGCAGCCGATATGGCTCCAGTTATCGCGAGCACGACCGGGCGAAGTGGCTTTGCCCCAAACCTGGGCACAGACCTCTTGAATCGTCATGCCCATGCGATCATCGTTGTTCCAATCCTTGCGGATGTCTTTTAGGAAGAACGCGGGCATATCGCGGTGGATCGGGCTGATCCAGTCTTCAGATTGCAGTCCAAACAAGCTGCCTACAAGAATGGCTTCTTGGTTGTGCGAGGAATAGAGTGTTCCTCGGAGGCGTCCGCGCTTTTTCTCCTTGATCAAACGGACATCAAAGTATCGCGCCAGATAAAGCTGACGGAGTAATTCTTCGTAGTCTCCCTTGGTGAGCTGTGCACTCGGGAGTTTGCTTGCCTCATCATTGAGGCCAGTCTGGTGATCTGCCTTTGCTGTTGTCGCCACTATTTCCTTGCTCCTCGGCGGTAATCACCGGTGGAAAAGTGTGAAGGAGGATACCTTCGCTAATCACCATTATTGGTTCAACAGAACCTAATGCCTAGGAGTAAATATTAGGATGCAAAATGGCCCCGATCCGTTCCCGGATCAGGGCCATTATTTTTGAGTCTCAGCAGTGAGATTATTTACCGTGCTTTTGAGCAGCGGTGTTGACTTCACCAACAACGTGTTGGATTCCACCGTAGCCTACGTACTCGTGAACCAGGTCACCTTTACCGTTGATGAATTTTACGGTTGGATAGGCTTCGATCCCATAGCGTTGTGCAAGGTCGGTGCGGATTTCCGCATCGATTTTGACGAGAATCATGTTTTTGGAAGCTTCTTTGAACGGCTTTGCGGTGAACGCTTCTGCCGCCATCATCTTGCAAGGAACACACCATGTGGCGTAGAAATCGACCATCATCAGCTTGCCGGTTGCTTGAGCAACCTTTTGAGCTTCCTCAAAGTCGGTGTACCACTTGCCCGCGACCATATCGATTTCATCGATTTCTTTCGCGCCGTTGGGAGCCTTGAATGCAAATGCGCCTTCGCCCGGAGCCTTCAGCGCAATGCTGTTGGTGGACATGATCGTGGTTTCGCTTCGTCCAGCAAAGTTGCTGACGATCTCGATGGATTTCGCCATCATGTCGTTCGGGTCGATGTAGTAGGTCATTGCGGTTTCGCCTTTCGCGTCCGCTTTCGCTTCTACAACTTTGAATTCGGTGCCGCGTCGCTTCTTGGTGCCAGCATCCTTGGTGGATGCCAGACCGGTGAGAGCCTTGTCATCGAAGAAGCCGAGCCAAGTGTCCAGACCAGCTTCGTTGAACAGACCGCGCAGCTCGGTTGCGTTTTGATCCTTCACATAGTAAGAGTTCATGTCTTTCATGTATGTGGTGATCTTCGAGCCATCTGCAACAACAACCTTGTTGGCTGTTTCGATGCGGGCTTTGTTTGGCTTCGCCAATTTGACGGTGACGTTTTCAGAGGCTCCACCAACGGTGGTGAGCGAGTAGGTTACGTCCAGGCCATCAGCTTGGTGAAGAGTTGATACAAAACTATCGAGAGCCGTTCCTTTCAGAGCGGCAAAGGAAAGGACTGCTAATGCCGCACAGCCAATTCCTGCAAAAAGTCGTTGAGATTTCATAGAGAGTCTCCAGCTATTCGCATTATACGGCGCAATGTGCCAGAGAATTGCAAATCTATTGTGTTTTCCTGACGATATTGTTTCCTATTGAATAGAATGTGGGAGTCTCCATGAACGGTCTCCGGAACCTTCCCTCTGCCCTTTGGATCATCGTCGCCACGTTTGTGGTGATGTGTTGCGTTTTCAATGCGAAAACGCCTTACCGCCAGCCGGGTGTGTTGATTTATCAAACGAACCCAGAAACCGGGGAGCGACAAACAGCGCTGGATATTGGTGCACCCGATGAGCGACAACACGCCAACTACATTGCGGGATTGAAGAAAGGGGAGGGGTTCAAGAAGATTGTTCCTGGTGATCCGAATCTGTACGAATATTATCAGGCTCACCAGCCACCGCTTTACTATTTGCTCGCAACGGGATGGTCGTTTGCTACCGGGGCTGATCCGGCGGATGCCAGCGGAGGTTTTCGTGTTCGGTTTCTGAACACGCTGATTGGAGCTTTGACTCTGATCGGTACGTTTTTCTGTGCGCGATGGGGGCTGAAACGTGATGATATTGGGCTGACAGCGGCGGCTTTCGTTGGGTTGCTTCCGATGTCGGTTGCCCTGCATTCCGCGGTGAGCAACGACCCTCTTCTCTACTGCATTTGCGCGTGGACGCTTGCTTTTGTTCTGCGCGGGGCGAATGAGGGCTGGACGAAACAGACGGTGATCTGGATATCTGTGCTGATCGGGCTGGGTTTGCTGACAAAGACGAACGCCATCGCGCTGATTCCGGTTACTCTGCTTGGCATGATGCTCTCGATGAAGAAGGAGGAGCATCGCCCGAATCCGGTTCATTGGGGGTTGGTTTTAGTGGTGCCACTTGTGATTGCAAGTCCGTGGCTGATGCGCAATATGAATCTGTACGGCGATCCGTTTGCGCTGAGCGTTTTTCAGGATGCGTTTACGGGGAACCCGAAAGCCAGCCTCTTTATCCAGGCATTTGGGGCGCAGACGTACTGGCTCAACTTTGTGATGTGGTGGACAACGCGGAGCTTTGTAGGTGCGTTTGGCTATATGGACATCTTCATTTTTGAGTCCACACCGGGGGCATCTGCTCCGTTCTATACCGCTGTGATCTTGATTATCACTGTTATCTGTGCGGTGGGATTAGTTGGCCCGGGCAAGACGGAATCAGAAGTGGATCAGCCGATTGATCGAAAGACGTTCCACTTGATTTCAGGAGTTTTGTTCCTGCTGACCCTTTTCTTCTTCATGCGATTCAATAGCGAGTATTTCCAAGGGCAGGCGCGGTACCTCTTCCCAGCTTTGGCATCGTTCGGGCTTGCGTTTGCGTGCGGGATGAGTGTGATCCTCAAAGACAAACGGGCGAACGGTTGGGTTGTTTGTGCCGTCTTTATGCTGATCCTTGACGTGCTTGCCCTGATGGCGATAAATCAAGGTTTCCCCCTTCGAATTACGAGTTAGAGACAGGTCTCGGTAACCCGACTCGATTCGATATTCGTCCAAAAGGTATTGGTGGTGTCCATTTCTTACGAACAGTCACATTCTGCGTTCGACGATGATCTTGTTCTCGTCGACCGCGTTCTGTCGGATGACACCCACGCTTTTCAGAGTTTGTACGAAAAGTATCACGATAAGGTCTTTGCGATTGCCCGCGGGATCTTGCTGGATTCCGAAGAAGCACATGATGCGGTGCAGGAAATCTTCACCTTGGTTTACACCAACCTCCACCGATTTGACCGGCGCGCAAAGTTCAGTACATGGCTTTTCCGAATTGCGGTGAATCGCTCGATTCAGCAATCGCGGAAGCTGAAATATAAGAAGCTGCAATCTCCCATCAGCGAACAGGTTGAAATGGTGCCGGAGGCACCGGAAGAGATGGAAATGCCCGATCCGTTTGTGGAACGCTCAATGGCGCGAATGCACCCAAATGACCGGGCAATTCTCACGCTTTTTTATTGGGATGAACTGAATTTGCAAGAAATTGCTGAGAGTATCAACTGCTCAGCGAATGCGGCAAAGACTCGTTTGTTCCGCGCCCGGGAGCGTTTCAAGACGATTTACGAAGAGGAGGTGGCGAAATGAAAATCCCGCCTGAAATCGACAGTTTGATGTGGCAGTTGGCGGAGTCGGAAGATGTTGCCGCTCTGGATCAGTTTGGACAGAAGTATCCGGACTATAAAGTCGAGATGACCCGCCGACTCAAGATGGTGCGCGGATTGAAAGGTGCGAAGCCGGAGAAAGCGGCAAAGACTCGCGACAAGTTCATGCCTTCTCCACGAGTAAAGGCATACGGTTCGCCACGATGGGTGATGCCGGTGGTTGCTGTTGGGTTGCTGGCAAGTGTGGTTTTTGCGACTGTCGGCACGATGCGGTTCATGGATTCGGTGAACAAGAAGCAGGTTGCCGAGACAAACGAGCCTGTTCAGATGCCCGGTGACAACTCTGGGCAAGTTCAGTCGAATCCTGGACAAGGCAATTCCACTCCCCAGCAACAGAACAACACCATCGATCCACCAAAACCTCAAGTTCCACCGACTCCATTTGATTCTCATGTAACGGTGGTGGCAAGCAGAATTCGGTTGGCTGATGCTTTACAAGACATAGCCGCGCAAGCCGGAGTGAGTTTGGAGTGGGCACCGGGGATGCCGGATATTGAAATCGCAGTTGACTATCGTGATGTTCCTGCAAAAGATGTTTTGCAGCACATGGGAAACATCTTTGGGTTCACTGCAGTGCCGCAAAGCCAAAATTCTGCTCTGCTGATTCCAGCCGTTGATCAGCGTAATGGTCAAAATCCTATGCCAAACGTGGGATCATCTTCAGAAGCGGGCTTACCAACTCCTGGGACAGGGGTCACACCGATCTTGGACGATTATCAGCTCAATCCCAACGGCGAGTAACTCTGCTCAGTCAGGCTTGCACCCAGCAAATTTGATGAATCTGTACAAAAAATTCTCGATTCCAATTTCCAAACTGTAAACTTGAGCAAAGAGCGCAGTATGTATAAGAAAGCCTTCACCTTGATTGAATTGCTCGTTGTGATCGCGATTATCGCGATTCTGGCGGCGATCCTGTTCCCTGTTTTTGCACGAGCGAAAGAGGCCGCGAAACAAGCGGCATCTATCTCTCAAATGCGGCAACTGGGGATGTCTGTCCAACTTTACGCAGGCGACTACGATGACACGTTCGTTCCTGCAACGAACTACGATGTTCCGAATAGTGACGTGAACAAGATTTGGACAAAGCCGATCTTCCCCTATGTTCAGAATAAGCAGGTTTTTATTGCTCCGGGTAGCCAAACATCACGGTATGCGGAAGGATGGGCGGATCGCCATGTTCAGAGCGTGGGTTATAACGGTGCAACTGCATACGGCACCAGCTCTTTGATTGGTGGTGGCCTTGACCCAGCAGAAGCTTGTTCCCCCGGACAACTTCAACTAGCTTGCGAAGCATTTGATTCTGGTGCAAGCCTTGGTCAGATGGAATATCCAGCTGAGACCGGGCTTTTGGCTTCGACACCGGATGGGTTGCCGGGAACGAAGTATCGTGGTTATGTGATCCATCCAGATAACGGCACTCCTTATCGTCCGGATTGGACGGGTTCATTTACTGATTTGAAGCAAGCTGTGCCGCTTGCATCGGATCGTGACCTTGTGGCTGAACTTGGTGCCCCTCCGACAAACCTCTCGCCAGGGCAACTCAAACCGATTTATGCGCGATATAACTCAACGGGCAAAGATGAAGGCAAGACTCCGGTTGTGTTTGGTGATGGTCACGCTAAATCGTATAGCGCAAAATCGATTCAGAACGGATCAAGCGGGATTATCTGGCGCTTCCGATAAGCTCAACGGAAGGTGAATTGTTGAGTCAGCCACACGATTTTGTGTGGCTGGCTTCTTTTATTAGCCCTTCAACGTCGCTATACTGTTAATAACAACTCTGGATTTTCGAATCACTAGGCAAAGTTATGGCGGATTTTGAAAGGACAACGAATGTAAAAGAGGAGTTCAGTAGCCGAGGGATCATGGCTCTGGCTCCCGGGCTGATTTTGCTTCTGATTGGCATAGTCATGTTCATCTATCAGCGGAGCCAGGGCGGCGTTCTTGTTGCCTTTAGCGTGGTTTTAATGGTGATCTCGGTCGGACTGATCGGCTATGCGGTGATGGAGTTTTCCAAAATCAAGAAGGTCACAACCGCTGATGTGAAGTGCCCGTTCTGTGAGGCGACGAATACGTTCACCAGCCAGCCGAATGAAGATTTTCGGTGTATGGAGTGTAACCGCGAGGTTCATGTTGAGCCGGACGGAAGGATTCTTGAAGTCTTCCAAGTGCGATGCGGTTTTTGTAATCACCTGAACTTCTACTCAGAGCGTTCGACCGGATTGATTTGCGAAGAGTGCGACCGGGTGATTCCGATCTCAACCGATCAGGAGAACAAGAGCGAGAAAGTCTTCGAGGCCTATACCGTCCACGACGACGACCATCCTTACGATTTGATTTTGACGACTGCACCGGATTCGGAAGAGATGGTGTCTTGCTTGCAGAAGATGCTGGCTTTGAACCGAAATCAAGTGAAAGATATTCTCAACGAAATGCCGGTGACCTTGCTCACTGGGATTCCGAAGAAGAAGGCGGAACTCCTTGCCGCACAGATTGCTTCCTATGATGGCAAAGCAGATACGCCAATGAGCGAAGGCTAAATCCAAACTCTTTCAGAGCGAAATGCGTCTGATAAATATACGGGGTGTTGAATCAAAAGTTCGGCACCCCGCCTTATTAGAAGTGGTCGGGAAGATTCCCGTGTTTTCAACCGAAAACTAAAGTAAGGCTAGTAAGACTATGTGGAAGACATTCGCGATATCCGGTTCAGTCGTACTTGGGCTCATTGCCATTGGGTGCGGCGGCGGGGGGGGAACCAGCACGACAGGCGGCGCGCTCTCTTGCGGGCCGAGCTTTATGCTCCCCAATTACGCGAGCGTCAATGATCCCGGCGATGGTGAGCCGAATCTGCTTTTGAAGTGGCCGAACTTCCCTCTGCGCGTTTACTATCCGAATGAAGAGGTCCGCACTTATGGCGGCACGATTTATCGCAGTAATGACCTTGCCGATGTTGCTTTGAATCGCTGGAAGACGGCGAGCAATAACGAAGCGACTTTCACTCAGGGGCTTGGGCCGCTGGATGCTGATATCACTCTGACGATGAACACGATCGGTTCTCAGCCTGGGGCGGGTGGCACCCTGGGGAGCACCCAGATCACCTATTACCCGAGTAGCGGAACGATTGCATCAGCAGAAATCACGATCAATGTTTGGCCGACGATGACAGAAGCGCAGTTCACACAGGGGATGGTGCGCACGATGAACCACGAGTTTGGTCATGCGCTGTTTATGCAGGGCCACTCGGATGAGGTTTCGGATGTGATGTATTACCTCGCTAATCCGAACGTGGACTTGGCGTTGACCACCCGGGATATCAACACATTTTTGACCGCTTATTGCGGTGAATTCTCAACGCGCGGGGTGACTTCTCACTTGCCGGGAGAGAAGCCAGTTACGATTACGATTGAGTGTAAAGTCGGCGACGGACACACGCATTAGTTATCGAAGATTCGCATTAGGAATTGCACGTCGCGATACTTGCCGTCGTTGTTGACGGGGGCTTGCCGCACGATCACCATTTTGTGGCTGGGGATGACATAAAGGCGTTGGTTCCCTTTCCCTGCCGCCATGACGACATCTTCGGGCAGCCCTTTTCTGAGTGGGAGCAGTAGCTTGGGGTTCGCAGAAACGAGAGTGAGTTCGGGGTTGTTCTTGTTGAGGAGCCACCACGACAAACCGTACGAGCCGTTGGCTTCGGTGCCCTTGAATAGGATCGGGAAGGTATCGGCGGGAATGATCTGCTTGCCGTTCCACTTCCCTTTTTGCAGGATGAGCTGACCGAACTTCGCCCACTCTCGGGCATTGAAGCGACCGCCGCTGGGGAGGGTGGGGTCTCCAGCAAGGTGTCGCCAGGAGCCAGCTTTTGCCCCGATCGGCTCCAGTACTTTGCGGTCGAGATACTTGTAATAGGATTCGCCATTGAGTTTGCGCTTCATCACCTCGCCAAACACTTGGAAGGGATTGGGGCCGTAATTGAATTTCTCACCCGGATCGGCGATGGTTTTGGCGTCGAGGGACTGTTTGTATGAAACCGGGTTAACCGGAGGCCCACCATATAAGCCGCTATTCAGGTTGAGCAACTGGCGGATAGTGATCTTGTTTTTGCGCTCGTCAGATTTCCACTCGGTGATGGTGTCGCTGACTTTCTCATCGAGTTTGAGGAGGCCTTCTTCTTGCGCGATGAGAGCGACGACTCCCGAAAAGCTTTTAGTGCCGGATGCGAGTTCGCTCGCGAGTTTGGGGTCGCGGCCTTCGGCGTATTTCTCGTAGATCACCTCGCCCTTTTGCATAACGAGCATGGAGAAGCCTTCGTTTTGGGCGGAGTAATTCCACGCGGCATCGAAGTCGTACTTCTTTTGTTGGATTGCCAGAGTTGCGGCGACGAGTGAGGCAAGCACCATATCCCTTGTGACGCTCGTGGACTTTGGGGGTTTAGCGGGCCTGGTCATCAGGCCCGCTATGATCTCTCAGCAAGTGCTGTTAGTTTCTACTATGCTTTTCTTGCGGCGGCGTGCAGCGAGTGCAGCACCTGCCAGCCCAATAATCGCCATGGTTGCTGGCTCCGGCACTGCTTCCACAGTGATACGAGCAACTTGATAATCCTGGGCAGTGAAGTCTGCACCGGAGAACATCGGATTTCCGAGAATGTTTCCGCCGGGCATGAAGCCTTGGTGGAAACCAACGACGCCGCCTTCAGGGGTGCCGGTATCAGGCATCATTTGCCCAAGGAACGCGGTGTTCATCGGGATTTCGTCATTGACCTCGGTGCCGGCATCCATAACTTGGCTACCCAAGACAATGAAATCCGCACCGACGAACTGGCCGTTTTCGTTGATTACTCGGTGGGCGAGAGGATTCTCGTTGCCGATGAATGCGTCGTTCGAGGGGATCACCATGCTCAAGAATGAGAAGTAGTTGGATCGCGGGTCGTTTTCATCAATCGTGATGACCATGGATGTGGATTGACCAGGGGCAATCGGGCCGATGCCGCTGAGAACTCCACTGCCGGAACCTGCGCCGCTCGCCATAAAGTCCGCACCGATTACGCTTGGGTTGCCATCTTCAGCGATTCGCTCAAGCCCCATTGAGGCAGCCGAGCCAACACTGAATGTGTCGAAGCTACCATCGTGGAATCCGAACCACATCGGGGTGAGGTAGGTACCGTTGTTCGGGGCCATATTCGTGATCGAAACACGGAAGTCCACCGCGTGAGCCGCCACACCAACGGATGCGAGGGCGATTGCCAAAATTCCTCTTTTCATTGAATTCATTTGTTCATCTCCAATGCTCCAGCAAGATCGCCGGAGACAATGGAGAAGGAAACTGGGAGACACTAAAGTTCCGTTGTTAGAAAAAATTTTCAAAATGGAACTTTGGCCTGGGTTTGGCGCATTTGAATTTTGTTCATGAGTTATGAGACAGCGGCACCACCAGCCATATCGGCATGGAACCCGGAGCGGGCGATGAGCGATAAGCGAACAGTTTTCGCGCGGTTCGCTCGCGAAGTCGCGCCTAATCTCCAGCGGTTTGCGGGGCGGCTGGCGCATCCCGATTCTGATCTCGCCGCTGACCTTGTTCAAGAAGCATTCGTTGTTGCCTATCAGCGATATGTGGATGGGCGGCTGAAGCTTGGTGAAGGAACGCAAAGCTATCTGATGACCATGATCACCCGAGACTTCCTGCAAAGAGTCAGAAGTGATAAGCGTATCCACTGGGATGATGAGGTTGCTCACCGCACTCAGGATGGACGGGACAGCGTTGACGCCATGCTGGAGCGCGAAGCATTGAGCCATCACTGGGAGGAAGTTCTGCTTCAACTCCCGGCAGATCAAAGAGCTTGCGTGGTGATGGTGGATATCGAAGAGATGAGTTATCAAGAAGCAAGCGAAGCGTTAGAGATTCCGATAGGAACTGTACGCAGTCGCTTGAACCGGGCGAGGTTGAAACTCGCTCAACTTCTCACAACCCGAGGAGTGATACAACTATGAAAGATATTCCGGTTGGAATTGAGCCTTGTTCTCACATGAGAGACACGGTCGTCGGCATGGCTGGCGGCAATCTTCGTGGCTGGCGCGCCCTATACGCCAAGCTACACGTCCCGCGATGCGCCAAATGTCGCGCGTTCCTGAATGCGATCAAGCAGTATTTTGCGACGGTGGAATCTGTTGCAAAAACGGAAGAAGCACAGCCCGAAATGGCGTGGGAGAACATTGAAGAGCGTTGGGACGCCATTGATGCCAAGGGCCCCCCGAACGAATCTTAACAAAAGTTGGGTACGTCTGGTCCCCATATGAACGTTCTTTTTGTCTGCATCGAGAATTCGAACCGCTCGCAGATGGCAGAAGGGTTTGCCCGTCATCACGGTGGAACCGGAGTGCTGGCGATGAGTTCTGGATCGCGCCCCAGCGGGCGCGTGAATCCAAAAGCGATTGCGGCGATGGCAGAAAAAGGCATTGATATCTCTGGCCATGAGAGCATTGAGCTGGATCAACTCCCTAACTTGCATTGGGATTGGGTTGTCACGATGGGTTGCGGCGATGAGTGTCCGTTCATTGATGCCGATAACCGCGCGGATTGGGCGTTACAAGATCCGCGAGATTTGGAAGGCGAAGAATTCAACGCTGTGCGTGATGACATTGAGCGGCGCGTGATCAAGTTGCTCAATATGCGGTTCAACCGATAAAAAACGCCCCGAGCGGATTTCTCTGCCCGAGGCGATTCCATTTTCGGAGAGGAGGTGTGTTATGCCTCTGCGGGCGTCTCTTGTTTGTCTTTCAGATAAAGATTGTCGTAGATGAGAGCGGCAAGAACTGCGCCGACGCATGGCCCGATGAAGTACACGATGGAAGTTGCATCGAGCTTTCCGCTGACGAGTGCCGGGCCCACATGCCGCGCGGGATTGAATGCTCCACCAGAAATCGGGCCTATGGCAAGAATCAGGAAAACAATCGTAAAACCGATGTAAAGCGGGGCGCCTTTGGGGGCGCGCTTATCTACCGCGGTTGCGAAGATGACGGTGAGGAGGATAAATGTGCCGACCCCTTCGGCGATCATGGCGACGGTGAGATCTGTTTGCCCGATTCGCGGGGTTCCGACCGCTAATAACCAATCACTCTCGGTTCCAAAGAGATATTTGATCAGAAATGCGGCGGCGATTGCGGCCAAGAACTGAACGACAACATAGGACGAGAAAGTTTTGAAATCGATTCGCTTTGTGAGCAAAAGTGCGAGTGATACAGCGGGATTGAAGTGCGCCCCACTGTGACTGATGAAGGCACCGATCATTGCGGCGATGAGGAGCCCACTGGCGAAGGCATCGGCAACGATTTCGGTATTGCTCGCCGCCAATACGGCAACAAAAATCAGAGAGAACACCCCTATGAACTCCGCATAAAGCGCTTTGAAATTCATTGTTTTCTTCCAGACGGAGGGCGGCCCGGCTCCGCACCTTAATAATCTAGCGAGCGGGTACAACCGATTCCGTGAATCTGACTTGGGGACTGCATCCAGAACCACTCAATTTAACTTCGCCGAAGGAGCTGGCGGAGTTCATGCGGAATTGCAATGTCGATACCGCGCCGGTGATTGTCCCTAAGCAAGGCGAAATCTCGCTGGAAACGCTGAGTGAATCGTTTGTGCCCCATGTGAATGCCCTGCGCGAAGCGGGCCTGAGCGTGGAATCGGCGGAAGTGCAGTTTTCGCTCAAGCAACTGGAGGGTGAGCCGGGCATTTTGCGCGAGCTTGCCGAAGGAGAGATTCAAGACATTACGATTGCGGAGCTGACAAAGCTCGGCTACTTTGTCCGCAGTCGGATGACCAAAGCGCGTGAGTCACTGGAAGCACTCACTCCGATTTTAGAAAAGCACAAAATGCGCTTGATCTTGCCGGTCAAGGGCGGGAGCTTGATTCCCAGTCCGTCGGCGGCGTTTATCTTGGTGCGGGGGTTGCCTCCCTACTGTTTTGGGGTGCGGCTTGATCCGGGGGGTGAGCTTTTTGAAGGGTTTGAGGCGTGGGATTATACGGTTGCTCTGCTCGGGGATTATCTCGCTAGCGTGGTGGTCAGCGACTATGTTTTGACGAAGCATCCGGGGGCAGAGGACGCGAACAGCAAAGGTTGGGCACGTCGATGGGCGACGGTTCAGGATGGGTTCACGGATTGGAAAGAGATGTTCCGGCAACTCAGAAACATTGAGTTTCAGGGCCGAATTTTGCTTAAGCCGATGGTTTCCACGACGGTCGCAGAAGTGAAGTCAGAACTGGACTATCTCTACTCGCTTTCGGGTGGCGCGGCGGATTCCGAAGACTGATCTTTTTTGAACATATCTTCCGGCTTGCTTTTATCCGATGAACGACCGGCATCCACGGTGAATGCGAAGAGCATCATAAAAGCAACGAGCCCCATTCCGATAGCTTGAAGAGTGCTCTGTGTTTTGAGGCTGAGGCGCTTGTTGCCACGGAGCATTTCGATGAACGCGACCACCATTTGACCCCCATCAAGGGGCGGGAATGGGAGGAGATTGAGGACTCCCAAACTGATGCTGAGTGATCCAGCCAGAAGCAGAACTCGCCAGATTCCGGATTCCACCGCGTCGGATGTTTCGCTCACAATTGCACCGGGGCCACCTGCGGTTTGCTGTGCTTTCTTGAGGCTTGTGAACGCCTTGATGACATCGACGCTCATGCGGTAGGGGAGGGCGACGGCGCGGACGGCGGCTTCACCTGCAGGGATGGGTTTGTAATCCATTGCAGAGGTGACTCCGAGTCGGGCGATGTATTTCTTTTCGCCGGTTGACTTCCCTTCTTTGAAAATTTCTTCTGGCTCGTCGCTGATGACGGGCGTCACCGATACGGCGATGTTTCCGACGCCTTCGCGGAAGTAATTAATGAGAAGCGGTTTGGGGGTTGGCTTCTCTCCAGCCTCTGTGTAGGAGAAGCGTACTTCTTCAGTCAGTTCGTCGAAATCCGCGATCTCGGTGCCGTTGATGGAGACGATCTTGTCTTTAGGTTGAATTCCGGCTTTGGCGGCGGGAGATTCTTCGGCGACGGTATCCACGATGGAAGAGCCATACGGCTCGCCGCGCCCGATGAAGACAATAAAGACCAGGGCAACACCGAGGATGAAACTGAAAAGCGGACCAGCGAAGAGAGTAGCTAATCGCTTGAGGGGGGCTTTGCTGAAAAAGCCGTTTTCAACATGGATTTCGCTTCCATCTTCTTTCGGGTGCATTCCAGAGATGGCGGCGAATCCTCCGAGCGGGAGAAGGAGAAGGGAGAATTCGGTTCCTTCTTTGTTTGTTTTGCTCCAGAGAGGCCGGAAGGAAACGTTCACCGGATTTCCGTCCATCTCGATCATGCCTTCACCCATTTTTGAGCCTTCCGCTTTGTTTATGACCGGGAAGTAGTAAACGATGAGGACGGCAGTTGCCGATGCAGCGAGGAAAAGGCCGATCGCATAGCCAAAGTCGACGTTATGGAGCTTGGTGCCGAATGCGAGAACAAGGAACGCCACCGCCCACGATTTGAGCAAGGTGCCGATTCCCTGCTGGATGGGGGTGTGGTAGAGGTGAGAAAGTCGGCTGATCACCCAGAATGGGCCGACAAAGGCGAGGAGGCTCGCGGCACTCATAAAGAGCCATTGCTGGCTGGTCATTGCGCCGATGATAGCGAGAATGGCAATGACTGAGCCGACTGCCCAGATGATTGCCGAACTAGCGAGGGGTCGTTTGAGCTTATCGCGGAGGTCAGTTTTGCGGACGCCGCCCATCATGACTGCGAAGGCGTCCACGTGCATTCCGCACGCTTTCGCCACCCAGTAGTGTCCGAGTTCATGGAAGAAAACGAGAACGGTGATCACGATCAGGAACGTGATCCCGGTCAATAGCGCGTGACCTAGCTGATTGAGAACTTCCATGAATACTTATCCAGACTTGAGAATGCTGTCCGCCGTTTCGCGGGCCCACCGATCTTGAGAAAGAATTGACTCGAGGGTCGCCTTCTCTTTGGTGTGACGGAGCATCACCTGTTCTACTACATCGGCGATTTGGAGGAATCCACAACCCCCTTCGAGGAAAGCGTTGGCGCAATGTTCGTTTGCGGCGTTGAAGACGCAGGGCATGGTTCCCCCCGCGCTGGCGGCGGATCGGGCGAGGCGCAGGCTCTTGAATGTATGTTCGTCCGGCTTCTCGAATGTGAGTTCGGGAGTGTCCACCGGGTTCCACGGCTTCATGTCGTTGCGTTTGCGCTGCGGGTAGAGGAGAGCGTATTGGATGGGGAGGCGCATATCGGGCCATCCGCACTGCCCAAGCACGGAGCCATCTTTGAATTTGACAAAAGAGTGGACGATGCTCTGCGGGTGGATGACGACATCGACTTGCTCGATGGCGACATTGAATAGCCACCGCGCTTCGATGATTTCCAGCCCTTTGTTCATGAGGGTGGCGGAGTCCACAGTGATCTTGCCGCCCATGCTCCAGGTCGGGTGGGCAAGGGCTTGCTTGGTGGTGACGGCTTGGAGTTCTTGTTTTGTTTTCCCTCGGAACGGGCCGCCGCTCGCGGTGAGGATCAGGCGATCGACTTGGTTCGGCTGATAGCCTTGGAGGCATTGAAAAAGCGCGGAGTGTTCGCTATCAATTGGGGTCATGGTGATGCCCTTTTCTTTGATGAGCGGCATCACGATTTCGCCGGCGGCAACGAGAACTTCTTTGCTGGCGAGGGCGATCATCTTCCCTGCTTCGATAGCGGCGATTGTGGGTTGCAGGCCGATCACACCGGCGACGGCCACCACGACGATATCGGCATCGTGCATGGTTGCGACATCAATGACGGCATCCATTCCTCCAGGGACGCCAGCGGCTTTCGCCGCATCTTCGTCCATGAGGGCGGTTTTCTCGGCACCAAAGAGTGAAGCTTGTTCCGCAAGTGCGCGGGCCGATTTATTGGCGACTAGGCCGACCACTTTGAGGTCATCCGGGTGCTGCCGAATGATGTCGAGAGTCTGGCGACCAATACTCCCGGTTGAGCCGAGGACAACTGCGCGCTTCACGCCAGCAAGTCTACTTGGGAAATGTGGAATCCGTCGTCGGATTCAGGCCCGACGGCAACTCATCCACGGATATACTCGTTGGCGATGCATCAGGACGAGGCTTGGCACCAGGAGCGACCCAAGGAGGAGTGCGGCGTTGTCGGACTTTATGTGCCGGGCGAAGAAGCCTCGCGGATGATCTTTTTTGCTCTTTTTGCTCTTCAACATCGCGGGCAAGAATCGAGTGGTATCGCCGTAACCGATGGCACGGCGGTGCGGATGCACAAGGATATGGGGCTCGTCAGTAGCGTTTTTGATGAGACGATCCTGAAGAGTTTGCCCGGCGATATGGGGGTTGGGCATAACCGTTATTCGACATCTGGTTCTAGTGTGCACAGGAATGCTCAACCGATTCACTGCATCTCCGAGATTGGTGAGATTGCGGTTGCCCATAACGGCAATCTGATCAACGCGTATGAGCTTCGGAAAGAAATGGAAGCGGAAGGCGAAACTTTTGTTTCCACCGCTGATAGCGAAGTGATTGCTCGGTTGCTCGTTCGGAATATGAAGATGGGGCCGGAACATGCGATTAGCGCGACGATGCAAAAGCTCAAAGGAGCGTATTCGGTAACAGTTTTGACTCCGCGGATGGTGATGGGCTTCCGCGACCCAAGCGGGGTTCGTCCTCTGACAGTTGGGCGACTGGGTAACGGCTACATGATCGCCAGCGAAACGTGTGCATTCGAGCCTGTGGGTGGCGTGGTTGAGCAAGAAGTTCACCCAGGCGAATTTGTGATTATCGACGAGAAAGGGATGCGAATGGCTCAAGCCGTTCCCGCTCAGCCCGAGTCCATGTGCCTTTTTGAATTTATCTACTTTGCTCGACCGGATAGTGTGATGTTCAACACATCGCTTTACAACGCGCGGGTACGGATGGGTGAGAACCTGTGGAAGGAGCATCCGGTGGTAGCCGACATCGTGGTTCCTGTTCCAGACAGCGGCATCCCTGCGGCGATTGGATATGCGCGGGCGAGTGGTATTCCGTTCGGTGAGGGGATGATGAAGAGCCGCTATATCCACCGGACGTTTATCCAACCTGACCAGCGGATGCGAGAACTAGGTGTGCGGATGAAGTTGGCCCCGCTGAAGGAGAATATTGAGGGTAAGCGAGTTGTGCTGGTCGATGACTCCATTGTTCGCGGGACAACGACGAATCAGATCGTCAAGATGATGTTCGATGCGGGGGCGAAGGAAGTACATGTCCGCATTACGGCTCCGCCGATCAAGTTCCCCTGCTTCTATGGGATAGATATGGCGAGCAAGGGTGAATTGATTGCCGCCGTCAAGTCGATTGATGAGATTTCTCAGCATTTGGGAGCAAGCTCTCTGGGCTACTTGAGCGTGGACGGAGCGATGGATGCGGTCGGTGAAGGTGAGCGGCGATTCTGCCGCGCTTGCTTCACCGGGAACTATCCGATTCCTGTCCCTGACAAGCTCAGCAAACTGGCTTTTGAAGAGCCGCCAGACGTCGGGGAGATGGCAACTGTCAGTACCGGGCAGATGTCCTTACCAGTCGAAGATTGACCTAAAATGCGCTAGTTCCTTTTGCAGAATATCAACCAAGTTGCGTGATATAATCGTAGACACAACTAGGCAGACCAAAGAGGTGGCCGAAACCGGCCTCCTCTTTTTTGTCAAATCCACCTAGTGAAAATTTTATAAAAGGAATAGAGAAAAAATGGACATCCTACAACAGCTCAAACAGATTGCGTCCGAACGAGAACTCTCAGTAGAAGAGTTGAGAGACGAACTCGAGCAAGCGCTGGCCGTCGCCTATAAAAAGTATAAGGGCGTGGCGGGCGAGGTTGTCCTGCGTCTCGATACCTCGGTCGTGAGTGGCGCGGTGATTGAAAAGGAAGTGGTTGGCGAAGTCCTTGAGCCGAGCTTCCAGATTGCTCTGACCGCCGCGCAAAAGCGTAAAGCCGATGCTCAGATCGGAGACTTTATCCCGGTTGAGGTTGACCCCAACACATTTGGACGGATTGCGGCTCAGACTTTCAAGCAAGTTCTGGCGCAGAAGCTCCGCGAGGCGGAACTCCGACGATTGCACGACCAGTTCAGTGAGAAAGTCGGTGAAGTGGTCAGTGGGATCATCTCGCGGCGTGAAGGCCAAGATGTGAGTCTGAGCGTCAATCGGCACGAGATCACTTTGCCCAAGCGCGAGCAAGTTCCGACCGACGACTATCGCTCCCAAGAGCGCATCCGTGTTCTGGTGCTGAAGATTGAAGAGGATCGCCGAGGCTTCCGTGTAATTGCTAGCCGAAGTCACCCGAATCTTCTCCGCAAGATGCTGGAATACGAAGTACCGGAAATTGCAGAAGGCGTTGTTGAAATTATCAGCGTTGCCCGCGAACCTGGTCAGCGTAGCAAGATCGCGGTGGTCAGCAAAGACGAACGCATTGATGCGGTTGGGGCATGTGTTGGGCAGCGCGGTTCGCGCATTCAAGTTTTGATGGACGAGCTTCGTCCAGAAAAGATCGACGTAGTTCCTTACAGCGAAGATCCGAAGACGTTTATCATCAATGCACTGAGCCCAGCGAAGGTGAATTCCATCAAGCTGAACCACGAAGAGCAGTCCGCATACGTTGTTGTGCCGGATACTCAGCTGAGTTTGGCGATTGGTCGCGGCGGACAGAACGTGCGCCTCGCTCACCGATTGACCGATTGGAAAATTGATATCCGCAGCGAGCAACAAGCCACCGAAGAAAAAGGCGGTAGCTCTGGCTCCGTCATGAAAGACGCATTGAAAGCAGCACTCCAACCGAAGGAAGAGGCTCCGGCCAAATCCGAGGAAGGACAAAGCTAATCACGATTCAGCGAATGTGCTTGTCCTGCCGTGAGCGGTTGGACACTACAAAAATGAGACGTCTCCGAGCCGATGGGCAAGGAGACGTTTTTCTTGATCTGGATGGCAAGGGTGCGGGACGCAGCGCCTACCTTTGCTCGGATCAGAATTGCCTTGCCCAGGGTTTGAGCGTTCAAAAACTGAACCGAGCCCTACGGAGACCGATCCGCGAAGATTCGGTGAACCTACTGCGACAAGAACTCTTATGCCAACCCAGGTAAAACAGAACGATATGAATTTGAGCGTAGCCGAGTTTGCTAATAAGCACAAAGTGACCCCCGGACAGGTCACCGGCATCCTTGACGATCTCGGGATCGAGGTCGATGGCGGGATGTTTGAAGCGGACGACGAGACCATTGAGTTGATCGTCGAAGAGCTGGGTGCGTTCAAGAATAGCAAAACCCTCCGAATGCAGCACGGACGATCACCGCGTGATATTGCTGCTGCTCTCGGGAAGAGCGATAAAGAAGTCCTCACCACCCTTGTTAAGAAGTTCCGGACAATGGTGACCCTGACCACCACCCTCGAAGACGACATGGCGGCAAAGCTGGTCGAAGAATTTGGGTTCAAAGTGGAATGGGCGGAGGCAGAAAAGAAATCAGCACCTGCTAAAGGCAAGGAAGCAAAGAAGGGTGGAAGCGAGAAGCGACCGCCGGTTGTGACGATTCTTGGTCACGTTGACCACGGAAAAACTTCCCTGCTCGACTATATTCGTGAAGCGAACGTTGTAGCGAAGGAGTTCGGCGGGATTACCCAACACATCGGTGCGTATCAGGTTGTCAAGGATGGCAACAAGATCACCTTCCTAGATACTCCTGGTCACGCGGCGTTTACGGCGATGCGGGCCCGTGGTGCGCAGGTCACGGATATTGCGATTTTGGTTGTTGCCGCCGATGACGGCATCATGCCGCAGACTCAGGAAGCGATTTCCCACGTTAAGAACGCAGAAGTTCCGATCATTGTCGCGATCAATAAGATTGACAAGCCAGCCGCTAACCCGGACAAGGTGATGCAGTCTTTGATGCAGTATGAATTGGTTCCGGAAGCATACGGCGGCGATGTCATCTGCTGCCCAGTTTCGGCGATTACCGGCGAAGGCATCGAGCACCTGCTGGAAATGATTAACCTCCAGGCCGATGTGATGGAACTCACAGGCGATTCTCAGGCTGATCTCGAAGCGGTTGTTATTGAAGCGAAGATGGAAAAGGGCCGCGGCCCGGTTGCGACTTTGCTGGTTGAGAACGGCACGATCTCGGTTGGCGATATTGTGATTGTCAACAACACTTGGGGCAAGATCAAGGCGATGACCGATCACGCGGGTGCGGCGATCAAGTCTGCGGGGCCAAGCACTCCCGTGGAAATTCTTGGTTTGAACGAAGTTCCGAACGCGGGTGACCGCGCGGTTTGTGCTGATAACGAACGGAGCGCACGCGACGTTGTTGATGGTCGCTTAGCCAAAATTCGTGATAAGGCGATGCACAACCCCAAGAAGCGCGTGACTCTGCGTGATATCCGAAAGGGCTTGGCGGTTGACGAAACCAAGGATTTGAACCTGATTATCCGTGCGGACGTGCAAGGATCGGTGGAAGCTGTTCGCGGCTTGATTGAGAAAATTGAGAACGACGAAGTGAACGTAAAGGTGCTTCACACCGGTGTTGGGAACATCACTGAAAGCGATATTCTTCTCGCTTCTGCTTCTGATGCGATCTGCGTTGGATTCAACGTGAAGCCGGAACCTAAGGCGAAGACGGAAGCTGATCGGCAGAAGATCGAAATCCGAACGTACAACATCATTTACGAATTGATCGAAGATATTGAGGCGGCGGTAAAGGGGATGCTCGAGCCGAAGTTCGAGGAGGATTACCATGCTACTATCGAGGTTCGGGCGGTGTTCAAGCTCACCAAGTCGGGCAAGGTGGCTGGTTGCCACGTTACCGATGGCAAGATCCTCCGTAATGACAAGGTTCGAGTCAAGCGCGGCAACGATATTGTATTTGAAGGCGATCTGGATTCGCTGAAGAACGTCAAGCAAGACGCCCGCGAGATTGTTGCGGGACAGGATTGCGGGATCAAGTTCGAAGGTTGGGAAGACTTCGCCGAAGGCGATATCATCGAAGCCTACGAAATCGTTCAGGTTGGTTAAACGAAGTTCGGGCCGAGAGAAATTCTCTCGGCCCGATTTTTGTTAAGACTGCTTACTTTTTGCGGGTGAGCGAGACATCGCCATTTCCGCCCGAGAGCGTTGCTGTATCTTCTGCGAATGTCACTGTATAAGTTGATGACTTCTTTGACTCAGAATCAATTGCTGCTTTCACCTGTGACCATTGCGGCTTTAACATATCTGGCAGTTTCGATTCATCTATGATCACTTCACTCGGGTTCATAGTGAGTTGAGTATCTGCAAGAGTGTAGGTTCCTTTCACAGTCATTGGCATGCCCATCAATTTGGCATCTACCGTAAAGTTAGGTGAATCGAAAGTGTAAATAAGCTCGGATAATGCTACGGCTGCTTGTGGAGGCACAGATGCATTCCAAGTTCCGGCGAGCGGATCTTTTTTCGCGCATCCGCCCATGCTGATAACGGTACAAAAAACGGCTATTCCAATTAATGATTTTTTCATATTATTTTGCTCTCTCTAATTCTATGACGCGCTTCTTTTCGGTGAGCGTCATATGGTTACTATCTTTCATTTGAACATTGAATTTCTTTTCTTGTTTAAACGGAAAGCGAAATTCCAATGACATCCCTTCAAACTGCTTACGTCTATCCCCTTCGAGCCCGCTGGCGTCTAATGTCACTTTTGCACCGGGAGTATCCAAGGTGGATCCGTAAAAACGATACTTCTCTTCTACTAGTAATTTGACGCCATCTGCATTTGCTCTTGTTGTCATAACGCCATCCTTGAAAGTGATAGTGTAATCACTCATCTTGTGATTGGTATCTGAGAGAACATTCCATTCTCCTTCTACAGTTTTGGATTTACACCCACTTATAACAAAAAGTGATATTACAAATGGCAAGAGTGCGCAGGAATACTTCATTTCACTCGCTTGATGGACGTCGTGACACCATCGCTATCGGTTAGGGTTGCAGAATCCGGGCCATCGAAGGCCACGGTGAATGTTTGGTCGGGGGGCTGAGATTCTTGCATGCTCTGTCGCATCAGGTCGAACTGCTTTTTTTCTTCGGCACTAAAGCCGGAAGTATCGAAATTGAGCTTTTGATTCTTGATGGTCAGGGTGTTTTCAGCTAACTCGTAGTCGCCGCTGATCGAGAGCCCGAAACTATCACTTCTGTAGTCCATATTGACTTTGCCAGCGGCAAAATTGAAGTCCATGCTGGCGCTCATCCCGTTCATCGCGCGGGTGCCTGTCCACTTCCCTTCAATCCCGGGCTTCTTCTGGCACCCGGCTACGCCCATCAAGGCAACCGCCAAAATTGGGAGCACCCAAACACTTCGCATCACTCTATTCTAGTTGATTTTGATGGAGGGGGTTGCGGCATACTCCTGGTTAGGATGAAAAGGGTTGCATTTGTCATAGGTGCTGTTTCTGTTCTTGGTGCAATTGTGTATTGGCAAGGTCGTCCACAACCTGTTACTGCAACCTTGAACCTTGCGCCGATTGAATCTGAATTGGCAATTTGGCAACCCGCTGAATTCCAAACAACGAACGATATGTTCGCGACGACCCGCGCCGGAAAAAGAGTAGATTTCTTCGTTCAGACACGGACGTATAACATCCAAGAACCGATGACTTCCGTCAAGTCTCGGGTCGATGCGCTCACAAAGGATTGGGGCACGCCAGAAATTGCCGCTCCCAATGAGTTTTGGCGACTCCATAATGTGCCTGATGTGATCGCAGGCGGGTACGTCTCCATCCGGTTGATTCCTGGCAAGCGCACCATCAGCATTGGCAAGGGGCGCGAAGGGACAGAGTCCACCTGGACGACTTTGGAGATTGAGGAGTACCGCCCGCGCACAAATTCTGATCCTGCGAATGAGCCTGGTCGCGGCACAGTTGTGATCAATCACATCAACCCGGCGATGAGCAAAGTGATTCAGCCCATTAGCAGCTAACCCATCCGGCCCGAGCCTGCTATTCCCCACCCGCGCGAACCGTATAAAATAGGCAGAGCCGATGCCGCCCGAAATCTCTTACCCCCGCCGCAAAACCAAGCCTTGCCGAATCGGCAATATCACGATGGGCAATGGCCACCCCGTAGTTGTGCAGTCCATGATTACCGAGGAGACGCGCAATGTCGAGGCGTGCGTGGAGCAGATCATTGACCTCCACAAGATCGGGTGTGAGATTGTGCGGGTCACTACTCCAACTCTCGGGGAAGCTAGCTGCCTGGAAGAAATCAAGGCGAAGGTGAATGAGCTGTATCAAGATGTGCCGATGACCGCCGATGTTCACCACCAGGGCACCAAGATCGCGATTGAAGCGGCGAAATATGTGGATGAAATCCGCATCAACCCGGGGCTGTTTGTTTTCAAACGACACGGGTCACGCGGTGCAGAAATTGGGAGTGAGGACGGCGATATGCGGGGCCGCACGGAGGAGAATCAGACGTCGGTAGAGGCTCTGCGCGCGCAACTGGCTTATTCGGAAACCGAATGGAATGAAGAGCTTGCCGCCATCGAAGAAGAGTTTGTTCCCGTCGTGGAATCGTGTAAGAAGTTCGACCGGGCGATGAGGGTTGGTGTGAACCACGGATCGCTCTCCGAGCGCATCCTAATTACCTACGGCGACACTCCGCGGGGCATGGTGGAATCCGCGCTGGAATACCTCCGCATTTGCGAAAAACACGAGTATTACAACCTCAATATTTCGGCCAAAGCCAGCCGCGTCCCTGTGATGCTCCAGGCCAACCGCCTGATGGCAGAACGTATGGATTCCGAAGGAATGAACTACCCGCTCCACCTGGGTGTGACCGAGGCGGGCGACGGGCAATATGCGCGGATCAAATCAACTGCGGGCATTGCCACCCTGCTCATGGAAGGGATTGGCGACACCATCCGCGTGTCACTCGCCGAAGACCCGAAGAACGAAATCCCGGTTTGCTACGAGATTCTGCAGGCAACCGGTCTCCGCAAAACGCAGGTGGAATACATCGCCTGCCCCAGCTGTGGTCGCACGAAGTTCGATCTCCCGACGGTGCTGAACGAAGTGCGCTCCGCCACCAAGCACCTGGTTGGGCTGGACATCGCCGTAATGGGGTGCATTGTGAACGGCCCGGGCGAGATGGCCGACGCCGATTACGGATATGTGGGGGCGGCGGGCGGCAAGATTACGCTTTACCGCAAACGCGATGTGGTGAAGACGGGGATTCCGCAAGAGCAGGGGGTTGAGGAACTGATTGGGCTTTTGAAAGCGGATGGTGTTTGGGTGGAAAACTAATGGGGAGAATGCTCAATTAATTTTTTGCTAAAGAACCGACAGTTCATACTTGGCCTATGAAACTGAGAGGAATGTACATAACCAACTTTCGCGGATATGAATCTCGTACTGAAATCTCTTTTGAAAACCTGACCGTCTTGATTGGCAAAAATGATGCTGGCAAATCAACAATCTTAGACGCGTTAGACATTTTCTTGAACGGAAAGCGTCCGGATCCCTCTGATATCAATGTCCACTCAGGTGACAACGAGACGGTTACCATAGAGTGCGTCTTTGAGCCTGGGTCTGATTCCGTAGTGATCGACAGCATCGCTCAAACAACTCTAGCGTCCGAGCATCTTCTGAGAGCTGACGGTATGCTGCACATTTCATACATCTACAAGCCCATCAGCACAAAAGCATCCGACACTAAGTATATTTTTTGCAATCATTTCACTCGCGATGATCTCGCGAGTTTATACACTCAAAGCATCACTGAGCTAAAAAAGGTAGCTGAAAGTCATAACATCAATACGACCAACAAAACCAGCAAACCAGCTCTGCGAAAAGACATTCGAGATTTTTTCAATAGTGAAAAGAAAGAAGAGAACTACATACCGATAAAAAACGAGAATAAGGATATATACAGTTCTATCGAGAATCTCCTTCCAGAGTTTGTTGTATTCAGAACCGATCGAGACAGCACCGACCAAGATGGTGAAGTTCAAAACCCGATGAAAGCAATCATCAAAGAAGTCCTTAGTGAAAGCGAATCGGAAATAAGCTCGTTAGTAGAGAAGATCACGAAGAAAACAGAGGAACTAACTAACGCAACACTCGAATATGCTAAGTCTATGCTACCAGAAATTGCAGATGGCTTGCAAGCTATCTGCCCGCCACCTAAGTTAGATTCTGCATTCAAATTTGGAATTGAAGATAGCAGAGGTGTTTCCATAAATAAGCGCGGCAGCGGCGTTAGGAGACTTGTGCTTTTCAGTTTTTTTCAAGCTGCAGCTGAAAGAGCACGCAAGGATAGTGATAGGCATATAATCTATGCGATAGAGGAGCCTGAGACATCACAGCACCCAAATATTCAAGAAATTTTTGCCCAGAGTATCATTCGACTCTCCGAGTCAAAAAACAGGCAGATGATTGCGACCACCCACATTCCTGCTCTCGCGTGCTTAATGCCAATCAATTCAATACGATACATATCACAAATTGATGGTACATTGACGGTAGAGAACGCAAGTACGGAAGCAGTAATACAAAAAGTAGTAGATACACTTGGAGTCACACCAAACCCGTCCCACCCTAATTTACTTATTTTCTTGGAAGGCGAATCTGACAGAAAAATTCTGGAGAGGTTATCGGAAATTGCATCATATGATAACCCTAGGATTAAGTCACTCTCAGAGCTACCAGTCGCATTCGTCATTACCGGAGGAAGTAATCTTATTCACTGGGTACAAAATGGATACCTAAAGAAACTAAATCTAAAAGAGTTCCACCTTTACGATGGAGACAAGGTTGAGTATAAGGATGCCATACAGAAGATCACCAGCAAGGGTCATTTAGGAGCAACTACATCAAAAAGAGAAATCGAGAACTACCTTCCTATTGAAAAAATCCAGTTGCACTACCAAAACCAAGGACAGAAGGTTACTCTTAGAAAAATGTCGGGTGAAGAAGATGTCCCGATGGTAATTGTAAAGGCACTTTGTGATGCATGTGGAGTTAATCTCCCAACAGATGAAAAGAAGTTATCAAAGAAAATCTCTCATGTTAAGCGACAACTTTGCAGTGAGGAATTTTTGTCTTTGCTTGATGCCACTGACTTTAAGGAATGCGATGCTGATGGTGAGATTTCCGGCTGGTTAGAAACCATTACGAAGGAAGCAGGGATTCCTGGTTCTCGTGTTGCGGTTGTGAAAATCTCCGAGGAATCATCTGTACCTAAACAATCCTAACTATGCATCCACACCCCAAAAGCTACACCGCCACCCGTGCGCCGCACCCCATCCAGATCACGGGAGAGATGTCCGACCCGGCGTGGGAAGCGGCTCCGTGGTCGGACGCCTTCCAAGACATTGAAGGCGAGAAGAACCCGGCCCCGCGCCACGAGACGCGGGTGAAGATGCTCTGGGATGACACCTATTTCTACTTTGCCGCGATGCTGGAAGAGCCGCACCTGTGGGCGACCCTCACCGAGCACGACAGCATCATCTACCGCGATAACGACTTCGAGATTTTTATTGACCCGGATGGCGACAACCTGAATTACTACGAGTGGGAGGTGAACGCTTTTGGCACGACATTCGACCTTTTTATGGCGAAGCCGTACCGGGCGGGCGGCACCAACGACAATAGCTGGGAGACGCCGGGCATCCAACTGGCGATTGGGCTGGACGGCACTCTGAACGACGCGAGCGATACGGATACCGGCTGGTGTGTCGAGGCGGCGTTCCCGTGGACATGCTTTGATCGTCATGCGGGGGGCGGGGTTGCGCCGAAGGTGGGCGATCAGTGGCGGGTGAACTTCAGCCGCGTGCAGTGGGATTTGGAGATTGAGGGGGATTCTTACGAGAAAATCCCCGACAAGGCGGAGCATAACTGGGTGTGGTCGCATCAGGAGCGGATTGATATGCACTGCCCGTGGACATGGGGTTATGTGCAGTTCGAGGAATCGGCGGAGGCGGCGTTCCGCCCCGACCCGGATCATGAAGTGCGGATGCAACTCGCGCAGATGTATTGGCGGCAGTGGGAGCATCATCAGCAGCACGGGGCGTACGATGCGGGGCTCTGCGAACTGACGGAATCGGGATTCCTGTACCAACTGAGCGCGTCGAGTGGCAAAATCTTGACGATCAACGAAGATTCTGCGATCTTGCCGCTATGACTTCCCCACCGCCCGACTTCATTACTTTGCCGTTCACCGGGGACTGGGATGATGTTCCGGCGATAACTCAGTTTTTTGTGCTGGCTTCGGATGCCGAGCCGAGCTTCGAGACGGATGTTCGTCTTGCTTGGTCGGAAGAAGGGCTTCACTTCAATGCACGCCTGACTGACCCCTGTGTCACCGCCAAGATTGAGGAGGATGGCGGGCCGATCTGGCAAGACCCGGCGTTTGAGTTGTTCCTTGATCCTGGGTGTATGGGGGTGGAGTATTTTGAGTGGGAGATCAATGCCAATGGCGCGGTGTGGGGTCTGCAGATGGACAAGCCGTATGTCGCAGGTGGTAGCCCGATTCGCACTCTCAACGATCTGGTGCCGGAGTACGAGGTGTGGGTGGAAGGCATCCTCGGGGAGGAGACGGAGTTTTGGCAAGTCGAAGGGGTGGTGCCTTGGCGGAATATCGGCGGGAAGCCGGGGTCACTCCGCGCGAACTTCTGCCGGGTGCATCATCCGGCGGCGGGGGAGATTGAGTGGCAGTCTTCCGCTCCGATTCCGGTGGTGGATTATCACCGGCCTTACGCTTGGGGGAGGGTGCATCTGGTTTCGGATGTGAGCGAGGTTCCGAATGGCTATCCCGAGTGGGAGTCGGATTTGGCGATGGCGGAGGCTTGTGGGATGACGCGGAACTCTCGGTCGGAGGGGTTGGTGGTGCCTTTGGATGCCGAGGTGACGGCGGATGGTTGGGTTCTGAAACGCGGAAATCTGAGTCTGAATCAGGATGGCCGCTGGGACGTGTTGAACTTTTCGTCGTAGAATTTCATTGAGGGGTAGTGGATAGAGCCATGTTGAAGACACTCGGAATGATCATTCTTGCGGGCGCGGGCATCAGCACCGGGCTGATGCTGACCGGATCGCCTACGATCAAAGCGGCGGCGAGCGATGAGAAACCATCGGCGGAACTGAAGCTTGCTCCGACGAAGTTCAAGGCGGCAGAAGGTGCAAATCTCGAGCGTGCGATCTTTGCGGGTGGATGCTTCTGGGGAACGGAGTTCCATTTCCGCACGGTGAAGGGTGTGACGGCGACAGCGGTCGGCTACACCGGTGGTCACAAGGAAAACCCGACGTACAAAGAGGTTTGCTATACCAACACTGGTCATGCTGAAGGTGTGATGCTGGAGTTTGACCCGAAGGTCGTAAGCTACCGCGAATTAGTCGATCAGTTCTGGGAAATCCACAATCCGACAACGAAGAATCGGCAGGGGCCGGATATTGGAAGCCAATATCGGAGCGCGATTTACACTCTGAATGATGAGCAGATGAAGGTGGCTCTGCAATCGAAGAAGGAGGCGGCGAAGATGTTCTCCGCGCCGATTGTGACGGAGATCGTGAAAGCGAGTCCGTTCTATATGGCGGAGGATTATCACCAGCAGTACGCCGAGAAAACAGGGAAAGCCAGTTGTCCGATTGATCGGAGCAATCACATCGGCGGCTAACTGAGTTTCAAAGGCTGGATCAAACCCTTGATGGCATGGAAGGCATCAAGGGTTTTTTTGTCATCTTCGAGGATTTTTTCAACTCGTTTAGCGACTTCGTTGGGGTCAAAAATGCCTTCGTCGTGGATAGCGGCGATTTCTCCGCCCAGCTTGACAAGCGGGTTGGCGGAGCCGATGGATTTCTTGCCAAGACGCTCGATTTCGTCACGGATTTCGGCGAGTTCTTCATTGGGGAGGCCGAGTTGATCGCCGATGGCGAGGGCGTACACATGGGCGCGGCCGACGAACTGTTCGCGTGGGGAGCAGTTAGTCATCGCCTGGCATCACCACATTCAGATTTACCCAACCAATTTCAGGAGAACAAACGCTCCGGGGATCAAACCAGAGATATCCATCTCGGACTGATCCAACCATATGGAAGTTAGTCCGGAAGTAGCGGTGCAGTTCTTCCAAGTTATCGGACTTGATTCCGACGAGGACGGTAGGAATGCCCTTGCCGGGGCAGGAGCCACCACCGATTTCGGTTATTCCTTCTTGTGTGATTGCCTCTGGGTACTCCTTGGCTAATCGTTCGGCAACTTCGCGGACTTGCTCGAGCGGGCGAGAAACGCATTCCCAGAGTGGGATGGTCTTCCAAGCGTCACTTCGATAAAGCTTGAGGGTTGCATTGAGACCAGCTAAACAGAGCTTGTCAATGCGGAGAACACGCGCCAGCGGATGCTTTTTGAGGGCGGCGATGATCTCTTTCTTTCCGAGGATGATGCCCGCTTGTGGCCCGCCGATGAGCTTATCGCCGCTGGCCATGACAACATCAGCCCCCGCAGCGACGGCTTCTTGAAGTGTTCGCTCGTGACCGATCCCGAACTGCTCGGTATTGATCAGGCACCCAGTGCCAGCGTCATCAATAAAGAGGGCTCCATTGCGATGAGCAAGATCGGCAAGATCAGCGGGGTTGGGTTGGGAAGTGAATCCGGTGATTTTGTAGTTGCTTTCGTGGCACCAGAGGATAGCCGCCGTGTTCTCGGTGAGGGCAGCTTGGAAATCGCGGAGATGCGTTTTGTTGGTGCAACCGACTTCGACGAGATGACATCCGGTATCGCGGATGACATCTGGCATTCGGAAGGAGCCACCGATTTCGACCATCTGCCCACGGGAGAGAATGACTTCCCTGTCTCGGCAGAGGGCAGAGAGGGCGAGATAAACCGCTCCGGCGCAGTTGTTCACGACCATTGCGGCTTCGGCACCGGTGAGATCGCAAAGGAGTTTTTCGACGTGGACATTGCGGTCGCCACGTCCACCGGTTTCCAGGTCAATCTCCAGGTTTACGGCGTGCCTAATAGTTGAGCTTAAGTGAGCCCAAACTTGACCAGGGAGCACTGCCCTGCCTAACCCGGTATTGAGAATGACACCAGAGAAATTTTGTAAAGGGTGGGGAGAAAATACCCTTATATCATTGACAATTTCACTGGCGCGAACACGAATGTCTTCGATTTTCCCTTCGCGATATTCCGCGATCGCCTGCTTGGCGGCTTCGTTACATATCCACTCTGGCGGAGGTTCGTTTGAAGGGCCATACATACCTAGCCGATATTCCACCAGTTGTTTGACAACGGCGGTCACGCTGGGGGGATGGGGGCGATCACTCATCTAGGACTCTTGTTCAGGCAGAAAACCGCCTGTGCAACCCAGTTTATCTCACCTCGGTATCATCGGTTTAAGATGTCAAGCACGCCTCCCCCCTTTAACCCGGAAGCTCCGCGACCAAAAAGTAGCTCGAATCCTCTTCTTTGGATCATTGTGGCTTTGGTGGCGTTTTGCTGTATTGCCATTATCATGACGGGAATTGCGGGATATACGGGCGTCAAGGCGGTTGGGAATATCGCGACGTGCCCGGTGACAATGGGCTTGGCGGGCTCTTCTTTGAAAGAGTACGCGAAGGAGACCGGTAGCTTCCCGAGCGCGGAGACTTGGCAAGAAGATATCGCAAGCTATTACAACAAGCGGGCTGACAAGATTCGCGGTGAAATGGAGGATGCGGGGCCGTTCAAGTCCATTATTCAGGTTCAAGACATTGCGAATGCGCTGACCTGCAATAAGCAAAATCCAACCACGGGTATCTACTTCAATGCGGAACTCGCGGGCAAGAAGTGGGAAGACTACAAAGACAAGACGGACATGGTTTTGCTCTTTGAAGATAAGGGTTCTGATAAGAACGGTGCGCGCGTTTTCAAGAAACGAACAGGGGATTCTGATGCGACCGTATTTGGTGAAAAGCGACCTTGGTTCGAGTTCACGCTTGGCGAAGAGTTTGATAGTATGAATCAAGGGACGATCAAGGTGAATACCGGTTCCAGTGATGATGAAGAACCCGCTTCGGACGAAGAAAAGTCTGACTCTGAAGAGGGCACCGACAAGGCGGAAACGGAGAGCGTCTGAACCTTTGCCAGGACTAATCGTCAAGTTTTAACAGCGATCACCGTATAATAACCAGTGTGGTACGTCGCCACAGATAGAACCATGATCAATCTTCTGAACACATATGCACTGCTCCAAGGCCAAGAATGGATTTGGGTAGTCGTCCTTGTATTGCTCTTGTTCGGGGGAACCAAGATTCCGCAATTGATGCGCGGTCTGGGTAAAGGTATGGGCGAATTTCAAGAAGGCATGAAAGAAGGCAAGAAGAAATTCGACGAAGCTCTGAAAGACGATTCGAGCAACGAAGAAACAAAAGCCTGATTCCCTTTTCGGAATCGCTTTGATCGGCTCATGACGTTTGTCATGAGCCGATTTTGCATTTTCATCTTCTGCATCAAGAACTTGCCCGGCGGAATGCGACAAAATGAGTTCGTATGTTTCGCCCCAAACTGATCTGTCTCTTTGCCGCAATGGCGATGGTCATCGGCCCGGTTTACGCCCAATCCACCACGGGCACAACCGCCCCTCCCGCCAAACAAGAGGAAAAGAAGGACGAGAAAAAGCCGGCTGAGAAAACGGAAGAAGAAAAAGAGATCGAGAAGTTTGATAAGGCGATCAAAGATGCTAAGGCTCTGAGCGGAGCTTTTCAGCTTTATTGGAAGGAGAAGAAGATCCTGCTTGCGTTGCCGGAAGACAACCTGGGCAAGCTCCTGTATCTGCAAGGCACTCTCAATACTGGGGCGGGTGAAAACCTACAAGCGGGCGACCCCCTCAATCAAGACTTTGTTGATGTTTTTCGATTTGAGAAGTTCGGCGATTCGGCGGTGCGGCTGGTTAAGCCGAACCTCAAGTATCGCTGGAAGAAAGATGATCCGCTGGCGTTAGCCAGCTCGCGCTCTTTCCCGGATGCGTATTTGGGCAATTACTCGATTGAGGCGAAGCATCCGAAGAAGAAGTTGCTTCTGATTGACATTGCCAAGATGTTCGATGGCAATTTGCAAGAACTGCCGCGATTGATCGGAACGATGCTCGGGCCGGGATACATCCCCGATATGCAAAACACCGAAGTCGCTTCGGTGAAATCGTTCAAGGAAAATGCGGTGGTGCGGATGAACCTGCACTTCCGGAAAGGCAGCAGCGGTGATGATGGTGAAGGCAGCCTGCTGGCGATGCTCCTTGGGTTGAGCGGGCCTCCGGTTGCTGATGGGCGAAGCCTGCCACTGACCCTTTCATTCAATATGTGGTGGGCACCTGACAACGGCTATCAACCTCGCCTAGCTGACCCGCGCGTTGGCTTCTTCACGGTGGACTACTTTGATGTCACCAAGATGAAAGAAGTGGATCGGAATGTCCGATTGATCAACCGGTTTGACCTGAAGAAGAAGAGCCCGACCGCGTCGAAATCGGAACCGGTCGAGCCGATTGTTTGGTACCTCGATCATTCGGTTCCCGAAGAATATAAAGCGGCGGTCAAAGAAGGAATTCTGTTCTGGAACAAGGCGTTTGAGAAGCTTGGTTATATCAATGCGATTCAAGTGAAAGATGCCCCGAACGATCCGGATTGGGATCACGCCGATGGCCGATTTAATGTCATCCGGTGGACGATGTCAGAAAGCTCTCCTTATGCGGTGGCATGGTTCCGCACCGATCCGGTGACCGGGCAGATCATGAATGCGGCGGTGACGGTGGATGCCAACTATCCTGCAGGGACAATCACGGAGTTCAAGGAGCAAGTCATCGGGCCGGATGGTCGGATGACCTGGCAAGCGGAAGCAGATCGCGCAGTCAATCAGGCAAAGCTCGACGCCAAGCTGAAAGGCGATGGATTCCGTAAGATCTGTTGTGACCATGCGCACGGTTTGGTGGACTCAGCGAAAGAAGGCTGGGCGATGCTCCAGGCCAGCGGCAGTAAGGTGACTCTGGAGGAGTACACCCGCCAGATGATCGCCGACCTGGTGGCTCACGAAGTTGGTCACTGCCTTGGGTTGCGGCACAACTTTGCCGCCAGCACTCAATTCCCGATGAGTCAACTCAGCAACCCGGATTTGGTGGCTCAGAAAGCCATCGCCGCGAGTGTGATGGACTATGTGCCGATCAATATCCAAGCGGTTCTTGATGGCAAAGGCTACTTCTATAACCCGACGATTGGGGTTTATGATCTGTGGGCGATTGAGTACGGTTATTCCCCTGCCGGCGCACGATCACCAGAAGATGAGGTTCCTTTCCTCAATGCGATTGCACGGCGGTCGGGTGAGCCGGGCTTGATCTACTTAACGGATGAAGACGCTGACGGCGTGAACCCTCTCTCGGTCCGGTGGGATATGAGCGCGAATACGCTTGACTATCTGGAATCGCGTCTCCGAGCGAATGCCCGGATGTACGATTACGCAATCAACAAGGCAACTGGCTTTGGTGATACTTACACTCGCCGAAATGCGCTTCTGCTCCGCGTGATTCGGGGGCAGTTCAACGGCGGAAACATGGCGGCACGGATGATCGGTGGCGTTGAGTTCCGACGGCACTTGAAAGGTGATATTGGAGAAAAACCAACCCTCCAACCTGTCTCGCCAGCACAGCAGCGCGCGGCGATGCGGTTCATTGCCAAAGAAGTTTTGATGCTGGACGACATCCCGCTTCCTCAGAGTGTTCTCTTTGGGATGGCGGGCGATTCCAACGCGGGTAACTCTGATTACATCGCGCCGTTGCGCGGATACATCGGGATGCAACAACGGGCAATCCTTGCACAGATCGTGAGTAGCACCAAGTTCGATGCGATTCTGGAGAACCAATTCAAGACTCGCACCGGTGATGCCTACACGATTCAGGAGCACCTGGACGGTATTGTTGGGGCAGTTTATGCCGAAGTTGGCGCGGATCAGCCGGTTCCTGCTCTGCGTCGAGATTTGCAACGATTCATGCTGACCATGCTGATCGGGCTTGATCTGCGACCAGGTGGACTCGTGAATGATGATGTGCGGATTCTCTCGCATGAGCACCTCAAGAATCTGAAGAAAAGCCTGGACTCTCAGCTCAATTCGGCTAAGCTAACAGACCGAATGACGCGATTGCACCTCAAGGATATGAGTGAGCAAATCGACCGGCACATGAAACGCCAGACCGTCGTTCCGCCGCAGTAAGAAGCATGGATCAAACTTCAACGCTCTCCGCCGAAAGCATGGCCGCAACCCTGAGTGATTTCATCGCTCAGGGTGTTGCCGCGCTGGGTGGTCGCACGGATACGATTGATCCCGGGCACCGTGAGGCGTTCCATTGGCCTCCTCATGCCATCAGCCATGACTTCAAGATTGACTCCACCGCGTTTCTGGATCGCCGCGACATTTCGATTCGCGGAGAGAATCTGCGGGTTCATATCGCACACACCGATCACGGAGTTTTTGGGCGGATTGAAGATTTGTGGAATGAAGCCCGCGGCGAAAGTATCGAGGAAGTTGAAGAACAACTCGTCGCCAGCGCGGAGCCGTGGTTCGACCGGATGGACGCAATCACGAAAACGCTGGGGCGCAAAGAGCGGTATCACGGCACACTCAACGATCTTGACCCGATGGAGTTGGTCAAGCTTCTCTACTGCCCTGATCGCGATGTGGCTCATCACGCGATGGTTGAGATTGAAAAGCACGCCAGCACTGGCCTTTTCCTCCCCAGCCTCGTGACGATTCTCAACGATGATCAGCACCCTTATCGGCGCATTGCCCAGTGGTGTGTGCTCGATATGCTCGAAGATAGCTCGGCGTTCTGCAAGTCACCGGAAGAAGGCGATGAAGCTGTCGGTGCCGTTCGGAATTTGATCTGGCGGGCGACTGATGACTATGCGCGTGCAGTCTTCAAAGCGGGGGTTGTACTTGGTGGACATATCTGCACTCCGAAAGCAGGAGATGTGCTCGTAGAGTGCTTCCGCGCACCGCATAAGATCGGGCGCCGGAGCGCGTATCACGCGGTGTTTCACTATGTGGAGTGGGTGCCGGAATCCCGTGAAAGGATCGTGAGTGAGCTTCGCTCAGCCGCGGAAGTTGAGCAAGTTGCTCAGCTCAAAGAATTTGCTTTGAACATGGCGAACGACATCGCCAACGAAGACGCCGACCATATCCCCGAACCGGTTTTCCCAGAAGAAATCAAATGATCGCAACGCTTGCCCTCGCCCTTACTCTTTCGGAACGCATTGACCCTTTGATGGATTCGCCTGATCTGAATGGGTGCCTGGCGGAGGCGGTCGTCATGCGGTTGAACGGCGAGGTTCTGTACAGCCGAAACGCAGATCTGCGCGTCGTGCCGGCGAGCAACCAGAAGATATTGACTTGCGCATTTGCGCTGGATCGGTTGGGGCCGGATGAGCGGATGTCCACCACGTTCTGGAAAGAAGGGGACGACATTTTCATTGATGCCAGCGGCGACCCGACCATCACGGCGGAGCAATGGCAGAAAGCGCGTGCCGTGCTCAAGCCAGGGCCAAATACAACGATTTACGTCTATTCCCCGTTCACGGTGGATGTGCCTCCCGGCTGGGAGTTTGATGACCTTCCCTTCCGGTATGCGGCACGGGTTCATGCACTAACGGTGAACCGTGGCCGGTATTCCATCACAAGCAAGAATGGTGATGCAGTGGCTCCGGCTTGGGCGGGAGTTCAGGTTCGGTATAGCCGCGGTGATGGTTCGCTCAGCACGACTTTCAACAACACTTGGGATATTGTTACTTTGCGCGGAAAGCTCCCGAAAGAGGGCGCGGAGGTCGGTGAATATGCGCTCCCGAACCCGAGTCAAGCGGTGGCAAAACTCCTGGGTGGTCGGTTGAAGTTCATTACGACGGAGGCTCTTCCCGAGCGAGAGGCTGATTATCGAATTGATGGGCCGACGATTGGTGAACTGGTCAAAGCGGCATTAGAGCCGAGCGACAACATTATCACTGAGCATTTGCTTATGAGGGCCGGGGGATTGGGAGGATACGAAGGCAAAGACCCTTACGCAACGGCAGCCGCAGAACTCAACAAATACATGGCTGAGGTTGTGAAGGTGCCGGAGGATTCTGTCCGCGCGCAGGATGGAAGCGGGATGTCACGACACAATTTCGTGACGGGAAGGGCGATGGCACAGATTTTGCGTCATGTTAGTACAAAGCCATTCTTCCAAATTTTCTTGGACGCTTTGCCCCAACCGGGCGAAGGAACTCTGAGTAATCGCTTGAAAGGATTACCAGTTTCGGCGAAGACGGGAACGTTAGACGCAGTGTGCTCTTTGAGCGGTTACGTTCAACCACCCGGACAAGAACCTGTTATATTTACGATGATTTCTAATCACCACGTAAAAGGATCAGGAACGATTCGCGTTATTCAAGATAAAATGGTTCAAGAAATCCAGGATTACTTGGTTTCTGAGAGGCAATGTTATGAATACGGAATCTGGTGTGGTCAATCTCAAAAAGCTGCTCTTCCCTACACGAGCTTTGATCCTTCTGCTGGCAATTGGGCTAGTGGATTTGATCGTGACAGCAGTTTTGCACGCTAACGGCTTGATCGTCGAATTGAACCCGGTCATGCGCCCATTCATCGAGCGGAGCGAATGGCTCTTTGCTTTTGTGAAGGGGGCCACTTTGGTGCTTGCCTGGATTGTGATGGCGCGACATGCTCGCAATAATCTAGCCTTTGTCCGCAAGGCGGCACTAATGGGTGCTGGCGTTTATATGTTCATCTGGACGAGCTGGTTTATTGCCGGTAGCTTCGTCTAATATTGCTTTTCAATAAATGAAAGCCCTTGCCAGTTTTCTGGCGAGGGCTTTTTGTTTTTGGATGAGTTAGTTCTTATGTGAGAACGTCTTCAACCACACCATCTGCAGGTGCGTGGTCGGTGTTATCGAGTTCCCCGGTTTCCTCGGCGCGCATGACGGCTTTCAGGCTCCGGATTGCCACTTCGCAATGCTTCTCGTTCGGCTCGGCGGTGGTGATGTATTGGGTCGCCAGACCAGGTTTGAGCAAGATGTTTACCCATCGCTGATCCTTTGCCTTCCCTGCCGCGCGGATGACTTCGTAGCTGATTCCGGCGATGATCGGCAATACCATGAGTTCGATCGCTAAGCGGCTGAGGGCAATCAGCAGTTTGGAGGTGAACATATTCAGCCACTCATCGGTCATGCCGGTGAACCAGAGATTGCGCGGAATGAGCGGGAACAGGAGGAATCCGATGAGGATGACGATGATGGCGAAGTTGGTGCCACATCGCGGATGGAGACGAGTCTGACCCATCGCATTTTCGATGCTGAGTTCTTCTTCTGCCTCGACAACATTGATAGCCTTGTGTTCGGCCCCGTGATAGCGGAAAACCTCATAGATCGGTTCCCAACGACGGATGATGGAGAGGTAGCCGATAAACAAAACAACTTTGATGATCTCGGCGATGTAGTTCGCTTTGATGCCGCCTGCATCTTTGCCTTGGCTATTGCCAGCAAGAAACTGTGCGAGTAGCTCGGGGGCGAAGCGGAAGATTGCCAGACCAAGCGCGAGAGAGAGGATCATCGTTCCAGCGATGGCGGCACCAGTGAGGGCTTTGCTTGGTTCTTTGCCGGAAGCTTTGGCTTTTTCTTCCTCGCTCATGTAGCGCGGATCAAGCTGGATATTCGAGGCGTAGTTCATCGCCTTGATGCCGAGAGCCATTGTGTCCAGCATCGCCAGGGTTCCGCGGAGGAACGGCTTTTTGAGCCATTGCTGACGGCCGATCCACGTTTTTTCGAGCGGCTCGGTTTTGCAAACGATCTCGCCATTGGGGGCGCGGCAAGCCACGGCATAGTGGTTGGGAGATCGCATCATGACCCCTTCGGGGACGGCCATACCCCCAAACTGGAGGTATTCAGCATCTTTGGACATTGGCACCGAGTGTACCTACGGCTAGATTCGCGCCATAAGTCAGTCAAATCGGAATATTTT
>JAGQUX010000017.1 GCA_020438215.1 Armatimonadota bacterium | reverse complement strand
TCACACCTGTCTTCATCAAAGCAAACAAGGCGCGATTATTTGAATTCCTTCTGGATACAATTCGGCTGGAAAGCGAAAACGACTGGAAAGAAGATGCGGGCGGAAAAATCGACCTTCATCTTTCGGAGATTCAAAATTCGAGTTCTGGCTACGAAGGAGAAAGTTACTTCATGGTACGCACCTTAGGCGCGACATATGAACTGATTGGACGTAACGTAGATCGCGTCAACCAGGGGATCCAAGGAATCAAGCTTCTCTCCGAATACAAACTCTCTAAAATGGAAGGCGGCAATCCATCGAAAGAGGATCTGGCCCAAAACGGCTATCAGCTGACGCCAGATGGCCGGAGCCTACTCCTCCATTTTCGTGATGGGAAAGATATGCAAAACACTGTTCCGGCGGTGGTTGGTCAATCGGGAATCAGATTCCTCATTCCCTAACGCTCCATAATCAATTTTATGGAGGAATTGACGCCCAAGGCAAACCGCAAGTTCGTCTGGGGCGTTCTCTTTTTTGCCCTCCTTCATCTTTTTCTCGCCATTGCCTACTCACACGTCATTCCCTACCGGGAATCCGGCATTTCACGGAGTACATACCTCCGGGATATTGGAGCGCCAGATGAGCGTGCCCATGCAAACATGGTGCAATACGCGCTGGAAAGCAAGCCTTTCCCCATCCTCGGCACACCAGAAGATGATGTTAACCTCAAGCCTGGAGAGCCTGATTTTTTAGAGCGATTCCAGGCACATCAACCGCCGCTCTTTTATGTTCTGACCGCAAAGTACTTGAAGGCACGCGGGTTTGAATCAGTTGAAGACAGAGAAGCCGGTTTTGCGGCACGTAACTTCAACGGCTTGATCGGTGCATTTGGAGTGATTGCTGTTGCGCTCATTGCATGGAAGATAAGTCGGGAGAAATGGATTGCTATCGGAGCAGCGGCCATCGTAGCTCTTAACCCCATGAATGTTGCGCTGAGTGCGGCGATCAGCAATGACCCGTTGCTCATCACCCTTTGTAGCGCCTGTCTTGGCAGTTTGTTTTGGGCGAAGGATAGGGATTGGAACATCACCTATTTGCTTCTCAGTACCGTTTTTGCCGGACTAGCGATGCTCACCAAATCCACGGGAATCCTGATCATGGTTCCTCTTCTGGTTGCGGCAGTTTGGGCGGCAATCAAGAATCGTAAGTTCACTGGATTTATCGTTGTTCTTGCTGTTCTGATTCCTGCTCCATGGTGGCAAAAGAACATGCAGGTTTATGGCGAACCGCTTCTGCTCAATGCGTTTAGCAAAGCGTGGGCGCCGCAGCGGCTCCCGCCCACGCGCTCGTCCCTTGCAATGACGCGTTGGCTCCTGACCACTACAGAAGCGACAGCAGAATCTTCGACCGGGGTGTTTGGCTATTTTGATATCCACTATCCCACTTGGATTCCATTGACCGCAGTTCATCTAGCGGCAATCATTCTGGTGATCGGGGCACTCTCGCTTTGGTATTCCGGCAAGAAATGGGGGATGATGATCACCGGACTCTTTCTCCTCTTGGTGGCGGCAAGTTTCTACCGGTTCAACATGACATACGATCAGCCCCAAGCACGCTATCTCTTCCCAGGGCTCGGGTTTATCGCGACACTGATGGCGGCTGGACTTGTCAGGCTTTGGGGGAGCAAGGCCGTGTGGATATGGGCGGGGCTTTACGCCGTCCTCAACGTCTACACCATCGTGATTCTGATGCAAGCATTTGCGCTAAGAACCGACCGGATACTCCCCTTCACCGGGGTACCCACGTACTAAAAAAAGGCGGCTCACTGAGTGAGCCGCTTTTCGTTATTCAGATTCCAGATTACTGGACAGTGATGTCGGCGTATACCGGCAAGTGATCGCTTGCCAAAGTGCCGTTTTCGGTGTACTCCACCGATCGAGCGCCAGTTTGCTGGTTTTCCATCACGCGCACTCGGCCAGGAAGACCGCGGAATGCGTCTTCGCCATCATAGACTCGGCAATCGGTGCCTCGTGCGAAGATGCTCGGAGAAGCAAAGATTTGGTCGAAGAAAGTCTGCGTGATCTTGACATCTTGCGGGAAGCGGTAGTCGCGATCTCGCAGGCGGTCATTCTCTGCCTTTGCACCAACGACCTTTGCGTTAACGCCTGGCTGACCGTTGTACATGCTGTGCAGACCGATCGTCACGTAGTCCTTTTCAAAAATGTCTTCGGTCAGGTTTGCAAGAAGCTTGTACTCGCCACGAATACCGGCCTTCGCCAAGACATCACCGCTTTCTAAAATGTTTGCGCTTCGGTCATTGGGTGCATCATTGAAATCGCCCATCACCACAACGTTTTTGTCGTTCTGGTTGGCGATATAGCTGGCGAGCATTCCCGCCGCCATGCATCGCTGTGCATCGGTTTGCATCCGACCACCGCTGCGGCTCTTCATGTGGTGCACATAAACGATGAACTGCACACCTTTGGGGTTGCGAAGCACACACTTGAGCACATCGCGCTTGCCTGGGAACGGGTAATCCAAGTGCTGAGTGTCAAAAACAAATTCGTACGATTCCAGCCGGTACGGCTTCTTGACCGCAATTCCTACTTCCTGGAACTCTTCCGGCAAATCTTTGAACCCGATTGTCCACTCAGACTCATCAAGCACCTGCATAATCGCCGCCTTCCCTTCAATCTCTTGGAAGCCAATCACATCCGGGTTGATGTTTTTGATCACCGACTTGATATTGTTCACGCGCTCCAACGAATCGCCGCGGTGGAACCACTGGATGTTGTAGGTCATCACCCGAGTTTTGTCTGGAGTCTTGGGCGGGACGGGCATCGACTGTGCAAGGGCATGTCCACCCAAAACGGAGGCGGCAAGTAGGGCACTCAAAACGCGGAATCGCATAACCGGCATGATACATCTGAGACGACGCAAGGCCCGGACAAGTTTGCGAATTAGGACTCCAGGATAGAATATGCGTGTGCCGCGAAAGCCAACGATCAGCCCGAGCAAGATGACCACCTACTTGGCATGCCCAACCAAATACATGTGGACATATATTGATAGCCGTGGTAAGTGGTATTTGCGGAGCAAGAGCTACTACAGCTTTGGCACTTCCCTACACTCCGTGCTCCAGCGGTTCCACGATTCCGGCGACAAAGGCGTCACGACGACCGCTGAGGCGGTCGCGGCATTAGAAGAAAGCTGGGTTCAAGCAGGCTACGAATCGCAAGAGCAGATGATGCAGGCTCTTGGTGAAGGCAAGGAGATTGTTGAGAAGTACGTTGAAGAGTCTCTTGCCGCACCTGTAACGGCAAAAACGCTCTTCGTTGAAAAGATGTTCCGTCGCGATCTGGGGAGCTTTGTTCTCATTGGTCGCGTGGACAGAATTGACGAACGAGAAGGAGGTGACATTGACATCGTTGACTACAAATCGGGGCGGTCTGGTGTCAATGAAGATGATCTCCGCAACGATTTAGCGATGTCTGCTTATCAGCTCATTCTTCAGGAGCACTTTCCCGGGCGGAAAATATGGGCGACGATCATTGCTCTACGCGCTGACTCCCGGGCAAGTGTAAGCTTTTCAACCGAGGAACTTGAGCAATTCAAGCAAGATATGATGGCTCTAGCGATTGAAATTCTGGATCGAGATTGGGAGAATCATGTTCCGGTTGCCAAGTCGCTCTGCTCCAAGTGTGATTTCTTACCGCTCTGCAATAAGCACCCGGAATTTCATTTGGATTCCGAATAGATTTATTTCGGTTTTTCAAACCAAAAGCGAATCATATCCGGGAATCGCTTGGCCCAGGCATCCTCCCGGTGAACGGCTTCAGCATCATATGCAAACTTCAAGTTCACGCCATCTTTCCAGCCAGATTCGTTGAGTAAGTCTTTGAACTGACTCACATCGCGATTCATCATCCGGCCCTCTTTGCCGCCCATATCCAGCCAGATCTTCGGCTTAGGGTTCGGGAGTTTCTCCTTGTAAATCGTGAACATATCGCGGCTGTTCCACCAAAGAGAAGGGCTACACGCACCGATGAATCCGAACGTGTTCGGGTACTCGGAGGCGATGAAGAGCGAAACCAGACCCCCAAACGATGCTCCGGCAACTCCGGTGTTCTCTCGTCCTTTGAGAACACGGTAGTTCTGCTCCACATACGGCATGACTTCCGAGACAAGGAATTCGCAGTAGGCTTTCGATTTCCCACCCTGCTTAGTGCCCTGGAGCGTGCCTTCAGAGTGTGTGAGTTCGTTGGTGCGGTCTTTGCTTGTATCAATCGCAACGATAATGAACGGCTTAACTTCCCCTTCCGTGATCATCTTTTCTGCCGTACGATTGGCTTCCCATGTCACTTGATAAGGAGATGAGGGCCCCAAGTAAAACGCATTCTGACCATCGTGCATATAGAGAACCGGATAGTTTTTGCCCGTGTTTTTCAGATAGTCAGGTGGGAGGTAGACGTGGACTTTTCTGCTCTTGCCCCACTTCTCGGAAGTCAGCTCAAACTCCTTGATTTTCCCGATACCGTATGCGTTTTCGTTCGGGCGCTTCACCACAGTGACCTGCGGTGGAGCCAGTATTAAAGCAAGTGCGGAAATCGTCATATGACAGATTCTTACAGCGTTTCTAGGGGTTCTTGTTCCAGAAAAGCGCGGGCAACATATTCCACGAGAGATTCCTGAACTGTTCGCATCGGGGCGATGCCGGTGGCGAGCAGCTTTGTACAATCCAAAACGCTCATCTGTGGACGCCTTGCCGGCACGGGCCAATCGCTTGTCGTGATCGGCTGGATTTCAAATTGATCGTCATCCTGTTTGCTGTCCAGATAGGTTTGAATCGCCAGGGTTGCAAACTGGTGCCAGTTCATCGCTTCTGGCCCGCAAGCATGATAGATTCCGGCTTGAACTGGCTTTTCAATGGCATCGACGATCACGCGAGCGAGGTCAACGGTGCTGGTGGGGCATCCGGTTTGATCGGCAACAACGCGGAGGTTCTTCCCCGCTTGATAAGCCTCAATCATCGTGCGGGGGAACGACTTCCCATTTTTCCCGTACAGCCAAGAAGTCCGCATGATGACGGAATCGGGATTTTCCTTCTGAACGTTCTGCTCACCGAGGAGCTTTGACTTCCCATAAGTAGAAAGAGGATTGGTTGTGCGATCTTCTGTGTAGGGCGTTTCTGCCATTCCATCAAATACGAAATCAGTGGAGACATGTAAGAAGCGAGCCCCGATGTTCTTAGCGAGAGCGGCGAGCGCTCCGGGAGCAACGGCATTCTTCTTCATCGCCGCCATTGTCTCGGTTTCGGCCTGATCAACCGCTGTGTATGCCGCACAGTTGATAATCCAATCAAAGTGGCGATCCCGTTTCTTTTCAAAATGGACGTAGTGCTGAGGCACCGTTACATCGAATTGCGAGCGCATTGGCGCAACAACGTGGTGCCCGCGATGCGACAGCTCTACATCGACATCGTATCCAAGCATCCCAGTTCCCCCAAATAGGAGAACGTTCAGCGGGGTTGAGGAGGTCATATCTGGGAAGAGTTCGATTACTTCCCCGGTTTGATCAGAATCTGGCACTCTTTGTGAGCATACGGTATTCCGAAAGCAGAGGTTGTATCAACTCTGGTTGAAAATGAAACTTTGCGTCTCATCAACCGTTTGACATATACTCTTGAAACACCAAGAGGTGAATTGAAATGAAGCGACTGATTCCCTTGATGATGGCAGCAATGCTCGCCCTCGGTTCCATCGCAACCGCTGATGACCTTCTCGGTCGAGGTGGCAAAGGCGGCGGAAAGTCCGGTGGTAGCAGCGGCGGCAGTAGCGGTGGTGGTGGTAAAAGTACCCCTCCTCCGCCAACACGAAACACTGGTGGTGGCTCTGGTGGTGGCAAATCAACGCCTCCTCCATCCCGCAATACAGGTGGCGGAAACTCTGGTGGGCTCAGCTTCCCCTCGCGTGGTGGAAGTTCGAACTCCGGTTCTTCGCAAAGCCGAACGAATAGCAATAGCAAAGAAAATCGTGGTTACAACGGTGTTCTGAGCCGACAGAGTGGCTCTAGCCGAAGTGGAAACGTGAGCTACAACTCACGCAATAACCAGACTTCGAACAACTCCTCACGATCGGTAACGTTCAACGCGCCTCCGACGGTGCGAAGTAGCAGCCGTGTCAGTAACCAGGCGTACCGCGAAGGACAGAATATTAGCCGAACGAATACTTATCGCAACGGTTACTATCAGTACAGCAACCAATGGGTGGATAACAATTTCTGGTATCCGCACTATACGTTCAATTACACGAACAACTGCGTGCCGAGCCCGTTCTATTACTATCCGAACCTGCCGGGATACATCAATGTCGTGCGAGTCCGCATCGGCGACTTTAGCTTCTCTTGGTCAACAGGAGATCGGTATGACTGGCGATACGACCGCAACCGCGGTAACAGTGGTTGGGGCTGGGGTGATGATCGTCGAGATGATCGCTACAACCGCGACCTGGACTATGCGATTGACGACATCTACGATGCGTTCCGCAACCGATCTGTGCGGTCAATGAGCAACCTCATTCCCACTCGGAGCCGAGTAGGTATTGAGCTTGACCGATACGCTCAGTATTCGATTGATTCGGACGACTTCTACGATATGATGCGCGACCTGATTGAAGGTACGGACACTCGGAACTATGTGATCCGAGATGTGCGATACAGCCGAGGTCAAGCAACTGTCGTGGCAGATCACGAATACCGCGATCCGTGGGGTCGAACCCAGCGCACTCGCCATTACTATGGCCTGCGCGAAGAGCGACGCGGCTACTCCATCGTGAGCTTCCGTATCGACAACTAAACTAAACAAAAACGAGGATTCGTCGCAAGAGCCCTGGACAGAAATGTCTGGGGCTCTTTTCTTTGCTCTCACCCAAATTTCAAAGCAGGGCTAGAGTTCTTTCCATATTCCACCGAAGATTTCACTAGAAAATTCACGAGTTTGATGTTTTCTGCTTCAAAACCTGAAGTAGATCGCAAAGTTCGGAGGACATTGAGTGAGTCTAAAGATCAATACAAACATACCGGCGATGATCGCTATGCGTCAGCTTTCGATCAACGAAGGCAATATGCAGACCTCGATTACCAGGCTGAGTACCGGTCTTCGCATCAATACTGGTAGCGATGATCCGGCGGGTCTGATTATCAGTGAAGGTTTGCGCTCGCAAATCGCGGGAATCCAGCAAGCGGTTCGCAACTCGCAAGACGCGGTGAACATGACCAAGACGGCCGAAGGTGCGCTTGATGAAGTTGCACGGCTTCTTCTGAGCTTGCGATCCATTGCCGTTAGCAGCGCGAACACGGCGGTTGTGGACTCCAATCAGCTCCAAGCCAACCAAACTCAGGTTCAAGCAATCGTGGAATCACTCAACCGAATTGCTGACCACACAGGTTGGGGCGCAAAACGACTTCTTAATGGTGCCAGCGGTGCGGTTGCCAACATCACCCAGACTAACCTCGTGAATAGCGCGTACATCGGCGGTCAGGTGAATGGCCAGACCGTTCGTAGTGGCAACATCACGATGACGCGGGTGACCCCAGCATCACAAACCACCGCGAACTTGACGACAGCTATTGCCAACGGAGGCACTGTTGTTGCGGCGGGCACATTTGCTATCAACGGCGTGAGCTTTACGGTTGAACCGGGCGAAACCCTGAACTCGGTTCTCGCAAAAATCAACTCCAAAGCCAACTTGACGAACGTTGTTGCTTCGCACACTCCTGGCGCGGGTATGACGTTGACCAGTACGAAATTCGGATCCAAATTCCCGATTCAGTACACGGAGACAACCAACATTTTCAACGGTGGTACCCCAGTCACTCCTGCGGTGGGTGCGGATGCAGTCTATACCGTAACTTACCCAGTTGAGCCAACACCAAACACAGCATCTGAAACCTTCACGGGTGGACAGGGCCCTGGCGTGGATGGTTTGACGATGAGTTCGCCATCTGGTAACCGACTGGTTATTACTCCGAGCGGAAACAACACATCAGCGACCACCACCATCGGTTCGGTCAATGTGGGTTCTGTGCGATTCCAGATTGGGGCGAACGCCAACCAGTTCGCATCCTTCTCGCTTCCGAGCGTTTACGCTCGCGATTTGGGAACGGGTGCCCTACCGAGCAAGTCCATCGCGACTATCGATGTCACCAGTGAACAAGGCGCGACCGAAGCGATGAAGATCGTTGACGATGCGGTTCAGCAGCTCGGTGTGATTCGTGGCCGACTGGGTGCATTCCAGCAGAACTTCCTTGAATCCAATATGCGATCTCTTGGCGTTGCGGAAGAAAACCTCACTGCCTCCGAATCTTCGATTCGAGACGTGGATATGGCTCGCGAAATGACTGAATACACCAAAATCAACATTCTCCGTCAAAGCGGAATGTCGGTTCTGGCGCAGGCGTCTCAGGCACCGCAAAGCATCCTCCAATTGCTTCGTGGCGGCTAATCGCTCGCCTTTTTCACACACTTTCCACCGTGAGAGCTTGATCAGCAAGTTCTCACGGTTATTCTTTGCAAAATCGACCCTTAGCATAGGCTCAATCACAGGCATAATGAACCTGTGACCGTTCTGGGTGTTGTGAATCAAAAAGGAGGAGTGGGCAAGACCACCACCGCCGTCAATGTTGCGGCTGGACTTGCCTTACGCGGTGACCGTGTACTGCTGATTGATGCCGACCCGCAGGGCAACGCTACTACTGGCATCGGTCAGGACAAAGCCAAGGTGGATGGCACGCTCTACGATGTCTTCAGCGATCTTGTTGATAGTGCCGAGCCCAGTGCCGACGCCCTATTGAGCGTCATTAAGCGAACCAAGGTGGATGGCCTTGATCTGGTGCCAGCAACGCTTGATCTCGCCGGTGCCGAGCCAGTGCTTCTCAACGCAGTTGGAAAGGAAATGATCCTCAAGGATGCCCTTGAGCCGATCAAAGGCAAATACGACTGGATCATCATTGATGCCCCACCGAGCCTCGGCTTATTGACGATCAACATCCTCGCCGCTTGTGATGAGATCATCGTGCCGCTTCAGAGTGAGTTTTACGCACTGGAAGGGCTCAGCCACTTGATGAAGACGATTGAGATCGTTCGCCGCCGGATCAATCCGAAGCTGAAAATCCGAAAGGTGCTACTCACCATGGTGGATCATCGTAACCGGCTGAGTCACCAGGTGGAAACGGATGTGCGGGAGTATTTTGGTGAGCAAGTCGCAACCGCCTACATCCCTCGTAATGTGCGATTGGGTGAAGCCCCTGGATTTGGCGAACCTGCCGTTACCCTGTATCCTGATTCCAAGGGAGCACAGGCTTATCTTGAATTTGTGGACGAACTGAAGGAACTATGCGCCGCGCGTTAGGAAAAGGACTCTCGCAACTCCTCGGAGAAGAAGCCGAAGTTGCTGTTGTAGAAACGACCGAAACACCGAAATCAACGATTCCGGTGGATGCGATTATTGCCAACACGCGTCAGCCTCGCGTTCAGTTCGATGAGGATGCGCTTGAAGAGCTTTCTGCCTCAATCAAGGAGTTTGGTGTCCTCCAGCCGCTCATCGTGCGCCCTACGGGCGACAAAAAGTACGAACTGATTGCTGGGGAACGTCGTCTGCGGGCATCCAAACTTGCTGGATTGAAGGAAGTTCCGGTTGTCATTCGCGCCGCTTCGGCACAGGTTTCGCTGGAAATCGCACTGATCGAAAACGTCCAGCGCGAAGACATCTCCGCGATTGAATGCGCACTGGCATACCAACGGCTTGCCGACGAATTTGACATGACCCACGATCAAATCGCGCGTCGGGTTGGGAAATCTCGCGCGGCGATTGCCAACACGATTCGACTGCTCAAATTGCCGAAGTCTATTCAAGGCGCCGTTTTGGAAGGAGTCATTAGCGAGGGTCACGCCCGCGCGCTCTTGATGGTGGAAAGCCCGGTTCGAATGGCGGAACTGTTCGAGAAAATCGTCCGGGATGGACTGAGTGTCCGCGAAGCAGAAAAATACGCCCGTGGCTCGGATAATGTCAGAACCCCCGGAACGACCAGCGGAAAATCCAAGCGAACAACGTCCGGGCGCGAGATTGATCCGAATTGGCAAGCTCTCGCTGCAGGAATGAGCGAGTACTTCGGCTCACCAGTTCAACTGGAGCCAGCCGAAGTCGGTGGCAAACTCACGCTCGAGTTCTACTCCGATGAAGATCTCCAGCGGATTCTGGACATCCTCGGAATTCACCTCTGAGCGGTTTTTATCGACCGTTGATGTAGACGCCTTCGGCGGATTCAATCATCTTCTTGGCTTGATCTTTTACTGTCTCCAAATCAACGTTTTCGAGCGCAGAGGAGAGCGTCTTCATGCCGACGGAACCGGTTTTTGTCAGCTCTAAGAGGCCAACCCACGCGCATCGATCTTCCAACGATGGTTGAATCGGCTCATCAGGGGCTATCCAGAATGGCGAGAGGTCACTTCCCCGTTCCAGGCTGGCTTTGGCGAGCGCCTGAGCACGAATCAGATGAGATTCATCCCAAGAATCGATATCGGCGATAATCTTTTCGCGCATTTTGGCGAAGAGTTCCACTTCACTCTCTTCCGTTCCGCGCAGGACGATGAAGCGCGGCACCCAACCATCCACCGTTGGCCAAAGTAAGCCTTCTTGAACATAGCTGAGGCCCATATCCTGACGAACCACGCGCCAGAGCGTCGAGCCCTTGCCCATCCCAAGAGCGATGGTAGCGAGGAACATTGAACCGCTAAACGGAGTTGCGGGAGTGAATGCCTTCCCACGGAATTCAAAGCTAGATACTCCGATACGGGATCGAAGAAGCGGGGCTGGTGGCTCGATACGTGCTGCGACGGGTGGGATGACCTTCTTCGGCTCCCAAACCCTTGTCCAGCGGGCCATTTCCTGTGCGGCGAGGCCAGGCGTGACTGCTCCACCAACAACAACAATGGAGTTCTTGGGGTCAAACCGAGTTGCAAACGTCCGCTGAACTGATTGTTCGTTCACTTTGCTTAAATCATAAATCTGAGGAAGCACTGCAGCAATGAATGGATCGCTGACTGGCTCCATAAGCTTAGAAACTGCGTTCGTCACCGAATCCTGGCGGAGTTTAGGATTGCTGAGGATCATGGTGGCGAGCTTGCTTCCCTGGGCGAGTTGATCCGCTGTCACTGCATACACAATCCGAACGTGGTCGTTCATCACGATCACGCGAGGTGCGAGGCCAGAGTTCCGGGTGAGCTCTCGGATGCGAGTGTCGCTGAAGTCCTCCACGCCATCAAGAACTGAGTTCGCCATAACCACCCAATCTGCGTGCTCATTTCGCATCAGGGGTGGGGTTTTCATGATGACTTGGAAAACAATATTTGTCGCCATCGGATCAGGGAGTTCAAACACCGGAAATGGAGTCTGGCTTTGACCTTGAATCGCGACCATTGCGGCAAGTGCGCCAACCATTAGTTCAATCCTCCTTCCACAATCATCATTTCTTCGCCATTCATGGCTTGATACGCTTCCAAAACATCGCTTGCCGAGACTTGGTTCGCGATCGCGACGAGTTGATCGTATTCCCAAGCGCGATTCATCCGCATCATGCGGGCGTTGAGCTCTGTGTAAGTTCTCAGATTGGATCTGAGTCCGCGAACATATGCACGAGCTGCGAGCTGGGCTCGCCCCACAAACGGCGCGAACTTTTCGGGATCAAGCTGAAAGAGCTTGTCCATGACGCCTGATTCTTCCGAACTGATCAGAACAAAACCGGGCAATGCGCTCGGCTGATAATTGACACTCACCGGGTACTCCGAAGCGAAAGCAACTCCCAGCCCGATGGAAGCAAAAGTCTTGGTGGAGGCCAGGCTACTGACCGGGATCGCCCACATCAGACCGCGCCCTTTTCCTCGTACTGTTCCAGGGGGTTGTACTGGCTTACGTGAAGGCGTTACCGCAGGGGATTTTCCGAGCTTGCCGAGCGTGTCACCCAGCATGGCATTGACGACATTCACGGGGATATCGCCGACTACGGAAACAGAGATCGCTTCGGGGTTTGTCATCTGTTGATGAACCAACTCCATTTGCTCAGGCGTGAACTTCGCCATTGCCTCTAGCTGACCAAATGGGTCGGCATCTTGCGGGCCAAACAGGGCTCCCCATGCGGCGGATTCCATCCCCCACGATTTGGAGAGAAGCAGAGATTCTTGCTTCAAAATCTTGGCTTCCGTATCAATTTCCGCTTGGCTTGTGGAGACTGGATTCAAGAGCGTCAGCATTGCGGAAACCCCAAGTTGCCAAGTCCTTTTCGGGCCTACTATGCTCATGGTTGTGCCATCGCGATCTGTGGTTGCTCGGAGGACAAACCCCGCCGATTCGAGTTGCATGTCGAGGGTTTTGTCTGGCCCCTTTGCGGCGATGTGCTCCCAAAGGTGGGGGGCGCCTGCCGCGCGATCTTCTGCGCTCACGTTGGCACTCCCAAAGTGGATCGCGGCGGAGAAAATGCCGTTGGGTTCGCCCGCCTCGACAAATGTGACGGCCCCGTTCGGCAGAACCTGCCTTTGCTGAGGAAACTCGGCATCTTGGTGCAGAGTCAAAATCTGGCAGGCTAGGATCGCAGAAGTCAAAATCATCTCAAATAGCTCGCTCCATTGATATCAATCACAATCCCACTCAGATAGACGGCTTCATCGCTCAGGAGATACTGGATCGCTCCCGCACAGTCTTCCGGAGATGCCATCCGCCCAAGCGGAATGCCCTCTAAAATCTCTGGCAAACGATCATCCATTCCATCACGCGCCATTGCCGTATCCACCCATCCCGGAGCGATGGCGTAATGCTGGATGCCCGCCTTTGCATGTTCAACGGAGAGGGCGCGCGTTAAGTTCAAAAGCGCGGACTTGCTCGCGGAATAGAATGCGGCATTCGCTTCCCCGCGATGAGCAACGCGGCTACAAACGTTCACGACTTTGCCTCCGTCATTGGCGAGAAAATGCTGAGAAGCAAGTCGAATCAAACGTGCGGGGCTCTCAAAATTCACCGCCATGATCTGATTCATGGTGGCATCGAATTCGGCGTCAGAACTTCCGGCAAAATCAAGTTGGCGATAGATCCCGGCGTTGTTCACAAGAGCGTGAAGAGGGGCGTCCTTTGTGACCTGTGCAAAAAGGGATTTCATCTGTCCGGGATCGCTCATATCGCACTGATAACATCCGGCACCTGCTTCGCCGAGCGCATCCATCAGTGACTTCGCCGATTCCTCGTCGCGGACATAGTGCACGGCAACTTGCCATCCCGCTTTGGCTAATCGGAGGGCGGTAGCACGCCCAATTCCTCGCGATGCCCCCGTCACAAGGACTCTTTTCGCATTCATGAACCCAACTGTGACACATACACGTACGTCTCTACAGGGATATCCTTATACAACCTGAGCTGATTCATGAAACATCTGCAAAACAAAGCCGTCTTAGCCTTTCCACCTCTGGCCATCGCATTTGTCTGGGGGGCATCTGCGCTGAACCCCAAGCCCGCACCCAGTCCAGAGCTGAAGCCAACACTCCAAAAGAAGTTCACCTACGCCGAGGATATTGCGCCACTCCTCAATAATCACTGTGTGCAGTGCCATCGCCCGGGCGAGGTCGCTCCGTTCAGCTTGATCGGCTACGAAAATGCAAAGAAATGGTCAGCAATGATGGCGCAGGTCACCGAATCAGGACAGATGCCGCCTTGGAAAGCCGAGCCCGCAGATGTTGAATACAAGGATAACTTTGGCTTGAGCGATGAACAGCGCAAGATGCTCAAGGCATGGGACGAGGCAGGGGCTCCTCGCGGTGATAAATCCAAGGAACCTGCTCCCCCAACATTTGGAAAAGACTGGGCGCTCGGCAAGCCGGATTTGCTTGTTCAGATGCCGTACGAATTCGAACTCGGGCCGGAAGGTCAAGACGAGTATTGGAATTTTGTCATCAAGCCCGACATCAAAGAACCGGTTTGGGTTCAAGCGATGGATGTTAAGCCGGGCAACAAGACCGTTGTTCACCACGTGATTGCCTTCACCGACAAAAAGGGCCGCACCGAGAAGCTCATCAACGGAAATCGTGGTGACAAGAGAGCGGGCTATCTCACCACAGGTGGCGGTGTCGGTTTCATGCCGGATGGATCAATGGGAGGTTGGGCGCCAGGTGTTGCCGCCTCTAAGCTCCCTGATGATGCCGGCTTCTTGCTGGAGCCGGGCACGGATATCGTCCTGCAAATTCACTACAACAAATCAGGCAAGGTCGAAAAAGATCGCACGCAGATCGCTTTCTATTACAACAAATCCGAGAAAGCCGAAAAGAAAGTGGATATTGCCTGGATTGCCAACCCTCTTATCAATATCAAAGCGGGAGATTCTAATGCAAAGTTCACTCAGCGGTTCAAGCTTCCTGCGGCCATTGAGATCTATAACGTGATGCCGCATATGCACTTGCTAGGCCGTTCCATGACGGCATGGGCGGTGCTCCCGGACGGCAAAAAGATCAAGTTGGTTGATGTTCAAGATTGGGACTTCAACTGGCAACTGGTCTACACACTCAAGAAGCCAATGGTTCTTCCGCGCGGAACAGAGCTGATAGTCGAAGCCAGCTTTGATAACTCCAAAGACAATCCTTTCCAGCCGCATAATCCTCCCGTTGATGTGCGATGGGGTGAGGAAACCACCGACGAAATGATGCTCCTGGTTGCGGCCTACAGCGTCGTAAAGTGAGGCACAAAAAATCCCCGAAGGCTCTGTATCTTCGGGGATTTTTATTTAGCGAGTCATGATGTCGTAGGTGCGGAAGTCGCTCTTCATCGGCGGCTCTTCACCGCGTTGCTTGGCCGCTTTCAAATCAGCAAAAGCTCGTTTGTGCCCTTCATAGAACTCGGGTGACCCCACCCATGCCTCAAAGCACTCTTTGTCCTTCCAATAGCTGATAACCAGATAAGCACCCTTTGGGTCTTCATCTTTCAGCACCGACATGCCAATGAACCCGGGCATGCTATCAATCATCTTTGCCCGCGAACAGAAAAGACATTCAAACCGTTCGCGGTAGTGGTTTTCGCAGTGAATCGTGTTGATAGCGACAAAGCCAGCTTCTTCTACTGGGCCGAGGTGTGCGGGACGTTGCGACAGCGGGCAATCCGACATGCGAATCAATATACACTTTTTTGTATAGATTATTCGGACTCTAGCCCTGCGAATTCAGCGTATCCATCAAATCTCGTTGAATTTTGGTCAAAGTGAGATCACTTCGGGTGCGCTCGATGACGGCGCGAAGCGCATCACACGTTCTGCGAAGGCCACCAGTCAGGCCATCAGGAAAATCAAACTCGGTGAGATCGTCGTAGATCGCCTCCATCAGCTTGTGGATACGCTCGGCATCGGCGAAGTTCCCTTCACGCATCAGGTCAAGGACAGTGCGCCGCATCTCGGAGGCGCATTCGCCCATACCGTTCAGATAGCTCGTTGGGCCGACGCCTAAGTCATCCGCAGTTGGGGGCTGTTCTCCCAGTGCCAGAGCAATACATCCTGCCGCCTCAACAAGTTCTTTTTCTGCATCTTGCAGATATCCGGCATATTTGATCTCAGGATGATCGTCAGTGGCTTTTCGGGCGTTGGAGGCAAGTTCTCGCGCCTGGTCGAGCAGACTCTTCGCGGCATCGTAATCGCGTCGGTGGACGTTCTTGATGGAACGCGAGCAGATCTGAATGATCTCCCGATTGGCTTTCAGGGCGGCTTCCCTTGCCGCGTGGCGGCTCTCCATCTCCGGCTTGATGCTTTGAATCACAGAATCCCAACTCATATGTGGCTCAGTTTAGCCGGAATGAGGCAGAATGATGGTGCAGTGGAAGCTCCGCCCCCAATTCGCGATGATGTCCGGAAGATGTTGACTGACCGGACGAAAGTGATGGTGAATTTCTATCTCAATCTGTTCACTGCGCTTTGGGCGCCTTTCTTCTTTTATATCGTTTTCCGAGCAATTCGTTTCTCTTTTCCCTTTCTCGTAGTCTTTACGGTGGTGATAGCGATCATCGCCATAAAACATGCCGTTGCGGCTAAGGTCATTTCGGACGCGCGCAAGAATATCGAGCTTGCAAAAGACTCAGATTCCCCCATATCGCTGATTGAGGCGTCACAGCGCATTAAGTTCATGAACTGGGTGGTGATGAGAGGGCATCTACCATTTCCCATTTTTGATTTCGAGCTTCGTGAAGTCAAGACAATATCCGGTGACGTATATCAAGTACTTCTCGACACAGCAGAGATTAAACCGTTCAACCGCCTCCCAAAATTCTGGTGATATGTCGCAATGAAACTGGTGTCGTTGAAAAAGCTGAAGGTCATCTCCATTTTACAGTTGGCAAATGCGATTTGCACTTCGCTTCTCTTTTTCACTGCTGTGCCATTGCTGAAAATGCCGCAATTCTTCTATTTGATCTTTGTCCCTTGGGGAGGCTACTTTGCTTTTTATTTCGGAAGAAAGGCAATCATCATCTCTCGATGCCAGCGGAACTTAGTGCAGTTGGGATCTCAAGCCGAAACTTTGGAGATTGACGAATCTCCGGAGAACGAAAGACACACGTTCCTTTTCAGCCGATGGGAGCGGCTTCCCTACTCCAGCATGGTCTGCCGCGAAGTGAAAATCGACTCAGGCGAAACCATGTTTCTCCTCTTTGAACCGTAGTAACTGACTTCGCGGAGGGTATACCCACGCAGTGCTTGAGAATTGGCTGAGACGCCCCTCCCTGCTTTACCGCCAGCTTTGCGGGACGCAGGGGATGCTCTCCGGCCTGCGCGTCACGATGGTGGCGATCTGGTACATCAAAGTGGGCGGACTTGATCCGTTTCAACTGGTCATCCTCGGCACAATCTTTGAAGTAGCCATCACTCTCTGCGAAATTCCGACCGGGATTGTTGCGGACCTGTACTCCCGTAAACTCTCTGTTGCACTTGGCTATTTGTTTGGGGGGATATCGCACCTGCTGATTGCTTTGGTGCCGAACTTTGCTTCCTTTGCCATCGGTGCAGTCATCTGGGGGATTGGCGAAACATTCCTGAGTGGCGCGCGAGAAGCGTGGGTTGCCGATGAACTCAAACACGGAGACGAGGAAGCTGTTTCCATCGACGAAGTTTTTGTTCAGGGCAAGCAATGGGAGCTTTGGGGGCGGTTTATTGGCACTTGGTTGGCGTTTCCGCTGGTGCTGGTTGCGATGAATCTGCCGATCATTGTGGGCTCGGCGGGGATGATGCTCCACGGGTTCTTGGTGTACTTCCTCTTTCCCGAAAAAGGCTTCCATAAAGCCGACACCAAAACCAACTCCTTTGAACATATGCGGGAGACTTTCCGAACGGGAATCTCGGTGATTCGCGGCAAGGGCGGACTAATCGTTGCGATCATGGTGGTATTCATGATCGGGCTGAGCTCCGAGCCGTTTGACCGGCTCTGGCAAGACGTGCTGGAACAGCATTTTGAGCTTCCAGCGGTGCTCGGATCACAAGAGTTCTGGTGGACGTTCTTGAATTCCACGGCGATGTTATTGACCGTTGGCTTGCTGACATATCTGCGCCGAAATCCCGCGTTTGGCAATATCAAAACCTCGGTGAAGACGCTCGGGATATTCAATGTGCTGGTGCTGATCGGAATGATTGTTTTTGGCATTACGCACAACCTCTGGATTGCAATGGCGGCATTCCTGCTCGTGCGGACGGTGCGTCGTGCATTTGATCCGCTGATTACTTCCTGGTTGAACGCGAATGCCTCGCCGAAAGTGCGAGCAACGGTTCTCAGCCTAGCGGGGCAAACCGAGAGCGCGGGGGAAATTCTTGCCGGGCCGAGTTTGGGCGGAATTGCTGGCCGATTCGGGAATCGCATGGCGGTGCTGAGTGCAGCCGGGATTCTCGGGATTGGAATTGTTCCGCTGGCCATGCGGTTAAAGAAAGTACCGGATCAGACAGTAGACTCTGTCGAGGTGACGGAATGAAGATTTGGAGTGCGATTTTGGTTTTGGCAGTGCTGGCAGGTTGTTCTTCTCAACCTGCACCCAAACCGGTGGTTCAGTCGGAGCCTCCGGCTCCAGTAACGAAAGAGCCGCAAGATGGGATGGTTTGGATTCCCGCCGGGATCTACCTTGTTGGAAGTGAAGAAGGGCTGGCCGATGAAAAGCCGACTCACGATGTCGAAACACCTGGCTTTTGGATGGACGAGACCGAAGTGACCGTCGAGCAATTCCAGAATTTTGTGGATGCAACGGGCTACGAAACCGTCGCGGAAAAGGCGGGTGAGCTTCCCGATGGCACCAAGTTCCCTCCGGGCTCATTAGTATTTGTGATGAACGATTCTGGCGGCGGTGAATGGCAATTCGTCGAAGGTGCGAGTTGGAAACATCCTTTCGGGCCAGATTCTAAGCCGGAACCCAATCACCCAGTTGTTCATGTTGCTTACGATGATGCGCTGGCCTATTGCGAGTGGGCGGGTAAACGCCTCCCGAGTGAGCATGAATGGGAGATCGCCGCGCGGGGTGGACTGCTCGGTGAACCGTTTGTTTGGGGGCAAGAGCCGCCGAACGTGGGGGCAGTCAAAACCAATGTTTGGCAAGGCGAGTTCCCCGTCAAAAACGAAGGTTCGGATGGATTTATTGCGACGGCCCCAGTCAAGTCGTTCGATCCGAATGGGTACGGCCTCTATGACATGGCGGGCAACGTCTGGGAGTGGTGTTCCGATTGGTATCACGCCAAGGCTTACGACATGAAAGGGATCGACCGACTGAAAGGGCCAGAAGCGAGCCATGATCCCGATGATCCGACCGTTGCCAAGCGCGTGATCCGTGGGGGCAGCTACCTTTGTTCCGATAACTACTGCCGGGGATATCGTCCGAGCGCACGTATGAAAACTTCACCGGATACGGGATTGAGCCACACAGGATTCCGCTGCGTTAAGGATTAGAGCAGCCGCTCTTGGTAGAGGCTGGTGAACCGCCCATCACCAATGATGACGTGGTCGTGGACGCGGATATCCAGAGTTGCACCGACTTCGATTAACTTACGAGTGATTTCTATGTCTTCGGGGCTGGGAGTGGGATCACCGCTGGGATGGTTGTGGGCGAGGATGATGGAAGCGGCATTGGATCGGACAGCTTCCCGAAACACTTCTCGCGGACCGACAATGGACATATTAAGCGTGCCGATGTGAATGGTTTTGACGGCGATGACTCCATTCTTTGAGTTCAGCGAAGCGACACAGAAGTGCTCTCTCGACTCTTTTTCCAGGTAGCGGAAAAGGCGGTATGCGTCTTGATCGTTGTTGACTTCCTGGACGGCTTGCTTCCCTGACCCGGCGATGCGGCGCCCGAGCTCCATGGAGGCGAGAACACGAGTTGCCTCGAAGGATTCAAGGCCAGCGGCGTCTTCCAAATCCAGAAGGCCAAGGTCGGCGAGCCGAGCACCTGGGTATCTGGTGAGTAGCTTTGTGGCTTCGGATTCGTTTTCGGCAAGGTCGCGCTCTGTTCGGCTGAGAACGATGGCGAGCAGATCGACATTGCTGAGAGCTTGAAGGCCGACATTCTGGGCGCGGCTGTAGGCGTGCTCGCGGACTACTTCCATGCGATGAGTTCCTCCATAGGGATTTCGCCACTCCACTGGAAGTCAAAAGGCGGTTCAACAGACACCTCGATTTCCTTACCTGTCACGGGATGCACGAATCGAAGGACGGCGGCATGGAGAGCCATCTCCCCGGCCTGATGGGTTTTGGGAGCGTAGGCTTTGTCGCCAATAACCGGGCATCCGATGCTGGAAAGGTGCACGCGAATCTGATGAGTGCGTCCAGTTTCGAGTCGGCATCCAACCAAAGCATTGGAGCCAGAGTGGGCCAGAACTTTGACGTGAGTGACCGCGGGCTTTCCGGTGCTGACCACCGCCATTTGAGTGGGATTTTTGGGGTGGCGACCTATTGGCCCTTCTATGACAAACTGTTTCTCCTCGGGAACACGGTAGATGACCGCGAGATACTTTCTGCCAAGAGTGCGTGTTTTGAGTTGATCGGCGAGATGGGCGTGAACCTTATCATTCTTCGCCACGATCATCAAGCCAGTGGTGTCTTTGTCCAAGCGATGAACGATGCCAGGGCGGAAATCACCACCGACGGTGCTGAGATCGTGTGATCTGGCGAGTAAGCCGTGGATGAGCGTTGCGCCGCGTGAACTCGGTGCTGGGTGAACCGCCATTCCGCGCGGTTTATTGACAACGAGCAATGAATCGTCTTCGTAGCGGATGTCCAAATCCATCGGGACGGGAGTGAGATCGTGGGCGGGGGATTCTTCTAGCTCAGCTACGACAATTGTCTGATCTGGGATGACCTCGAAACGGGGTTTGGTGATCGCTTCCCCATCAACTGTCACTCCCCCCTTTTCGATGTGAGTGGCGAGCTTAGTTCGGCTGACATCCGGCACCATCCGAGCAAGGAACTTATCTAATCTTTCCTTTTGATCTGCCCGGAATTGCATAGACAAAAGTATACCAACACGGAACAAAGAAAAGATTCACTGATACTTAGGCTAGTACCGGTCGTCCCAGTTAATTGAGGATCTTCAATATGTACGGACTGAGAAAACTCTCCGTAGTGGCTTGCTTGGCGGTGGTTGCCGCCTCGCTGCAGGCTTATGACTGGAATCAGCCAGTCACGATTTCTAGTAAGGGACAGACGCTCAAACAGTTTTTTGCTGATTTGAAGGCGAGTCATGGTGTCCCGATTGATGTTTCACCGATCTGCGCGGATGAAATTATCTCGTTGCGAGTGAAGGATCGCCCCATGTCGGAGGTGATCGCTAAGATTGCTGATGCGACAGGGCTCGGTTTTCTTGGGAGCGGCGATGGCTATTTGGTCGTTCGATCTGAAGGCAATACGCCTGCTTTGACGGAGCGCCACAAAAGTGTTATTGGCGGCAAAATCAAGACAACACTTGATGCGGACTCCTATGTAAAGAATGCAGGCGAGAAGATTGATTCGGTTGCGGTTTTACAAACGTTTTTGGCTGATCCGCGTGCGCGTCAAAGTTCGGCTACATTCGCGGATCAAGCCTTGCCGATTCTACTTCGAGATGAAGATCCAGCAACTTGGGCTAGCGTGCCTCTGAACGAACGATGGGTTTATTCGCTTTCGCCTAATTCACGGCAGAAGTTCATGTCGAACGCGATGAAGCGAGTGGCAAACCAGTTGGTGAGCGACTATCGCCGAACGCTCTTTGAACTTCAAAAGATTCCGGCTAATTCACGTCCAGGGCAGTTCCGCGCCTTTCGGAATGATGCAGTGCTCACGGCTGCGATCAACGCGGGTAATCCAGAAATTTTGGTGACGGTTGTCCGAGACATCGATTCCGTTCGCATTGATATGTATTTGCTGGGGGCCAATATGCAAACAATGAGTTCGGCATCGCGGACACTGCAATTAGGTGGCACCGGTTCTTCGAATCACGCTTTTAATCAGCCGTTTTTCAAATTTGATGAATATGGAACGGCAGCAAAGCAGGTTGCGGCGGCCTTTGTTCAAGGCCGATTTGCAGGTCAGCGGAACACTTGGGGTAAAGATACGGCCGACAAAGCTCGCACCAACGACCCCGCAATGCTTCCGTTTGTTGGTGGGATTGATCCTGGTGCTCGGAGCATCCTCTTGGGACAGACCAAGCTTGATCCCGTAGCGACGTTGGTGGACTACGCGTTCGTCGATCAGATGACGACGGATAACTACGTCATTGCTTTTCCAGACCACATGGCGAGTGAGCTAGCCTGGGATGCATCGCGAGATAATTTGAACTCCACGGCAAAGACTTGGGATGAAGTGACTTTCAAGAAAGAAGGGGATTGGTCGGTGATGGGGCTGGCTGATCCGATTTCAGCTTGGAGTACGCGGGTTCCGCGTGGGACGCTGTATGCGCTCGAGCAGAAAGTTTCTCGCCAGTACGGGCTCGTTAGCCTTTCCGATAAGGCGTCTTATGCAAGAGCCGCTGGGCGCGGGATTGGAACGGACAATTGGGATACGGGGGCGATGTCTTGGCTCTTTGGCACTTCGGCGGGGCAAGAAATCCGGGATGTGCATGGCAACGATTACTTCCCTCTGATGATTTATGGTGCATTGAGTGCAGATCAGCGAAAACAAGCGGCCACCAGTAGTGGCTTGCCATGGAATCAGATCAGCGGAATTTATCAACTTCTCACGGATTGGTATTACAACGGTCGCCGCGACCCGAGCTACGTAGTGCAAGCCGCCTCGCCGGGAGGAACCACATCCTTGAACAACATTACGCTTGTTGATCGGGGTTTCATTGAAGTTCAAGGGCTACAGCAAGCCGGAAGTCGAGTTCCGGTTATCAATGGTGCTCAGATAACAATTGCTGGCAATATGGAAAGGACCGAACTCCTTCCCACGGGCTTGAGTAGCGCGACATCGCTTCGGTTCTCAATGAGCAGTCGAGATGGTTTTGTAGCATTGAATTCGCAAAATGGCGAATCACAAATCTTTGATGCTCGGTCTTACGCTAGAAACAAGGCAAATGCAGCCTACAATCCTCGCGGAGCGGGGGTGAACGACCCGTCATTCTTTAAGCAGTTCTTGAATACGAGCAACATCTCAATCAGTGCGACCCTGTTGCCCTACGATCAAGTTCGACTTTCTGAAGGGGCTGACGGCGTGGAAGCACAAGGCGGTTTTGGTAGCTACGACGCACTCAAAGGTTCCACACGGGCGCAGATCGACCGTTATTACGCGGACTATGAAAACGCTTATTTGAGAAATAGTGGTCGAGAACAAACAATCCGGCGCGGAGGGCGCGGAGGCGGAACCCCACCTCCGGCGCAGTAGATTCCCCCGAATCCTAGCCTCAGTTCATCCCGAAGGGTAAAACCTTTTCGGGATGAACGATCGTTACGAACCCTCGAATTTTGAATCGGAATGGCGCGAACGGTGGAAGACGGCTGACCTCTTCCGCACGCGCGAAGATCTAAATCGCGAGAAGTTCTATGGTCTCGACTTTTTTCCTTATCCGAGCGGTGCTGGCCTGAGCGTCGGGCACTGCCGCAACTACATCCCCACCGATGTCCTCTGCCGCATGAAGTTTATGCAGGGCTACAACGTGCTTCACCCGATGGGGTTTGATGCGTTTGGGCTCCCGGCAGAGAATGAGGCGATCAAGCGGCAGTCGCACCCTGCCCCGATGATTGACCAGTACGCCAAGCGCTATCAGGATCAGATGGAGCTGATTGGGATTGGCTATGACTGGTCGCGGAGCTTCAAATCCTCTGACCCCAGCTACTACAAATGGACGCAGTGGATTTTTAAGAAGCTGTATGAGAAGGGCTTGGCTTATCGGAAGGATGCCGAAATCAACTGGTGTCCAAAAGATAAGACCGCACTGGCCAACGAAGAGGTTGTTGGAGGTCTCTGCGAGCGATGCGGCACTCCGGTTGAAAAGCGAGCGATTCCGCAGTGGTTTTTCAAGATCACGGAATACGCTCAGCAACTGATTGATGATCTGGATACCGTGGACTGGCCGGAAGGAATCAAGGCTTTGCAGCGCAACTGGATTGGTCGTTCGGAAGGGGTTGAGTTTGAAATGGAGATCACTTTCTCAAAAGATGGTGATCCTGCTGTTGCCCCCGCCGAAGATTCTGGATTGGATGGGTTTGAAGTCAAATCCAACAAGAAGGCATCGAGTTTCCGGGTCTTTACCACTCGGATTGATACGATCTTCGGGATGACGTTCTGCGTACTGGCACCGGAGCATCCTTTGGTTCGCACGATCAAGCAGAGTGTTGACGCGGAGCGCGTGAGTGAGATTGAAGCGTATCAGGCATCGGCGAAGGCTCTGAGCGACATGGATCGGCAGGCTGCCAACCGAGAGAAGACCGGCGTCTTCACCGGGGCTTATGCCATCAATCCGGCGAACGATAATCGAGTTCCCCTCTTTATTGCCGATTACGTATTGATGGGTTACGGAACGGGTGCGATCATGGCGGTTCCGGCTCATGACCAGCGCGACTTTGAGTTTGCGGTGAAGTTCGGGCTGGATGTCATCCCGACTTTTGAGCCGGACACTGATTACCTAAAACCGTTCGCGGAAGAAGGAGAGAATCTGGAGACCACCAAGGCTCGCTACTTGGAGGATGCAAAGACATTCGATCCCGTTTTTGATGCGAAATCCGGGGTGATGGTGAATGCGAACGAATTCAATGGCATGACCAGCGAGCAAGGCTCCCAAGCACTTGCTGATTTTATCGAAACGGCTGAGATTGGTGAGCGGAAGATCAACTACAAGCTCCGGGATTGGTTGATTTCTCGACAGCGGTATTGGGGTTGCCCGATCCCGGTGGTTTATGACAAGGACGGTCACCCGGATGTTGTGCCGGATGACGCTCTGCCCGTCATGCTTCCCGATGTTGAGAACTATGCTCCGGGTGACGACGGTTCGAGCCCTCTTTCGCATATCGAAGAGTTCGTGAATGCCACCACCAACGATGGTGGTTTGGGGCGGCGCGAAACCGATACGATGGGCGGGTTTGCTTGCTCAAGTTGGTACTTCTTGCGGTTCTGCGACCCGCATAACACCGGACAAGCTTGGGATCCTGAGAAGGTGAAGTATTGGATGCCGGTGGACTGCTATGTGGGTGGAGCCGAACACGCCGTCATGCACCTGTTGTACGCCCGTTTCTGGACGAAGGTGCTGTTCGATCTTGGTTTGGTGGATGTGAAAGAGCCGTTCCAGCGGCTCATGAACCAGGGCCAGGTTTTGGCTTTGACTCCCTACCGACAACCGCACGAAGGTGAGACGCTGGGGGTGGGTGAGGATGGCATCCTCGTCAGCTTTGAAGACGCCAAGGACATGCCTGAGAACGACCTGGACTGGCGTTGGGTGCGGATGTCGAAATCTAAGGGCAACGTGGTCACTCCCGAAGAGGCGGTCGAGCAGTACGGCGCGGATGCGCTCCGTATCTACGAACTGTTCGTGGCCCCGTTTGAGCAAAACGTGCAATGGTCAAATGAGGGTATGCAAGGCGCGGTTCGGTTCCTCAGCCGGGTTTTCCGCTTGGCCTCCGAAATCGCCCCGAATTTTGATGCAGATTGGAAGTCCAAGATCGGTTCGACAATTCCAGATGGGAAGTCCACCGATATCCGGCGTGCCACTCACAAGTTCATCGCAAAAGCGACGGATGATATTGAAAAGTTTGCGTTCAATACCTACATTGCCGCGGCGATGACGACGGTCAATACGCTCAATGACTTGATGAAGGGGATGAAATCACCTACTGAAGGTGAAAAGCTCGCTCTGAGTGAAGCGATGGAATCGCTAGTGGTTTGCTTGGCTCCAGCGGCCCCTCACTCTGCCGATGAGATTTGGTCGGCACTGGGTGGCAAAGGGTTTACCTACCAGCTAGATTGGCCGAAGGCGAACGCGGAACTGGCGAAGGAAGACAAGGTCACGATTGCCGTGCAGGTGAACGGCAAGTTGCGAGATACGTTGGAAGTCGCGGCGGGTACCGCGAACGATGAACTCGAACAGGCGGCTCTGGCCAGCGAGAAAGTAAAATCGTTTACAGACGGCTTGACGGTGCGAAAGGTCATCGTTGTGCCGGGGAAACTGGTCAATGTGGTCGCGAACTAACCTTGTTCTGATGGGAGCTTTGATGCTCGGCATTGGCGGATGTATGGGCACCGACCCGAACGTTATCACGAACTTTGGTCAGTACGACGAAGGGATCAAGAAAGTACAGCCTTTGACAGAATCTGGGATTCTGGCTTATGCGCAGGGTGTTGAGCGGACGGCAGAGCAGAAAGCTGATTTAGAGAAGGCACTTCCCATTATTGAGGAGCTTTATCGATTCCGACCGACAAGCTCGCAAATCCTCGCTTTGAAGGGACGGACACTGCTGGCTCTTGATCGGGAAGATGAAGCGGAAAAAGCTCTTCTGGAAGGGGTGAATCAGTGGTCGGCGGTATTGCTGAGCGCGGAGAACGAGATTCGTAACACGATGTATTACGATCTGGCGAATATCTCCTTTGCGCGGGGAGATTATGACGAGGCATTGGAGCGGGTTGATAAAGCTCTTGAACTCGGACCAGATAACCTGAACTGCTTAGTCTACAAAGCTCGGATTCTGATTCAGACGGGTGAGCAATCTGAAGCACTGAAAGTTTTGGATCGCGTTTTGGAATTGAATCCTGGTGATTCCGAAGCTGAGCTTTTGAAGAAGTTCCTCAAGACTTCGCAGGGTTCTGAAGCGGCTTCGCCTTGATCCTTCCCCATTGACGTGGGAATTCGGGGTTCGTGGCTTTGACTTTCACAAAGATTGGGAAGAGCCGAACGATGTCGGTTCCCGGAAGGTCAATCTCCTTGATTTCGTTGAGTTGTAGCCCGAGTTGAGCGGCGGGAAACTGCTCAATCTCTTCCCTTTCTGCAGGGGTTCGGAATGGGATGAACTGACCGCCAATTTTTATCCAGGCGGCGCTGATTTCCGCCTGAACGGCGAAGGGGGCCACGGCACGACCGACCACGACATCGTAATGCTCGCGGTGGACATTATCTTCAGCGCGGGCGAGCTTGGTCTTCAGGTTTGCGAGGGGGTGGCGCTCGATGAATCTGATAGCTTTGTTAGCACTGTCCAAGGCCGTGATGGTCAAGTCTGGGCGGCAACAAGCTAGCACCCAAGCAGGAAACCCTGGCCCCGGCCCGATATCGAGGACATTTGCACCCTTTGCAATGAGTTCAGAAACTAAGAGCGAATCAGCGAAGTGCTTTGCCTCGGCTTCCTCGAAGGGGATACGGGTGAGGTTCGTGATCTCGTTGACTTCGTACAGGTCGGCCCGGTAAGCCTCGCAGGCGGCGATTTGGGATTTGGAGAGGGCGAATCCTTGTCGCGCGGCGAGAGATTCGAGGAGGGGGAGGGCCATGTTCCCTTCCACGGTACCCGTTTGGTTTAGACTGGACTTGTGACGGAAGATCCGGGACAAGCACGACGAGACAAATTGCACAAGATCGGGATGGGATTTTGCATTGCGGGCTTGTTTGTGGCTCTGCTTTCGTTTGTGCCGGCGATTGTGCCGGAGTATTCGCTTCCCTGGCCGGTTTTTGTGGGGAGTTTCATCTATGTTCCAGGGGCTTCGCTGATCTTTTTTAGTGCGAAAGGGGCGGATCGTCAGATGGTTTTCAATAAGATTCGGATGATCCGGCTAGGGTTCCTTGCCGTGATTGCGATCTTGATCACCCGAATCCTTTCTATGCCCTAGCTGAGGCTTTGATACAGCATGATGTGGTTCCCATCGGGATCGTAGAGGGTAGCTAGCTTAACGATTCCGGGGTGTTCGCGGGTTGGGCCATCGAACTTGATTCCTGCTGATTCCATGCGGGAGCGAACTGCTTCGATATCTTCGGTTCCCCAGGTGAGGGTTGCGCCGCCTTTGACCTCGGGGTTCTGGCGATCGCTTAGGCCGATGAAAACGGTGTCAATCACCGATTTGAGTTCACAGAACCCGATTTCATCGGAATCCCACATGAGTTCGAAGCCGAAATGCTCTTGATACCACGCGGTTGTTTTCTTGCGATCCGAGACGGGATAGACAACGGTCAAGCCCGGGATCATGCCTAGTTTATTACTCACTTTTTGTATCTCCACACCGAGATTTTGCCTCGATTGCGGTATTATACTCTGTATAGTAGCTATACAAGATACACACCTCCAGAAAATTGGAGAAAGAAAATGGGGCTGGCGAATTTTGGTTTCGCTGGCACGGAGAAAGGGCGCGAAGTTCGTGACCCTTGTCCATGATTGCGGAGCGACCCACCGTGGTGTGCAACTGAGCCTTGATTTTTTGATTGCCCAAGGTTTTGTCGACAGGAACCCGGGATACGGGCATCCCCTTCGCCCGGAGATCATCTTAAATGAACGGCTTTTGGTGATCGAAAGTAACTTGGTGGATCTCTTCTCTCCGAAACAGTGGAAGGGTGAAGTTGGCAAGAATGTCTGGGATTTTGCTTTGTTGCAGTCATTGACGGAATACAACGGACGATATACAGAGATTCGAGATTCGCTGCCAGGGATCACGGATCGGGCGTTGTCGCAGAGATTGAAGGCGTTAGAGTCGGATGGTCTGGTTTGGCGATCCATTACGGCCAATGTGCGACCGCCTCGGCCGACTTATTCCCTCTCGGAATCCGGCACGATGTTGGCTGGTCGGATTGAGCGGCTAGTCAAAGAGGTGGGCCACACCGAAGTGTGACCCATGAGTGTGCGAGAGTGTATGTGGCGGCAAGCCTACGGAGAGGCTTGTCTGAAGAAAAAAGAATTAGGCGGCCATACCAAAATCGCGCATGAGGGTGGAGACCATGTGGTTCCAGCGTGCTTGGTTAAGGCGATCCATTTCGAGGATTTGCATCCCCATTTCGACATAGGCACTGTCGACCATTTGTTTGGCCCATACGATCTTGCCTTTGCTATGAATGCAGCCGCCAGGATAATCGACACGGACGGTGATATGCTGTCCTGCGGTGACATTTTTCAGAGAGCTGAGTCGCATTCCAGATTCGGAGGCATCGCAAAGTGAGGCAGAAACTTCTTCGCCGGATTCCAGAGTGACTTGGGCAGTGTAACCGGGAGCGAGAGCGCGAGGTGCGCGGTCAATACCCTCTTCAAGAGATTGGATGGTGACCCAGAATTCGGCTATGTTGTCTTCTAACGACATGACAGTTGCATTTAATGTTGCAAAGCTGACTCCATCGCCAATACTACAATCGATTTTGTCATCTACTTGAATGTTCGAGACTTCATCGAGTCGCACTCGGACCAACGGGCTTTGAACAAGCGTAACCATGCCGGCAAATTTCTTGCCATCGCTTGTTCGTTCCACCGTAATCTTTTTCCCTACAAATTTATTGAGCACATGCCCCCCACAGACCGGATAGAAAACTATCTTGAAAACAATTATCGGAAGAAAACTTGCATTAATGAGAATCAAAAAAATGCGCAGTTGTGCGCAAGTTTTGATTGCAAATTATTCATATTATTTCAAATTTCATACTGAACGAGTGATGAGTGAGGGGAAATGTTTGACGTCCTAGCGGGTGAAATTGGTGTGCCATAATAGCTTCTCACGCCCACGGAACGTGGAATTTTCTACGTCTCGTGCAACCAAATGGAACGGCTAAGGAAACCTTAAGCATGGCGACATACCGAGGAAGAAAGAAAGCAATCTGCCGCAAAGTCGGCTTCAACATCTGGGGACAGGCAAAATGCCCGAGTTCCAAACGACCTTACGTACCTGGCCAACACGGCCCGAACAAGCGCGATAACCGCACTTCGGAATACGGTGAACAGCTGATGGCTAAGCAAGTCATCCGCACCTATTACGGGATGCTGGAAAAGCAATTCCAACGCACGTTTGAAAAAGCGGCACGAATGCACGGCAACACCAGCCTTAACTTCTTGCGTCTTTTGGAAATGCGCTTGCAAACTCAAGTTTATCGACTGGGCTATGCAAAAACGATCTGGCAAGCACGCCAACTCGTTTCCCACGGTCACATTATGGTGAACGGCAAGAAAGTTGACATTTCTAGCTATCAATGCCGAGTAGGTGATGTGATTGGTGTTCGCAACCACGAAGTGAGCCAAGGCATTGCTCGCCGCAACCAGTACGAAGGGGCTCCGGTTCCGGTTTATCTGGATGCCAACGTTGGTGCAATGGAAGGCAAGATTGTTGCTCTTCCCGAGCGAGAAGACTTCCCTGATTTCTTCCAAGAACAGCAAGTCATCGAATATTACGCTCGCTAATTCGAGCTCAAATTCAAAAAATATGCGCCCGGAAGTATCGCTTTCGGGCGTTTTTCTTGTATCTTAGGGAAATGCCGGTAATCAGTCTTATCGCGGCATCTTTGGTACTCGGGTTTGGCACCGACAATCCTCAAGAAGCCCTTAACAATATCAACAAGTATCGCTCCGCTGAAATCACAAAGGCGCGCGAGAACAAGACGACCATTGACACTGTTGCCTTGAACGCCAAAGTCAAGGAGATGGCGAAGGACGCGATTGATGGCGTCAAACCAGGCGAAATTGAAGCCAAAGACGGCTATGCCTGGATGCAACTTTTCTACATGGCGGAGGAATATCCTTCCATTGAAGAACTTTGCAAGAAGTACATGACTTCGAGCCCGAGCGCGGCTTCTAAGTTCAGTGCGGAGCTGATGTGCATGAACACTTTCCGTCAAACTGGTGAGCTCGATAAAGGCGCGATGGTTGCACAGATGATCGAGGCACCTTCGGCGATGAATGCAAGCACCGTTTTGACTTACGGCTGCTACTACTTTGTGGATGCAGTTCAAGAATCGAAAGGATTGGACGCAGCGGTTAAGTTCTTGGATGATCTGGCGGGCAAAGTTGGTGAACCAAAGGAAGATCGCGAAAAAGCGAGCATTGCGAGTGCCCTTGCTAACTACTACAGTACAAAGGCAGAAATGCTCTTCTCTGCTGGCAAAAAGGATGCGGCGAAGGCAACCCTCGACGCAGGTAATGCGGACGCTCGAATTCCGGAAGCAAACAAGCGCGGCATGAATATGGATGCAACTCGTTTGATGCTGAATGGCAACCCTGCCCCAGCGATCCCGATGACCGAGAACTATGGCGGCTACACCAGCCTTGCTGATTTGAAAGGCAAGATCGTGGTGATCGACTTTATGGCTCACTGGTGCGGACCCTGCAAAGCAGCGTTCCCGGACATCATTGCGATGCACAATGAACTGAAATCGAAAGGTGTTCAGGTGATTTCGGTGACTCGCTATTACGGCTATTACGGTCAAGAGCGAAACATCACGAAAGAAGCTGAATACGCAAAGATGGCTGATTTCAAGAAAGAGTTTGGCCTGGATTGGCCGATCGTTTTCACTGAAAATGATGCTTTTACCAACTACGGCATTCGCGGGATTCCGACGATGGTTGTGATTGGTCGCGATGGCAACGTTCTGAGCAGCCATGTGGGCTACTCAAAAGATTCGTTTGCTAAGTTCGTGGAAGAACTGAAGACACACCTCTAAGCAAAGAACTCGGCGATTGCTGAGACAACCTTTTGATCCGCATCTCCTTTTACGGCGATGCGGATCATTTCATTTTTGAAGCGTGGGCTGAGCGAGTCGCAGTTGCGGATGAAGATGTTCTTGGCTTGGAGGGCATCACAAAGCTCTTGAGCTTGTGGGGTGGCAAGCCTTGCCAGCACGAAGTTGGTCACGCTGGGGATGACTTGAACCTCTGAGATTGCATTGAGATTTTGGGTTAAAAGTTCTCGGTACTCGGCGGTTTTGGATGCCATCTTGGCGTAGTAGGGATCGGCTTTGAGAGCTTCGATTCCGGCGAGTTGGGCAATGAGGCCGACATTCCAGGGCGGAATACGTTCTTCAAACTGCCTGACGAGCTTGGGGTTCATCACCAGATAGCCAATACGAAGGCCGCTCAAACCGTAGAACTTCGACATTGATTTGCAGATGATCAGGTTCGGAAACTGGGCAACAAGCTCTTCGCAAGATTGGCTTTTGCCGGAGGCGTTGGTATAGAAATCAATGTAGGTTTCATCAATCCAGACGAGGCAGTTGGGCGGGACGCCCTGCATCAGCATTTGGACTTGAGTTCGGCTCATGGCACGCCCAGTGGGGCTGTTTGGATTGACGAGAATGAGCATCTTTGCGCCGAGGCATTGCTGACCAAGCCATTCGGGATCGGCTTCAAAGTTGTCGAGGGGGAGTTCGTGGCGGGCAACGTTTGCGCCGATGATCTCACCAGTCAGATGGGCGTATTCCCCGTACATCGGATCGAGCACAACGACTTTATCATCCGGGTTGAGGAGTTCGGGGAGGACAAGGAACATGAGAGAACTTGTTCCGCTCCCGAGCAGGATTTGATCTGGGGAGATGCCGCGTTTCTCGGCGATGACCTCTCGGAGACCTTCGCTCCGAGTGGGAGGAGAGGTTTTGATCAGCCAAGGGAGATGCTCGCGTACAGATTCGATGACGCTGGGGGAGGGATCGTACCAAGAATCGAGGACATCCGCGCTGATGACTTCCTCTTTTGCATCGAGCGCATCCATGCGGACGCCGATGGCATCGAAGAAGGCTCCGCCATGAACGGCAAATTTCGGCTGATCTGAAGACATGGTCTTATTTTATATGTGTGTGGCAGCTTTGAGGGCGCGGACGTGATTGAGAATCTCGTTACGCTTGGTGGGGTCATGCCAACCATCTGCGAGAGCATTGACCAGCCAACTACCGACAACGGCACCATCGGCGCTTTGACAGACTTCCCTGACCTGTTCGGGTTGGCTGATTCCGAAACCGACGCAAATTGGGAGGTCTGTGTGGGTGCGGAGGCGAGAGACGATGCCGCCCGCATCTGCGCTCATTGAGCCACCTGCTCCGGTCACTCCGGTTCGGGAGACGGCGTAGACGAACCCGCTTGACGCTTCGCAGACTGATTTGAGGCGGTCATCGGTGCTAGTGGGGGCAGCGAGGAAGATCGTGTCCAAACTTCCCTGGCGGCTGGCGGTGATCCAGTCGCTCGCTTCCTCGCCAATGAGATCGCACATGATTGTGCCACTGAATCCAGCTTCTGCAGCTCGGGAGACGAACTGATCCAAACCAATTCGCAGAACCGAATTGTAGTAGCCCATCATCACAAGGGGGATGGTGGTGTTGGCATTGGTGACGGCATGGAAGACTCCATTCAGGTTGACGCCGCGATCGAGAGCGCGTTGGGAGCTGGCTTGGATTGTCGGGCCATCGGCGATCGGGTCGCTGAACGGAAGACCGATTTCGAGGATGTCAGCACCGGCTTCTTGTAAAGCCTCCATGATTGCGGGGAGGGATTCTAAGTCGGGATCGCCCGCGGTGATGAAGAGGACAAGTGCCTTTTCGCCACGCGCTTTGAGCTGAGCAAACTGATCAGAAATGGTCATGAATGGATTGAAGTTACCCGCGCGAGAATTCGGGGACTACTCACCGGACATGAAATTGACATCATTGACGGCATCATAGAAGCCGGTGATGACCGCTTTGCGCTCGTTGGAGGGCCAGGAAGCGATTTGTTTCATTGCGCCTGCGAACATGATCTTGCCGTTGGCGAGGGAGAGTCGGACTTCATCGTAAGTGAGTCCGGTCATGCCCTTTGTTTCGTCGATTTCGCTCTTCATTTCGGTGAGGTTCTTTTCTGTTTCACCGATCATCTTCCAGACTTCGGCTTGGGTGCGGGGCGGTTTGGGAGAGGATTGCTCGATGAAGCTGAGGATGACCTCTTCGGTATTTGCGCGGACGCTGCTGGAAACAAGGTTCCAGAGGGTGCCTCCGCCAGTGAAGGCGCGACCGACATCAATCATATTGAAGTGGAATTGGTCGAGGTTTTTGCGGAGGTAAGCGGACTTTTCCTCGAGCTTTTCGTTTCCGGCCATGCGTTCGTTATTGACTTGGCGCATGGCGGTGCCAAAGTACATGTTGGCGTAGGACATCCCCATTGTGGATTGCCCGCCTTCCTCGGCGTTGGTGTAGAAATCGAACCACTTTTCGTGGCCCATTTTGACGATCTCGTGGGCGGATTTGCCGTAGGTTTCGGCGGGGTCAATGCGGTCGAAGTTCTGGTTAACAAAAAGAACGCTCGTCAAAAGGGTGGAGATCATCACCTTTCTGACGAGCGTTGTGGCCCGAAGATGTCAAAAATTAGCCTTTGAACGGTTTGCCCAGGAGGGCTTTCCAAGCGGAATCTTGCTTGGTACTGAGAGTCTTCTTTAGAAATGCGGAGAAATCGCTCTGGATTTTGTTGAGTTGCGGAGCGATTTTCTTGCCTGCGGCGTCCATTTCTTTTGCGTAGGCTTCGCTGAGCTTTTTGGCTTCGGCATCATCCTTTGGCTTTTTCGCTTTGTACTTGTCGATGATGGGTTTGAAAGCCTTTTCTTGGATTCCATCCGCCTTCTTTGCGTCGGAATCGAAGCGGGAGCGGATGCTTTTGAGTTGAGAATCGGAGAGGCCGATTTTCTTAGCGACGGTGGGATCCATCATTGCGACGGGGCCAGCGTTTTGGAGGGTGATCTCGCGGAGTCGCTTGAGTTGACCAGCGGTGAGAACGCCCACGACCTTGTTCGCCATATCGTTGTTGAGCTTGACGAATTTATCGGTGAGGCTCTTTGGCGGTTGCTGATTCTTCTGAACATAGGTTGCAGCTTGGTCGTTGATCTTTTTGCTTTCGGCGTTGAACCAATCGGCGTGCTTGTTCAATTGGGTGCGTTGCGCAGCGGTGATGCCGACATCGGTTTGCACTTCTTTGATTTGCAACAGAGCAATGTTTGCTACGGATTTATCGAAAGCATCCGCGGCTAAGCCTTGGCTCGCGATGGCGAGCAGGCTGATGGTCGTTGCAATGACTTTTGAAATCTTCATAACTCTCTCTTCGGACGTTTGGTGCCAGTAATCTTAACGTAGGGAGACGGCTGGTTGATCCTTAGGTTCAGCATTGGCCCCAGTCGCGTCTTGGCGGGAGAGGAGTTCGACATCGGCGTGTTCGAGGATTCGGCGGATGGATCGCAGGAGTTCTTCGGTGGCTTTGACACGCTGAAGAAGGATGACCGGCTGATGGTTCGGGTTATTACCGAATTGGAAGATGACCTCGTAATCGCCGGGGTTGGCTTCGACGAGTGCTTTGACTTTGGCGAGCTGGGTTTTGGTTGCCGCTTTGACCTGAACAAAGACTGATCCGGCGACGCTGTCATCGAGCTCTCGCTCTATGGGGGCGGGGAGGGTTTCGACGCTGAATATTTGGAGTTCGGGGGTGCGCTCGGTGGCGTTGGAGCGTTCATCGAACTTGACGCGGCCCTGGATCATCACGACGGAGTCTTTGGAGAGTTCGTCGTCGAATTTCATTGCGGTTTCGCCGAAGCAAAATCCACCGATTGCGCTGCTGAAGTCTTCCAGGGTGATGCGGCAAACCCGAGTTCCGGTGCGCTGGCTGACGGTCTTGCTGACTTGGCTGAGGACTCCGGCGACGGTGACTTTGATCGGCTCTTCGGTTTCGAGAATCGTGGCGATGTTGTGGGTGGCGTACTGCCGGAGTGAGAGTTCGTAACCGCGGAGCGGGTGGTCGGAAACGTAAATGCCCATCGTTTCCTTTTCCATTTGCAGGATTTCGCGGCGGTCCGGGGCGGGTTGCTCGGGGAGGGGCGGAAGTTGGAGTTCCATCTCGGGGGAATCGCCGAAGAGGGAGTCTTGGCCTTGGATGCGGGCGCGGTTTGCGTTATCGGCAAAGACGAGGGCTCCTTCCATCGCATTCATGAGAGTGTTGCGGTTCTTGTTGATGGAATCAAGGGCACCAGCGCGGATCAGACCTTCGAGGGCGCTCTTGTTGAGGCCGTGGGGGCGGACGCGGTCACAAAATTCGTAGAGGTGCTCGAACGGGCCGTTTTCGCGATCTTCGATGATGCCGCGGACGAGCCCTTCGCCAACGTTTTTGATCGCAGCAAGGCCGAAGCGGATTGCCTTTTTCTTCTTGACTTCTTCGATAGAGAAATCAAGTTGGGAGAGATTGACATCGGGGGGGAGGACGGAGATTTTTTGGCGGCGGGCTTCTTCGATGTAGGTGGTAACGCGATCTTCCTTACTGCGGAAGACAGCGAGCATTGCGGCGACATATTCGACCGCGTAGTTGGCTTTGAGATAGGCGGTTTGGTAGGCGAGGATGGCGTAGCAGACGGCGTGAGCTTTGTTGAAGGCGTATCCGGCGAACGGCTTGAGTTTTTCCCAGACTTGGTTGGCGACATCGATGCTGACGCCGTTTTCTTGGCACCCTTGGACGAACTCGCCCATCATGGCGTCCATGACTTTGGCGTCTTTCTTCCCCATTGCGCGGCGGAGGATGTCGGCTTTGCCTAGGCTGAATCCGGCGAGAGCTTGGACGAGCTTGAGAACCTGGTCTTGGTAGACGATCACCCCGTATGTTTCGCTCAAGATCGGCTCCATTTTGGGGTCGAGGTAGGTGATCTCGGTGCGACCGAATTTGTTTGAGATGTATTCGGGGATGTGTTCCATCGGGCCAGGCCGATAGAGCGCGACCATAGCCGCTAGTTCCCTTTCGCTTTGGGGTTTGAGTTCGATGATGTTGCGGCGCATCCCGCCACTTTCTAGCTGGAAGACGCCGATGGTTTCGCCGCGACCGAGCATGTCGTACGTTTTTTGATCATCGAACGGGATGCCAGTGTGTCCGTGGATGAGGACGGGGTGATCGGAGATCAGCTTTTCGTGGGCGAGGTGCCCGTAACTAGCCTTGATGTTCTCGATTGTCCGGGCAAGGACGGTGAGGTTGGATAGGCCGAGGAAGTCCATCTTGAGAAGGCCGATTTTCTCAAGGATGCCCATTTCGTAGGCGGTGACGGCTCCGCCTTCGTTTGAGCGGTAGAGGGGGACCGATTCGGTGAGGGGGTCGCGGGAGATGACGACGCCGGCGGCGTGCACTCCGGCGTGGCGGGCTAGACCCTCGATGCGTTTTGCGGTTTCTACTAGCTCCTTGTAGCGGGGGTCGCTGTTGACGACGCCACGAAATTCAGCGACTTCCTTTTCGGCTTTGGTAATGGACCAACCGGGGCCGAGGGGAATGGTTTTGGCGACTTTGTCGGCTTCGATGGGTTGGTAACCCATGACCCGCGCGGCATCGCGGATGGCGGCCTTGGGGCCGAGGGTTCCGAACGTGATGATCTGGGCAACGCGGTCTTGACCGTACTTCTCGGAGACGTAGCGGATGACTTCATCCCGGCGTGCATCCTCGAAGTCCATATCGACATCGGGCATGGAGACGCGCTCGGGGTTGAGGAAGCGCTCAAACGTGAGGTCGTAGTCCACGGGGTCGACATCGGTGATGCCGATGGTGTAGGAAACGAGCGAACCAGCGGCTGAGCCCCGCACCCCAAACATGATTCCCTGCCCGCGGGTGAACTGGGCGAACTCTTTGACGAGGAGGAAGTATTCGGAGTAGCCGGTGGTTTCGATAATGCTGAGCTCGTAGTTCAGGCGTTCTTCGTAATTGCCATCGAAATTGGGGACACGATCTTTGAGGCCTTTTTCCGCGATGTAGCGAAGGTAACCCATTGAGTCGTAGCCGGGTTCGAGGTCGGGTTGCGGCATCATGGCGCGCTGATCGCCGAGCTCGATATCGCACATTTCGGCGAACATGACGCTGTTCTCGATCGCCTCTGGTTGATCGGGGAACAGCACCGCCATTTCATTGGTGTCTTTGATGTAGAAATTGGGGCCGTTGAACTTCAGGCGATTGGGATCATCGCGCTGGGTACCGGTGCCAATGCAGAGGAGAACATCGTGGGGATCGGCGTCGGTTTGGCAGAGGTAGTGGGCGTCGTTTGTGGCGACAAGAGGGAGATTGAGTTCCTTGGCAATGCGAAGGAGCCCCTCGTTCATGATCTTCTGTTCGGGGATACCGTGATCTTGGAGTTCGACAAAGAAACTATCTTGGTCGAAGATTTCTTTATACATCCCGGCGAGGTACTGGGCTTTGTCGTATTCGCCGCGCAAGAGATGTTGATTGACTTCGCTGCCAATGCAAGTGGTTGAGCCGATCAGACCTTTTGAGTGCTTTTTGAGGAGGTCGTGGTCGATGCGGGGTTTGTAGTAGAAACCGTCCAGAGCGGCGACGGTGTGGAGGCGGCAGAGGTTGCGATAGCCCTCTTCGTTTTTGGCGAGGAGAAGGAGGTGATAAGTTTCGTTTTCTTCGCGGCCGTCCTTTTTTGTGAGGCCATTCGGAGCGACGTATGCTTCCATTCCGATGATGGGCTTGATGCCCTGCTTCTTACACTCGAAGTAGAACTCCATGCACCCGAACATGACGCCGTGATCGCTGATGGCGAGGGCGGGCATTCCGAGTTCTTTGGCGCGAGAGACCATGTCCGGGATGCGCGTTGCCCCATCGAGCAGGGAGTACTCGGTGTGGTTATGCAGATGGACAAACGGACGGTCGCACATGGAAACGAAAAGGAAGTACCGGTCAGTTTACTGCTCGGCTTGGTTCCAGACGGAGGGGGCGGGTCTGGTGCGTCCGGTATTTGTGTGGGCTTTCCACAGGTTGTTCTTGAGTTAGGTTGCTATGGGACGAGATAGTCGTACTGTTCTTCGCGGGGGATAGTGGCGAGAGCGACAATGCCGATCGGTTCCCCTTTCTCGACATGGGGATGACAGGAATAACACTCTTTGCTAGAGGCATAGATGGAGCGAAATACGGCGCGGTAAGGCATCTCCTTTGCGCCATCCAAGGTTTTTTGGCGAGCGTTGGAGAAATACATCGCGTTGGCGAGATCTTTGAACTCATTGATGATGGGAGTTTCCTTGTTTTCGGCGGTGTTGTTGAAGCCCTCAATTTCTCGTCTACGGACTCCCGACAGAATATCCCCAGTAATCAAAATCCGCTTCAAATCAGGAGCGGATTCATCTATTTCTTGATTGTTTTGGAAGCCGAAAGTGGCGACCCAAAGGCGATTATCTTTGAGCCAAATTTTTTTCAAAAGCCTCCATATAATTGGAATAGTATTCATTGGAACCAGTCAGAAAACCGTGTTCGCTCATCAGCCTTCTCCCACCAAGTCTATGGTCTACCGGAAGCTTTCCTAAAATCTCCTCGACCTCATCCATTCCCGCCATGAGCTTGGCTTGGGTTTCGTCGAGATTTTCTTGGCTCAAGTTCGTTTGTTGAGCGAGTTGATTTTGGGATGCGTTGCTCGCGGATTCTTTTCTTTCCGGTTCAGAGTTCTTTGGAGCAGGGTCGCAGGATGCGAGAAATAAACCGACAACGCTCAGCGATAAAAACAGAATTGAAGACTTCTTCATGATCTCCCTCTGATTTATGATAACAAATACTGCCGAGTTTATGGTTCCCGGAGCGATACGCTATTGCACGACACGCCAGGCGCGGAGGATTTCGGCGAGGCTGGTGGCTTGCCAGGGGCACCCGGCGGCGCGGTGGGGAGCAGAGCCGTCGTACACTTCGGCGATGCCATCCAAGCCATAGGATTCCAGCTTCTGAACAACGGTTTCCAAGGCTCGCTCCGCTCGCTTGCGATCTATGGTGAAGCGCATGATGGTGGCGACGTAGGGGCCAAGAAGCCAGGGGATGACCGAGCCTTGGTGGAGGGCACGATCACAATCCGCGACAGTGCCTTCGTAGCGGGGGATGTAGTGCGGATCGCTTTCGGCTAATGTTCGGAGACCGAACGGAGTGAGCAGTTCGCTTTCGATCTTGTCGAGCACTTTTGCGGCATGGCCAATTCCGCCTGGTCCAAAGGGGAGGGACATGGCGATGAGCTGATTCGGGCGGAAGGAGGCGTCATCGGGATCGACGGTGTCGAGGTAGTAGCCGAGCTTGGGATTCCAGAACTTTGTCTCGAAGCTATCCATTGCCAGCGTCCAGGCATCAACGAAATCGGCGACGGGCTTTTTGATCTGAGTGCCGATCCATTCCGTGATACCGAGGAGGTTGATCCAGAGGCCGTTGATATCGACGGGTTTGCCGTGGCGAGGAGTAGCGGGAAATCCGCCGACTTTCATGTTCATCCAAGTGAGTTGGACGCCGTTTTCCCCTTGACTGAGGAGGCCATCGCGGGGATCGACATGGATGCCGTGAAGAGTGCCTTTGATATGCCATTCCACAATTTTGGAGAGCCATTTGAAGGATTCTTTGGCGAAGTCTTGATCCCATTCGGCGAGGAGGGTTTCGTAGATGGCGTTGGCGAACCAGAGCGTAGTATCCGCAGAGGCGTAATCAAGTTTTTTACCGCCATCCAGGATGCGGTTGGGGATCAAGCCTTGGTGCATATAGCCAGCGTAATCACGGAGGATGGCTTTGGCGGTTTCTACTTTCTCGGCGGCGAGGCAGAGACCAGGAATACAGATCATGGTTTCGAGGCCGGTTTCTGGGTTCCAGGGGTGCCCGCTTTCGATAAACGTGCGGTCGGAGGTGTGATAAAAGAATCGCTCGCTCGCACGGATGAGGGATTCTTCCAGCGTGTCTACGGAGACTTCTTCGGGGGTGGGTTGGGCGGTGGCACCTTCAAAATCGGAGGCAACCAAGATCGCTTCTTCGCCGGGGGCAAGCTCGTATTTGAGTTCGCAGGGGCAGAAGAGGTCGACGGCAGGATCGATGCCGAGCTCGATTTCGCGGGATTGCTCAAATCGGTAGTACCAGCCGGTGCTGGGGGTGCGCTCGGCTCCTTCGTGGTGGAGATAGAGGGTGAGATCGTTTTCGGTGAGGTGGGTGAGGCCAGACTTGAAAATGAGGGATTCTGGGTAGGAATCGCGGCCCTGGAATTTGCTTCGGAACTCTTTGTGGCAGACGAGGGGGCGAAGCGAGAGGATGATGCTCTCTTGACCGAGGTTTTCGTAGCGGACGGTGATGGCGTTTTCTAGTGGGTGGATGATGAGAGTTTTCTTGACGCGGCAATCTTCGACTTTGAACGTCCAAGTGGCGGCGTTGCCGATTTGAAATTCTTCGAGGCGGCGATAGCCTTGGGGGTGGACAGCACCGACGTATTGGCTGGTGCTCATGCCGTAGGTTTCTGCGCCGATCTGGATAAAGGCTTCTACGGCGGCGAGAAGAACGATTTTGGAGTTGTGCTTCTCAGTGGGAACGACAAGGTGCCCGTGCCCCATGCGGCTGTTGACGCCAGCGACAGTGCCCATGGCATAGCCACCGATTCCGTTTGTGAGAATCCATTCGAGTCGGGAGGAGACCGCGAAGTTTTGGCACTTCGAAGCGGAAATGACTCGGGGCATTGCGTTACGAAGGTACCTGGTAGTTGCCCTGGCTAGTAGGAATTCTTGATTCTGGTCTGGGAGCCAGGAACCGTCACGATTGCCAGGATATTTCCCCCATTTAACTGGAAAACAAAACCTGGGAGTTCTGCTCTCAATCCTGAAAAGGGCTTAATTGTTATGTTGATTTCTGAAGCAAAAACCCTCGTTGGCCAGTGCGTTAATTTGACGTACACGGATCGAACCGGAAAAGAGTTCACCAAGTTGGTGGAGATCTTCGAGGTTGGTTTCGTTCCTCTATACGGCCCATGCATGATCACCGATCAAGGTGAATTACGTTTGGATCGTATTGTTGGGTTCGAGCACGCATCGCAACAAATCGCTGCGTGATCTGAAAAAGCCGACTTGTCACAGTACTGTTGACCTTTCGCGGGCTTTCCTCACGAGGTGAGGGAGCCCGCACGACTTTAAGAGCCTTCTCTTTTTGGGTTGCGCTGTTGCAGGCGATCGACAAAACTGTTGATGCGGAATCGGATTCCCATGCGGAAGTCGCTGGGAAACTCGCGGCTGACGATGAATGGCTCGAAGGTTCCGGCGGCGAGGGCAATCTCCCATTCTTTGTCGTACCAATTGCTGTTTCGCAGATCGTATTTGGCGAGGTAGCTGAAGGTGTACGGGCCTTTGCGGTAGTCGGCGCGAAGGTTCATCGAGTGGGTGACGGGGACTCCGTCGAAGGCGAATTCGGGGGTGCCAAATTGGGTGATGGCACTGTATGAACCACCAATGATGAAGCCATCGACTGGTCGGCCGAAGATGCCGAGTGTTCCCCGCACATAGCCGTATTGGTTTTTGCTGCCGATGAGACCGATGCCATCGACCATCCCGAAGGCGTTCCAGTTCCCGCCGAGGTTTTGCACTGGGGCGAGGAGTTGGGAATTGAGGCTAAGGCGGTCTGACCAAGCGGTGTTTCCATCTGGACGGATGCGCTGGGCTCGTAGAGTGGATTGGAGGCCGAATCCGTTGAAACTTGTGCCGTGATCGAGGCTGAGCTCAACAAGCTTACTGACATCGGTTGAATCTGTGGGGCGGCCTTCGGTTTCGAAGTTCCAGGTGGTGCCGAGGCCGTAGTTCAGCTTTCGCTGGTTCATGAAGGCGAAATAGGCTTCGGGGTCATCGACGATGACGTTTTCGAACCAGGATCGGCGGTATCGCTCGTCGAGGTCAGAGCGAGGCTTCAGAGAAAACGGATTGACTTCGGGATCGAGCGGGCTGTGAGAAATGAAGAGTTCACCGCTCGGACCAAGCCCAGGAAAAATATTAACTGCGGCACCTACACCAGTTTTGTCATTGAGAAGAAACGAAGAATCCCATGTGATGCCAAATCCAGCCCCGCGACGATCGGCCAAGCTGGGGAGTTTGAATCCGCTGACGCGCTTATCGAGGTTGAACGTATATTCTGGAATGGGGCCGAGGCGCCAACCAAACAGGTCAATGCCAGGTTTTTCAGCAAGTCCGTATTTGCCGGGGTAAAGCCGGATTCGGCGGGCTCGGAACCGAGTCCCGCGCGGTTCCATATCGGAGAAGGAGAACTTGACTTCGCCAAGAATCCACTCGGGGGTGCGGTCGGGCATCCGCTCGATGATTTCCAGGGTGGCGGCTTGGATGAGAACGCGGTCGATTTTGATGAAGGCGTTCCTGCCGGTAGCAACGAGGCGATCCTCGGAGGTGTCGGCATCGGAGCCGGCGTCTTTCCAAAAGAATTCAAGGTCGGAGCATTGAATGATTCCTTCTGGGTCGATGATTTGAACTAAGCCTTCGGCGGTGCCTTTTTGCTCGGTGCGGTCGAGGACAATGCGGTTTGCTTTGAGCTTGGTGAGACCGTAATTGAGTTCGACTTCCCCTTCGCAGATCAGCTTGCCATCGACAAGATCATCGGAGATTGTGTTGGCGCGGATGTGGAGCGCGTCATCGACGGTGATCTCTTGTTGAGTGGGTTTGGCCTGTGAATTGCTCTCTTCTTGTTTTGCGGGGCTGATTGCTTCCTCGATTTGCGGTTCACCTTGCGCCACGGGCATTTCTGAAGACAGAACGGGTGCCTCAATTGGTGGTGGCGTGGTGTAGATCGGAGGGAGCATGAGGGCAAAGCGAGTGTACCGCTGTCAAAAAAACGAATCGAAGGACGAACAGTTTCACCCTAAGAGACCGTCTAACGAGTACAATTCGATTTACGCGGGATTGAAAAATGGTGCAAAACGGTCAAACTGCGGCAGAAAGAGCGGAGATTCGCGAGAACCAGGTTAATTGGGTTCTTCGGGTTCGCCGTGGCGACGAAGCGGCGATGGACGCCCTCGTTTCTATGCACCGCCAGCGATTGATTCGGGTTGCCTCGAATGTCCTGCGTGATCGACACGAAGCTGAGGATGTCGCACAAGAATCGTTCCTCAAAGCGTTCCGCGAAATCCGAAAGCTTCGTGATGATCGGGCATTTTCTGGTTACATTTATCGCATTTGCGTGCGGCTGTGTATGGATCGGTTGCGGTCTCGAAAGCCGACGTCGGAGATGATTGAGCACGGCGACGGCACGTCCGGTTCTAAAGTGGAAACCAAGGTTTTAGTTGAGCGACTTCTGCAAGAGCTCACTCCTGATTTGCGGATGACTCTGGTTCTTCGAGAAATGGAAGAACTGAGCTACGACGAGGTGGCTGAGCTGATGCAGGTTCCAGTGGGAACCGTTCGTTCTCGGCTTCATGCAGCTCGGAATCGGTTCCGTGAACTGTGGATTGATTCCACCGGGGAGGCGCATCTGTGAACGAAGAGCGCGACTTTTTGAGCGATCTTTTGCGCGATGCGAGCGTTGAGGTTGAGGAATCGAGCGAATTCAATGACCGCGTGATTCGTCGCTGGAAGCTTGAGCAGCATCGTAAGAAGATGATGTATTGGGCTCCGACGATGGCAGGTGCCATTGTTGCTGGGGTTGGTTTCCTGGCTATGCTTCAGATCATGACGGCGCAACCGATTCAGTCTCCGGCGGAGCTGGAATCTCAGACCGCTGAGCTTGAGTTGCCTACTCAAAACCTTCCGAGCTTGGTCGACGACGCTTCTTAGATGAACTTCTTTGCCCGGACAGCACTCGGCGTCGCCGTTGGCGCTGTTTTGGTTTTTGCTTTTCACCCAACTTCGCGGGGTTTGCTGAAAGCAGGCGTTTCTCAAGCGCCGATTCCTGTTTCGATTGCGAAGAGTGCCTATCTTTCTAAGAACGCTTCGGCACTGCCTGATCCGACATCGCTGGAGATTGCGGCGCGGTGGATGGAGCAAGGGGCGAGAGTTATTAACTCCAAGAAGACCCTAACCAACGATGAACTTCTGACTCTGGTGGAGATTGCTCAACTTGCGGGGGAGAAAGATCAGGAGAACGCTTTCTGGCCGCAGGCGGAGGCGATTTTTCAATTTCATTTGGGGAATCGGGATGTTGCGCTTGAGGCATGGCAGAAGGCGGCGAAGTGTTCGGTTTGGAATGATTACGAGACTCAGCGGTTGCGGGAGCTTGGGGGGCAGATGTCGGGTGGGGCCCCGATTCTGGGTTGGCAGAACGCATTTTTGCATTCGGAGCGACATTCGGAGATTGCCCATCAATGTGTGCAGCTGAGTAGCTCGCTTTTGCGGAGTTATCCTACGACGCGGTTGCCAAATATTCGGAATGGGGTTCTGATTCGTGAGAATGCGAAGAAGCGAGACACGGGTGAGATTGGTTATCGGATGATTGAGAATGCGGCGATTTATGGGCTGGTGATCACCGAGAACCCGAGGCAGGCGACGTTCAAACGGTTTGACTTTGTTCAGCAGTTGTACGCGGAAGAGAAGGTTGCCGAGGCGCAGTTTGTAGAGAAAGCACTTTCTGGGAATGAAGGCTTTCGGGCGTTTGTGATGTCGCCAACGAAGGATGCTGATCTGGAGCGAGATCGAAAGTGGGCGGCTTTGGTTGGCTCGGTACCGGGGGCATTGTTGTTGGCTTCGTTGGTGGTAGGGTTGCTGGCCTTGCTGAGTCAGCTTGGACTAGCGGTGCATTCGCGAATGAAGAAGCAAGAACCTCAGGCGGTGTTGATCGTCGCGGCTTCCCTTTTGGTGGCGAGTGCGGTTTATTGGGAGACACGGATTGTCTTGCTTGCGGTATGGACGGGGATTGTTGGTGCGGGGTTCCTGTTTGCGCGGAAGAGCGATTTGAAAGGGGAAAGAGCGAAACTGACTTCGGGGCAGAGACTGCTTGATGTTTTGATTGGAGCGGCGATGTTTCTTTCGATTGGGGTGGCATTCTTTGAACTGGCGACGCCGGTTCGGGCACTTGGTTTTCGGCTGACTGATTTCTCGATCACGAATGGGATTGGCGTTCCGTTTGCGATTGGGTTTGTGACGCTTTCGGTCGCGATTAGTCAGTCACATGCGTTTTTGCAGCATTGGAATCCCCTGCTGCATTCGCTGAAGCGATTACGGATGATTTGCTTTGTCGTGGCGGTGTCCGGGCTATTGCTGACAATCATTTCGATTCCGGTTTGTTTGCACTTTGATCAAGGTCTTTCCGATACTTTTAGCAAGATTTGGCAAAACGAACCGGCATACTATCTGACGAAATGAGCGTGCTTGACCAAGCCGTTGCCCGCGCGAAATCACAGCGGGACGATCTGCGATTGGAACTTGAGAAGAGTCCAAGCGGCTTGGAATGGTGCCGGCGGCACACTCTGATCCTTGATGAGATTTGGCGTGCGCTTTTCGATGAGATGTCGAGCAGGTTTCCCATGCTGCCACCGATCAGTTTGGTGGCGACAGGGGGCTATGGTCGCCAAGAGGTTGCTCCTTACTCGGATCTTGATGTTGCTTTGATTCCCGGTCAGGAAGACCCGGCGCTTGACCCGGCAATTCGGTGGCTGTTCATGCAGGCACACGAGGTTTTTGGGAAAGAATTGAATTGCAAATTGAACTATGTCTATCGCTTAGTTGCCGATGTACCGGGGCTGGACGCGGTGAACATCAGCAATCTGATGGATGGACGAGTGATCGTGGGGTCGGCGCAACCCTATCGGGAGTTGGACGCGGCGATTTGGAATGACTTCCCCGCGGCGGAGTTTATTCTTGCGAAAATTGATGAACGGGAGAAGGAGATGGAAGCGTCTCATACAACTCCTCTGGTGGTGGAACCGAATTTGAAGCTCGGGGCGGGGGGATTGCGCGATTTCCACGCAGCGAATTGGATTGGGGCGGCAATGGGAGAACGCATCGGAGCTCCGGGGCGGGATGTGGATGCTTTGTTACTTGCCCGGAACCTGCTTCATCACTATACGGATCGGTTTCATGATTTACTGAATCGGCAACGGAGAGAGCAGATCGCGGAGACGCTCGGAATTGAGGCGTATGAGTACGGGGCTCAACTTGCGGATGCGATGGAGCGAATTCATGAGGAGTTTCGGCATAAGAAGCACTCATTGCGGGAGAGCCGGTTCCAATTGACAAAGAAATCTTGGTCAGTTGTTGGTGAACTGAGGCTGGATGCCGATTGCCCAGGTCATGAGGCGGCGGTCGCGGTGAATCTAGCGACACGGCTGGGCTTGGAAGTGGATCGGCAGACGGCGGTGAATGGGAACGAGTGCGGTCCGGAGTGTCTGGTTGCGATTTCGGGAGGAATCACGACGATTCGCAACATGGAGGAATGCGGGGTTCTCGAGACGATTCTGCCGGAACTGACTGCCTGCCGGACTCTGATGCCGCGAGATACCGCGCATCGATATACGGTTTACGAGCACACGATTGTTGCGCTTGAGCACCTGGAGGATTTAGAGTTGAATTCCCCGCTCGGTGAGATCAAGGAAGCGGCGACAGAATTGGAGGCTTTGCGGCTGGCGATTCTGCTCCATGATGTGGGGAAGGTGGATGACTCGCGCCCTCACTCGGAAACGGGCGCGGAATTAGCGATTCAGGTTTGTCGGCGGTGGAAGATTGATGCTCGCCGGTCGCGGATTGTGACTTGGCTGGTGCAAGAGCACTTGACAATGGCGAAGTTCCTGCGGATGCGCGATGTTTTCCATGCGGATACGGCGGCGGAGTTTGCGAAGATTGTTGAGACGGAAGAGAAACTTCAGCTTCTTACGATTTTGACGGCATGTGATGTGAAGGCAGTGTCGCCGGAATTGTGGACGCCAGTGCAGGAGACACTGCTGCTTGAACTTTACGCACGGACACGGGCGATTATCCAGTCTCGGTATGGCGATGAGCCGGATGCCGCAAGTTTGCGGGATCGGATTCGGCGGCGGCTGAGTAAGGAAGAGGTACCAGCAGAGCAGATGCAAGAGTTTCTGGCTTCCCTGCCGGTTCATTATTTGCTGACGACCGACCCGGATACGGCGAAAGGGCATTTCTCGCTGGTGCAGAAGGCGAATCAGGGAGAGGTGGCGGTTCTTTTTACTGATTTCAAGGATTTGGGAATCACGGACATTACGGTTTGTTGCCATGACACTCCTGGGCTTTTGAACCGGATTCTGGGCGTTCTGTATGCCCTTAACTTTTCGATGCTGGGGGTACGGGCTTCGACGATTCCATCGAACCCCTCGGTGGCGTTGGATACGTTTACGGTGGCTTATCGCGGGGGGATTGTGAGTGAACGGCAGGCGGTTCGGATTGAGCGGGCTTTGAACCAAGTTGTCTCCGGTGAGAAGGCGATTGAGGACTTCATGCGGGAGAGCGGCAAAGACCCGGATCGTCGGCAGGATTCGATTCGCGTGAACGTGGTGGATCAGCAACCCGCGATTTTGGAAGTGCAAGCTCCGCGCGGCAAGGGGCTCGCTTTCCGGGTTGCGCGGATGCTGAGTGAGAATGGCTACGACATCCAGACGGTGCGGCTTGGTCAGTGGGCAGGGTCAGCATCTGCGGCGTTCTATGTACGCCGCGAGGACAACGAACCGGTTGATGCGAAGGCATTAGCTGTGCTGTTTGATTAAGGACGTCTTTGGGTCTCATTTTCCCAGCGGTACACTCGGGCCGATCCCCTATGAAGGTTGTCATTTTTGGGTGCGGACGCAGTGGCTCGATGTTGGCTCTCCAACTCGCTTCTCGCGGACATAAAGTCACCGTTATTGAGAAGAATCCTGAGTCATTGGAGCGACTTGGCAAGGATTATCCCGTTCGAATTGTGCTGGGGAACGGGCTGGATTTGGACACGCTGGAGAAAGCGGGCGTTGATTCCTGTAATGCGTTTTTTGCGATGACGCGGGGGGATAACACGAATTTGATGGCGGCGCAGATTGTTCAACACAACTACGGCGTTGAGCGCGTTGCGGTGAAGGTAAGCGATCCAGTACGGGCCGAGGCGTATCGGAAGTTGGGGCTGTTCTGCATCAACGCGGCGGCACTGATTGCCGGGATGTGTCTGACCTGGTTCCAACAAGAGAATTACCAGCCGATTGATGAGTACAACAAGCTGGCTGAGGAGATGGAACTCTAATGTACGTGATTGTTGTCGGCGGCGGCGATGTGGGGATTCAGCTAGCGAAGCGATTGATTGCGCGGGATCACGAGGTTTTGATGATTGAGAAGGAAGCTTCTCAGGCGACGCGGCTTGCGAACTTGCTCGGTGACCAGCATGTGATGATGGGCGATGCGTGTGATTTGCTGACGCAGAAGACCTCTGGTTTTGCGCGGGCGGATGTTGTTGTGGCAGTCACAGGCGAGGATGAGGACAACTTGATCTGTTGCCAACTCGCCAAAGAGGTTTGGAAGGTCAAGCGATTGATCGCGCGGGTGAATGACCCGGCGCATGAAGAGGTCTTCCGTAAGCTCGGAATTGACGATACAGTCAGTGCGACACGGATTCTGTTTGGCATGATTGACCAGCAGATTTCGAGTGACGAATTGATCCCGGTTGGGAATCTGCATAAGGGCGCGGTTGAGGTTGTTGAGAGTGAGCTGAGCGACGAATCGCCGCTGATCGGGGTTGCGGTTCGGGATGTGAAGCTACCGCAAGGGACATATATCGTTTATATCCTCCGGAATGGTGTTGGGATGCGCGTGGATGGGGACACTGAATTCCAGGTTGGGGATCTGGTTGTGGCGATTGTTCCTGTTGCTCGGGCTGAAGGGCTGCGAGCGGTTCTCCGGGAAAAAAGCTAGGAAACCCGTATTAATAGGGGCAGGCGAGCCATCGACTTGGGCAAAATGAATACAAGTGTATGCAAGAACTCAATCGATGTTATGTGGGATTGAAACTTCCGGATAATTTGCTTCCGAATATCCAGAATATCCAGATGGATGTGCGCCGTCGAGGGGGATCGGACGGTTTGCGGTGGACTTCAGATGGCGAACTTTTTGTTTGTCTTTTGCCGCTGGGCGAACTGCGTTCCGATATCTTAGTGCGGGTGATTGGACAGCTGGAGCGAATCGCTACTCAGTTCCCTGCTTTTCCGGTGATGATCGGTGGGATTGATGGTCAGCCGTCACTGCACTCACCGAAGACGGTGGTTGTTCATATCCGAGATGCGAGTGGGAATATGGCTAAGATCGCCGAGCGACTCCGGGCTGATTTGGGGCAATTTTTGAACCTGCCGAACTTGCAGGCGTTCAACCCGACGATTGAGATCGGGCGGATGAAGTCGCTGGATGATCGGAGCCGGTCGAATGCAGGGCGGGCGATTAAGATGTCGCAGGTGAGTGAAGTGGGGGCGATGCGGTTTGACCGATTGCAGCTTTTGGTTGCAGCGGCGGATGCGAACGGACCTCGGCTTGATGCTCTGGAGAACTACCGCTTGACCGGAGAACAACCAGACGACGAATGACAGACGCTCCTGAGGCGATCTGGCAGGTACTTCCCGGCAATCCGGAGATAGAAGAGCTTTTTGTTCGTGAACTGAGCGTTCCGCCGCTGATTGCGCGGCTGTTGGTTCAGCGCGGGTTTACATCGGCGGAGGTAGCAGATCGGTTTTTGAATCCGAAGCTGGATCATTTGAATTCGCCTCGATTGCTACCGGATTTTGAGCCGGCGGTGGCGGCGATTCTCGGGGCGAAAGAGCGGAATGAGGTGGTTTATGTTCACGGGGATTACGACGTGGACGGGGTTTCTAGTACGGCGATTTTCACGCGGTTTCTGCGCCGGATTGGGATGAATATCATCCCGCACGTCCCTCACCGGATGGAAGAGGGGTATGGCATCCACATGGACGCGGTGAAGTGGGCGAAGGAGCATGGCACCGACCTGTTTTTAACTTGTGACTGCGGGGTGCTGGCTTTTGAGCAGGTTGATGCCATCAATGAACTCGGGATGCGGGCGGTGATTACTGACCACCACTCGATGGGGGATCGGCTTCCGAATGCGGTGGCGGTTGTGAATCCGCATAGAGACGATTCGAAGTATCCGTACCCAGATTTGGCGGGAGCGGGGGTTGTTTTTCAGTTGTGCGCGGGGATATCGGAGGCGCTTGGAGTGCCTATTGGGAGGTTCCACCGGGCGTTTTTGGATTTGGCGGTTTTGGGCACGATCTCGGATGTGATGCCGCTGACGGGCGATAACCGGGTGATCTCGAAATTTGGGCTTGAGCAACTGCGGACGACACAGAAAATTGGCCTGCAGGAGCTGAAGCGGGTTTCTGGAATCAACGGCAATCGCCCGATGACGGCAACGGACATTGGGTTCAAGATTGGCCCGCGAATCAACGCCGTCGGACGGATTGATGATGCGGCGATTGCGCTTGATTTGTTTTTGTCGGATGATCGGAATGAAGCGATGCAGCTCGCTGAGACGATGGATCGGGTGAATCAGGAGCGGCGTGATCAGCAGGCGCAGATGATTGATGAGGCGGTCGCGATTGTCGAGGAGTCAGGTCAGAGTAATGCTAAGTGCATCACGGTGGCAAAGGAAGGCTGGCACCCCGGGATTGTGGGGATTGTTGCCGGAAAGATCGCGGAGAAGTATTATCGCCCGGCGATTGTGATTGCGATTGATGGGGATGAGGCTCGGGCTTCGGCGCGGTCGATTCCTGCTTTCCATATTGGGAATGTGATTTCTAAAGCGCGGGATACGGGCGTGGCGATCATGGGGGGTGGTCACGCGGAAGCGGCAGGAATGTCGATCCATGTTGACCGGATTGAGGAATTCAAGACTCTGTTCAGCGAGATGGCGGAAAGCCTGAAGCAAGAGGATTTGATCCCGCAGATCACTTGTAATGGAGTACTTGATTTGGAAGATGCGGATGTCCGAACGGCGGCACTTCTCCATCAGCTTGAGCCGTATGGGATGGCGAACCCCAAGCCGCTCTTTGCTTTGCACGGGGTGGGGATTCAGGAGACGAAGCTGACGGCATCGGGCGAACATGTGCAGTTCACCGCGGCAGATGGGCCGTATATGGTCAAAGGAATTGCCTTTGGGATGGCTGATAGCCTTGCTGATAAGCAGGGGTGCGAACTTGATCTTGCCGCAGAGCTGGAGCTCAACGAATGGAACGGAGTTTCTTCACCGAAGTTGGTGCTGAAATCGTTTCGATTGGGTTGATATCCAGGTCGGCTTCGGTGAGATTGCTTGAACCGACGAGCACCGAAGTTTTGAGGGTGAGAGGGCCCCGTTTGTACTCAAGGAGGAGGTCTTCGCCGGGGTTCATATCGAAGAGAATGGTGGCAAAATCGACGGGGGTTTTGACTTCCCTGTTGTCGGCTTTGATGATGACGTCACCGAACAGGATCCCGGCCTTGTCGGCAGGGGATTGCTTGGCAACATCGTCGATGAGGACGCCTTCTCCAGTTGGGTTCGAGCGGAATTGAACACCGATGGTTGGGTGCCCGACTTTATGGGAGTCGCTGCGGAAGCCGTCAAAGACGCGCTGGAGGGTCTTGGGGCCGAGCGCGTAGCCAACGAGTAATCCTTGGGGGCCGAACTGCCTTTCTAGGTTCATGTTGGCGCGGTTTTGATCGACGGCGATGCCGGATTTGAGTGGGGAAAGCGTTGCGCCGAGGATGCCGATAAGGTCGCCGGATTTGGAGAGGACGAGTGCGCCACCAACAGGAAAATTCTCGCGCTCCATTTGGATTTCTTGGAAGCGCATGTAGCGTTGGCTGTTTTGCATGACGCCAGCACGGTCGCGGCTGGAAATGACGCCAGCTTTGGGGCCGGTGACGGTTGCAAGGGTGACCGCGTTTTCCATATCGGAGGATGATCCGATGGTGGCGAGGGCGCGGCCCTCGGCAGTCCAGTTTTGGGCACCGAAGAGGACGAGTTCGGTCGCGGAATCGAAGCCGATGCGTCCGAGGCGAACTTTTGTGCCATCGGAGAGGATGGCAGTGATAGGTTCGGAGACGATGGATGAAGTGTGGGCGACGAAGTAGCCGCGTTCATCGATCAGGACGGCGAGCCCGAATGGGTTTCCGCTGACATCGGGGAGGATGGCGGTCCAGGGCTGAGCGCGTTGCCAAGAGCTGTTGAGATACTCCTGCGCAGGTTCGGTTTTCGGCGCAACTTGATCGGTTGCGCCAAATCCGTACGATGCTATGGCAAGGCTAACCGCTAAGACGTAATTCACTTTGATTCACTTCTTTGGCGCGGTTGGCACCATCGGCACCGCGAGAGGTTTCGACTACGACGACGGCATCTGCTTCTTTTGCTTTTGCACTGACATCGGCGTTAGGTGTCGCTTGCATACTCATTGCCGCGCCACCGCCTGCGCCTTCTTCATGTCCACGATTGCCGGTGTTGCTGGCAACAGTGTTGGAGACGGCACCAGCGGTTCCGAGTGAGATCATGGATGCGACTTGCTCGGTGCTGGGCTTTTGAGCGGCAGGCTTGCGAGAAGCCAACGATTTGTTGCTGCGGCGTACTGGACGATTCACGACTTGGGTGAGTGCTTCGCGAGTTTGCTCGGGAGCAACAGTGGAAGTTGTGTCGACAATGAGCGGCTTAGTGTCTTTGAGCTTTGCGGCGTATTTCCGAACGGCACTGCTGGATGTTGGAGTGTCGTTGGTTGCCATCGCTTCATCGAGGGAGACATCGCTGGTCACAGCAGGCTCATTTTCGGCGACGACAGGGGCAGCGGATCGGTTGCCGTTCATGGAGATGGCAAACGAGACTGCGGCGAGACATGCGGCGGCAAGTCCCCAGTTGAGCCAAGCGACTTTCTGCTTGCGGGATTTGCCGGCAGAAACGGTGGCATCAGAGAGGATTGCATCGCGCATTCGCTCGGTGGTGAGTTGGCATTCGGAGATTTCGCGGAGCGAAGGCATGGTGCCGTTCAGCGAACGCATTTCAGCAAGGAAGGTTGCTGCTTCTGGGCTGTTTGCAACCAGAGCTTCCGCTTCTCGCTTTTCGTTTTCATCCGCTTCGCCAAAGGCCAGCAAGATCAGGATTTCTTCTTCGCGGTGTGTCATTTCTGTGTTCAAAATCCTCCATCCACGCCGTGAGTCCGCACAATTTCATCTCGCAATGCTCTTCGAGCGCGCAGGACGCGGAGTTTTGCCGCGCCGACGGTGCATTCGAAGAATTCTGCGATGTCCTCGTAATCCATTTCCTCTAAGTCTCGCATGACAATAGCGTTTTTATGTTGATCGGGGAGCGCGTTGATTGCGTTCCGAACGATCTGCTTCCTTCTTTCTTGTTCCAGGTTCGTGAGGGGATCATCCATCTGCGAACCTTCGGTCATCCACCGGAGGGCACCGTCTGCTTCTTGCTGTTCGAGCGTGTTGCGGCGGGTGTGCATCCGTGCGCGATCGGTGCCGTAGTTGGTGGCGATCCGCAGGAGCCATGTGGTGAATTTCGCTTCATCGCGGTACCTATGCAGATTTTTGAAAGCGCGCAGGAAAACTTCTTGCACGATGTCTTCGGCATCATCGCGACGAGGGGCCATCTGGTAGGCGAACCGATAGACAAGCTCGCGATGGCGTTCGAAGAGAGTCTCGAACGCGGAGAAGTCTCCGCCACGAGCTCGCTCGACCAGCGCTTGATCGCTATCCATCGGCAAACCGATGCTGTTGGTGGAGTTTTTTATCTTCACCGGCACAAGATCCAGCCTCAAGGTGTCCCTCATTGTCATGGTACATCATTTCAGACGGACAACCCATCACGGAGTTACGCCTCATTTCAACCTACCCAGATGAGTCCTAGACTTAGCCTTGAACCTCTTCGGGAATGGCGACACCGCGGCCTTCCCACTCTGATACGCAACATGCGATTGCCATGTCACCCACAACGTTCAATACGGTGCGGCTCATATCGAGAAGACGGTCTACACCGAGGACAACACCGATGGCCTCGCCGGGGACTTTGAATCCTTTAACGATGGCACCGATGACGGGCCAAGCTCCTCCGGGGACACCGGCCGTTCCGATTCCGGCAACGATGGCCAGACCAAGAACTTTGAGCTGATCAGCCATCCCGAGTTCCACGCCGAAGAGTTGGCAGAGGAAGATGATCGTGATCCCTTCGAAGAGGGCGGTTCCATTTTGGTTGGCGGTTGCGCCAACCGTCAGGATGAAGGAGGAGATGTCTTTCGGCAAGCCCACTTCCTTTTCTGCGTCGCGGAGGGCGACGGGCAGAGTTGCGTTGGAAGAGCTTGTTGCAAATGCCGTGATCATCACGTTGCGGCACTGCCGGAAGAAGTCCATCGGGTTGCGCTTGGCGATGAACTTGATGAGCAAGCTGTACACGCCGAACATGTGAATGGCGAGGACAACCAGAACCAGAACCGCATATTTGAGCAAGAGGATAAAGATATCGAATCCTAAGCTGCTTCCAGTCTTGAAGATGAGGGCAAAGACACCGATGGGAGCGAGAGTCATTGCCATATCAATGACTTTTTGGCTGACTTCGAATACGGCTTCAAAGAATTGGCGCAAAGGCGCAACCACCTCCGAATCGACTTTTGTCATGGCGAGGCCGAAGATGATCGCGAAGAACATGAACGGGAGAATGCCGCCGCTGAGTGCGCGGCTGGCTTCGAGGATCGGATTCTTTGGGACGATGCCGAGGACAGGTGGATCTGGTGGTTCCGGAGCTTCGGCGGCGGCGTACTTTTTGTCCGCATCGTCCTTGTACTGTGCGACGAGGGTGTCGCGCTTTTCTTGGCTGATTCCGCGACCGGGGTTCACGAGGTTCACGGCGATCATGGCAAGGGCAACAGCGATTCCGCTGAAGACAACTGTCATGATGAGTGTGCGCCCACCAATGCGACCGAATTTGCGGACTTCCCCGATTTCGCCAACACCGAGGACGATGGCGGAAAGGAGGAGGGGGACTACGATCATGAAGATCATTGCGAGGAAGATGGAGCCGACCGGCCCCATAATCTTATCGTTGATTGTGCCTAGTGTCTCCTTGAACGCAGGGTTACTGGCGGCGATGACGTTGGCAATGACACCAACGATTGCGCCGACCACGAGGCTCATCAAAATCCAGAAATGGAGAGGCTTCTTGCCGCTACCGGAACTCATAACTTGGCAGTATGTCCTAAGGTGGGCCAAGCACGCGAATGTTTCCGCGTGATAAATTCAAAGAACTATGGCAAATCGAGTTTGGGTTTTGGGAAGTGCGGTGGTTGATTTTGTTTCGACGATTGATCGATTCCCTGCACCGGGAGAATCTCGGATTGCCAAATCAGTCGAGCGTTTTCTGGGTGGAAAGGGCGTGAATCAAGCAGTGGCGGCGGCTCGATCGGGGGCGGATGTTTCGTTTGTTGGAGCGCTGGGTTTGGATGATGCGGCCAGCGATTTTCGGGTTTTGCTGGCAGAAGAGGGGATTGATTCCAGCGAAGTGCAAACGGTTTTGGATGCGGGCACGGGTCAGGCGACGATTTTGGTGAACGAGGATGCCGAGAACATGATCGCGATATATCCGGGGGCGAACATGATGATGGGGGCATCGGCTCTTTCGCATCTGGAGATTGATGAAGGGGATGTTGTTGTGGCGAGTTTGGAAATCCCGCAGGAGTGCATCCTGACCGCGTTTGATTTGGCGAAGTCGCGAGGGGCGATGACGGTTTTGAATCCGGCTCCGGCTTGTGAACTTGAGCCGATGATCTTTGCGCTGACGGATGTGTTCACTCCGAACGATACGGAGTCGAAATTTTATCAAGAGTCGCAGAAGGTTGATCCGGGCAAGTTCACTGCGTACATTCACACGCAGGGGTCAGGTGGGGTGACGCTCCACCACAAGCACGAGCAGATCAAGATTCCTGCGCCGAAGATTGAGGCGGTTGATCCGACGGGTGCTGGAGATTGCTTCAATGGAGTTTTGGCGGCTTCTTTGGCAAAGGGGATGGAACTGGAAGCTAGTGTGAGACGGGCGATCAGGGCGGCGAGCATCTCGGTGACTCGTCCTGGGGCGGTGCCGAGTATGCCGAACTCCGAGGAGTACGACGGATGAGCCCGGAATCGGTGGAATCGCTTCACGAGATTGTTTGCCGGGCGAGGTCGGTGGACGAATTTTTGCTTTTGGCGACAGAGTATCTGCACGGTTTGACGGGGGCGGATGCGGTTGAGATTTTTGTACCGACGCCGAATGGAGGGCTGACATTGCGAGCCAGTCACGATAACCCGGAGCTGAGCACACGATTTCGGATCGGGCCGGGAGTGGGTTTGGTCGGGGTGGTTTTTGAATCGCAGAAGCCCATTACGATTACGTCTGGGCTGAATGAAGATGAGCGGCATCAAAAGATGCCGGGTGACGAGACGGAGTACGACAGTGCGGTGGTGACTCCTTTGCTTTGTGGGGATGAGTGCTTGGGGGTGATTCGGATGCGGAAGAAATCGGAGTGGCCGCTGGATATGGAAGTTTATGCTGAGCTTGAACAGGAGATTCAGCAGTTAGGGACGGTGTTTGCTGGGTTCAATGCGGGGTATGAGGCAGGGTCGCAGACGGATCGTCTCGAAGTGCTTTCTGAGGTGACGCGGACACTGACGGACTCTCCGTACTTGGAAGAGATTCTGCAGTTGCTGGTGAACCTCACGGCGCGCCGCTTTAACTACCGGGTTGTGACGGTTCGGCTCCTGGATGAAACCCAGCAGGAGTTGATTTTGCGGGCGACGCAGGCAACGAACCGGGCTTATCAGCGGAAGCGAGCGATCAAGCTGGGGGAATCCATTGCGGGACAGGCGATTGAAAAGAACCAGCCGATTTATGTGAAGGACGTTCAATCCGACCCGGATTACATTGGGCATGACTTGGCGGAGCAACAAGGGCTTCACTCGATGATTTGTGTACCGCTGACGATTCAAGGCCGACCGGTAGGAGTGATGAGCTGTTATTCCGGGGAGACGCGAGCGTTTACGGATGATGAAGTCGCGGCTTTGGAGACGATTGCGAAGCAAGCGGCGGTGAGTATTGAGCACGCGAAGCTCCAGGTACGGAACACGCTCATGCAGGAGATGCATCACCGGGTGAAGAACAATCTTCAGCAGGTGGCTTCCCTGCTTCGGTTGCAGATGCGGCAAAGCCACTACAAGACGCTCAATGATGCACTAGAAGATAGCTTGGGGCGGATTCTGGCGATTGCATCTGTGCACGAGCTTCTGAGTCGTGATGACTTAGATCACGTGAGTGTGAAGCATATTGCGGAAACTCTGGTGAACCACCAACAGCAGTCATTTTTGTTACCGGGTAAGAAGATCGGCTTTTCTGTTCAGGGGGATGAGGTGTATTTGAATACAACTCAGGCGACGCAGATTGCTTTGGTTTTGAATGAGTTGATTCAAAACGCGGTGGAGCACGGATTCAAAGAGAGCTCGATTGGGACGATCAAGATATCTGTCGAGAACAACGATGACGACATCGTGGTTTGGGTGAGTAATGACGGAGATCAGCTTCCCGCGGACTTTGATCCGAAGACGACGGGTCAGCTTGGGTTGCAGATCATCCGGTCGCTGAGTAAGGGACTTGGCGGGGCGTTTACGATGGTCGAGCGCGATGGCTGGACGATTGGTGAGGTTCGGTTTACTCGGCAGGCGGCGGAGTGATTGACCTGTTAGAAATACCTGAACATTTTTTCAAATTATTTATTCACATCTCATCTGGAGCATAATTCAGCTTCATCACACGGTTTTGTGTAATTGGAGAGAAAATGAATAAACTTATTATTTGTACTGCAGTCGCTGCTCTTGGTAGCGTATCTCAAGCAGCTGTGCTCATTGGCAATTTGCCAGCAGTCAACTCATTAACCCATTCGGCGGACTTGGGCTCATCCCGATTGAAAGGGATTGGATTCACGACTCCTGGTCAAGATTGGAAATTGAACTCGGCCACTTTCAGCTTGGGGTTTGACTTTGATGATATTGCTAATGGTGTAACACCAATCGTGAGGATTCACGATGTCGTCGGAGGAAACCCCGGTTCAGTGCTTCATACGATGGTAGATCCAGGTGGATATATCTCTGGCTCCGTAGATAACTATACTTTCACCGCCAATGGCTCGTTCACGTTCTTGGCAAATACCAGC
>JAGQUX010000016.1 GCA_020438215.1 Armatimonadota bacterium | reverse complement strand
GGAAGTGCCAACAGTGTCGCTCGTCTACGGATTGCATAAGATGTTCCAAAGAACAAAAAGTCATTATCATCACCTGGTGCTTGAAGCAGCTCAGGGTCAATGTTATATGGCCTCAGGTTCTCCTCAACTATTGGTGCTGATTTCGCAATATCGTACAAATCATCAGGCAACGACATATATTTCGCATCTACTAAAGGCACACCAAAAACCATTTTGTCATCGTAGATTGAACCATAAATCTGAGTAGCAAGATAGATTTGCTTTAGATTTGAAGTGGATGCTGTGCTTTTAGCCTTCACCTTTACCCTGTTGAATACAGGGAGCAACAAAGCACTCAATATCAAGATAATTGCAAGCACAACTAGAATCTCGATTAGAGAGAATGCCCTCTTCTCACCCAGCAATCTACTGTTTCTCACTTTCTTCACTTTCAAACATCCCAATCAATTTTTGCACTTCACCAGAAGAATCTGATCGCATCCTCGGCTCATACTTTCGCCATCCGTCTTTGTCGCGATGCCCCACAATCATAAACGCAGTTCGTCGCACTTTATCAGAGCTATCTTCGAGAAATGGGGTCACAAATTCCACGACAGCTTCTGGATCAGAATTTTTCAATCCTGTATTTACGAGCGTGAGTGCGTAAGAACGAAACTTCGGTGTGTCGCTCTTACTAAATTGGATTGCAAGCTCCATATCATTCTCATTGAAATCACCTGATGCGGCTACTTGATCAATTCTTTCAATAACCTTCTGATAATCTTCGGCAGGCAGTCCCTTCGCTTTAGCCCGCTGCTCCCAGGCTTCTTTCTTTGTGGCTTCATTACGCCACCATGCACCACCCGCAATTGCTAAAAGGAAGAGTGCACTGGCGACAGAAACTACTAACCACTTGTTATTAGGCAAAAAGAGGACTCCCTAACTATTCCACTTCCAGTCGCACCAAATGTCGCACTTGTCCCCATCTTCCGGGCCATTTGGTATGTGGCATTGCTGTGTGCAACAATTATCACATGTCCCGAATGAAGGTTCGGACATGCACTCTGTACCACAGAGTGGCATTGGAGGCCCAGCAAAAGCAAAGTTGAATCCGAAGAATACTCCCCCACAAACAAGCACGGAATAGAGTGCTGACAAACTTAGTCTACGAAAATTCTTAGAACGCGAAAACTCTTTCATGACACATCTATATTACATGAATTATTCTTTGACTGCAACTATTTGTTCAGATTTTCGCAATCATCATCAACACTTCCTTGTTGGCCGCCTCAATTGCGCGATACTCGGACACCTGAACAGCATCGCCTTTCGCGAGTTTGGAAAGGCTCGTCAGTTTTGTGCGAATTTCTGGCGTGAACGCCAGCGGATTTTTGTTGAGAAGCTCTCCTAAGTATTTCAAATTACTCGCCATCTCTATGCGAACAGGCTCATACCCTTGCAGAGAAAATTGAGTGACCATATTCGCGGTCAATTCACCGAGCGTAATTCCAATTTGAAACTCCCCTTTGTGACCGGGAAACTTGTCGCTCAAGGCCCGCTTTTTCTCATCAAATGAAAGCGAGAAATACTCATCAAACACCTGCATCTTAACGGTCTTGTTCGCCCAATCCACAACCTCCTGAGGAAGCTCATCATCCTTCCCCGCTTGGATAGCAGGCTGGAAGCTATCCCACTTCTGCTGAGTACCGGGATAGTAAAAGTTGAGCATCAGCACGCTTGTGTTCATGTGCATTCGCTCCAGCTTGGAAAACGGTTTCGCGGCGAACTGCGTCAAACGCCACATGTAAAAGCCTGTCACAACAGGCTTAAGGCGAGCCAATCGCACATTAAGGTCGGGAGCATCTTGTGCGGATTTCAGCACTGCTTTCGCAAAGTCCAGCGAACCATCATCCATTACGAGAGGATTCGCTTGCGGGTCTTGCTGAGCGATTGCGGTCGCTAAAATGAGCGCTGTGAGTGATGCCATATGATTCTTAAGACGTGAAAGTCCGGATGGTGTTATCCCCCTCTACTGATCTTGATGCTCTTTGTTCCAAACTAAAGCACCTGGAGGCTCAAGACCCTTTGTCTCGACTTCAATCACTGTCACTTCCCCGGACTTTGCGTCGAAATCCACACTCACTAACAACCTCAGAGGTTTTTTGATGACATCCTTATTGAGCGAATACTCTGCAAGCCCATCATCCTCTTGGAACTTCCTCAATCCCAACTGATCAAAAAAAGTATCCACTTCGTTGATGTGAATGTCATCCTGACCTTTCGATTCAACAAACTTTTCAACTTTCGCGAATGCCGACTTGATGTCCCGCTTACCTTTTGCTTCGGCCACGGGTGGATCAATGAACACAATTAGCGCAGAGATCAAGCACAGCCCCAGAATGATACCAAGTGGGATCAAAATCATGTTTTGATTCCTTATGATCTTCTGTGTTTCAGGAGACATCTCCTCTTCTTTCGGCATCACTAATAATCAACAACTTTCGACAGAGGTTTATCCCCGCCAAGAAAACTCATACGACCCAGAGCCCACTTCATGCCGAGTTCCCGAGCCATCGGGGAGCACAACCACCGCCGTGGTATTCGCCGGAATCTCCACCGTCATCCGCACGGAATCCCCATCCCGCCACCAATGCGTCCGGATCGGGCCACGCACAGAATCGTATGTCGTCTTCGCGAATTCCAAATTCGGATCTATCTGCGGAGCGATGCTGATCTTGCCGTAGCCTGCCTCTAGCGGGCTAATCCCGCCGATTGTCTTGAACATCCAGCCAGCCACCGCGCCGTAAGCATAGTGAGCAAACGAGTTCATCCCAACATCTTGGAAGCCCTTTTCCGGCATCCAGCCATCCCAGCGCTCCCAAATCGAAGTCGCGCCATGCTGAATCGGGAATCCCCAGCTCGGATAGTCCGTGTTGTGGAGTAGCCGGAACGCGACATCACTCCGTCCGATCTTGGTCAGAACATGCATGATGTCGCGGGTACCGACAAACCCAGTGCTCAAGTGCCAATTCCGCGATTCAATGTTCTCGATCAAATGCTTAGCGGCAAGATCCGCTTGTCCTGGCTCTAGCAAGTCAAACCCGATCGCCAGCACATATCCGCACTGCGTATCCCCCGAGACCTTGCCATCGGCGGACACAAACGATTGCTGAAACGCCTTACGAATTCTCTGGTGCAGATCGTGGTAATGCTTTGCATCATCCTCATAGCCAAGAATCTCCGCCGCTTCAGCCAGCAGTTCTGTGCTTCCGGCAAAGTACGCCGTCGTGATGACATCCTTCGGAGTGTTTGCGTTGATACTCAGCCAGTCACCAAAGATGTGATAGTTATCCAGTGGCAACAAGGAATCTTTCGATCGTGCGCGGCAGAACTCAATGAACCGCTTCATATTCGGATAATGCCGGCGCAGAAGTTCCTTATCACCATAGGCATCGTAAATCTCCATCGGGCAGATGACACCCGCATCCGACCAAGCCGGGCCTCCATCACCTAGCCCCTTCAAGACTGGAGCTACTTGCGGGTACTGTCCGTCCTCACGCTGAGCATCGTCCAGCGTCACCAGCCACTTATCAAAGAAAGCCTGGACATCGGAGAAGTACGCCGCCGTTTCCACATAAGCCTGAGCATCACCCGTCCAGCCAAGACGCTCATCCCGTTGCGGGCAATCTGTGGGGACATCGACAAAGTTCATCTTTTGCGTCCACCAGCAATTGCTCAAAAGCTGATTGAGCATCTGGTCACTGGTTTCCATGACGCCGACTTCCGGAGTTGCACTCGAGATCGCGATGGCTTGAATCGTCTCCCCCGTAGGTTTTTTTGATAACCCAACGACTTCCACATACTGGAAGCCGTGGAATGTGAATCGGGGATTCCAAGTCTCGTCTCCACCGGCGCAAATGTATTGATCAATCGCTTGTGCTAAGCGCAGGTTCGCAGTATAGAGATTGCCCTCCGCATCGAGTCGCTCCCCGTGTCGAATCGTGATCTTGGTTCCGGCTGGCTCATTGACATGGATTCGCGTGTACCCGGACAGGTTCTGCCCAAAATCAATCAGATACTTCTTCTCGCCTATTTTCTTTACGGATTTGGGAGGAAGTGCGGCGTACTCTTGCACCGGGTTTCCAGTGAACGCTTCGAGGCTTGTTTTGTACTCGCCAATCTGGGCGGCTTTCCAATTGCTCGGTTTGATACGAGCGTCGTATTTCTCGCCATGAAGGAAATGCTCATCCAAGATCGGCCCATCGCTCACTTGCCATGTGGCGTTGGTCGCCACCGTCTCTCGTGAGCCGTCTTCGTACTCCACTTCCACCTGCGCTTTGAACATAGGAGTATCCCCCCAGTGTTCGCGCTGAGCGCCCCAAGCAACGTATCCGGCAAACCACCCTTGCCCGAGCACAGCGCCGAGTTCGTTCTCGCCACTTTTGAGGTTGTCGGTGACATCAAATGCGCGGTAGTAAGTGCGAATTCGATAGTCCGTCCAACCGGGTGTAAACAAGTCATTAGAAACCCGCTCCCCATTGATCGTGAAATCAACATTGCCCAGTGCTGTGACATAAGCAACCGCCCGCTTGATCGGCTTCTGCGGGGCAAATTTTGTGCGGAAATACTGCGCTGGAGCCGTTACAAACGGATAGGTGAGCACCTTCTTCCAGGGCTCCATGCCGTTCTTGCCGAGAACCTGGACGGCTTCCCCATCCGCGCTCCAACTGCCATCAGTGATGTAGGTTTGATTCGCGACCGTGATCGCCGCGATTACTCCCGCATATCCGGGGGTTGCGTTGGTCGCGATGATCTCAATACGATTGCGTCCTTCCTTGATGTGAGAGCTGATATCAAATGTCCGCACACGATTCCACGCCTCGGGATCGGAGGTCTTGTGAATCTCAGCTCCGTTGACGATTAACGTGTAGAGGTTATCGGCCGTCAGAGTGATCCGTGCGACATCACCCAGGATGGCGGTGAATTCTCGCGAAAATGTGTGAGTACCAGCATGGAAATTCTTGGGGTCGCCGCCCTTTGTCCAAATCCAATTCGCATCCGAAATCGGCTCCGGCGTTGAAATGGGCTTCGCCCCATGAATCCACTGCGCTTGCCAATCTTCTTGATTCAGACCGATAGCAAAATAGGCTGGCTCCGACCATCCGGTTGCTTCGTCATCCTGATCCCAAGACTGCACCTGCCACCAAGCTTGCGCCCACGCACTCAGCGGGGAACCTGCGTACTTGATGCCAAAGGTTGCCGATGAATATCGACTTTCCCCGAATCCCAGAGATCGTATTTGCTCGCTTTCAGGTTTTGCAGGGTAGATGAAGCAACCACTCGGTATGCGGTTTGGCGGAGGTTTTTCGCCTCCTTGCTCGTTGCTTTCAACTTCCAACTGAGCTGAGGGGTCGTGATCTGGATCGCTTCCGGATCAGTCAGGCTTTGGCACCGAAGGTCGTAGGCGGTCATGCTGGGCTGGAGGGTCGATCCGAGGATTGTGGCGAGCAACACGACTGGATTATCTCATATGTCCCTGTGACATGACATCTACCTCGAACCAACTCTTCTGTAAGAAGATTCTCATGCACATAGAATCTGCACTTGCTAAGGATTCCACAAATTGGAGCTAATCTGCTCGATCTCTGCCAACTACAAGCTTCACCCCTGAGGGTTCATCTTCTCAAGAATAGCTTGCGTAGAGATTTTTGCGACACCATACCTGTGATTAAAATAAACAAACTTATTATCGTGTGAACTAACTATGTCTCCATACGTCGTAATTCGGTGTTCCCCAGACCAAGAAATTCGCAAAGTGAGTACTGTTTTTAAGCGTTGGCTGTCCAAGTCATAAGCAAAAAGATAGATTGAGTGGTTGGCATCCTCACTCATCTCAAGGCTGACATCTGGAAACATGCGTTCTGAACGTAAATTTGATACCCCCTCTGGAAATATGACTTCCCCCATAAATAAGATGATGTTTTCAGATAGATAACACCCATCATTAAATCCAGGAATAACACTTGCAACTGCAACATCGTCACTCCAAGGCACAAACGGCCCGCGGGAGGTGGCCCAAGAGTTACCATTGAACCTCATTTCAGTGATCGTTGAGGCTGATGGATCGCTCTCAACAAACGTAATTTGCTTTCCATTTGGATGGGAGATAACAGAGTTCCAACGTGAAAAAGAAGGTTTCGAGTAACTCGACAGCAGCGTCTTGACTGTACAACCCCACCCAATGGATATTGTGTTTGGGCCTTGACCAAACACATAGTCTTGAGCAAACAGCGACGACTTAGATTCAGATGCGATGTTATATTGCATAGGCTGGAAAATCAGCATGGCAGCATCATTTAATGTCGAATCGACTAGATACCTTAATACGCGTCCGTTTTCTTGACGCTCATATTCTTTTTCCACTTTTGCATTTGAGTCAAGAACAAGATTCTTCTTCCTGTCACAAACCACAACTCCATCGGCATCCAATCTGCTTGCTATGTACAATACATCTTGAGACTTATACCAATCCATTTGTATGGGATTGGCCACCAATGCTTGAGCAAAAATGAGAGTTACCATCGTTTATTCCGCACTTTGTCGCAGCTTCCATCTCACGCCACCGCATTGCATCTACAACGCGCTGACTTGAAAATGGAGAAGCAGTGTTTGAACGTGGAGCGGGAGACGAGAATCGAACTCGCTACATTCAGCTTGGGAAGTAGCCCCGACCCTTTCAGTTCATCTTCCAATCTATCTTTGGGATTCAAGGCACATTTAACCTTCTGCTGCGGGTAGCTGTCAATGCTCACACATGGAAGCTACGCGTATTATGCGAATTTCTGACTCTACGATGCTTAAGGCGACATGCCAGCGACCTGCATCAGTTCTTGCACAAATTAAACTCTTACTATCCCTAACCTAGCGAACCACACCCACGATCCCTGTCATGTGTTTCCTAAACACCCTTTCTTCCCCGGAATATCCACTGATCGTGTCAGTCTCCACAACATAAAGGAGCTCGTTTGTCGCGAAAATGAAATCATAGTCTTGCATGGAAGCGATCGGGAGAGACACCATCTTGCGAGAGTACTTAGGAGGATAATCGGGATCCTTTGACATCGAAAACTTTCTGATCTTCAAACTGTTTTCTTCAATCTGATCAACTAGCCAGTAATCAATGAGATTTGGAGAGTTCGTACACCACCTCGAGTAGGCATCAAAGCCGCAAAACATGTCAAACGGAGGAAACAACAACCAAGTATGCGGGTACATGATCCTCTCCCAGCCATCCTCACCTTCACGCGCTAGAACAAACCTCCAATCCGCCCATGTATCCCCATATACGTCAGCACTCGAAAGGCTATACCTGTTCTTCACATCGACATTGAGCGTAAAGGACTTACTGGGATCAATTATCACCAAATTGCTTTTACTAGAACGCAAAAATCTATTGTAACCTTTAGATGACATCGATTTGGAGTAAACTTGCTTCCCCTTTCGGGAAACGATCAATTCTATTTTTTTTGTATTGTAACAGTAGTAAACGCCGACATAGTCGCCATTACTGAGGATTTTATGAGCTCCAAAAAGCTGATCTGATTCACAGTGCCTCGCTAGCTCTGTCTGCTTTGATTCAGAAGAGCTCGCTAAGCTGTTCACATAATAGTGATCTTCGGATTCCACTACCACTTCAACTGAATTCACTTGCTGATATGAAACGTAAAAAGGCAGAAATGAAATCATGGCTCACCCTGAGCAAACTTGGAGCGGGAGACGAGAATCGAACTCGCTACATTCAGCTTGGGAAGTAGCCCCGACCCTTTCAGTTCATCTTCCAATCTATCTTTGGGATTCAAGGCACATTTAACCTTCTGTTGCGGGTAGCTGTCAATGCTCACACCCGGAAGCTATGCGTATTGACAACCTTTTCTCATCCACATCGTCATGGCTTTGCTCCTACTCAAAAGGGCTTTATCTGCAATATTGGGTCTAGTCCAAAATCTCACTGAGGGGGATATCGTCAATAAATGCGTCCCATATCGGCCCGTCGCCGTTTGTTTCATCCAGCTTATAGAGCCCTAAGTACACACGGGAATCTATCACGAGGGCTGAGTACACCATTGTATCCAACTCAACTGGATTTACGCTTTGCTCATCAAAATTGCAAAGGGCAAGCTTTCCAACTGGGGATCCAATATGCAAAAGCACCTTGGACTCGCTTGCATATACGATGGAGATACTCTCTAGATCATCATTCATATTCAGAGCAGAGTCAGCACTCCCGCCTTCTTCGTCTACAAGAATTAGTTTCTGATCTGTACTCTTTTTTCGAATATATACTGCTACTTGCCTCTGATTGCTTTTGTCAACCATTGCTTGAGCTACAACTTCATACCCCTCTGCTTCAGCGCAAATCACCTTGTATGGAGCTTTGAGATCAGAAAAATCAGTTTTTGGCCTGTCTTTGACTTCCGCACTGAGAAGTAATCCTTCCGAACTCACCTCGTTTAATACACAGGTTCCTGAATTGTATCCGCATAACTCTACAAAATATGAACTGCCACGATCACTCTTGGAGACATGCCTGAGATGACCTCCGGTCACAGGAATCCCAGTGCCTCCCACATTGACTAACCTCGTTCCGACACTATGTGCACTTTCAACATGGTTCAGCCCTTTATTACTATTAACCGCTTGGCTGCATCCTAACAGTAAGGCGAAGAACATCACAATAATGACCGCAAAAAATGCTCCCTTAGCAATCACATAAGAATACCCAGTTATCAAGTCTTGTATTACCTCCATCATTTTGATGTGGGAAGTCTATTACTTGTGGCTTTCCATTTGCGGGAACGTTCCAAGCCTGCGTAGATCGCCCTCCATCTAAGGCAACTCCGTAACTTCCTTTGTCAGCATGCTGCTTTACGCATTGGCAAACTTCTTTACCTGTCAATCCCGGCTTCGCAAAGATAGCAAAACACAAATTTCCTCCTTTCATAAATGCAAACGTTCGGGGCCTAGCTGCACTTCCAACGACTTGACCTTGCCAAATCTCATCTTTACAATCTCTATTTGCAGTCAGAATTCGTCTACCATAAAGTCTTTGCTCGAATCTCTCGCTGCCTTGAGAATGAACAAACTGTATGTATCTTGTATCCATTTGGTCAACTCCCTTGGGGTTTCCGATTCCAGCTGTGGTACCACCACACTCTGGTAAGCACACGCGCTTTGCTAATGGCCCGCTTGATCCAGAGAACAAGCTACCGTTTATTGCAACGCAATTCTTCTTGCTGGGAAGACACTTTCTTGCTTCCTCAAGCGAAATGGCTGGCCTTCGATTACCAACTAACGGTGCGCCAACTACAAATCCGCAATGTTTGCCCCTTTGAGGACAGAACAGTTTGCCTGTCTTGTTTCCACAAGCTATCTTCTTCGCCTCCAGCATTCCGCTTGGATCAACAGCCAGATAGACCCTTCCATTAACATATCCATATGGCATTTCCATGGGCCATAGTGGATCACGAGTCATCCACGCACCCATCACACCTGAGTAATGACGTGCCCGCACATAATACGAATTGAACTGGTAATGACGGTTGGTGTTCGCATAACCCCAAGAACCAATCCAGCAGAACCTTCGGCTTGTTGCACCTGTTCCAGTGGTTTGCCAAATCTCACCCCAAGGCTTATAGATATAGGAGTGAACAACGTTTCCCGTATCTGAATCGATGGTCTTGCGAACGTTTCCAAGAGCATCACGCGCATATTGAAGTGTCTGGCCAGACGACACATCATGCTCTCCCAGGATCTGACCGTTCAAGCTGTAATATCGCTTCTTCAATGCCATGTCAAACTTCTCATAAGAACTGCCGGAATCTATAGGTGCGTATAATTAGATTCTGCTGGCCCTCATAGTGTAGAACCCCCCTGAGATACAAGCCGTCTTCCCAAAGAAAAAGTACACCATATGCAGTATCAAATCGCGTTTTATGATCTGATAAAGAGTTCATAATTTTGGTGTTTGAAAGATAGAAAGATATTTCAGATTCAACAGGAAATTGAAGATCATTTAATCCGCTGTCACCTTGTGCGTGCTTGATTTCCGAGCAGTATGTACCTTTATTCGTTATGACAAATAGCACTGGAGTTTCTGCGGACTCATAGTTTGAAACTCCCACTAACACTGTAACAGGGGACTCAGGGCTTAGTAAACGATCACTCAAATAGAGAATGAATACCGTTGCGACGAGAAATCCAAACAGTGGTCTCATCCACAAATATTGTACTTTTTTAGAATTGAATATAGACACTCTGTTGCCTTCTTATGCGGCCCACTACCAACATTCCAGATACGCGGAAACGACTCTGGCTTCATGTAATCTACGGATTCACCTGTTTTAGTAACCTTACCAAACCTAGATGCACAGCCAGATTTCACCAGAACATTCAATGCTGCAAGCAGTTTTAGAGACCATTCGCAATCAGTCGAGAGTTTCTGCAACAGCAACTCATCTGTCGCAGGTATAGGGAAAAGACTTCGTAATAATTTACCGCGCACGGTTCTGTTAGAACACTTGACAATTTGATCGAGTATCAAATTTGCTGTTTGAACTTGCACTTGGATACATCCGACGCTCGCAGTCTTAATAGTTCCTTTTTTGCTGAGCGGCACGCCAGCAGACCCATAGTAATCTTGAATACCGTTTGTTACATTGCGTCTGCTTCTTTCAGTTATTGCAGTTGTACATACACTATATGGATCCGCGCCTAGTTGCTTAGCTATACTGCAACATTTTGATTTCTCTAACATCTCACAGAAGCCTTCCCATGTTATATAAGGGCATTTTTCCACCTCGCTTTGAAGATTTCTGCAATTCCCAGTATTTTTCCACTCACAACTAGAGGATCCCATAGAAAACACTCCATGGCTAGCACCACTGGTCGTGATAATAATTTGCTTGCAACACTGGCCAAAAAAGGCGACCTTAACAGATGTGTTCAAAAATTGCGTTCCGTCATAATCAATTCCACTGTAAACTCTTCCCTCTCCATACCCATATGGCATTTCTGTTGGCCACAAAGGATCTCTAGTAATCCACGCCCCCATTACACCAGAGTAATGCCTTGCCCGCACATAGTACGAATTGAACTGGTAGTGCCGGTTGGTATTCGCATAACCCCAAGAACCAATCCAGCAGAACCTTCGGCTTGTTGCACCTGTTCCAGAAGCTTGCCAAATCTCACCCCAAGGCTTATAGATATAGGAGTGAACAACGTTTCCCGTATCTGAATCTATCGTCTTACGGACATTCCCGAGAGCATCACGCGCATATTGAAGCGTTTGACCAGACGACACATCATGCTCTCCCAGGATCTGACCATTCAGACTGTAATATCGCTTCTTCAATGCCATGTCAAACTTCTCCTAGATATTCGTCGCCATCCCAAACCAAAGTCGTGGTTCCTGAACTGGTTGTCTCACTTCGCTTCAATCCATCACCTGAGTAAGTGTACGTCACAATCGAGCCATCCGCAACATTCTTGTTGGTGAGGAGCCGGTTTTCGTAGTCGTAGGTGTTTTCAATATCTACGGCAACTGGGGCACCGCTCGGCGGGATGTAACCTTCAACTCCTATTAAGTTTCCGTTGACATCATAGGTGTAGGTGGATGTTTTGTTGCCCGCTCCAATGTACACACTCGTTACTGGTTGGCCTGAAAGGTTGTAGGTGTACGGCGTACCACCACTCCACTCGTTAGCATTCGTTCGGTTTCCAACCGCATCGAAGGTGTACCACCACGTGAAGTTCTGCGGGCCGGTGTTGATGACCGTTGTTAGCCGATCCACTCGGTCGTATTGCAAGGTTTGGACGTAGCCATCTTCGGTCTTTTTGGTCGCTGGGTTGCCATTGCCATCATAGGTGTAAGTAACAATGGTCTTGATAACTCCACTTGCGCGGGTTGTTTTCACCAGAGGCTGACCTGCCGCATCGTAAGTAGTGAGCTCGTCACCCTTATCAACCGAACTGTTTGTGTACGTTGTCGTTGTCAGGCGTCCGGCAAGATCATATTCATTGGTGTAACCGTCTTCTGAATCTGTGTCTTCGAAGGAGACTAGGCGACCATTACCATCGTATCCGTAGACTCGATCAACTCCATCTGGATCGGTGAGAGTTGTTCTTTGCCCAGCAACATCATATTGATAAGATTGCACCAGCGAGCCGGGATCTGTCTTTCCACTCAACCTGCCCATATTGTCATAAGAATAGGTTGTCACCCCTGTGCTATCTGACATCTCAGTCATCAGATTGCTTTCGTAGGTGAAAGTCACACGGCTATCATCCATGTACTGCCGGGAGGTTTCCATGCCGTTGGCATCATAGGAATAGGTCGTAACATCACCGCTGGCAAACTCACGAGTTTTGGTCTGACCAATGGCGTCATACGCATAGGTTGTAACGTTACCGAGCTGGTTTTCAATGGAAGTCATTGAACCACGAAGGTCATACGCCATTGTAATCACGGCATTTCTAGCATCTGTGATTTCAGTTTGGTTTCCGACCTCATCATAAGTGTATGAGGTGTAGTAGCCCGCAGCATTCTGAGTAGATTTCATTCTTCCCAGCGCATCATAGGCGTTAGTTGTCACCATGCCACGCGGGTTCTCAGAGGTTTTGAGGTTTCCAATACCATCGTAGGTGTAAGTAGAAACAAAACCAAGGGCATTAATCGTGCTGACGACTTGACCAGCGGCATCATAGTGAGTTTGGCTCGTGTTTCCGAGCGGATCTTCGAAGCTGACCTCTCGACCTGCGGCATCATAGGTGGTCGTGGTTACTGCACCATCAGGGGATTCAGAATTGACTGGGCGTGATGCGTTATCGTAGACCGTGGTGCTCAGATATCCGAGTTGGTCTTCATAAGCTATGTTTCGGCCTGCGCCATCATAGTACATCGTGGATGTTCCACCATCTGGGTTAATGGTTTCGACTTGCCGACCTACTTCATCATAAGTTGATGTCGTGATGTATCCGCGAGAGTTGATCACAGAGACAGTTTGCCCTGCAGCATCAACGGCGAAAGTGACTCGCTCGTGAAAGTTCTTCATCAATCTCATTGGCTTTCCTTTTTTGAAAACCAAAGAGAGATGCGGGAGTAGTTCACTGGTAGAACGTCAGTGACATTCTACGCTTAGCTCTGGAAGCTACGGTACGCGTAGCTTTCCAAAAAACTTACAACGTAAAAACCAGCTTTTGAACCTGGAGCGGGAGACGAGAATCGAACTCGCTACATTCAGCTTGGGAAGCTGACGTTCTACCAGTGAACTACTCCCGCGTATCTCTCGACCTATTCAACCCCTTGTTGCCTGTAGCTGTCAACTCACACAGCGAGTTCATCGCACCTCGTCGCAACTCTTGATCCGCTCTTTCAATATCCGTATCATATCGAGCCGCAAAGCATCGCCACCCCCGTGGGCAACTGTTGGCCCGAGCATGAGATACTGGTTCTGGTACCCGGAGATTATCAAAACATTTGAAGACGGCTTATCGGGTGTTGCCTGCTCCAGAACTTTCAGCAAAAGAGCATCGGTTTCCTCATTCCGGCCACCATAAAACATCCTCCCAATGAAGCTTCGCTTGGCTTCATTGTCGGTGTTCAAAACCAGTCTGAGCTGCCTGTTGAGCTTCTCCGGATCATTGTTCTGTCTGTAGTGACGATAATCACCACTACCCGTGAAAGCATTGCTTGTAGCTTGCTGGGCGATGTAATTCAGCTGATATCGATTCTCGATGGTATCCGCCACATCAGACTTCATGATGCTTTCGCAGGCAAGCAATCTGGAATCGTAGTTGGTGAATTTATAGGCCATCGAGTACATCATTGCCTTGGCAAGCGGGTTCTTTTCTTTGTGGGCGGCATCCCTCCACATCTCGCCAATCTTATAAACCACCGGATCTTTCAACATCTCAAGGTTCCTTCGCATTCCTAAGTACGTTTTCCCAAAGGAAAGAGCCGATGCCTCATCGCTCCAATCGACAGCGTCAATCACAACCTGGAAATGATCCACGATGGTCTCGGCAGGTTGGCTGATCACCTTCGCCGTTTTTCTCTTACGGAAAATGGAGTAAACGCTGAACTCAGTCACACTCCTTGACTCTAGCGAAGTCGTCCAAAACGCATCCATGCCTACGCCGTGGCGTTGCTTACCAACAGGCGACAAAACGTCAATCCAACCGCCCTTTGGGCGCCGACCGAAGACAACATAGTCCCCTTCCTCGGAATACGCAAAGTCTTGCCAGACTTTATCGATTAGCTTCCTTTGAGCAGAATCGGAGATCACCGGCCAAATCAGATCAACTGGCTTCGTATCGGCAGAGGTGTGAATCACGAAGGTTTCGAAACGCTTATCGCCCCGCGACTGACCAAAAAAATTGCGATCTTGGTGCCCAATCCATGAGCCTTTGAATGTCACCACCCGCGGCTCCGAGAAGTGGAGCATGAGTTGTTGGGGATACTCACCCCGCCTGAGGCTCGGTATGGGCAACTCGGGGATGCGCTGGGGTGGCACCAGCGGGAAAATTGCAGCTACGAACATCAATAACCCTCTGCTAATTGAAGACGATAGAAAAGGGCCAGTCTGTACGCGGCTAATACGCAAAGGCCAAAGAAGAGCCGATTAGGAACTCGCCGACGTAAGTATTGATACCAAACAATGAATGATAAGGAACAGTCATGGACATGGATCGCCGGAATCATTGCTGTTTTTGGCATCGTCGGCATCGACGAGGGAATTCGTGGACAAACGAGTTATCGCTCGCCTTTCAGATTGATTCCCGGCAGCCCGGCAGTTCATATTGCTATCGGAGCCACACTGATCCTCATCGCGCTTATCATTGGCTTTCTTGTATACAAAAGCCGGCGCGGAGAATTGTAGTAAGAGGGAAGATCTGGGTAAAAATCACCTTTGTGGTTAAGGCAAGCAGTTTAATGCGCAAGGATGTATGCCCTTTTTCCATGTATCCAGCACCCGTACTTACCTGACTCAGTAACGTAGAATCGGCTCAGTTCGTTACCGTCTACATTCCGCAAAGAGAAGGTTCTGCGATTGAAAAAGCCGTCCCTCAAGTTGTGCCGATACCAGTACACAGTTATGTTTTGCCTGACTGCACTAAAGTCAATCAAGTCACCGCCCGGATGAAAGGTTGTCACCTGAGACTGCCAGTAAGTATCCAGAATCTCTCCGTTCCAGAACTTAGCGTCATTAAATCCTGCACGCTTTCCTTCTAAACCATCAATGGGGTATTCCGCGACTCGCTTCAATTTGTAGTTTTCGCTTCGATAATAGGTGATCTTAGGAGCATCCACCCATTTGTACAAAACTCCGATGAACTGCTTCCCCCGCGACCGTGCTTCGTCCACAGGATTTGGGATCAGTGTTCGGTAGGTGAAGCCTGTATAGAAAGGGGGGGTGTTTTCGAGGGCTGTGTGTGAATAGAGTATGCCTTCGTCAACACGCATCTTTGCCTTGCCGTATTCGTAAGTCACTCCCGAGTCTTCATAGTCTCGTGGGCTCAATCCTCCTATGTTCGCTAATATGACAGCCTTTCCATTTTCGTGTGTGCCACGATAAACCCCTTCAAATTCTCGTTTTTCTAAGGTTCTTTTTTTACAATCAAAATCTTTGAAAAACACCTTTGCGCCATAAAGCGAAATGATGGAAATAGTGTCTCCATCAGACTCAAATCTGTATCCATAGCCTTCGACTGGGAATGTAGCGATCACTGAATTTTCTGGATTCAGAGTGACGACGCTCAAAAGTTGAGTAAGCATATGGTTCCTAATTCAATGCAAATCCTGTTGAGATTTTAGAATGAACTAGAGAGCAAGACGCCAAAACGGGCTCACAGTTTTGAAGGAGGGTTTGGAGCGGGCGATGAGAATCGAACTCACGTGGCCAGCTTGGAAGGCTGGAGCTTTACCATTAAGCTACGCCCGCTCGTGGTGGGTTGATTGTATCCCAACCCGGCATTGGGCAGGTGAGACTGAACTACCCGCCGTAAATTTTCATGATCGTGTCGGTGAGCCCACCAACCGGCACTCCGGAGGTGTTGATCATCACGCAAACCACGATTTTCTCCTTTTCATTGATCATCAAATAGGTAGCCGCGCCCTGCTGTGAGCCGCTGTGCTGGCGACGATTCGCAGTGACTCCCCAACCCAGCCCATAGCTCGACTGCCCTTCCGGAGTTTGCTTCTTCCACATTTCGTTGCGAGTTGTTGGCTTCATCATCTTGCCATCCAGCACCGCTTGACCAAACTGAGCAAGATCAACCGCGGTAGATTCAAAGCCGCCGCCGCCATATTTCCAACTGAGGTTCTCTGTCTTAGTGGAGGCATTGGCTTTTTCCCCTACCTTCACATAATGCCGAGATCGCGCCGCTGGCCATGCGCTCCCTTGTGTTTCGCAGACTAAGGTTTCTGCGCCTGCCAGCTTGGTCACTGAGCGCATATAAGTCGCGAAGTCTTGCCCGCTGGCCGTTTCAATCGCCCGCGCCACAACTGTAAAGGCGTGAGTGGAGTAATCGTATGTCTCGCCGGGCTTGTGGATGAGTGGGTCATTCGAGAAAGTCTTCACCGCTTCCGCCATTGTCATTTGAGTATAAAACGCGCCTGTTTTCCCCGTTTGGTAGTGCCGCACGCCGGACATGTGGCTCATCAACTGGCGGAGCGTGATCTTCACGCCCTTATCCGGCCATTCAGGGACGTACTTGCGAATGTCTTCGTCCAGATTCAGTTTGCCTTGCTCAACAAGGCGCATCGCCCCCACTGCCGTCACTGACTTACTGATGCTCGCCAACCGGAATCGCGTCATTGGGGTGGCGGCAATCTTGTTTTCGCGGTCTTGCCAGCCAAACCCTTTGCTGTAAACCCTCTGCCCCTTTTCCATCACCACCACCGACATTCCCACGGCGGGCTGTTCCTTCATATAGGCTTCCACCGCATCGGTGACGCGGCTGGATTGCGTCATCTGCTGGGTCAGGACGAGGGTTGCAACGATTGAACTGAGCATTGCTCTAATTTACCGAGAAACTGTGCTTGAAGTTGCTTTGAATCCTGGAGTCACTCCCTCTATTGAGAGTTCTCCGGCTCTTGCTGGCTTTCCATACCGGAATGCCTCGTTGTGGGAAACAAAGATGAGCTTCCCTTTTTCAAAGTGGTGCGGCACAACATCCGGCGGAAGGTTAAGGTGTTGGATCACCTGAAGATAATCGAATTCAATACCACCGATGACGATCTCGTAATAAAGAGGATAGGGAACCAAGCACGATGGAAGTGTATGTAAATACGTTCGATTTGGTCCGAGGATCAACCCAGAAAAGAGCCCTTCCGCATACATTTTTGCGGTAGCGACACTCCTTGGACTAGCGGGCAATTCAAACAACTGAAATCGAGGAGAAAATTGGGACGCAGGATCAGGTTTGGCATAGTAAGTTCGTCCTCCATGCGTCTCCGACAAATAACTTACGGGATCGTCTAAATCCGTTTGCCCGCGCAGATTTGTGACCGTCCACTCGTAGTCATTCACGCGGCGGTAACCCAAAACTGAATCCTTGCCGAGCAATTTGTAAAACTGACGATCTGGGAAAACTTTATCCGCTTTTTCGTGGCTGGACTTCCAAAATGAAACCTCATACTGAGAGATGGAATTGTAAGGATGAACTTCCTTTTCCTCAATAAGTTCTCCCTCCTGTGAAACCGCCTCTATTTGGCGAAACTCCTCGGCTCCACTCGGTAGGAAATCCCACAACTCACCGTTGTAAAAAACGATCATCCCCATCGCCCACTTGTGCATCTTTTCGATCAAATTTGCGCGTTCGACGGTGATAAACCAGAACTTGTTGTCAATGGATTTTCGCCAGGATTTGTCCGTTGATGGGTAGTAATTGACGCTATAGAACTTGTCGCCAACTTGGATGCTCCAAGTTTTGTCTGCATTGGCGACGGTCTGGATTTTCAATGGTGGCGGTGTCTCATTGATTGGCTCCCAGTGCACTCTCGGGAGTGGGTGCGGCGCGACTTGGGCAACAAAGAAAGAAATCATCGTCTTGCTCTCTACTACAGATTATGGGGCGGAATCAGCCCCAAAAGTTCAATAGGACAAGCAATTCCTCTCACGGGTCCCGAACTCAAGCTCAGATAAACTAGACACTAATGGCGCAGCGTCTCCCTGAGTGGCTTACCATCCGCCTCCCGCGACCGGACACGATCAACGAAGTCCAGCAGATGATGCGGAGCAAAAATCTCCACACTGTCTGTGAATCGGCGCGTTGCCCCAACATGCCCGAATGCTGGAGCAAAAAGACCGCCACATTCATGATCCTGGGGAACACCTGCACCCGATCCTGCGGATTCTGCGCGATCAAGGTCGGCAAGGGCGAAGAGTTAGATGCCCTGGAGCCAATCAACGTGGCTCACGCCACCAAGGAGTTGGGGCTCAAACATGTGGTTGTCACCTCCGTTGCCCGCGACGACCTGAAAGACCAGGGGGCCGGTCAATTCGCCAAAACCATTGAGGCTCTACACAAAGAACTCCCCCACGTCATTGTTGAAATCCTGACTCCCGACTTCAAAGGCGATGAAGAGTGCATCCGCACCGTCTGTGCCGCTAAGCCTGAGATTTACAATCACAACATCGAAACAGTAGAGCGACTTCATACGATCGTACGCCCACAGGCCAAATACGACCGCACAATGCGCGTTCTGGAGATGGTCAAGGAGATTGATCCGGCGATCTACACCAAGTCCGGCATCATGCTTGGCCTTGGCGAAACAAAAGACGAAGTTCTCAAGACTCTGGAAGACCTGCGCGAGATCGGAGTAGATGCCATCACCATCGGGCAATACCTCCGCCCAACCATGAAGCACCTCCCGGTTGTCGAGTACATCCACCCCGATGCATTTGCCGAGTACGAGAAGATCGGCGAAGAAATGGGCTTCATCTTCGTAGCAAGCGGCCCGTTTATACGATCCAGCTACAACGCCATCGCGTTCAGCGAGAAAGTCATGGCTGAGCGGCTTGCCAAAATCCAACCGCAGAAGCCGATGAACGAGCTGCGAGTCCTGAACTAAAGCTGGGGACTGCCATACTCTAAACGCTCATGTTCAAAGGCTTGATGCAACGTGTCGACCGAATGCTCGGTCGCGGGGTCATAGACGACGAACTGTACGAGGAACTCGAAGAAGCGCTCCTCCAGGCCGATACCCCCATCAGCATCGTTGAAGAAATCCTAGAAGAGCTCCGTCAAGCCGTGCGCGAGGAAAAAGTCAACACTCCTGAAGGCATCAAAGAACGGCTGAAAGAATCCATCAAGACCCGATTCTCCCAACCAGGCAAGCACATCCTCTTCCGCAACTTCCCACCGACCGTTTATCTCTTTGTCGGCGTGAATGGCGTAGGCAAAACCACCACCATCGGCAAGCTCGCGACCCGGCTTGTGAAAGAGGGGCGCAAAGTCATCCTTGCTGCCGGGGACACCTTTCGGGCCGCCGCTGTGGAGCAACTTGAAATCTGGTCAGAGCGATCTGGTGCCGAGATCGTGCGCGCCCAGCCTGGCTCCGACCCTGCCAGTGTCCTCTTCGATGCGATCAATGCCGCCAAGGCACGTGGTGCGGACTTCGTGCTTGCCGATACAGCTGGACGTCAGCACACCAAAGCCAGCCTCATGGCAGAACTCAGCAAGGTCGCTAATGTCGTTGAGAAAGCTCTTGGACGCCCAGCAGATGAGGTGATCTTGGTGCTGGATGCCAACACAGGTCAGAATGCCCTCCGCCAAGCCGAAGAGTTCACCGGAGCGGCAAAAGTCAGTGCCCTCGCTCTCACTAAGCTCGATGGCACAGCAAGAGGCGGGGCACTGATTGGAATCTATGAACGGTTTGGAATTCCCGTCAAGCTCATCGGGCTCGGAGAGAAAGCCGAAGACCTGCGCGACTTCGATGCTGACTTCTTCGCCGAAAAGCTCTTCGCGGATTAGAAAGCGGCTTCTTCGTAACTACCGGGAATATGAGGTTCCACCGGCTGGGTTTCGATCACCTGCTTGGGTGCGCTCCCTGGTTTTCTGCCTCGGTTGTACAGAACAATCCCGTAGACAATCAGAAGCGGCACCGCGACGGCATCATCTGCCAGCCCGATAATCGGAATCAAATCCGGAAGCAAGTCGATTGGCGAGACGCCATAGAAAATGGCCGCCAAAAATGAGAAAATGGCACCCCAAGGAGTGGATCGTTTCGCCAATGATGAATTTTGCATCACTTATTTGACGAATTTCTAAGGTTCAGGGTTGAGATTCTCTAGGACCCTTGGTTTTTCCGTGGGCTCAAGTGAGCTTACGGAACTGGTGCTTCCCGACCTTAAGTACCTTGCCGAATAGGTCGCTCACTGCGTACCGTGCGCCCACATCGGACACCTTTTCGCCATCCAAAGCCACCGCCCCCTGTTTGATCAAGTTCTTGGCTTTGCCATTGCTCTCAGCGAGATCCAGGCCGGCAATGAGAGCCGCCAGCGAGACTTCCCCATCTTCCACCAATTGGTCAGGAATAGACACTTCCTCTGCGTCGACTGGCTGCTGCCGCTTGCTGAAGGTGTCGATGAAATACTGCTCCGCCGCGTCCGCCGCATCCTGGTCGTGATACAAAGCAACGATCTCTTTCGCAAGGCGAATCTTTGCGTCGCGCGGGTTCTTACCATCAGCGAGCATTGCACCAACTTCGTCCATCGGGACATCAGTGCAGAGTTCAAACCAGTTCGCAATCAGGCTATCTGGGATGGACATTGTCTTGCCAAACATGTCGTTAGGCTCGTCGATGATGCTGACGTAGTTGCCCAGCGACTGAGACATCTTCTCCGTGCCATCTGTACCAACCAGGAGCGGACAAAGCATCACAATCTGCGGCTCTTGCTCGTACTGCGACATCAGCGTGCGTCCAACCAAATTGTTGAATTTCTGATCTGTGCCGCCGAGTTCGACATCGGCATTGATCTCCACCGAATCCATTCCTTGGCAGAGCGGGTACAGGATTTCGTGCATTGCAATCGGCTCGTGATTTGTGAACCGTTTGGTGAAATCATCCCGCTCCATAATGCGTGCGACGGTGTACCGCGAACACAGCCGAATGACATCCTCGAAATTCATTTTGCCAAGCCAGTCTTTATTGAAGTAAATCTCCGTTTTTTCTGGATCAAGAATCTTGTAGAACTGCTCGCTGACGGCATCGACATTCGCCTGAACTTCCTCGCGAGTGAGTTGCTTACGGGTCTTACTTTTCCCGCTGGGGTCGCCGATCATGGCGGTGAAATCGCCAATAATGAGGCAAGCGGTGTGCCCAAGCTTCTGAAAGTCGCGGAGCTTTCGAAGTACAACCGCCCAGCCAAGCGTAACATGAGCAGCTGTCGGGTCCACCCCGAGCTTGACGCGAAGCGGGCGACCTGACTGGAGTTTTGTCTTCAGATCCTCTTCGCTGATAATCTCCGTCGTGCCACGGCGGAGTAATTCCAACTGCTCGTCAATTGTCATAATTCGGGCTCAATTTTACCGATGAGCCCGAATCTGAGCTTGGGTTCCGCATTTATGCGTACTGAAATTCAGGACTACCGAAAATCAGTCGTGCAACACCATTCGCCACACGAGCCAATTGCTGGGGCCGAATCGGGCCAGTTCCACCTGCAGTTTTCACCGCCGATTCCCGCAACACTTTGACCTTAGAATCGGGCAGGTTGACATCCAATACAGAAATCATCTTATCAACCAGCACATCTGGGGTCGCCGGTCCGCCAAGCATGTTGTTGATGACGGCAATTCCCTGTCCGTTTGCTGGGAATACACGATCCGCCCACTTTACACGCTCAACCATCGTGGCGGTGGAAATCCACGCCTCATGCCAATCCCAGCCCGCGACGTCCGGCGGATACATCAATCGCATGCCCATTGTGTCAGTTGCTTGAGCAAGCTGCCCAGCTGGGCCAAGTGCACGACGCTTACCACGGAAATCTTCTGCTTGGCTCAACCCTTGAGTAACAATTGAACCAATCCCAAGCTGTCTCGCCGTGGACATGCAGAAATCGATTGGATTTTTGATCAGCTTGCGTTCTGCCTTCTCGGAATAGAACTCCGGAGATTCCATGATGTCCCGCACCAGACGCCGGATATTGAGCCCAGAATTTCGGAACGAGCCCGCGAGCCGCTCAACAATTGCGGGTTCTGGATTCTTGTATACAAAGAATTCCCACATTTTCTTGGTGATGTATTTCGCAGTCATCGGGTGACCACAAAGGATGCCGACAATGTCTTCACCATCAAAGTCACCTTTATTCCCGAGGAGTTGCTTCTCACCGCCATCGTGATTCGCGCGGTCAAAGTAGAAAATCGAGTTGCCGCGAGGGATATCATTACGAACCGGAACAACTCGTTGCCCTCTGCGGACGCCGACTGTCCAACCGGTAAAGCATCGCGCCGCCTCGAGAACATCCTTTTCGCTGTAATTTCCTTCGCTGAGGGTGAAAAGCTCCATCACTTCTCGCGCGAAATTCTCGTTCGGCCTGTCTTTGAGATTTTCTTGGTTATCCAGCCAGAAAAGCATAGCGGGGTCTTTGCTAACCGCCATCAACAGATCAATAAAAGAATTCCCCGCGTTGTCCCTAATCGTGTTGATGTGCTGATACATGGCCGTACCAGAGGTCACTTTCTGTGCACTGGTAGCGAAATGGTCGTGCCAAAAAATCGTGAGCTTTTCTTCGAGCGGGCGCTGTGTTGTCAAAGCCCGCCCGTACCAATGCAAAACCGCGAGTTGTGGCTGGGGAATCCCGCCTCGCTCATCCAGTTCACCCGCCTCGATGAAATCGCCCCGCTCTACTTTCTCCCAATTGATGAGCTTATCGATGGCACCCTTCAGCCCTCCCTGACTGTAGTACTCCATCTCCGCTTCGCTTGCACCAAACCCAAAGCGACGCAAGAGGTGCGCAATTTTCTCTTTTTCTGATTGCAGGGCCATGTGAGACGTGACGCTTTTTCGCGCCCTCGGTTCAATTGTAAGCAAAAAACCTGGCAAGCAAAATAAGGACTGGGGCTACCAATTGGTAACCCCAGTAAAACGAATCGAATAGAAACCTTAGACTTCCGGTACGTTCGTTGCCTTGTAGGTGGCTTCGTTAACGAACTTGTACAGGGTGCTTCCTTGGTAGGTAGCTTTGAATGCGTAGCGAACTTGCTCACCGTTCTTGGTCTTGCGGATCATCTTCGTCTTTTTGACATCAGACTCCGGTACGTCGACATGGGATCGGGTTTTCAGATTATAAAACTGCATGGAACCGATAGAACCTCTTTTAGGCTGAATAGATAATGTACCAAAACTCCATCAAAATTCAAGTTCAATTGAACCTATCCTGAGTTCAAGTAAGCTCAGTCTGACTCAGAAATCCCTTCCAACGCAAGGGGGAAAGTAAAAATGATGGGAAATCCAGGGTGTAAAATCTAAAAAACATGGCTGATTCCGGTTCAAAAGTCAAAAAAACGCCTTTCGTATCTGCCGCAATTGAAAAACTGCGCGGCGTCGGAATGCGAATCACTTCGCCCCGAATCGCCATTTTGGAAACACTCGATCAAAGCGACCTCCCCCTGAACGCTTACGCCCTCCAAGAGGCGGTTACGCTCACCGGAAAGAAAGTCGATGTTGTCAGCGTCTACCGCACGCTCAAAGTGCTCCGAGAGCTCGATCTCGTTCACTATGTCCAGAGTTCAGATGGCTATCTGGCTTGCCGTCTTGAAGGCGAACATGGCTCCGCCAGCGAAATGATTGTCTGCGACACCTGCGGCAATGTTATGGAACTCGATATTGATCCCTGCGCGATGACCGACCTCAGCGAACAGCTCTCGTCACTCGGGTTCAAAGCATCTCGAATCACGATTGAAGTCGAAGGCGTCTGCAAAAGCTGCGACGGGCAATAAGAATAGCCCCGAGGAACGACCTCCGGAGCTATTCTTATTGGAATCAAGCGATTTATCGAATCGGTGATTGGGATTGGAACCGGTTCATTTTTCCGTCCACATTCCGCATCGCAACAACCGAGACGTTGCCCGATCGCAAGCTCTTTTGAAGCGAAGTAGTCACGTCTTGCAGTTGAGTGATCTCATCACCATTGATTTCAACGATGACATCTCCAACTTTCAGCCCAAGCGATTCAGCCAATGAGCCTGGGCTGATCGTCATAATTGCCGCCCCCTTGACATCACTCGGCAAATCGAATTGCTGCCGAACAGTGTCGTCGATCGCTCGAACTTGCACACCCAACACAACTCGTTGATTAGGAGCAGGATCCTGCTGACCAAATCCTTCGCCACGATCTTGTTCGAATGGGTTGAATCCATTGTCACCGAACGGGTTGCCCAGTTGCGGCTGAGGTTGCGCTTGAGCTACCGGTTCCGGCGTCGTCAGCTTGACCTTAGCTTCCCGCACCTTGCCATCGCGAACGTAAGTGAGTTCCACCGTTTCGTTCGGAGATTTTTCCATCAGGGCAATGCGGAGTTCTAACTCGCCATGCAGTTGCTCACCATTCAAACGGGTGATGATATCGTCCTTTCGGAGTCCAGCCGCATAGGAAGGGGAGTTGTTCGGGATTTGCGTAACTATCGCTCCACCCTTAAGGTTCTGCTCTTGCAAGATGTAAGGCTTGACGTCTTCAATCGCAGCACCGATAAGCCCACGATCAAATTTCCCTGTTGCAATGATTTCATCCGCGACTGCACGAACCATGTTTGCCGGAAGCGCAAAACCGATTCCAGCCGAGGACATCGTACTGGAAACAATGGTGGAGTTCACTCCGATCAGTTCACCATTGATATTCACGAGTGGGCCACCGCTATTCCCCGGGTTGATCGCCGCATCGGTCTGAATCATGCCGGCGTAGCCTCGAATTCCGTAGTTTGGATCGTTGACGTTGCTGCCACGCCCCAAAGCACTCACGTGACCAATCGTAACGGTGTTCTGGAGGCCAAACGGAGCACCAATCGCCATTGCGTACTCTCCAACGCGCACCTGGCTGCTATCCGTCAGTTGAAGAGCGGTTAAGTCGGTTCGGTCGACCTTCACCAAAGCGAGATCAATGAGGGCATCGTTGGTGCGATAGACCTTTCCTTCAACTTCGCGGCCATCGGCGAAGATGACGGTGATTGTTTTGGCATTGCCAACAACGTGATCATTGGTAACAATCCAGCCATCCGAACGGTAAACCCATCCCGAACCACCGCCTCGCGATGGATCTTCGGTAACCGTCACTACGGCGGGAGCAACCGCTTCAGCTAAGTCCGAAAAGGTCGCATTCATTTCGCCGAGATTGCCGCTGTTACCTGCGCCCGGCACCGATGCCACTCGGACAGTCGGCTTCAATGATGCGTACTTGCTGGTTGGCGATCCAAATTTCGGCAGGGGCGCGCCGTTGCTCGCCCAAATGCCTCCACCCATGACAACTGCGCCAAGGCAGATCATCAAAATGGGGTTTTTCCAAAAACTCGATTTACTCATATGTCGTTCCTTCTCTTTCAGACGCATTGGTTGTGCCACCAATTGCAATCTTTCGATTCTGGGGATGTCATTTCTAACAAATTTGAGATTGGAATGAGTTCCGGGGACCCAGAATTGTCACTTGACAAATTCTTTCAGGATGCGCAGGCAAACCGCGTCAGGTTCGTCTCCAACAACGGCGTATCCAACTCCATCGCGATCAATCGACGATGGTCTCAATCCCTCAAAACTGCGGCGGCCGCCATCTTCCGTGTCCCATTGATACACCGTGACCGTTGCCATTCCATTAGACAAACGTACGGCGAACGCAGGAGCTTCCGCTGAGCCTACAATCTGCTCTGAGACAACCGCAAAGCCGTACGGCAAAGACTTTTTCTGTCTTGGCAAGAAACCCAATAATCCTGAGCTAGCCTTGGGATCCTTCATTTCCTTCGGCCCCCATGTTTTTACGACCTCAGCTCCTTGCGTATTGAAGCTAAACCTTTCACTGCTCCCCCGGTCAGTCTCAATCAAAATTGCATCTTGAACGGTTGAGATCGTCTTATTACCTTCCAATATCTCGTAAAGCATCATCACGGGATAAGTGGAATCGATCAAAAGTCGTCTTTTGTAAAGTCCCCGACTCTTTGGCTCCAGGATCACTTCGATCGTAGTTCTGCGGTTGAACTCGACTTTCTCTCCTCCGCTGATCCTGTAGTTCTTTTCCGCCAAATTTAGCCGGAAGTCTGAACTTCCAAGAGCAGCATAGGCAGAGGGCTGAACAACAATCTGATTGCTCGCGGGAAAGTACGATTGCACAGTCGTAAAGTCATCTATCGTTTGCCGACCCTGCTCAGATAGCGGTTGGAGAACCGTCACCTTTAACTGTTTTTTTCGATTGAACTCAACTTTGAAGCTGCCTTTATAGCCACTTTCAAAAGTGCGCGATACAATCAGAGTGCCGTTAAAATCGAATTTGTTCTTTTGTGCACGGCGGAAAGCATCTCTGGCGGTCTCTCCAACCCAAATCAGCGGTTGCTCGTTCCTCACTTGAGTCGCCGAAACAGTGACTTTGATATTGGAACCCTTACCTTGATCTGACTTATCAATAAATTGCCCAAGCGCGACTGCAGACACCAAAAAGGCGACGCAGATCAAGCCAGATCGAATCCAAACGGATTTACGGGCGAGTGGAAACAGGGACAGTTGGGGCAATGTTGGTACCAAAGTAATCGTCTGAGTAAACCGCGCGATCAGTCACATATTCGCCATGGCTGGCTTGATTGCGCTCACCTGGTGAAGCAACCTGAACTGTATTCCCGCGAGAGAGTAACGATAATCCCAACAAAGCACCACAAGCAACTGCGACCGTTGCCATTGCAAAGGAACGCAAAACTTCTTTCTTTCGATCCGGTTTCTTGACTGCTTTGACCATCATCTTCTGGAGCAAATCTTCGTTTGCTTCCAATGGTCGTAGCTGAGAGCCAATCTTCTTGACCGCTTCAATCGACTCCAATTCGAATCGACATTCTTCGCAATCGCGGACATGGTCGCGAACTTGAATTTGCTCAGCGCCACTCAGTTCGTGGTCAACATATGCAGAGAACATCCGTTGGATGCGTTGGCAATTCATTAGCGATTCACCTCCACAATTTCCGGATAGGAGCGTTCTAAGTGCTCGCGAAGCTGCTTGCGGCCCCGGTGAATGCGAGATCGCACAGTGCCAACCGATGTATGCATGATCTCTGCGATCTCTTCGTAAGACATCCCTTCGACATCCGCCAAGACGATCGCGGTTCGGAATTCTGGAGTCATCGCTTTCAGGCCAAGTTGGAATGGCTCATCCAGCTGACCATTCAACGCACGCTCATCGCAACTGGCTGATTGATCTTCGAGATCCCAAGCCGAGCCGCTAGGCCCGACCGGTTGATCAATACTCACGGTTTTGAGCCGAGACGTACGCCGGACATTGTCGATGTGGATATTCGTCATGATCCGATAGAGCCATGACGCAAAAGGAAGGTCTTCGTTGTAGCGATGGAAAAATCGGTAGGCCCGAATGTACGTTTCTTGTAGCAAATCTTCCGCTTCACTCCGATTCGAAGTGAGGCGATACGCCATATTGTAGGCCTGCTGATACGATTCGGTCATCTTCCGCTCAAAAAGCGGTCGACGATCTTCGTTTGACCGAGTAAGGCTCTTAACCCAAGACACGACTCCGTCCATTTCCTTCCTTACGCTCACTACAGGCTTCCCTCCAAGATTTGTTCCGAAACTTTTCTAATTCGGATATTTTATGCTAAAAGCCGGGTCAAAAGCGCGTCGAACACCAAACTCGCGTTAGCATGTCCCAGTATATAGCGGTGCGCTTCGGCGATCTCCTCGGCGAGCCCAAGCTTCTCGGGCCACCGCTTGATCAGAAAGTTACCGAGACATTCCAGCACGTCTGCTCGCGCGGCTCGCTCTTTGATAGCCCGTTGCTCAGCAATCTGTGAGGAAATCAAGAGCATCTGCTCGCTTTTCTTGAGTGCCGTAAACTGCTTTGACACCGGTAACGACTCGAACAAATGGAGGAGTGAGGAATACGCTTCCATTGCCGCAACGATCTCCTTGCGTCGCCCATAAGTTTCACCAAAAACAATTTCGGGATCGCTTGCCCCTTCGTTGTTGACTTCAGCTTCACAACCAATGCTCAGCACCCGGCTCCGAATGGTTGGAAGCACCTGCCCAGGGTTGCTGGTCAGCAGGATGATTCGGGCGTACTCTGGAAGCTCTTCCAGAGTCTTGAGAAGCGCATTGGCAGCCCGGCTATTCATCCGATCGCAGTGCTGAATGAAGACAACTTTTTTCGCTCCCATCAAGGGGCGTGTCCGTAGAAAATCGATGATTGGAGTGTCGTATCTCTTTTCCCCACTGCCTTCGCTCAAACGAATTGCATCAAGCGTAATAATCGAGCTCGCACCGGCTGGCTCAATCAATAGGCAATCCACATGACGTGAGAGTTCCCCATCAAAAGGAGCTTCCGTTTTGGAAAGCCAATGCCGCGCCATATCTTCGGCTAATTCTTGATTCCCGCACCCATGCGCGCCAAAGAACATCAACGCACGAACGCTATCGCCGGATTCCAGAATGCGCTGAGCGGCTCGCTTGGCTGTCCTCAAGCCAGGGAGTTCAGAAACGGCAGAACTCATCGACAGGCAAAACAAAAGCGACGGCGCCGCCAACTGGAACAGAGACAGGGTTCGGCAAAATCCCCGCACCGGGGTTCGCATCAAATGGCATCACATTTACGGTCTGGTCGCGCTGTTTGCAGTTCTTGGCGATGACTTCCTTGAGTTGATCAACCATCTCTTCCTCCACCCCAATCAAGAATGTGGCGTTTCCTTCCCGCAGAAAGCCACCTGATGACCCAACGACAGTAAATTTGAACCCACTACTCACAAGCTCATCAGAGAGGCGGGCTTTGTCCCGCCCGTGTACAACGCAAATAACCAGCTTCATAACTTGGTGCCACCCCTATTGTATCGCGAAAGTACCAGGGAGCAAAAGAAATTGGCCGGTAACGGCATCATGCCACCGTACCGGCCCAGAACCCCAAAATAAATAAAACGGCGTTAGTTGCGCATTTCGTCTTCAGGAATCTTTCCGTCCGCGTGCAATTTGGCCGCCGCATCTTTCATTTGTTGCTGCTTAGCTTCTGCACCGCTTTGCGAAATGTCGGAGTTAGGCTGCTTGCACCCAATAAGAGCAAAGCAGAGAACAACCGCAACGATTCCGAAGAGTTTCATTAGTTGTTACCGAGACCCCACATCGGGTAGTCAACGGTCAGATCGACGTCAGCATCCCAGGCGAAGGTTCCGCTGGAGATACCGCACATGCGGCTACTCGGCACCGAACCACCCACGATGTACTCTGCATAGGTCGGTGTTTCGCTGAGAAACTTGCCAGCAGAATAGAACTTCGCGTGGCCATCAGTGAACCCGAGAGTTAAACCACCACCGATCGTGGATCGTGTATCCGGCTCGGAGCTGATCTCGTTCATATCCCATGCAGTACAGGTATCCCACTGCATCAAGTTACGCGCCCAGAATTCTCGAATTGCTGGCGGATAGACCAAGTAAGACTCATCCTCAGAGGTCGCATTGTCTGCGATACCGGGAACGTAGTTGATGTCGGGATTTCCGAATTCGAATAAGAGCATGGCTTGAGCAACATCCGGAATCGCGGTTTGCGTACCACCGAGCCAGCTGTTTCGGAACCGACCACGGCTACCCGGTGCGCGATTGTAGGTATCAAGCATCCCTGTGATGGTGGCGTTAAGACCGAATCCACCCATGATTTCTCCATTCGCTTCCCATTGAGCCGCGTTCTTTTGTCGACCTGGGTGCTCGAAAATTTGGAGATTCTTCATGTAAGGCATCAGCCACTTCTGCCAGGAGTAGTGGTTCATGCGATAGAAGTAGCGGCTGGTTGTACAGCCAACCCCTGTCGGAGCAAACGGCTCGTTGTTCAGCTCAGGATTCAAAGCACTGCCCGGCTGACAGTCATCATTTCGTGGATAAGTATCGTCGTAGTCCGCCATGTAAATAAGAACGGAGGTACCGATTTGCTTCTGGTTACTGATCGCCGCAGTTTTTTTCGCCGCGACCTTCGCTTGTGCAAAAACTGGGAACAGGATTGCTGCGAGGATTGCAATGATAGCAATGACAACCAGAAGTTCAATCAGAGTGAAAGCCTTCTTCATCATAAATTCCTTGCCCGTCAAACGACGAGCGCAATGAAAGAATGGAGGTCAGCTTTATGGAGAACGTTAAGGTTTGGGCAATGCTAAGAGTCCTTAACTGAGTGTTACCCTTCTCTTAAAACAAAAGCACCCCACGAAATTCGTGGGGTGCTTTCTAAGTTGATCGCGCTTAGCGACCGTCGTTGTGTTGCTGATCAGCAGTCTCGCCTTCCGGGAGACCTTCGTTTTGCCAATTGTCAACATCTTTATCCGTCACAGTTTTCCCGGCAGAGCTACAGCCAGCAACCATACCTACTGCGAGAATGCCGAGGAACAGCAAAGCGAGCTTACGCATTACTGACCAAGACCCCAAAGTGGGTATCGGATATCGGTGTTAGGGACGCCAGGGCCAGAAACATAAGCACTGGTTGCGCGGCGGCAGTTGGAGTTCAAGTTGCCTGGAAGAGAACCAGCTGGGTAGTACTCAGCCATGGTTGGGGTTTCTGCCAAGAATTTCTTGACTGGATAGAACTTAGCTGAGCCGTCTGCCATTCCGAGGATGACACCTTCAAGCGGAGCTGCGGTGGTGTCGATTTCTTCGGTGGTGTTACAACCGCCTGCGTTCTTCAAGAAAATGGCGCGCCAGTATTCGCGGATTGCCATCGGATAAACCGTTTCGATAACTGGGGAACCAACGCCGCCCGAACCAGCAAGGAACGGAGCGCCGTAGCTGTGCGGCAGTTCAGCGAGCAACCATGCAGCAGATACGTTTGCAATAGCAGTTGGAGTACCGCCTGCCCAAGGTCGGCTGGAGAATCCGCTGGTTTCAGCACCCGTCAAACCGAGGTTGATCGCAAATGCGTTTCGGATTTGACCGTTGTTATTCCAGTCATTTGCATCCTTGATGCGAACTGGGTGGCTGAAGATATCAACGTTCTTCATGTATGGCATGTAGTATTTCTGCCAAGACTGCCAAGTCATGGAGTGAGCGAACCCAGTACCACCAGAGCAGCGCAGGGTGCCATCGTTCAAAACATTGTTGAGCGAAGAGTTCAGCTCGCATCCGGATCGGCGTGCATACATATCGTCGTAGTCAGCCAGATAAATCTGGATGGCAGTACCAATTTGCTTTTGATTGCTGATTCCAACCGTCTTCTTTGCCGCGACCTTTGCTTGAGCAAAAACCGGGAACAGGATAGCCGCAAGAATCGCGATGATTGCAATAACCACCAGGAGTTCAATGAGAGTAAAGGCTTTTTTTTGCATGATGATTCCGTGAAGGGCGGGGAACCCTTCGTCCACACGTCCTCTATTATGAAGACGGATTCCTACTAAGGTTCGGGAAAGGCTGCACTTTTTGGGCCGAAAGTGTGAACTTGAAGCAGAATCACCGCTGATAGATGTGGAAATGTCCCGTTTCTGCTAACAAACCCTTAACAGATTCATCAATAAAGTCCCAGATTTGCTGAACCGGAACCTGGGCATCCACCCACTCTCTCAGCTGCGTGCCTCCCCACAAAATGTCAATCGGCATGAGGTCGTACTCGTACTCATACGGGGGAGACAACCACTCAAATTTCTCGCCATAAAGTCGGCGGATGGTATGGAGCAAAGCTACTGTCGTTTTCACTGAATGAAAATCCTTCCGATCCGTCACGTGCAGGTACGCGCCTTGGCAGACTTCGCCTCCGTACTTTTGGAATGTCGGCAAAAACTGGATCGGTCGGAAGAATGCGCCCGGCAGGTTCATTCCGTTCATCGCATCGCAAAATTCCCATCCATCAATATAGGGCGCACCGAACATCTCGAACGGACGGGTCGTTCCCCGCCCTTCACTGAGCTTGGTGCCCTCCAGCAAGCACTGACCGGGATAAACGGTGGCCGTCTCTTCGCTCGGCATATTGGGTGAGGGCATCGCCCAATTCAAACCTGTCTGCGAATACATAAAGCTCGGGTTCCAGCGCTTCATCGCCACGATTTCCAGGTTGGATTTTGGATAATGTGTGTCTTTTAGATAGAGGGCTATCTCTCCGATCGTCATACCGTGCCGAACAGGGAGCGGATGTAAACCCACAAACGACTTGAACTCTGGATCAGCACCTGGCCCCTCGAATTGAGTTCCCGTGATTGGATTCGGACGATCTAGAACTAGCACTTTGATTCCCAGAAGCTCGCAAGCTTTCATGCAGTTCGCCAGTGTCCAAATGAAAGTATAGTAGCGTGCCCCGACATCTTGGACATCCACAACGAGTGTGTCAATGCCTTCGAGCATTGAGGGAGTTGGCTCGCGGTGCTCACCATAGAGAGAGAAGAACCGCAGCCCAGTACGCACATCAACATAGCCCTCCCACTCGATCATGTTGTCCTGAGTGTGCCCCCAGATCCCGTGTTGCGGCCCGAAAACGGCAGCAATCTTAAGTTCTCCCGCTTGATGGAGCGGGAGAAGCTTGTCCAAGATATGTTCGAGATCACGCGCAACCGAGGCTTGGTGGCAGACCACTCCTATGGTTTTCCCTTTGAGTAGTCGGAATTCCTCCGAAGCTAGTACATCCAAGCCGGTTTGCGTATCCATGACCGAAACTTTACACGGTCATGAACAGATGATTCTTACTTTCTTCATCCAAAGCATTGATATCGGGGAGCTCAAAGCGATTTCCGTCAACATCTATCACCAGAAGATGCTCTGGCCCGAGCCATTGTGCATTCTCCTGAAGCGATTGAGTGACAAAGTCGCGCTCACCCCGTTCAGTCATCACCGTCCAGTAGGTTGAACCGAAGATCGTCTTTGTATTCAGAATCTTGTCGATCTTCACCGAGAGATATCGCCGCTGAAGTTCATTTTGAAGCAAGCTCCAAGTTTCCGGTTTCAGCTCCTTGGTCGGATCGGTGATCAAGATGATTTCCCGATCCTTCCCATCCAGAAGCACCAGATACTTCCCGGTTTGACTGAGCGGTGCCGCCCACGCCGGCTTGACTTCGACATAACTCCGGTCGCCCATCGTCATACGCAAACGCCCTTCCGGCTGATAAAACACTTCAATATCTGTTATCACTTCGAACCTATCCCAATGATTTCGTTCACCGCGCTTTGCGTTTGAACAAGGTCGTGGAACACACCTTTCTGATTCATCAGTTCTTCGTGCGTTCCCTGTTCGACAATCTTCCCGCGCTCCATCACGATCAAGCGATCAGCCTTCCGCAAAGTCGAGAGCCGGTGAGCAATCGCAAACGTTGTTCGCCCGCTGACCAGCCTTTGAATTGCCTCCTGGATTTCTTTTTCTGTCTCGACATCCACGCTTGATGTCGCTTCATCAAGGATGAGGATTCTTGGGTTATGAAGAATTGCGCGCGCAATCGAGATGCGTTGCTTTTCGCCACCACTCAAACGAGCACCACGTTCGCCAACCACCGTGTCGTAGCCATCCACTTTAGCTACGATGAAATTGTGAGCGTTGGCAGCTTTAGCAGCGACCATGATCTCTTCCATCGTTGCACCGGGTTTCCCGTAAGAGATGTTTTCGGCAATCGTTCCGTGGAAAAGGAACGGATCTTGGAGAACAATCCCGATCTGCTGACGGTACGAATGAAGATCGAGATCGCGGTAGTCAATGCCATCAATCAAAATGCGCCCCAGATCAGGCTCATAAAACCGGCTGACCAGGTTGATCGTGGTTGATTTCCCTGCTCCCGAGTGCCCAACCAGACCGATCATCTCACCGGCTTTCACATCAAAGCTCACTCCATTGATTACCGGGTTCGATTTGTCGTAACCGAACCGCACGCCATCAAACGAGACATCGCCTTTGACTTCAATCACCTTGCCTGAGCCCGCTTGTGGCTCAGGAGTCATATCGAGGATTTCGAAGATGCGCTCGGCCCCCGCCATCGCGCGGCTGAACCAGTTGTTCACCTGAGCAAACCATTGGAGCGGTCCATAAACCATCCCCAAATAGGCATGGATGATATAGAAGTTGCCGAATGTCAGCTTGCCCGTGTAGAGCATCCAACCGCCAACCGTCCAGTGAACCGCCGTCCCCATCGCGACACAGAAAGTCATCATCCCGTAAGCGGTGTACCAAGTGCGATCCGCGCGGGTATGCGCTTGGCGCAGTTCTTCGCTTCGGATTTGGAACTTGTTGTACTCGTCGTCTTCCTTCGCGAACGCCTTGACAACACGAATGCCCATCAAACTTTCGTTGAGATGCATATGAACTCGCGCCATCTTCTGGCTCACCCGGAAGAACAGATTCGAGATCGGCTTCCACGCCCACATACTGATGAGGGCAACCAGCGGGATCGGCGTCAAGATTGCTAATGCGAGGAGCCAGTTGATCTTGAAGAGAATCACCGTGACCGCGATCAGCATCAACCCGTGAACCAGGAAGAAGGGAACGCCATCCACCAGGAAGAACCAAACGCGATCCGTATCCTGAGTCACACGGCTGGCAATGGCCCCGACCGGTTTACGGTCGAAGTACGCAAGGTGCAATCTCTCGATCGCCGCATAGGTTTCCTTACGGAGATCGCTCGCGATATGCGAACCCAAATACGTGTTCATGCGACCATTGACAATCTGCATCACCGCCGCAATCGCCAGAGTGAACGCCCATGCTCCCACCATCGTGAACAGGAACTGAGTGTTCTTATCCCCAAGGTTGAAGTTGTCCAAGATCCGCCCTTGGATTGCCGGGGGAATCATATTTATCAGCGTCGCAAACGATGACCCGAGTGCCAACAAGATCGCTTGCTTCTTGTACGGCTTCAGGAACTTCCCGATGCGCAGCATCGTGCGTCCCCGATTCAGACATCGTGGGCAGACACCATCTTTTTCCGGCAAAAGCTCGTTACACTTTTCGCACCGGATTTTTGCTCGCGGAGGTTGACCAAGGAACTCACCTTCCTTCGCCAAATGTTCAATCGCCCGAGCCATGTCACTGAACTCGGTCGAGTGCCGCAACGAATAACTACAAACCGTAATTTCTTCGCCAGACTTTGTATCAACAATCAGTCGCCCGCCACTCACGAGTGGTTCGTTGCGAGCATCTGCAATATCAGTCAGGGGGAGAGTGAGCAATACGGTGCCCGCAGAATCAAAGACGCGGACGTCTTGCTCTGTGAGTTCCACCTTTCGGTGTCCATATCGACCCTCCTCTGTGAGGTCAGCTTCTAAACAGGCCAAAACGGAAGCCGAGTCAGGCTCCGCTTGTGCCTCAATTTGAGACATAAAAATGAATTACCGTTCTTATTCCTTTTCTGCCAACGGAACGGGTGGCAGATTCTTAGCCCACGCCAAGTCCATCAGGAAGGCGCGAGTCGCCTCGACGTCGCCCTCGTCACACAGGGCTTTTAATGCTTCTAGTCGGTCTTTGAGAGTCGCCCACGCCACTGGACGATCGCTCGTGACTTTATTGATCTTCGCGTGCTCACTTGGGGAGAGGTCTTCCGCTTCGTAAGAAAGTTCCTCGTGGAGCTTTTCACCGGGCCGGATACCAGTGAATTTGATTTCGATGTCCTCGCCAGGGACTAATCCGTGCATCCGTATCATATCACACGCAAGATCGACAATTTTCACCGCTTCGCCCATATCCAGGATGAAAATTTCACCATGACTTCCCATTGCCCCTGCTTGAACGATGAGTTGAGCCGCTTCGGGAATCGTCATAAAGAACCGTGTCATTTCTGGGTGGGTGATCGTGATAGGACCTCCGACCTTGATCTGCTTTTGCAGGATCGGAACTAAGCTCCCGCGAGAACCGAGAACGTTCCCAAATCGAACCGCAGAGAAGCTGGTGTCTGATCGGTCAGCCATTGCCGTCACAATCATCTCGGCCACCCGCTTGGATGCACCCATCACGTTCTTGGGGTTCACCGCTTTATCAGTAGAAACAAGGATGAATTTCTTGACTGCGTGTCGAAGTGCAGTCTCGCAAACCCGCATCGTGCCGTAAACGTTATTCCGGACCGCCTCAATCGGCGTGAGTTCCATGAGAGGAACGTGTTTATGCGCCGCCGCATGAAAAACGATCGTTGGTTTGTACTTCGCAAACACTCTTTCGAGCGAATCTCGATTGCGAACATCACAAACCACTGCTTGCACCATGTTGTGCCCAGCGTGCTTGAGTTCTTGTTCGATCTCGAAGATGCTGTTTTCGCCTTTGCCAATGAGAATGAGTGAAGCAGGATGCTGCTTAACCACTTGCCGCGCTAATTCTGATCCAATCGAGCCGCCGCCGCCCGTGATCAGAACTGTTTCGCCATCCAAGTACCCCTTTTCAAGCTCAATTTCGGAATCTCGGCGTTCTCGGCGGAGGAGATCTTCCACTTGGAAATCGCGCATCTGGCCCAGGTAGCGACCGGACTCCCTGTGCAGATCAGCGAAAGACGGCAAAGTTCGAAGCGCAACGCCCGTATGGCTTGCGGTATCGAAGATGTGCCGCATCTGCTCACCAGATGCACTCGGTACCGCAATCATGATTTCCGAGATACTGAGCCGCCCAACCAATGCAGGCAGATCAGCCACTGTCCCTACAACCGGCACTCCATGGATGGTTTGACCCTGCTTCGCCGGGTCGTCATCAACAAACCCTGCGAGGGCCAGTTTTCGTTTCCCTTCGTGTTGAAGCTCCTGTGCCACAACATTCCCGGCATCGCCCGCCCCAATGATCAGGACACGCCGTTCACCGCGAGGCATTCCAGTAACGGCGGCCCACATGGTCGGAAACTGGCGGAGTTTCCAGAAAAATCGGCTGAATCCCCAGAAGAAAGTGAAGAGTAAGAGAAACGTCACCGAGACCGCGATCAGCCCTTTCTCCGAAGGCACTTGATCCCAGAATCGCAGGGTCATTGCTAACACAACCGCTGCGCCAAGCGAAACAACCGACACGTTGACAAAGTCAACGAGGCCAACGTATCGCGCTGAAACTCGGTAAACCCTCCGCGCAACAAGTAGTAATCCCGCAACAATGGTGATCGGCAGATGCCCATAAAGCAGGGCTTCGAAAACAGAGTTCTCGCCCGGGTAATTCCAAATCAGAGCCCAAGAAACGGCGAGAGCAAGATTCGCTAAGAGGATATCAAAGACAATGCGGCGAATAACAATCTTCCAAAGTGCCGCAGGTTTTCGCAGTGCTTGCGAATCAGAATTCTTCGATTTTTGAGCGCTCATTTCTTCCTCTTCCAATAGATGACACACCACCCTGCGCCAATCTCAAATCGCCCCCGTGAGAATACCAGGTTCAATTGAACTTTGACTCTGCCCTCCCCCGCAATGTTCCTAGCGGTAGAATTGCTGGCATGCCCAGTGCCCTGGCGCTCATGGTTCTCGTCGCCGGATTCCAAGCTCAGCCCGCGACTAATCCTGTGACGATCCAGCCCGGAGATACCGTTCGGGTAGATATCTATGGACAAGGCGACCCGAACACCTTCACCGTTTTGCCAGATGGCTCCATCTCTGGAACCCCTTATGGTCGGGTTGTCATTTCTGGCAAAACCGTAGAGCAAGCGGCCAATCTGATTCGTGATCGGGCCAAGAAGTACATCAAGGATCCGGTTGTCTTTGTCACCATCGTTTTGCGGCGACCTGGCTATGTTTACTTGGTTGGAAGCAAAGCCCCGAACTCCAGAATTGAGTGGACAGACAATCTGGATTTGCGCTCCGTCGCTTATGTGGCTGAAGTCAATGTTCAGCTCGATCAACTCGTCGCAAGAGTATTTCGTGATGGCGAAGAACTAGGCTCAATCCGCCTTGATCGACTTCTGAGTGGAAAAGAACTTACTTTCAACCCTCAGCTCAAACCCGATGACGTCGTTTCGATTATTAGCGCCGATCAAGTGAGAGTTTGGATATTGAACTCTTTTATGAAGCCAGGTGAATACATGCTGCCAGTTGGTTCCAACCTTGCTCAAGCCATTGCTCATGGAGGCGGAGCTCTCTTTGATCCTCCTGAAGGCGTTGTCGTCTCTGACCCAGAGTTCCGCGCCCAATCAAAAATTCGCGTCACTCGCGGCGGTAAGAACTACGACTTTTCACCTGAGGACATCCCCGCCCTTGAAGCGTTTGAGGTGCAAAGCGGCGATACACTTTCCGTTTTCAAACCGAACTTAGCCAAGCTCACGATCACGGGTCATGTCAACGTTCCGGGGCAGCAAACGGTTCTGGAAGGAACACCTCTACTCTCGGTCATTGGCAACGGTGGAGGTGCCGATGAGACAGGGACTTTGCGCGATGTTCTCGTTCTCCGAAACCAAGAGGTTTTTAGAGTTGATCTCAGCAACATCAAGCAAGGAGAACCTGCCGAGCCATTTCCAGTGAGGAACGGTGATTTCATCGTTATTCAAGAGAATGTACAGACCGTCATCTCCCTTGGCGAAATCGCACGACCTGGGAAGTATCTCATCAAGGACGGTGAATCACTCACCCTTGCCGATCTCGTCTCGAAATCTGGTGGGCTCACCGAGAAAGGAACATTTCGTCGGGTGATGCTCGCAAGAGCCAACGAAGAAGGTAAGTTTGAAGTGAAAACCTATAACTTAGACGAGTTCTTGAAAGATGGAAAGCTTGAGGCAAACCCAACGCTTCAACCAGGCGACTTCGTCATGTTCAGTCCATCACGAGGGATCACTGCCAACACATTCTTGCAACTTCTCCCCACCGCCGCACTCATCGGGAGCGTCTTCCGCTAATGACTGAGGAAACACGGCAAAACGGAAGCAACGATCCTGATCTTGATTTCATCGTTGGTCGCCTGAAAGGGCACAAAAAGCTTCTTCTCGCATTCGCCACTCTCGGCCCGATTCTGGCGGTTGGGGTCACCGCTGTTCTCCCTCCCGTTTATGAGGCTAAAACCACGATCATCATGCCGGCGGGCGGTGAATCGGGGAGTGCTGCCCTCGGGCTGGCGGCATCTCTCGGCGTGCTCCCATCCGGTGCCGATTCCAGCGGAGCTTCGCTCAACATGTTCTCCGCAATCCTGGATAGCGAGCGGATGATCACTCGCCTCAACGAAAAAACGAACGTCGAGAAGAAAGATCTTCGCAAAGCTCGCGCTGTTTTGGCGGATGGAAAAGCGAATCTCATCGTCATCAAATTCAAAGATAAGAACTCTGACCGCGCACTTGATTTGTGCAACTATTCACTAGAAGCCCTGTCCGAATTCAACAGCGAATTGAGTCTCCCGACAAAGGAACAGGATGCGGAGCGACTCCAAGTCAAGCTCGAGGAAACCGAAGAGCAAGTCCGCGATCTCGAGATACGATTTCAAACCTTTGCCCGCAAATCTAAGTCCGTCCCCACCGGCCTTGGTGACGAGGAAAAGGGCGGCGTCAACCTGTTCACGCAAAAAGAGCAACTCAAGAATCTCAGGATTGAACTGGGACGCATCAACACCGCGCAATCGACAAAGAATTCTGCCGTGAGTTCGTTGCGAAACGAACAAGGGCAAACCCCGACCGACATCCCGCAATTGCAATCCATTTACGAAGAACTGCGTAGCCAAGAGCGAGCCCTACTCGCTGCAAAAGCGCAATACACCGACGAGAATCCAATCGTGAAAGACTTGCAATCTAAGGTGAACTCTACTCGCGAACAAATACGGAAGGAAGCGGGCCGATACTCATCCGCAATTGAACAAGGACTAGTTTCTGATCTGAAAGATCTTGACATTGCCGAAAAGGTTGTCCGCGATCAAATCCGTGAGCTCGAAATTCAAGTCGAGGCTGCCCCTGAAGAAGCTACAGAGTACGAGAGGCTCAAACGAGAACTCAAAGTCAAGGAAGGCATCTTGCTCGACCTGACTCTTCGCTATGAGCAAGCATTGATGGAGCAAACCACAGACCCGAATCGGTGGGAAATCCTGGATGAACCGCAACTTGCCGACAAGCCAGTCAACAAGCGTTTCGCCCTAACAGCAGGACTTGGATTCTTTATTAGCCTGTTTGTTGGACTCTGTACGGCGTTGGTGCTCAAGCCCAAATCGTAAACCTTCAACCGCATGTCCTCCCCTCCCCTGATTGGCCGCTTACTTAAGTCCGGTCAGTTCTGGGCGTTGGTGGTAGCGGGAGTCGGCGTCTTACTCGGGCTTTTTCGCGAGTTTCTGATCGTCAAGCTCCTGGGGTTCACGAACATCAATGACCAACTTCAGGTGTATCTGAGCGTGATCTATGTCATCTCGCTCTTTAATGAAGCTGTTCGCCTGGGGGCAATCAACATGCTTCACGGGGTCACGCTAAAGCAAGTTGCCAAGATCATCCTCCCAATCGGTCTTGGGTTTGCCGCGCTTTCCGCCATCTGGATGGAAATCACCTTGCAGCCACAGTCACACCTACTCCTAATCGGTGCGACCGTCTCTGGTTGGCTGAATATGAGCGTGATCTTGCTCATCACGGCACGGCAACGCTCAGGAAAATTCTGGGCCGCGCACCTGATCAATGTCCTCAACAATCTGTTCCTCATCCCAGGAATTCTCATCATCGGATTCTTGAAGCCGAGCGATCTGGTCATCCCAATGGCAACTCTCTACTTTAGTTTGCCGCTCATCCAAATCCCCTTGCTTCTTATGATCAAAGTGGATGAACCAGATATGGTCATCAACCCACAAGCGGGAACTGATGGTCGCAAGCTCATGCTCACCCACTCGGTGAGTGCACTTGGAGCGTTGATTTTCCAGGGAGCCCTACGGATGAACTCCCTAGCCGTGGCAGAGGGCGAACTCTCCAAAGTCTCCATCGCCATCCGCATTTACGATTCCATCCGATTTGTCATCGTGGATACATTCATTGGCAAAAAGCTCGCCGCTTGGAAAGAAAAGCGCGACTTCTCCAATATCAGTCGCTACATGACCGCGTTCTTTGCCGTCCAGGGTGTCACGACATTGATCGCGATTGGTGTCGCTATCGGCTTCAAAGCAACGCTCGCCAGCCTGATCATCTTAGTCCTCAGCTTGGGAAGTTTTGGCGTGCGTCTGGTCTACATTATGTTCAACGCCGCGACCATCAACCGCAAACTGATTTGGAGCTATGGGCTACAAGATATTGGGGTTGCCGTACTGCTTGTCATCCTGAGCTTCGCAAATCTGATGACTCCGGCATATCTCATTCTCGCGTGGTATTTAGTCAAACCCCTCTGGCAGATGTTTACAGTAAGGAAGGCAATCGACTCGCACGAATTTGAACCTGAGGAGGCCCCTGCGTGAGCAAACTGAACCGCCTTCTCAGCATCATCAAAACCTACACCTACGGGCGGAAGGGCGACAAACCCTCCACCGCCTCCTTTTGGTACATGCGAGCACCGGCAACGATCTTCACGCCGCACCACTTGGAAATTTGGCGCAAATTCGATGGCCCATACCCTCCTTACTTGTTTGACCATCGTTCAAAGCTGGATTATCCATCGGTGCGGGAAGATGGGGTTGCACTCCTCAATTACGATGATCCAATTGGTACGCAGGTCAATCCTGAGGCCGCATTCCAGTACGCTCTCGGCCTAGCTGATGCCTATCTGAATCAAAAGCGGCAGGAGCTCCGAACCCAGTTCCTGAGCTGTTGCAACTACTTCCTTTCCGTCCAAGACGAGCGCGGCAACTTCCCTTACGAATTCGATTGGTACGAATCCAAAGCACCTTGGTACTCCGCGTTAGCGCAATCCCGAGGTGTCAGTGTCATGCTCCGCGCATGGAAAATGACTGGTGATGAGAAATACCTGCGAAGTGCCCGCTTAGCGGTCAGCCAGTTCATGACCCCCATCGAAGATGGTGGCTATCTTGCCACCTTTGGGCCCGAATCTTGCACATATTTCGAGGAGTATCCGCACTCGCCATCCGCAGTGATGAACGGCTTCCTTGCTACAGCATTCGGGCTTTTCGAGCTGAACGAACTTGCTCCCGACGAGCCATCACAAGTGCTTTTCGATCTCAGTATTGAAAGCCTCAAGAAAATGCTTCCCCACTACACTTTGGATTGGTGGACACTCTACGATCTGCGCGGTCAGCCAGACAAAAACAACGTCCAAAGCCCGTTCTATCACGACATGGTGATCCAGTACATCACGGTGCTGGCGATCATCGCTCCTTGCCCAGAATTCGAGCGAATCTGTGAAATTTGGAAAGATCAATACACAATTTCCAACAAATTGAGAGCAACGTTAGGCAAAATCGTTTTTAAGGTGAATGAGCGATGAGCGGCAAGCGCATCCAGATCGGCCTTTCGGTTGTTCTCGGCATCCTTGTCCTCATCGCATTTCCAGCCCCGACTTCCGTCGGCGTCGCTGAAGTTCTGATGGCCCTCATCAGTTTTGCCATACTCCTCCACTTTTTGCTTGTTCGTCGCCATTTTGTCAAGCTCTCTGGTGCCGGGCGATTGGTAGCTTGGGCGTTACTCGCTCATGTCACGATATGGATAGGTGCGAGCCTCATTGGAATTTCCAACGGCATCCCGATCATGACCATTGTGCGGAACCTTCTCCCACAAATCCTGTTTGCGCCCATTGTCTTGGTCGGGATGAGCCTGGACAACCAGGATGACAGCCGCAGTCTCGCAAGTACCCTTTTCGGCATTGGGCTGATGCACGCGATCTATCTGGTTGGCCTGGGAGTCTTTGCTTACAGCGGGGCGGCTGGAGTTGGTGATCTTGAGCTCAGCCGGATTACTTTCCTTGACCCACGCACAACGATGCCGCTTTTCCTGGCTTGCATTCCCTTCGGACTTGCGATGCTCACTCGCCCGCCTTTACGCAAGCGACTGGTTGGGTTGCTCGGATGTTTTCTCGCTGTTGCCGGAGCCTTTGCCACCCAAACTCGGGCGCAACTTCTGGCTATTTTTGTCGCCGTCGTGATCTTTGGGTTGCTCTATCTTCTCGCCCGACCCACCAAGACAACCATCACTGCGATCCTCTCTCTCACCGCTCTGGCAATGGTCACGATTGCGGTCGTTCCGACCCTTCGCAATCTCGCCCTCACCGTGGTGGAACGCCAGCGCACCCTGGGAGACAACGCCCGCTTGGAAGATGAGTGGCTACCCGCCCTCCACAAATGGGAGCAATCCGGCCCGGCCGCTCTTGCCTTCGGGATTGGCCTCGGCGTTCCCACCCCCACATTCAGCGGCGAAGAAAAGACTTATATCCACAATCAGGTGATCTATATGGCGGTCTATACCGGGCTCATCGGATCGATCTTTGGGTGGTTGGTTTATGGAGTTGCCGCAGTTGTGCTCGCACGCAGATTCCTCCGAGAGAAAGATCCGAACGATGCCGCGGCATGTGCAGCGATCATTTCGCTCGTCTCATACGCTCTATTCTTTGCCGTTCATAAAATTTTTAGTTTCAATCTGATGATCGCTTTGCTTTTTGCTATCGCTATGAGGGGGGACCGTCGTCCTGAGTCGAAGACGGTTCGTTCGGTAGCCTCCCGTCCGCTGGAGCCGATCCAGCCTTCCCCCACCCCATGAAGGTTTGGATTTTCAACCACTACGCCATCACGCCCGAACAAACGGGTGGCACAAGGCATTACAGTCTTGCCAAGCAACTCCAATCTCGCGGACACGAAGTCACGATCATCGCGAGTAACTACGATCACTTCACCGCCAAGCACCGTCACGACAACAGCCAGATCACAACTGAGGATGTCGATGGGATTCGCTTCCTCTGGATTCCGACCCGCGCTTACTCCGGCAACGGCAAATCCCGTGCCCTCAACATGCTGGATTACGCCAAGCAAATCAAGCTCGTGCCAGGGTTCCTGAACGGAGAAAAACCCGATGTCATCTACGGGTCTTCCCCGCACCTCTTCACCCCCTACCAAGCCCAGAAACTAGCCCGCCGGCTCGGAGCTCCGTTCGTTATGGAGGTGCGTGATGTATGGCCACAAACCTTGATTGATCTAGGCAATTTGTCGCCCTCAAGTTTATTTATTCGAGTTCTCAGTTGGATGGAAAAGAAGCTCTACCGAACTGCTGGCCACATCGTCTCACTCCTCCCTGATGCACCCCAACATTGTGTCAATCTAGGGGCCAAGAAAGAGAACACAAGTTGGATTCCGAACGGAATTGATCTCCGCTTCCTTCCTGAATCCACCGAGCCTCCTAAAAACGAGAAGTTCACGATCACTTACGCGGGGAGCCACGGTCTTGCCAATGGGCTGGACAATATCCTCGAAGCCGCCAAGCTTCTCAAAAATGACCCCATCCAGTTTCGACTGATTGGAGATGGTCCAGATAAGCAGGCTCTGATCAAAAAAGCCAAAGCAGAAGGTGTTTCCAATGTGGAATTCTGCGATCCCGTGCCCAAGAGCGAAATCTATAACGAACTCCAAAATTCGGACGCTTTTGTGATGCTCCTCCGGGCCAGCGATGTGTTTCGCTGGGGGGTCTCGCCGAACAAGCTCTTCGACTATATGGCAATGGCTCGCCCGATCATTTTCGCGGTGAATTCTTCAAACAGCCCGGTTGAAGCGGCGGGATGCGGCCTTCGCATTGAACCCGACAACCCGCAAGCCCTTGCCGATGCTTGCAAATCACTCGCTTGTATGAGTGAAGAAGAGCGCAATCGCATGGGCGCAAAGGGGCGATGGTATGTGGAAGAAAATCACACCTTTGAAGTCCTTGGCGCGAAGCTGGAAACCGTTCTGAAGAGCACTCAAAAGTAGTCCAACTAGTATATTTGCTGGGAGCTTGACTAAGGAAGACGAGTATCCTTATTTTTTTGAGAGGATGTTCAATGAATAAATCAATACTTGTTTTCGCTGTCGCGATTGCGGCTGTTGCACCAAGTCAAGCCGTCGTTTTTTACAACGCCGCATCTCATGGAGACAACGGAACAGTCCAATCCCAGTTCTACACCGATCTAGGAATTGCTGGCCCATCGAATCTCGAGGATTTCGAATCCTATGGTATCGGCACCAATATGAACGGGGTCACTATCACAGGGGGCCTCACATTCAATAACACTGGCACCGGAGCTTTAGAAGTGCGCGGGCCGAATCAGTTTGGCGGCGCAAGCCCCAACGGTCAACGTGGTCTTTGGCACAACGAATCTCCTTGGCTCGAACTGAGCTTTGCAACGCCAGTTCAATACGTTGGCGGGGTTGACATTGACCACACTGCTGGTACAGTCCGCGTAACAACCCAATCGGGAGCAACCAGCACGTTTAGCTTAGATTCAACATCAGGAGCGAACCAAGATTTCGAATTCTGGGGACTCCGTGCTGACGTGACGGGAGAATGGATTACCAAAGTGGAATTTGATGTTGGCGGAGACAGTAGCTGGGGCATTGATGACGTTCAATACGGCCCTGTTCCCGAGCCTACAACACTCGGAATTCTTGCTTTGAGCGCTTTGGCTCTCAAACGACGAAAGAAAAACTGAGAAATCAATTCGGGATCACTTCATGTGATCCCGATTATGCTTTACATCCCGACGCCAACAGTCCAGAACGGATATTTGCCGCGGATCAAGCCAAGGCTCATATGCCCAACCATGTCGTGATTCCCGATCCCACGACCAAACCGCCCGAGTGAATACCCCACGCCACCGTTGAAGTTGAACCCATCGTGTTCGGCAAAAACGACAACATCATCCTTCACCCAATAGGAAGCATTGACAAACCCTTTCTGGAATCGGCGGGTTCCCCAGCCGGCGGAAACATAGCCTTTGCCGCCCCAAAACTGCTCAGTCGCAACGAAGTAGAACGAGCGCGACGTTCGCTCATCTTCCACCGGGAAAGTATCCCCCGCTGAGCCGATCTCGCCGGTGACATCCTGCAAACCCGCCGCGAATGCAAGGGTATCCCCTTCCTTTGGAAACTGGAGGTGGTAGTTGGTGGTGTTGTCACCAGAGCCGCTCACGATGACATTCGTGACCGTGAATGTTCCCCACCAGTCACATTTGAGCGCGCCTGCCATCCAGATCGTGCCGTTGCCGTTGAAGAACTCGCCGCCACCGCTGCGACCATTGAACGGAGGAATTCCGCTGTTGGTTGACATCACTGAACCGCCGATATGGAAGTTCCAAGTTTGCATGCTGTAACCTACGGGAGTCGAGATCGAAGTTGCACCCCCGCGCCCTTTCAAACCACTGGGGAGAATCGGCATTCCATTGCCGGGCAGACCGCCATAACCACGAAACTGAGGATACTGATCCGGCCCGCTGACATCAGCTTGCCCAAAAGCAAAAACGGATACCGAACTGAAAGCAACTAATGCCAACCAACGCATGTTGCCCAGTATATTCCCCTTGCTCATCGAGTCGCTTCTTTCATCACCGCATTGATCGCCGCAATTGTCCGATCAATGTATTCGCTACTCAGCGTGGGATGAATCAAAAACATAAGCGATGTCTCGCCGAGTTCTTTGGCAACGGGCAAAGGCGCGCTTGGGCCAATTCCGAGGTCAGTAAACGCTTTCTCAAGGTAGATCTCGCTACAAGAACCACTGAAAGCTTTCACGCCTTGCTCACTAATAGCATCGACAATTCGCTGTTGATTCCAACCGTCTTTCAATGCTTCGGGGCGGAGATAAACGTAGTGCTTGTATCCCGCGTGATGAGCATCTGCGGGCGGTTCCGGCACTCGCAATGCAGAGAGTCCACGAACCCCCACATTGATCTTGTGCATGTTCGCTCGGCGAGTTTCCACCCATTCCGGCAAGAGCCGTAGCTGAACGCGCCCAATCGCTGACTGAATCTCGGTCATCCGCCAATTCGACCCGATGGATTCGTGGAGCCAACGGAAGCCCGGCGCATGTTCTGTCTCGTAAACCGCTTTGTACGACTTCCCGTGATCTTTGATCGCCCACATGGCTCGCCAAAGTTCCTCGTCATTTGTGGCAACCATGCCACCTTCGCCGCCGGTGGTCATGATTTTGTCTTGGCAGAAGGACCAGCTAGCAATATCAGAAAACTGCCCGAGCGGTTGACCATTCCATTTCCCGCCATGAGCCTGGGCGCAATCCTCAATAATCTTGATTCCGCGCGGTTTGCAGAGCGCAGAGATTTCCGTCATGTTCGCGGGCCAACCACCCAGATGAACAACAATCACCGCCTTTGTTTTGGGGGTGATCACGGCAGAGATCGTCTCTGCGGAGAGATTCCCGCCCTCGCATTCCACATCGGCAAAGATCGGGGTTGCGCCCACCTGCACCACGGTGGAAGCACTGGCAATAAAACTTCGTGGGGAAACAATGACCTCATCCCCTGGCCCAATGCCAAGGGATCGCAGTGCCGCTTCCAATGTGAGGGTGCCGTTCGTCATCACAATGGCGTGCTTCATCCCGACAAACTCAGCCCATTCTCGCTCGAATTCTCGCCCCTCTGTCCCCGTCCAGTAATTGACTTTCCCAGATTCCAAAACGCGAGTGACCGCCGCCACTTCTTCCGGGGAAAACACTGGCCATGCCCCCTCGGTCAAGGTGGTACCGACGCTCGTTGTATTTTCAGAGGCAGAGTTCGCGCTTGGCACAGCAATTCCAAGTTACCCGCTACAGCAATTCTCACGGGGGTAGATTCAAGTCATGTGTGGCATCGCCGGATACATATCGGCGAATCGAGATGGAAAGGGTGAAAAGCTGGTTCGTGCGATTGTTGAATCGCAAATCCATCGTGGGCCAGATTTTCAGGCCATTGTTCCGCTGGAAACCCAAAAAGGCGAAGTTGTTTTTGGACACAACCGCCTGAGCATCATTGACCTTTCCGCCGCCGCTAATCAACCGCAATACGACGAATCCGGGCAGATTTCGATTGTCCTGAACGGGGAGTTCTATAACTACATCGAAGTCCGCGCGGAGCTGGAGGCTCTCGGGCACACTTTCCGCACCCAATCCGATGTAGAGGTATTGATCCAAGCCTACAAAGAGTGGGGCCATGACTGCCTTTCCCGTGTCAACGGAATGTTCGCGTTTGCTCTCTGCGATCTCCGTGACAACACGGTCTGGCTCGTGCGAGATCGTTTTGGGGTCAAGCCGCTTTTCTATCGCGCCAATGGGTGCGAACTAGCTTGGGCGTCAAGCGGGCGAGTCATTGCCGAGCAATACGGCCTCAAGCCGAATCTGAAGTACGTCTACAAAGGCGTTACTTCCTGGAATTTTGATGATAGCTCCGAGGACTCTCCCTACGAAGGGCTGACCAACCTCCCCGGCGGGCACCAAGTTCTGATTGAGATTGACAATGGTCGGCTCAAGATCAGTCAGAGTCGCTGGTACGACCTACATGCACGCGCCACCGCACTCCGTGAAGAAATCAGCACTCTCAGCGACCAAGCCATTGCGGAGCGGCTCGCGGAAACCTTTGCGTCTAGCTGCGAAATCCGGATGCGTGCCGATGTTCCGGTTGCCGTCGCTCTGAGTGGCGGGCTGGATTCTGGCACTGTCGCAAGCTGGGTTGCCAAGGATCATCCTGAAGTCAAGGGATTCAGCTTCGGCGATCCTAATGACGCAAAAACCGAAGGCCCGATGGCCAAGATCCTCGCCGACCGCGCCGGAATCGACATCACCTTCATCAAGCCGGATATGCTAACTCTGATTGACGGTTTTGGCAAAACTCTCGAAGCGCAGGATGCTCCTTTTGTGAGCTTTGCCCAAGTGGCTCAGAATCTGGTTGCCCAGCAGGTGGCCGAAGAAGGTTTCAAGGTTCTGCTTGGCGGGCAAGGCGGCGACGAAGGATTCATGGGCTATCGCAAGTACTTCTTGTTCGCCCTCAAAGAGATGATCGCGCAAAAGCGATTCGCAGAAGCCGCAAGCCTCGGTGCGAATCTCATTCCTGTGTTCTGGGCGGAGCGAGCCAGCATGGGTAACTATTGGCGGCACCGGAAACGCTTCCAGGGCCAAGAATCAAGCGATGAATCCGCAATCCGCTTCCCTGATGACTGGACACCTCCACAGATTGCTTTCCGAGCCGGACAACCCGCTTGGCGTCGCCAAATGCTTGATGTCACCGATTTCAGTCTTCCGACACTCCTCCGATACGAAGACAGGAACTCAATGGCCCACTCGATAGAAACGCGGCTCCCCTTCCTCGATTATCGGATCATTGAGCTTGGCCTTGCCCTTCCTGAGCGATTGAAGATTCATAACGGATTCGGGAAGTGGGCCATCCGCGACATGGTGAAAGGGCTAATCCCCGACGAGATTCGCATCGCCCGCTACAAGATGGGCTTCAATGTTGATCAGGGCACAATGATCCGGGCAGGGCTAGGCGATAAGCTTCGTGGTTGGCTTTGTGAAGATATAGATTCTGTTCGCGAGTACACCGGCGCGGGCTTTGATCCTGCGATTGCCTTTTCGGATGAGCGACTAGTGAATTCAGTACGCTCTCTTCCGGAGCTTCTCAGCTTGATCTGGCTCTCGCGGCGGAGCTAACTCATTGTGTGGCACTGGCAAAGCCAGTGTTGACCTCCCCCCCCAAAAAATAGATCGAGAGAGCTCTCCGCCGTGATAAGAGACACGACACACTGGTTTCACCAGTGCCACACAGTCACCCGTTAGCCAGTCAGTCCCGGGAAGTTTGCCTGGGGTGTCAGCACCCGCCGGGTTATGCTCCCAAGCATGAAAGTCGTTGCGATTGGAGCAGGAAAATGGGGCACCAACATCCTCAACACCCTCCACGAAACGGGCAACCTCGCCGGCATCGTAGAACTAGATGAATCCCAGCACACCACCCTTCAAGAAAAATACGACGTCCCTGTCGCAAAAACAATCAGGAGCCTAGTACCGGACTCCTTCCAAGCAGTAACGATCGCAACCCCTGCGCCAACTCACTTAGGAGTCGGCCTCGAAGCTATCGCCCTCGGCAAACACGCTTTCATCGAAAAGCCGATCACCCTCAGCGCCGCTGATGCAGAAGAGCTAGTCAAAGCCGCTGACCAAGCCGGCGTCACGCTGATGACAAACCACCTCTTGCTGTATCAACCCGCAATTGAGTTCCTGGGCAAATCTATCCGCGAAGGCTTGATTGGTGATCTCCGCAGCATCCACGTGACTCGCGCCAACCTTGGACGAGCGCGTGATGTTGAAAACGTGCTCTGGAGCCTAGGCGTCCACGATGTTGCCGTTGTGCTTGACCTGGTTCAAGATCAACCCCAAGATGTCACCGCTGTCGGCGATGCATTCCTCAATGCTGGCATCGAAGACGACACCCACCTTCACATCACCTTCGAAAACGGAGTCAAGGCTCATATCCACAATAGCTGGCTCTGGCCGGTTTTAGACCGCCGAACGATTGTAATTGGGAGCAAAGGGATGCTTTGGTACGACGAGCTGAATCAAACTGTGACGCTGCATAAGAAGTCGATTAACGCGAGCCTTCAAAACGTCAATGATGGCGAAGAAGTCGTCTTCGAAGGAGCAGCAAAGCCCCTCACCCTTTCGCTTGAGCACTTCATTGATTGCGCCACAAACGGGAAAACTCCGCGCTCGGATGGTGCCAGTGCTCGCACCGTCATCGGTATTCTCGAAGATGCTTCACGGAGCTTGAAATGAGCGACTTTTTTGCCCACGAATCCGCCTACATCGATGAAGGAGCCCAGATCGGAAAAGGCACCAAAATTTGGCATTACAGCCATGTGATGCCCAAAGCCGTGATCGGAGAAAGCTGCGTCTTCGGGCAGAACGTGCTGGTGAGCAATAACGTCACCATCGGCAACTTTTGCAAGGTACAGAACAATGTCTCGCTCTACGAAGGCGTGATCCTCGAAGACTTTGTTTTCTGCGGCCCAAGCATGGTCTTCACCAACGTCAAAACACCGCGTTGCGAGTTTCCACGCAACACTTCGAACGATTACATCCAAACACTCGTCAAACGAGGAGCAAGCATCGGTGCTAACGCAACTATTGTCTGCGGAACCACCCTGAACGAATGTGCCTTTGTTGCTGCTGGTGCCGTCGTAACCAAAGATGTTCCTGCTTACGCGATGGTGGCGGGTGTGCCCGCGAAAATTATCGGCTGGATGAGCGCGTTTGGAGATGTCATGGACTTCGCCGAATCGGACGAATTCACCGACTCCCAAGGCCACGTCTACCGAAAGACTGGGCCGGAATGTGTAGAACGGATTAAGTGAACTAAACTCAAAACACCGTACAGGATCGCCTCATGATTATTGAAAAAATCCCCCTTCTTGACCTCCAACCTGAAATCAAAGAGATCCGCGGCGAAATCATGGCCGCAATCGAAAATATCATCGACTCTGGCCAATTTATCATGGGGCCGGATGTCAAGGAATTCGAGAAGGAAACGGCAGAATATCTCGGTGTCAAGCACGCAATCGGCGTGAATTCCGGCACCGACGCCCTAGTTCTTGGCGTGCGCGCCCTCGGGCTACAAGCGGGTGATGAAGTCATCACCACACCGTTCACTTTCTTCGCGACTGGCGAATGCATCAGCCATGTTGGCGCAACACCGGTTTTCGTTGACATCGATCCGCGCACATTCAACCTAGATGTCGCACAAATCGAAAAGGCGATCACCCCCAAGACTCGGATGATCATCCCGGTTCACCTTTACGGTCATGCCGTGGACATGGATCCGCTCATCGAAGTTGCCCGCAAGTACGGCCTGACCATCCTAGAAGACACTGCTCAAGCTTGGGGCAGCGAATACAAAGGCAAGAAAGCTGGTGCTATCGCAGATGCCGGTGCGTACTCTTTCTTCCCAAGCAAAAACCTCGGCGGATTCGGCGACGGTGGCCTCTTTGTTACCAACGATGACGAACTAGCTGATACGGTTCGTATGCTTCGCGTCCACGGGGCACGAAAGAAGTATCACAACGAAACTGTGGGTGTGAATTCACGACTCGATACAATCCAAGCCGCTGTTCTCCGCATCAAACTCCGCAAGATTGACGAGTGGAACGAGGGTCGACGACGCGCCGCCGCTCGTTACAACGAAATGCTTGCTGGCATCGAAGGCGTTCTCACCCCGGTCGAAGCGGGTTACACCAAGCACGTTTATCACCAATACACCATCCGAATTGATGGTGGGCGGCGCGACAAAGTGCAAGCTCATCTGGGTGAAAGCAATGTCGGTAGCTTTGTGTACTATCCGGTTCCAGTTGATAAACTCCCGGTTTACAAGGATCTCCCGGCAGCGAACTGCCCGATCAGCGATCTGTGCACCACCGAAGCCCTCTCGCTCCCGATCTGGCCGAGCATCACCGAAGATGTCCAAGCCCGTGTTGTTGAACTGATCAAACAAGCACTCTAATTCGCAAGAATTCGAGCAATCTTCTGGGCCGCGTCGCCGCCACCGTAAAGGGGCACGTCGCAGCCCTTTTCGTTCAGCGCAGACTCAATACCAGCCACAAGTTGTTCGGAAACCGAAGGACTTGCCAAGCGATTCCAGCCTGTCTCGACAAGCTCCACCCACTCGGTTTGATCGCGGAAGGTCACGCAGGAAACTCGCTGGAAATAAGCCTCTTTTTGCACACCGCCAGAATCGGTTGCGATTGCCTTGGCATTCCGCTCCAGCGCCAGCATATCGAGATAACCCACCGGCTCAATGATCTTCAGGTTGATATGAGGCTGAAAATCGCTTGGTAGCTTAGAAACCGTTCGCGGATGGAGCGGCAACACAACCGCCACACGTTCTGCCGCCCAGTTCAAAGCGTTCAGGATATTCTCAAGTCGCGTAGGATCATCAGTGTTCTCTGCCCGGTGGATGGTCGCCAGCATGTACTCGCCCGGCGAGACTCCCACATCATTCAAGATCGCCGCTCGAGCCACGCTGGGGTGCGCTCCGAAGCGAATCGCGGCATCGTACATCACATCCCCCACTTGATGGATATGGTCGCCGGTCAGCCCCTCATTCGAGAGGTTCTCAACCGCAATATCCGTGGGGCAGAAAAGCGTCGTGCTCACATGATCCGTGAGGATGCGGTTAATCTCCTCCGGCATGGCTTTGTTGAAACTGCGGAGTCCCGCTTCTACATGAGCCACCGGAACATGGAGTTTTACCGCTGCCAGTGCTCCGGCTAGAGTTGAGTTGGTATCCCCATACACCAGCAGGCAATCGTAAGATTCCTTCTGAAGCACCTGCTCAATCTCAGCAAGCATCTGCCCCGTCATTGCCCCGTGCGATGAGCCGCCTACATTCAAGCGGTAAGTTGGCTCAGGAATCCCCATCTCACTAAAGAAGATGTCGGACATCCGTTCGTCGTAGTGTTGCCCGGTATGAAGGAGATGCTCGGTCAAACCAGGGGCATCAGCAATCGCCAAGCTCACAACCGCAGCCTTGATGAACTGCGGCCTAGCGCCGACGACGGTAAGAATTTTCAAAGTGGCTCTCTAGGCGAGGACTGCCTTATGACCCGTGGAAACTAACTCCGAAATGGTCTTCGGATACTTTTCAAAAATCTCGGTGATTATTCCGCGTGTGTCCGGCACTCCATGATGGTGATGCACTTCGTGCGAGTTCAGCTTGACCTCCATCTTCGGGCCAACATTCTCGGGATCGGCCCAAACCGAGCGAACCCAATCCGCCGCTTCATCATCGCTGATATGAAGATCGTGACCATTCATTGTCAGAAAAGCCAGCATCCCAACAAATGCGGTCGCCTCATTCCCTTCGGTGAACGGCATCATCTTCACAAAACCGGTAATGAAGTTGCCCGCTTGCTTGACAGCATCGCTACTTGATCCGTGTCCATACTGATAAAAAACCGCCTCTTCCAACCGCGCAAAGTGGAAGTCTTTGGAGGTCTTGGTTGCCCGCAGATTGATGTTCAGCAGGTCAGGAACGGTGAGGTAGGACAGTTTTGCCATCGCTAACCCCATTATGCGGAAACGACCTCCCGTGAAGCTAGGTCACGGAAGAATCGTCCGCATCATCATTCGGCTCGGGAGGAGATTGCCGTTTCTTCCCCCCGACCCGGTGCCGCACCGCCTCGTGAAGCATCAGTTCGATCTGAGCGTTCACGCTCCGAAACTCATCGTCGGCGAGGCGTTGCAGGTCATCGTATAGCTGCGGCGAGAGCCGCAGCAGGAACTTTTTCTTTTGCGCCAAAGCTCCTGCCCGTTATCAATAGACCGAACCAGAGTTCACGATTGGCTGAGCGGCGTGTTCAGAGCAAAGGACAACCATCAGGTTGCTCACCATTGCTGCTTTGCGCTCTTCATCCAGATCAATCACTCCATCCGCTTCCATGCGAGTCAACGCCATTTCGACCATGCCAACCGCACCTTCGACAATCTTCTGCCGAGCAGAGATGACTGCTGCCGCTTGTTGTCGGCGGAGCATGGCCCCGGCGATTTCTTGCGCGTAAGCAAGGTGGGCAATCTTGGCTTCGATCACCTCGATCCCTGCGACTTGCAGCTTGTTTTGAAGCTCTGAGCGAATGTTTTCGCTGACTTCGTCGGCGTTTTGGCGCAGGCTGATCGCGTGATCTTCATCATCGTAGGGATACGAACCGGCGGAGTGCCGCAGTGACGACTCGCTTTGCAGGAAAACATAGTTTTCGTAGTTCTCCACTTCGAAGCTCGCCGAGTAAGTGTCCACCACCCGCCAAACCACGATAATCGCAATTTCGATGGGGTTACCGGCGGCGTCGTTGACTTTCAGCTTTTCTCCGTTCAGGGTTCGCACCCGGCGGGAGAGATTACGTTTTGTCTGGAACGGGTTTGTCCAGAAAAAGCCGTCTTCTTTCACCGTGCCAACGTACTTCCCGAAGAGGAGAAGCACCTTCGACCCGTTTGGTTCCACCACGAAGAATCCCGGCACGATCAGAGTGAAGACCAGCACCAATGCAAGCCCAACCCAGATCAACATATCGTTGCCAGATTTCTCCGCCATGACGAACGAGGCGATCATCCCGACGAATACCAGGAACGTCACCACCAGCATCAATGCCCCCGATTGAGGGCGAATATTTCTTTCTTTCATCGCAACACCTGTGATATTGATATGATATCACTTTGATATACGCCCAAGCAAGGACTGGGTTGCAAAATGAAAAGCGGAGTCCCATAGTGGAACTCCGCATAGTAGCGAGCGAAAGATTCTAGCCCTCTAGCTTCGCTTTAAGCGTGTCGTTTGCCTCACCCCAAGCGTTCCGCAAACCATCCGCCTCGTCGCGGGTCTGAACCCGGCTCGGCATTACGTTGAGCTGAGTTTTGCCCTTTTTGTTATCGACCATCGTCACATCCACTCGCACTATATTGTCGATTCCCTTGGTCTTCCAATCAAAGCGAACATCCTTGCCGGGGCGAAGGCGAAGCCAGGTCAATTCATTGCCACCATCATCGGTCACGGTCTTGCCCTCTTCCGCAGTGCCAGGGATTCCGCACCAACCCATATCTGTTGTGAATGCCTTGTAGACCTCATCCACGGGGGCGGCAATCAGCTTTGTACAGCAAGGGCTATACCCTTCGCCAAGTCCATCCTTTTTGACGATGCCTTTGCTGGCTTCGTATTCCACCCATATGGTTGTGGGCCACCAAACATTAGAGCCGCGTCCAGTCGCGTTGTAGATCGCATTGACAACATCACGCCTGCCTTTCCCAGGATGCTCAGATTCAATCCAGGCATACCATTCTTGAAGAGTTTTGCCTGTGCTCTCTTTGCAGGAGGCATCGCTGACTTCAAAATCCGGTTTCAACTCAACTTTCATAAGCTGAGTTTAGCGAATCCGTCCTATGCCAGCGCGAGTTTTTCGAGGAGCGGCTCGGTTTGTTCAAAGCTCAGGCAAGCATCGGTGATGCTCATCCCCTTCCGCAGTTCCTGAGCAGGATCGTAATCCATGCGCCCTTCACAGAGATGACTTTCTAGCATCACCCCAAAGATTCGCCCTTCACCCGACTTAATCTGCTCGACCAAGTTTTGCAGCACCTCAGGCTGGCGGTTATGATCTTTGCCGCTATTGCCGTGGCTGCAATCCACCATCACACTGGGTCGAAGACCAACATCCTTGAGAAGTGATGTCGCTTGGAGAACATATTTCGGCTCATAGTTCGGGCCAGACTGCCCGCCGCGCAGAATGATGTGGCAATCCTCGTTGCCTGAAGTCTGAGAGAGGGCGGCAACACCATCCTTAGTCGTGGATGGGAACCAGTGCGCCCTCTGAGCGGCAAGCACAGCATCGACTGCGGGCTGGATGCGTCCGTCGGTGGCATTCTTGAACCCAACTGGCATAGAAAGGCCGCTTGCTAGCTCTCGGTGGGTTTGGCTTTCTACCGTCCGCGCTCCAATTGCCCCCCAGCTCACCAGATCGGCGATGTGCTGAGGGACGGTCGTGTCGAGAAACTCGGTTGCGGCAGGGATTCCCAGCTCGGCAAGATCACGGAGGAATGTCCGTGCCAAACGCAGCCCTTTATTGATTCGGTGCGTGCCATCCAGATCAGGGTCATTGATCAGCCCTTTCCAACCGGCGATGGTTCGTGGCTTCTCAAAGTAAGCGCGCATCACAATCAAAAGTCGCTTCTCATAACGATCGTGGAGCTCTTTGAGTTTTTCCGCGAATTCCAAGCAAGCAGCCGGATCGTGCACCGAGCAAGGCCCTACCACAACCAGAATTCGGTCATCTTCACCACGGATGATTCGGCCAATTTCTTTACGCGATTCATAAACAAATCTCCCTGCCTTTTCACTGCGGGGGATTTCTTCGGTCAAGATCGCTGGCTGGATGAGAGGCCGAGTCTGTTGGATGCGGATGTCGTCAACGCGGAAGTCTGGCATTCGAAGTTGTCCTTCTGGTTGTACCAGTCCGCTGTGCCTGAGTCTGGGCAGAGTGTTCATGGGACGTGAATCGGTTCGACTCCTGCAGCGAGTAAGGTCGGTTCCAGTCGCTCGGCGAGCTTCGGCAAGTTGTGGCTTGGCACAAGGGGATACAAGTGGTGCTCCAAGTGATAAGCCAGGGGGAGGAAGATGCGGGGAATCCACCGCCCGCGACAGGTCCAGGCTTGCTTCACTCGGGGTTCTTCAAAGTGCCGATGCGGAAGATGTACTGCGAACAACGGATAGAAAAAGCTACTCAGCAAGACCGTGACCGAAAAGGCGAGCAACCCTGATGTGACGGGTAAGAGTAGCCAGCCACATACGACGCCCACAATCGGGAAGAGTGCTTCCAGAATCAGCCAACGCCTTTGGTCAGGGCGATCCTTCGCCGCCTGCCAGCCGTACAGCCAAAGCTTAGGAAGAAAGAGCGGCCCAACTAAGATCACTTTCCAAATCGGCATGTGGGCGGCTTCGCCCTCAAGGTCATCATCGTGAGGAAAGCGTTTGTGGTGATTCAAATGGGTCAGGCGATAGGCGTGCCCGGATTCCAGCACTGGCAAACCCAAGAGACACAGAAGCCACTCGGTTTGCCTCGCGGTCAATCCCAGAGAACGGTGCACGACATCATGCGTTGATGTCGAGCATGCGGAAAAGACCATCACCAGAGCGATGACGCAGAGCCAATACTGCACGTGGTGCCAAGCTACCATGAAAAGAAGAGCATAAAGGTATGGCATTGGCACTGGTTGCCACCTTTGGTAGGGCGTTGTTTCCAGTAAATCTGCGCCAAGACTCTTGAGTGAAGGGAGTGATTGCATCTTGCACACTCTATAATTTCAATTATTACTGAAAATATTGAACTCTCTAGGTCTCAGGTTCAAAAATGCCTAAAGTTAAAAAGAAAAGAGCCTCCCCATCGCAAGGATGAGAAGGCTTTTTACCTTATAAAGCTCAGTTGTGAGGCCGAATCGACCTGAGTATGAGTTACTCTGACTTGCAGAGAACTGTGCTTACTCTTTAAGGAGGTGATCCACCCACACCTTCCGGTACGGGTACCTTGTTACGACTTAGTGCTCCTTACCCCCCTCACCTTCGGCCGCTCCTTCCTTACGGTTAGGCCACGGACTTCGGGTGAAGACGATTCGGATCACTTGACGGGCGGTGTGTACAAACCCCGGGAACGTATTCAACGCAGTATAGCTGACCTGCGTTTACTAGCGATTCCGCCTTCATGCAGTCGAGTTGCAGACTGCAATCTGAACTGGGGGCGTATTTTTGGGATTAGCTCGACCTCGCGGCTTCGCTGCCCTTTGTTTCGCCCATTGTAGCATGTGTGTAGCCCCAGGCGTAACCGCCATGCTGACTTGACGTCATCCCCACCTTCCTCCGAGTTACCCCGGCGGTCTCCCACGAGTTCCCGGCATTACCCGCTGGCAACATAGGACGAGGGTTGCGCTCGTTGCTGGACTTAA
>JAGQUX010000015.1 GCA_020438215.1 Armatimonadota bacterium | reverse complement strand
GGTCGGAAGTTCGAGCTTGAGAATCTCTTCTGGTGATAATTTTTCAAGCTCCATAACAATCGAGCGGTTGCTATTGCCATGCGCTACAACCAAAACGTCTTTTCCTTGCTTGATATCGCCCATGATGGCTCGCTCAAAGAACGGTACGGTACGGACGCGTGTGTCCTTCAGGCTTTCTCCTCCGGGAGGGGCTACGTCATAACTCCGCCGCCAGATGTGAACCTGCTCTTCGCCGTATTTTTCGCGCATGGCGTCTTTGTTGAGGCCAGCCAGGTCACCGTAATCACGCTCGTTCAAGGCTTGGTCACGGATGACGGGGAGATCAACGCCCATTGCCGACATTGCATAGCTCAAAGTGTCTTGTGCGCGGCGGAGAGCGCTGGTGTAGGCAACATCAATGGAGATGCCTTTCATGAGTTCGCCGGCACGCTTGGCCTCGGCGATCCCTTGCTCGGTCAAAGGGACATCCACCCATCCAGTAAAGCGGTTTTCAAGATTCCAGAGCGATTGTCCGTGACGAACGAGGATCAATTTTGGCATGGTGAGTTCAGGTTACCTCGCATGAATTTTCGGCTCATTTCAGTGCGATTTGAAGCCGTTTTGACCTGAGTCCACGAACCCCTTCCAGATACTCTCTCGCAATGATTGGTCAGTTGATGCGTACTTATGTCGAATCGTTTAATTCTGGAGACGAAGATGGTTTGCTTGGAACTTTGCATCCAGAAGTGGTTCACGAAATCAACGAAGGCGGACAAGAGGTTGGTCTTGAAGCATTCCGCAAGTTTCGAGAGCACATGAATAACTGCTACAAGGAGCAACTCAAAGATGTCGTCTATTTTGAGAATGGGGATCGGGGAGCAATCGAGTTCATCTGTGAAGGGGAGTACATCTCAACCGATGGGAATTTGCCAGCCGCAAACGGGCAGAAGTACGCAATCCGCGCTGCTGCTTTCTTTGAATTGAAAGAAGAGAAGCTCAGTCGAGTAACGAGCTTCTATAACCTGCGCGAATGGATTGCTGCGGTCAGTCAGTAACTCTTACTGAGTTCCGTAAAGCCTATCGCCGTAATCCCCCAATCCGGGCAAGATGTACTTGTTCGGGTTGAGCTGGCGATCGAGCCCCGCTGTGTAGATCGGAACATCGGGATGAACGGCTTGGAGTTTTTCCACACCTTCAGGAGCGGCGACAACACTGACCATCACAACGCGCTTTGGCCCCCCTTCTTTGATGAGTTCAATCGCTTTTGCCGCTGAACCCCCGGTAGCAAGCATAGGGTCAAGACAGACAGCAACTTTGCCATCAAGCTTCGGGAGTTTGCAGTAGTAGCGACTTGCCTCAGCGGTTTCATGGTCGCGTTCTAGCCCGATATATCCGACGGCAACATCAGGAAAAAGCTCAAGAAGTGGCTCAAGCATAGACAGACCCGCGCGGAGAATCGGAACGGCGGCAAGCCCATTCTCAAGACGTGATCCCTTTGTCACTTCCAAAGGTGTTTGGACACTCACCGCTTCCGATTCTAAATCAGCGGTGGCTTCAAGGCTGAGAATCGTGGAAAGCGTTCGCGCCGCACTCCGGAAAGCCGAAGGCGGTGTGGTGACATCTCGCAGAACGGTCAGGAGATGTGCGGTCAAAGGGTGTGTGGAAACATGCAGCCCCATATCCGGGAATGCTACTTCATTGGCGGCAGTGGGCGGGTATCGTATGGGGGTTCCATTCCCATGAGTTCTGCTCCTGTTGCCGCTATTATTCTTGCCGCTGGACAAGGCACTCGCATGAAAAGCGATCTGCCGAAAGTGCTGCATGAAGCCTGTGGGCGACCGATGGCTCTCTGGGTTGTGCGCGCGGCCCAAGAAGCTGGCGCAGATCGAATTGTCACGGTCATCGGGAATGGTGCCGATCTCGTCCGTGAGAGCCTAAGTAGCGAGCCTCTGGAATTTGTTGAGCAAACCGAGCGACTCGGAACTGCCCACGCCACTCAGCAAGCCACACCGTTATTAGGAGATTTTCAAGGGTCGGTGCTGGTCTTGGCGGGGGATACCCCATTGCTCAGCGGAGCAACGCTCGCGAGCCTTGTCAAACAACAGCAAGAATCCGGTGCCAAGTGCGTTCTCGCGACTTTTTCACTGGATGATCCCACGGGATATGGGCGCATCCTTCGTGATGGAGAAGGCAAGGTCACGGGAATCGTTGAACATAAAGATGCTTCCGAAGAGCAGCGAGCAATCAAGGAAGTTAATCCGGCGGTTTACTGCTTTGATGGCCCAACGCTTTTCCGGTTGCTCCCGCAGGTCAAGAATGACAACGCCCAGGGCGAATACTATCTGCCCGATGTGATCTCAATGATTGCGAGCGAGGGAGCAGGGCTTGATGCAGTTCACTTTGACGATGCGGATGAGTTCCTTGGTGTGAATGACCGGTGGCAGCTTGCCGCAGCGGCAGGGAAACTGAACCAGCGCATCCTGAAGTCTCATGCTATGAACGGCGTGCATATCGTTGATCCCCATTCAACTTGGATCGGCGGTAATGTTCAGATCGGAGCAGGCACAACAATTCTCCCTGGTTGTTTTCTTCAGGGCAAAGTTGTGATGGGACAAGACAATATGATTGGCCCACACTGCTTCATCCGCGATGCCCAAATCGGCAATGGATGTCACGTTTTTATGTCACACATGAATCAATGCCGAATTACTGATGAAGTGCGGGTCGGACCTTTCGCAAATATCCGCCCGAAGGCATTGCTGGAAGATCGCGTCAAGGTGGGGAACTATGTCGAAGTCAAAAACGCGACATTGCATGAAGATGTCAGCGTTTCTCACTTGACCTACCTGGGTGATGCGGAGATTGGCGCAAGAACGAATATTGGGGCCGGCACAATCACGTGCAATTACGACGGTTTCAACAAACACATCACCAAAATCGGGCAAGATACGTTTGTGGGTAGCAACTCGACTTTGGTGGCTCCTCTCAATATCGGAGATGAAGCAATGGTTGCAGCGGGAAGTGTGGTGAATCGAGATGTACCCGATGGGGCAATGACTATCGGGCGTGGGAAGCAGGAGATCAAAGAAGAATGGTTCAAAACGTGGCGGAAGCGAAAGCTAGAGCAACAATCGACGGAGAAAGGCCGTTGACCGGCATGAAGCTCTTTGCGGGCAATGCAAACAAGGCGTTAGCGCGCCGGATTGCTGAACATCTGGGGATTGAGCTTGGGCGGCTCACATCAACAAAGTTCAGCGATGGCGAAATCCGCTTGATGGTGGATGAAAGTGCACGCGGCAACGACGTATTTATTGTTCAACCGACTTGCGCACCGGTCAACGAATCCATCATGGAACTTCTCATCATGCTGGATGCCTTCCGCCGGGCCAGTGCGAGCCGCATTACAGTTGTGATGCCGTACTATGGCTATGCTCGCCAAGATAAAAAGACCAAGCCCCGTGAGCCAGTTACCGCGCGATTGGTTGCTGATTTGATTGTCGAAGCGGGGGCGCACCGTGTTGTAGCGATTGATCTCCACGCCGAGCAGATTCAAGGTTTCTTTGATATTCCCGTCGACCACCTTTATGGCGGCCCGATTCTCGGTCGCCACTTGATTGAGGCCGGCTACAAAGATCAAGACGACGTTGTTGTTGTCAGCCCGGACGTGGGAGGTGTTGCTCGTGCTCGCGCCCTTGCGGAACAGCTGAGCAGTCCAATTGCGATCATCGCTAAGCGTCGTCCTGAGCCCAATAAGGTGGACATCATGGAGATTATCGGTGATGTCAACGGTAAACGGTGCATCATGATTGACGACATGATTGATACGGGTGGCTCCATCATTCAGGGAGCGGAGGCGCTTCGCAATCGCGGCGCAACTGATGTCATTGCGTGTTGTACGCACCCTATCTTTAGCGGCAGTGCGGCTAACCGTTTGCAAGACAGCATCTTCTCAAAAGTGATTTGTCTTGATACAATCCCGATTACAAACGAGAAAGAATTTGCGAAATTGCACGTACTCCCTAGCGCACCTTTGCTTGGAGAAGCGATCAAACGCATCCACTTCAACGAATCGGTTTCCACTCTTTTCAACGATTGGCATTAATGACGGAACCGATTGATGAGGTTGGGGACGTATTAGAGTCCACAGAATCTGGGGATGCAGGCCATAGCGAGGTTCAAACTATTGAGCCGTTGGAGTGGTCTGTCCACCTGGGGAAGGAGAATCGGTCGAAGCAATGGATAGTAGCTATGGGTGCGGGAGTGGCTTTTCTTTTCGGCACAATCTTGTTTCATCCCTTGGTGGGGTTTCTTGGAGCGGGAATAGTCGTCGCTTCTACAACAGAAATGTTTTTGCCCATTCAATATCGCCTGGACGAAACGGGTGCCAGTTCGAAATGCGGCTTCAATCGGACATTTATCTACTGGTCGGACGTCAAACGAATCGAGGAGGGGGAAACGGCAATTAACCTCTCTCCTCTCAGAAAAACATCACGACTTGATGCTTTTCGAGGGGTTTACCTTCGTCTCCGTGGCAACCGAGACGAAGTATTGGTCAAAATAGCCGCACTGAAAGAAAATGAACGACCTGTGGACCGAGGAACTGACTCCCGAGGAGGAGGACAGCTTGATCACTAAAGTCACCGAGCAAATTACAAAGCGCGGTTTGACAACCCCAGCCGTTTTTCTTTTGGAATCTCACAAGCCAGTTGGTCGGCTTGCAGGGCAGTCCATGATTGCGCTCTCGCCATTTCTTGCGCCGTTTATTGGGATGTCGAACGTCCATGATTACAGCCGCTTGATTCAAAGCCCAAGTTCGCTGGAGAAATTAATTGTTCGATTGGAAGAAACGACTCTGGATCAAGAAACTGATCCTGGCGGTTCTGATTCAACTGACGTAGGAGACAACGCCTAAATGAATTTTCTGCAAGGCTCGCAATACTTAGACACAGGGTGGTTCGGGGTTTTCTCGACGCTTCTGGTTGTTTTCTTTATCCTGTACAACATTGCACGGGCAAAGAAAACCGGAGGCAACCTTTTTATTCGGCGTATCGCCGGTTTGAACGCTATTGATGACGCAATTGGTCGCGCTACCGAAATGGGGCGACCGATTCTGATGGTTCCGGGGATTGGTGACCTTGATGCGGTCTCCGTCCAAGCGGTGAACATTTTTGCGCAAGTCACCAAGACGGCGGCGCAATTCGCCACCCCGATTAAGCTCTGTTGTGCGCGGGCTACGGTTTACGCTGTTGCTCAAGAAGTCATCCGAGACGTTTACTCGCAACAAGGGATGTCGGATCGCTACTCTATTGATAGCGTCCAGTACATCTCTGACCAGCAGTTTGCATTTGCCGCTGGTGTCTCCGGGATTATCCTCCGCGAGAAAGTTGCGGCGGCGTTCCTTCTTGGTGCGTTCTACGCAGAATCGCTGATTTTTGCTGAGACTTGTAACTCCATCGGAGCAATTCAGGTGGCGGGTTCTACCCAGTCCACCCAAACGCCATTCTTTATTGCCGCATGTGACTACGTTCTCATCGGTGATGAATTCTATGCGGCATCCGCTTACCTCACCCGCGAGCCGGTTCTCGTCGGTTCGCTCCTCGGACAAGACTGGGCGAAGATCCTCATGACGGCTTACGTCATGCTGGGCTTCCTCATCATGTCAGCGGAACGACTCCAGCCACTCGCTGTCCAGCGGATTGATGAAGGCGGGGTTTCGCGGATGGAGCCTTACGAGGGCGAAGCAAAACGAAAAACGGCATCCGACACAATGGTTCACCGGCTTTTCAATCCTTTGATTACTGAAGAAATGAATACTATCGAACGGGAACCAAACCCTGATTACGAAGGCGAAGAAGAAGCGGCTAACGCAGGAGGGGGCGCATAATGTTGCAATTCCTCGCTCAAGCCACTCCGCCGGAAACAAATTTCTGGCAACAAGCCCCGGGCACGACGGGTCTGATCCTCGGTGTGGTCGGTGCATTTATTATTGGGATGCTCTTGTTCTTTGGGCTTTCTACAATTCCAACGCAGTTCCGACGCTACATTATCGTTGGTTTCACATTCTTGGCTGGCTTGGTCTTTGTGTTGCAATATCTGTGGCCACGCCCGATCAACGCTGATTTTGAAAAAGAACTTCCACGCAACGCGGTGGAAGGATTCGGCGCTTGGCTTGGGGTTGCCATTGACCCAGTAGCCAAAACCGCGAACATCCTTGCTGCGTTCCTCCTCGGACTTGGGATTTTCTCGCTAATGCGCGTGCATATCAACAAGATCCGGCGACGCGCTCAAGACTGGGGATTCAGCTTGATTCTCATCGTCAGCTCGGTGATCATGGCGATCTTTGGGTTCTGGGATTGGAACATGCGCCAATTCAACGACCCGGAAGCGTTGCTCACCTCACAAGAGAACTGGAAGTTTGCCAACTACGTAAACGACGCCCTGTTTGATGGGATGTACCAACAGATGGACGCGGCGATGTTCTCCATGATCGCGTTTTTCATCCTCTCGGCGGCGTACCGCGCTTTCCGAATCCGATCAGTTGAGGCAACGGTTATGATGGCTTCTGCCCTCATCCTCATGCTCAACTTGATGGGCGCACTCACCTTTATGTGGAGTGGCTGGATCAACGGACTCGTGGAAAGTACAGGCAATCAGTTCCTAACGAACTTTGACCTCACCGTGGTCGCGGGCTGGCTCCGAGCCAATATGCAAATCCCTGCGATCCGGGCAATTGAATTCGGCGTCGGACTCGGCGCCCTCGCCATGGGGCTTCGGCTTTGGCTCGGCCTCGAAAAAGGTGGTGTATCGTCGTGACAATTTGGGAAAAACTACAAGCAGTTGACCGCCGGATTCTTTATCTGATTCTTGCGGTGTGTGTATCAGCCGGCCTCTTTATTACTATCGAGATTCCGACCGATCCAGACCCATCCTCTCGGGATCTGTATCAAGCGATCATGGATATTCCGGAAGGGAAGACGGTCATTATCCAATCCGACTGGACGAACTCCACTCGCGGAGAAAGCATGGGGCACTTTGAAAACCTGCTCCGATTGCTCATGAGCCGCAATCTCAAGTTCGTGTTCTACTCGGCGGCTGACCCGATTGCCCCTCAGGTTGCCCGCACAACACTCGCGCGGATTATCAAAGAGCGAAAAGATGAAGGGCTCTACGAATATCAGATCGGTGAAGACTATATTGATCTGGGTTATTTTGCAAATGCAGAAGCGACCAACCTCAATATGGGGATCGACCTGCGGAATGCGTGGAGCGGTAAGCGCACTAAGAAGGCCGGGGCTGGTGAAATCTCCATTTGGGAATCGCCGGTATTGAAAGATGTCCGCAAGATTGAAGATGCGGGAATGATGATTGTTGTCACCGCTTCTGCTTCGATTGACGTTGCGGTTCAGCGATTGAACAAGAAAGTCAGCATCGGCGCGATGGTGACTGGGGTTGTCGGTCCGACGGTTCTTCCGTTCTACCAAGCCAAGCAAGTCAATGGTGTTGCCGTTGGATTGAAAGGCGTCTACGACCTTGAATACTGCATGGCAAACGGCGTCAATTTGAAGGATGAAGATGGCAATATCAAGGTTCTGAACAAAGGTGGCAAGGAGTATCCGAAGATCACCGAAGGGAAGACGCTTGCTCGCGGTTCGAAATACTACGGAACGCTGCACATTGCGCTCATCCTACTGATCCTTGCCGTTGTGCTGGGTAACGTCGGTATGGCAATGTCCCGCAAGAAGCCAGGAGCAAAACGATCATGAGTTATCTCGCAATCAAACTGACGCTTGCGGTCTTCGCAACATTTGGGCTATATAGCGTTCTTTACCGCGAAACTCGGTTCTATCGCTTCTTCGAGCATATCTATCTTGGTCTCGCTGCTGGCTATACGCTGGTTGCAACCTGGAAAGATACGCTCTACACAGAATGGTGGATCAAGATGCTCGGGAAAACCGATGTCTCCGCTGATGGTGTGGCAACGGTTGCCTCCAACGGCTTTTGGATCTATAGCATCCTGGCTCCTATCGGCTTGATGGGCTACATGGTCTTTTCCAAGAAGCACAACTGGATGAGCAAAATTCCAATCGGGATCATCCTTGGCATTTGGTCCGGTCAACAGCTGGAAGTCTGGTGGAACACCTATGGTCCGCAGATCTATAGCTCGGCACTGCCCGTGATCCCAACCACTTGGAGCTTCGTACCTGCTCAGCCAGTTGCAGGAGAACTCTACGCTTCGCAAGCTCTCACCAATGCGATCTTCATCTTTACGTTGATCTCCGCGTTCAGCTACTTCCTGTTCAGCTTCGAACTGAAAGGCAAGTTCCTGACCGGGCTCAACACGATGGGCCGCTGGATGCTGATGATCGGCTTTGGTGCGATCTTTGGCTCTACGGTTATGGCTCGCTTTGCTCTGGTTATTGACCGGATGAGCTACATCTGGAATGAATGGCTCCAGGGCGCAATTCTGGGAGGAAGCTAGAACGTCTTCCCAAGAACGAACAGCGCACGCGCTCGTTCTCAAAAGGTCAGATAGCGGTGAAAACAGCCGCCGTCTGACCTTACTTACTCAGGAGTACGGCAAAACCGACGTTATCGCCAAAGGAGCAAAGAAACCTGCCTCGCGCCTAGCAGGAAGTAGCGAACTTCTGGTCAATGCCGAGTTCACATGGGTGGAGGGGCGTCACCAACGTTTTGTCACCCACGTCCGTCCGATCACATCGTATCCTCAGCTCCGTACTGACTTTGATCGCTTGACTGCGGCGATTGCTTTCTCAGAGGTGGTGGCGATCTCTATGCCTCACGACAGCCCGGATGAGGCGTACTACAACCTTGCGATCGAAGTGCTGGGGCACATGCAATCCCACGAGAATCCGCAGGTGGTTTTGATCTGGGCACTCGCAAGGCTATTGATTGAAGAAGGCCACTCCCCTGATTGGACGCGGTGTGTTGAAACCGACACCAAAATGACGACCAATCCCGCCCTCGTGAGTGCCCAGGCAGGTGGACACATCTGTCAAGAAATGGCGGAGCGGTACTCAGATACACGCTGGATATCTGCAGAAGCGCTCATCGGATTGCAGAAGATCGTTGAGTTAGAAATACCTCCAACTCAGATGAAAAACGCAATGGAAGCTCTCCAAACCTTGGTTTGGTTCTGGGGTGCAATCCTTGAGAAGCCACTCAAAGCGGCAGACACGTACCTGAAAACCCTGTCGCTCACCGACCCAGCGGTGTAAAATGGTAAGTCATGAAGCTGAGCACTCTGACACTGCTCGCCGTTTCCGCCTTTATTGTGGTGGGTTGCGGCAAAGGCAACTTCTCTGAACGGAACAACCAAGTTCAAGAGAACGTTCTCCGGTACCCCGTTCCGAATAACCCCACCAGCCTTGATCCGGGCATCGTCCAAGATGGCGACACCCTGGACATGCTCCAGCAAGTCTATGAAGGGCTTGTTGGTTGGGATGAAAACAACAATGTTGTTCCGCTGGTTGCAGAACGTTGGGAAGTGTCGGATGACGGTACGGAATACACCTTCTTTATTCGAGAAGGCGTGAAATTCCACAACGGTCGCCAAGTGACCGCGGAAGATATCAAGTGGTCGATTGAGCGCGCGGCTCGGCCAGCATTCAAATCAACGACCGCTGATGCGTACCTGAGCGACGTGATCGGCGTGACCGAGATGGTCAACGGCCAGGCAGAAAGCATTCCTGGCATTGAGGTCGTGGATGACATGACCGTCAAGTTCAAGCTGAAGCAACCGACGCCTTACTTCCTTGGCAAGCTCACCTACATGGTCTCTTATCCTGTGCCGAAGGAAGTAGTTCCCGAAGATTCCGAGCTCACCGACTACACCAAAGCGGTCGGATGTGGCCCGTACAAGCTTGTCAAATACGATGACAAGCAGCTTGCCGTCCTCGAGCCGTATGAAGACTATTGGGGTGGCAAACCAGCACTCACTCGCATTGAGCGACCGATTATGCTCGACCCAACGACCCGCCTTACGAAGTACAAAAACGGGGAAGTCGATCTGGTGCAACTCCAACGCTCCGACATTGAAGGGGTCAAGAAGGACTTTGGTGATCAACTTGTTTATCTAGATCGCCCGGCGATTTGGTATGTCGGTTTGAACCAAGAAGTCTACGCGCCGTTCAAGGACAAGCGCGTCCGCCAAGCATTTGCTATGGCAATTGATCGTGACAAGATCGTCAACGTCCAAATGGGTGGAGTCAACACTCTGGCGAACACGATCGTTCCTCCAGGAGTGCGCGGCCACAGAGATAAAGGTGCTGGCTTTGATTACAACGTTGAAGCGGCACAAAAGCTCCTTGCTGATGCTGGTTTCCCTGGCGGAAAGGGTATGCCCGCTTTGACTCTCACTCACCGCGAAGGCTATACAGATATCAAGCTGGTTGCGGAATCGGTTGCAAGCCAAATCGAAGCAAATCTCGGTGTGAAAGTCGAAGTGCAACCGATGGAATGGCGCAAGTATCTCGAGGATTACAACAACAAGAAGCACGCTTTTTATCACATGCGATGGGCGGCGGACTATCTTGATCCTCAGAACTTCCTGAGCCATATGCTCGCAACTTGGGGTCCGGAAAATAAGCTCGGTTACTCGAGCCCGCAGTTCGATGCTCTTTGCAAACAAGCGGACACTCTTCTGGATTGGGATGCGCGTGTGCCGCTGTATCAGCAAGCAGAAGACGTCGTACTTCAAGATGCCGTTTGGATTCCGATCTACTTCCAACGCGATGTAGAACTCCAAAGCCCGCGTCTGCAAAATATGCGCGAGTCACTCTTTGGTCACTTGCCGCATACAACGACAACCGTCGCGGATGTGAAGTAGCCAGGAATGCCTGAAGTCGTTGTCAATGCGCAATGGCCTCAAGTTCCCGGTGTGAAACCTTGGCCGGTCAATCTCAGTGTTGAGATTGATCGGCCACAGTTCTTACAGGCTTGGCGATCCAATGGGGGCCCGGCACGACTCCACCCGGCGCGCGCATATCCGCTGACCTTGTCCCTTGAGGTTCCAGCCGGGCATGGTGTTCTGCAAGGTGTCCGGATGATCGGAGTGTTTGCCCGATATGCTGAGGCAAAGCACGAACCTCATGGTGCGCTCGGTGCCGCGCTGAGTGTCATTGATGGGGAAGGCAACACCTTAGCTCGCCGAGAGCTTGTCAACGGGCGTCACTATCACGATTGTTGTGATCTCGTTGCCGTCGAACGGCGCAATGGTGATGGAACTTCTGTTCGGACAGTCGGCACGGTTCAGACGGAAGACGGCCCTTGCCGCCTAGATATGATCGAATTCGATCTGGAAGAGGCGATTGGTGCGAAACAGGTGATCCTCCGTGATCTGGGAACTCCGGCAAGTTTTGAAATCCTCTCCGCTCAGTTCATTTTTGAGCAACGCGCCGTGTGTCCGTTCAAAGGGCATGAAGGACAGGTTTCGCTCGTTGAGATTGCTAGCATCGTACGGATGCGGGATCGCGGGCGTTTTCGCACGGCTTTGGAGCAAGTCCAGCAGGGCATCCTCGCTTGCCATGATGATATGGATGAGGCGCGGGGGACAGCTCTGACCTTCCTTGCCGTTGTCAGTACAGGATTGCTGGAAAGCGGTGGGTCGCGCGAAATCCACCGGTTCCAGTTAGAGGCGGCGAAGAAGCTCATGGCGGCGAAGAATCTCGAGATGATCTCCGAGCTGACCGCTCAGCTCACGAGTTTCCTGATTGAACCGGTCATGCCCGCCGATGGCAATCCGAATGATCTGCTCATCCGCAAGTCGATCATGTTAATGGAGAAATCGTTTGGTCAAGCGATCACTGATGAAGAGATCGCTAGCCGGATTGGACTGAGCACATCTCACTTCCGGCACTTGTTCAAGGAATACACGGGGCAGCCATTCCACCGGTACTTGATGAGCCTCCGGCTTGAGCGGGCCAGGGATATTCTCGCCGCCGGGAGTGTGCCGGTGAGCCAGGTTAGCAAGTCGGTTGGATTTGCCAGCGCGGCTCACTTTTCTCGCGCATTTCAAGGACGATTCGGGGTTTCACCCAGCAACTTCCGTAAAACCCATCTGAATCCTGGTGAGGGTACGAGCTAAAGGAATCCAATTTTCAGGCCAATAAGTAAGCCATGATCTGGCTCGCCGCCCTGGGCTATGTTGCTGTAGCTGCTGGCTTCTATACACTCATGACGAAAACCGCATGGGTTGCTCCTGAGCCGGTGGAATTCCAAGTTGTTTCCGGCGAAACGCAAGCGGAAACTTACGATCGCGCCGCTTAGAACTTCACTTTGACCGGCTCGGCTTCGGCCCGATCCGTGAGCTCAAACAACTCTTTGGACTTGAATCCAGTCGAATTCGCAATGATGCTGCTCGGGAATGTCTCAAGCTGAGTGTTGTAGCTGGTCACAACATCGTTGTAATACTGTCTTGCAAAGCTGATCTTGCTCTCGGTGCCCTGCAAATCTTCCTGCAGACTGAGCATGTTCTGATTTGCCTTTAGATCTGGATAGGCTTCCATCAGTCCAAAAAATCCGGTGAGTGCACCTCCGAGAGCCGCTTCTGCCGATGCTGTCGCCTTCACACCCTGAGCATTCACTGCGGTATTCCGTGCTTGAATGACCTTTTCAAGTGTCTCGCTTTCGTGCGCCATGGCACCCTTCACAGTCTCAACTAGGTTCGGAATGAGGTCATATCGACGCTTCAATTGCACTTCAATTTGGCTCCAAGCATTCATCGTTTGCTGACGACCTTTCACAAGTGAGTTGTATGTCCCAATCACCCAGAACAGAAGGATGCCAAGGACAACAGCGAGACCAATAAGTGCAGGAATCATTTTCTTAAGTGACGGGATACCAGAATCAGAGGTTGCGGCGATATAGGTCGCAGATTAATTGCTTGATTCTTCTTCCTGTCGATCAAGAGTGACGTTCAATCCCTCACTGACAAGTTCAATCTGATTCTCTGAACGGAGCTCTAGCTTCATCGGTTTGATTTTGCCGCCCTGGTCTGCTTCAGCCCGAGCAATGGGTTGTCCCATAAATTCGAAGACATTGAGAGTGCATTTATTGCTACTACAAATCGCTTCACCCTCATACGGCATTCCGCCGAGTGTTAGGATGAACTTCATATCTGGTTTGATGGTGATGCGTACGCGACGAAGGCTCACGCCCATCGGGTCATCTTCTTTTTCTTGGCGGACGATGCCATCGACCTCACCCATCCACTCGCCCACCCAATGGGCACGATTGGTGGAACACCCGACTCCCAAGAGGCTCAGGAGGAGGGCGAAGGCGAGGGGCAAGAGGTAAATTCTGGGCATGACCACGATCTCCCCAGAGGTGTACCGATCCATGGGTCTCCGGGATTCTGAATACGAAGAAATTGTACGCCTTTTGGGACGTGAACCGCGACTGACGGAGGTCGGAATGTTTGCGGTTATGTGGTCGGAACACTGCGGATACAAGTATTCGCGACCCGTTCTCAAGTATTTCTCTCGCTACAAAGAAGCAATGGAAGGCGAGGGCCACGAGAATGCCGGCATTGTCGATATTGGCGACAACCTCGGTGTTGTGATGAAGATTGAATCCCACAATCACCCGAGTGCGGTTGAGCCTTATCAAGGAGCGGCAACCGGGGTTGGTGGCATCATACGGGACATCTTTACAATGGGGGCGCGTCCGATTGCGGCTCTGAACTCACTACGTTTTGGCCCGATTACTCCTGGTGAAGTGGATAGCGATACAGCCTCCCACAATCGATTCCTTTTCAACGGAGTTGTGCGCGGTATTGGTGGTTATGGCAACTGCGTCGGTGTCCCCACAATTGGCGGGGAAGTTGCGTTCCATCCTCGCTACACCGGCAGGCCATTGGTCAACGCCATGTGTGTTGGCATGGTGGAACTGGATCAGATCGCAACGGCGGGCGCGCAAGGCGTCGGCAATCCGGTGATCTATCTCGGCTCGGCAACAGGAAAAGACGGGATTCATGGGGCAACCTTTGCGAGTGAAGAACTCGAAGATGAAAACGAAGCCAAACGCCCGAATGTCCAGATCGGCGACCCGTTCGCAGAAAAGCTTTTGATTGAGGCAACCCTAGAAGCTCTCAAAACTGGCGCAATCCAATCCATCCAAGATATGGGCGCGGCCGGTTTGACTTGTTCGACCATTGAAATGTCTGCGAAAGGCGGGGTCGGGATGAGTGTTGATCTTGACCTTGTTCCCATGCGCGAATCGGACATGAGTGGCTATGAACTGATGCTCTCCGAATCGCAGGAGCGGATGCTAGCCGTCGCTCACAAGGGACGTGAGCAGGAAGTGATTGATGTTTTCCAAAAGTGGGGCGTTCATGCGGTGGTCATTGGGCATGTCACTGACGATGACTTGGTAACGGTGACCCGGCATGGAGAGATCGTCGCCCAAGTCAAAGCAAATCACCTCGCCGATACTTGTCCAACTTATACAACGGAGCCTCAAGTCCCTGCTTACTACGAAGAAGCTAAGGCGTTCACTACCGCAGGGCTACCGGAAGTTGATCACAACGAAGCTTTGAAAACTCTGGCTCAGTCCCCAACTTTGGCGAGCAAGAAATGGGTTTATCAGCAGTACGACCATCAAGTTCAGACACAGACCAGCCTCGTTCCTGGTGATGGAGATGCGGCGGTTCTGGCTCCGCGGGGGACAAAGAAGGGCCTTTCCGTGAAAGTGGATTGCAACGGTCGGCAGGTTTATCTTGATCCGTATGTGGGCGGGCAACTCGTTGTTGCCGAAGCCGCGCGTAATGTCGCTTGCACTGGTGCGAAGCCAGTAGCGGTGACCGACGGGCTCAACTACGGCAATCCAGAAATCCCCCATGTTTACTGGCAGTTCGAGCGCAGCGTGCGTGGTATCGCTGATGCTTGCGAGACCATGAAGACCCCGGTGATCTCCGGAAATGTCAGCTTTTATAACCAAGGTGTTTTGGGCGAAGTCTTGCCGACTCCGATGATCGGGATGCTGGGTGTGATGGAAGATGCAAATAATCGGATTGGTCAGCAGGTGCCAGAGGCAGGATTGACCCTGGCTTTGCTCCGATATGAGCTTCCTGAAGTTCCCCAAGATGGGCTAGGGGCAAGTGCGTATCTTGCCGAGGTGCACGACATAGAATCGGGCGTTCCAGTTCCTCCGGTGATGGAGAAGGAGTACGCTCTTTGCGAAGTTCTCACCCAGTTAGCGGCAGAGAAAATCATCCGCTCGGCTCACGATGTCAGCGAAGGCGGACTGGCGTTTTGCCTTGCCGAGTGTTTTGGCAACGGCATCGGAGCGAAAGTGGAGTTGCCCGAAACTTTGGCTAGTGTTACCGAAAGCGAAGGTGGAATTTGTTTTGGTGAATTCCCGGGTTGGGTGGTGGTTTCTCTGCCCGAATATCTAGTATCGAGACTAGGTCAATTTTGCGGTGAAGAGGGTATTCTTTACGAGGTTATTGGTCAGTCGGAAATGTCCGATCGACTTGAGTTGTGGTGGAAAAACCGGGCGTGTGTTTCTGTTTCAATAGGGGATTTTCGTGCCTGGCATGGTTCTTGCCTCAATTCGATCATGAACGAGTAGACCTCGTTTTAATCGCCGAAAACTGAATTGACACACCAGCGAGCATAGTACGCAGCAATCATTACCCTCACTGGCGAATCTCAATCTGTTCTCGGCAAGGAAGAACTAATGGTACGCAAATATAATTTGCCTTTGCTTGTCACTGCTTTGATTGTCATGGCTCCCATGACGGTTATGGCTCAAGACAACATGCTGGATTCCAAGCCGCAAACGGCTTCGAATTCTCAATCGCCGAGCAAAATGGATCCGGAAAACATCGACGGTTCCAAAGTCAATCGTAATACTCAGAACGGGATTTACAAATGGGTCACCGAATACAAGAAGGCGGTTGATGCGGGCGACGAAGAAAATCGCACTAAGGCAATTACTGAGCTTGAAGCTTTGCATGAGAAAGATGCCCTCAACCTGAACTTGATCACTTGGTTGGGTTACATCTACACCGTGAATGGTGAGCAAGGCAAAGCGTCGGCGATGCTGGAAAAGGGCGACATGAAGTCGAAAGACAATGCTGTGAATGCCCTGAATGCTCGCAATCTCTCCGCTGCGTACTACTTGGCTCAAAACTACGATCGGGCCGCACAAGTTTTGATGAATCTGGACGAAGTGGAGCCGAATAACGGCAACACCAAGGCCCTTCTCGGCTCCTGCTATGTTCTTCGCGGGATGCACAGAGAAGCCATCCCTCACCTCCTTGCAGCCAAGCAACTTCTGAAGGATGATCCGGATTCACTTCGCAATATCAACGTTGATCTGGGTATTTGTTACTTCAAATCCAATCAGCCTGTTCGCGCGATGGACATTTTTGACGAGCTGAAATCCGATGAGGCGCTGACTTCTGATCAACGCGCTTGGATGGGCTTTATCTATCTTCAAAACAATCGCTTGGAGGATGCCATCAACGTGCTTGAAAAAGCCTACGAAATGGATGATCAAAACCCAGCGGTTGTGAACAACCTCGCTACGGCATACCAAAAGCGGAACACTGCTGGTGACTCTAGCCGCGCTCTAAGCTTGTTTGAGCAACTGATGAATCTGGCTCCGAACAATGCAACTGCGGCTTATAACGTAGGCAGTATGTATCTGGCAAAAGGTGACTTTGCTCGGGCGAAATCGAATCTCCAAAAGTCGATCAGCATTGCTCGCGATGCCTATGCCTATAACAACCTCGGCCGTGCTCAGGAAGGACTCAACGACTTTGCCGGTGCTGCAGCTTCTTATGCGGCGGCAAGTGACATGGATTCCCGAAATGGACTCTTTGCTCGGAATGCGGGCGTGACTTACTCTCGTCTCGGCAACGATGCGAATACAGTCAAGTATCTCGAACGCGCAATGGCGAATGGTCAGAAGGACGAGAAAGTCGTCATCAACCTGGCCGCGGCTTATACCAAGCTCAATCGTCACGCCGATGCCGACCGCGTCCTTCGCGAATCAGGCGCCATCAATTCGATGTCTCAAGATGCGGACTACTGGTTCAACCGAGGAGCGAACATGCAAGAAGTCGGCAATATGGACGAAGCCGAAGCGGCATATAAGAAGTGCTTGACTCTCAGCCGAGATCGATACGATGCTCATAACAACCTTGGAATTCTGTATTTCGAGTCTGGTCGCTATGAAGAAGCTTATGTTGTCTTCGAGCGAATGGTCACTTTGAATCCAGATAGCATCGATGCAAAAACAAACTTTGCTGCCTGTATGGTCAAAACCGGACGCAATGATGAAGCCATCGCGCTTTGGAAAGACATCCTCCACAAGGACAATTCCCGAACTGATGTTCGATTGAATCTTGCTGATGCACTCTGGAATTCCGGTGACACTGCTGGGGCACGATTCCACTACGCTTCGGTGGCTAAGTCTAGTCCGAACAATGTTCGCGCCATCAACGGTCTTGGAATGTGGGCGCTCCTGCAAACCGAAACCAAAGATGCTCTTGACCTCTTCAAGAAAGCGGTGGATACAGATCGGTCGTTCCTCCCGGCATACGTCAATTTGGCGATTTGCCACGAGCGATTGAATGATACGAACGCAGCAATGAAGACTCTGGAAGCCGCTCTTAAAGTTAATTCTGAGTACCAACCAGCGAAAGACATGCTATCGCGGCTAAAATCTGCACAGTAGTGCGGATTCACGCGATCATCAATCTTTTCAGGCCCGATGCTGTCCAGGCCGCTCAAGAAGCCCTGGACGGCCTCGCGGCAAAAGGCATCACCATCGGCGCTGACCGGGATGGTGCCAAAGCTATTGGTGTGCCCGCCGTACCCAGCGATGAGATTGGCGATGCCGATCTTGTCATGTCGTTCGGGGGTGATGGAACCCTCATCCGTGCCGCCCACCTTTGTTCAGAACGGGGAACCCCCATTCTCGGTGTTTACTTCGGGCGATTCGGATTCGTTACCCAGTGTCAGCCAAGCGATCTTGGCGCGGCGATTAGCAGCTTCCTCGATGGCACTCATTCCATCGAAGATCGCATGATGATCCAAACCGAGATCATCCGGGAAAGGAAGACGGTCGTTACCCTTCACTCGCTGAATGAATCGGTTGTCCAGCGATCCGCAACAACGCGACTCTTGACTTTCGATGTGCAAGTCGATGGACACGAACTCGCAAAGTATCCCGCTGATGGCGTGATGGTCGCCACGCCGACAGGTTCAACTGCCTATAGCCTGAGTGCTGGTGGGCCAGTAGTAGACCCGAAAATGGACGCACTCTTGATTACGGCGATCATGCCGCACACTCTTTCGGCAAGGCCGCTCGTACTTCATGCAAACGCCGAAATCCTGATTCGAGTAGAGACACGGGGGGATGCCGTTCTGGGATGCGATGGACAGTCGCGACTTCACCTTTTGAGCGGAGACTTGATCAAAATAACTCGGTCGCCGCGAGTAACCAAGCTTATGAATGTTGATGATGCCGATTTCTATCGGAAACTAGCCGAACGATTCCAATGGAGTAAGGGGCCACTTCTTGATGAAGACTGAGATTGCTAGCGACGTCCTTTTGGATGTTCAGAATGCCAACGTCCGCTTCGATGTGGGTGGCGGGCAAATCCGCGCCCTAGATGACGTCACTATTCAACTCAAACGCGGGGAAGCCTTGGCAGTCGTCGGTGAATCAGGGTGTGGGAAAACAACCTTGGCTCGTGTTGTCCTTGGCTTACAAACAACAACATCGGGAGCAGTGACTCTGGATGGTCAACCGGTGGTATCGCCCAAAGCGGGCCAGGCTAAGCGCGTCGGGATGGTCTGGCAAGATCCCTTCGCGAGCATCGAGCCACTTTGGAAGATTCGCCGCATCTTGGATGAGCCGTTCCGGCTGAACGGCATGACCGGCGATATTGAGAAGATCATGAATGAGGTGGGGCTCGACCCCAAGCTCGCGGATCGATTTCCTCACGAGCTTTCTGGTGGTCAAAGACAACGAGCCGCAATTGGTCGCGCGATTGCCCTTCGTCCCCCACTGATTATTTGTGATGAGCCGACGGCCGCACTTGATCTTTCCATTCAAGCCCAGATTTTGAACTTGTTGAAGGATATTCAGCGTGATACAGGTTGCTCGCTCCTATACATCTCCCACGATTTGTTGACGGTGCGTTATCTATGCGATCGGATTGCGGTGATGTACATGGGGCAGGTCGTCGAGACAGGGCCGACGGAGGACGTCTTCACGAATCCACGGCATCCTTACACGAAGTCACTTTTGGAATCGGCACCATCGCTGGAAACGCTCGGACAGCTTCCCAATCCGGTTGAAGGAGAGATCCCTGATCCGAAGGTTGTGTTCACCGGTTGCAAGTTCGCGAGTCGATGTCCGAAGGCCACGGAGCACTGCAAATCCCATCCCGCGCCGTGGGATGAGCGGGGAAGTCACCCTGTCCTGTGCCATTTTCCGCTTGATTCTGCGACATAGACCTACGGAATTGCGCAATTTCTGGCTACAAACAGTAAAGTCATAGCGTCTTAACATTTGGCCTTCTGAACTAACTTATGCCTGATTCACGACAAACTCGTCCCTTATACGCCGCGGCAATGAATGAACTTGAGCAGCAACTGCTTGAGATGGTCAGTCTTGCCGATGTTTTGGTGGAAAAAGCGGTCGATTCTCTAGCGAGTATGAACGTGGATCTAGCCTACGAGGTCATGTCGAGTGACGATGCGATTGATGACATCGATCTGGACATTGAACATCGATGTTTGCGCCTGCTGGCCCTCCAACAACCGATGGGAAGCGATCTGCGCGAAATCGGCACTGTCCTCAAGATCATCACCGACATTGAGCGCATTGGTGATCTGAGCGTAGATATCGCCAAGATCACACTGAAAATCAACCAAGAACTTGGCACGGTTGACTACATTGATATTCCGCGCATGGCCACAATTGCTCGGCAAATGCTCCGAGAATCGGTGCAGAGTTTGATGATGCGCGACGTTGAAAGCGTCCCGAGCATCGTCAAACTGGAAGACGAAGTTGACAAGCTCTACCGCGATCTCCGGGATCAGATTCACGCTTATATGCGCACCCATCCTGAGCAGGTTGTGGCGGCAAGCTGGTTGATCTTAGCTGTGCACCACGTTGAGCGGATCGCTGACCACGCGCTCAATATTGCCGAGCGTGTTGGCTTCATGGTGACAGGGGAGTTGAAACAACTCGGCTCTGATATGCCCACCGATGAGTCAGAAGGCACCTAATTCGCGGTAACGATCGTCTGTAAAGACATGATTCCCTGGGGATTGATCGCCCTGCAGGTGACACAAGCAAAAACACCTGCACCTCAACTGAAAACGCAGACCGAAACAGTGGTTGCGCCACTCAGAACTGTGCCCCAGACTCTCCAAATTACGCGTGGTTCCGGCCCTTTGATCAAGGCTGGTGATCTGGTTTCAATCCATTACAAAATGGTGAAGGAAGGTCGAGTATTTGCCGACACTGAGCGCCATGGCCTGACATATGAATTCGTTGTGGGTGATGCAAAGGTGCCAAGTTTCTTTTCTCAATCCGTGATCGGGTTGCAACAAAATGGTGGTCGACAGAGCCTGGTGCCTTGGGAAGCGAGCGGTACTCAAAACGGATTCCCGCCAATCTTGCCACCCAAGACAGACTTTGAACTCACAATTCGCGTGATGAGTGTTCGCCCCGTTTCCAGCTGAATTCGAGCGAACTGAGTAAAATAGATTCATGCGCGAAAACCTGCGGGAACTTTGGAAGTTCCGTGAGCTCCTGTGGGCAATGGTTGAGCGCGAACTCCGGATTCGATACAAAAACTCATTCCTCGGATTCTTCTGGAGCCTGCTGAATCCTCTTGTCACCGTGGCGGTGATGACGGTGGTTTTCAAGTACCTGATGCAGAACTCCACGCCGAACTTTTCTGCGTATGTTCTTGCCGCTTACTTGCCTTTTTTGTTCTTTAACATGACGCTGCTGGATTCGGCACAATCTGTACTTGTATCCTTGCCGGTAGTTAGAAAAGTCTATTTTCCCCGCGAAATCCTGCCTTTAGCAAGTATTGCCAGTAACTTTATTCACTTCTTGCTGGCCCTACTTGTGTTTTTTGTTTATCTCTTTGGGCTGTGGGCAGTGACCGGATTTGACATATCGCCGTTCACATATCGAATGTGGTTCTTGCCGGTGTTGCTGGTCGTAAACCTTTGCCTCGTCACTGGGCTAGCATTGATTATTTCCGCGCTGAATGTCTTCTACGAAGACATCAAGTACATTTTGAGTGTTGGGCTGTATTTGCTCTTCTTTATTACGCCAATCATGTACTTTTCCGAGACAGTCTTTTATGCGCTGACCGATAAACCGAACGGAAAACTGCTCTATGATCTGTACCATCTGAACCCGGTCGCTACGCTTTCTACGATGTACCGCAAAGTGCTTCTGGCTCCACAGGATGTGCAGGTTCTGAAAGACGGTGTTGCGGTGATGGAAGGGGTACAAAAAGCCAACTGGATTCATTTTGGAATCACGACATTGATCAGTGTAGGAATTCTGATTTATGGTTACCATTTGTTCAATAAATTAAAATGGAAGTTTGTGGAGAAACCTTGATGAAAACGGCAATCAAAATTCAAGATATCCGCAAAGACTTTATCTTATCACATAGTGGTGCTGCGAGTCTGAAAACATCGCTCCTCTGGTGGAAGAAGGCAAAGCGAGAAAAGTTAGATGTTCTCAAGGGGCTCAATCTGGAAATTCCAGAAGGCGAGTGTGTCGCGCTCATCGGAAGAAACGGGGCGGGGAAATCCACCCTTCTTTCCCTCATCTCAAAGATTTACAAACCAACCTCGGGAACGATTGAGGTAAATGGACGAATTGCTCCGTTGTTAGAACTTGGTGCAGGGTTTCATCCCGACCTGACCGGATTGGAGAACATCCTCTTCAATGGAATGATCCTTGGCCTGACTCGCAAGGAAGTCCTCGAACGCACCCAGCAAATCGTAGATTTCTCTGAACTTCACACTCATATAGATACGCCGATTCGCACTTATAGCTCTGGGATGCTGGCGAGGCTCGGTTTTGCAATCGCGATCCACGTCGATGCCGACATTCTCATCGTGGATGAAGTTCTCGCCGTCGGCGACTACACCTTTGAAAAGAAGTGCTATGACTTCATTGACTCCTTCCGGAAGAAGGGCGGCACGATCCTCTTTGTCAGCCACAACGCCGATACGGTGAAACGTGTTGCGGATCGATGTATCTGGCTGGAAGATGGTCAGGTGAAGCGTGATGGCCCAACCGCCGAGATTATGCGGGAATATCAACCGGATTCCGACTCCAGCACCACCCCCTAAACTTCCGATAAAATAAGGATGCCGTTTTGATTGCTCTGCGGAGCAGTGGCGTGTTTGTGCAAATGTCGGTCGAGCCTGCCTTTTCTGATCAGATTGAATCTGGCAAGAAGCAGCTTTTGGGAATGTACCAAAGGCATTGGCCCGGTGCGGATGGTCAGCGGATTGCAGATGCACTGGAGCTCGCCATCAAGGCACACGCCCCCCAGGTTCGTAAGTCGGGCGAGCCGTATATTCTTCACCCAATCGCCGTTGCCCATATTGTCGCGGAACTAGGGATGGATGAGGACTCCATTGTTTCGGCGCTTCTCCACGATGTCCTAGAAGATACAGATGTTCCGGCGGAAAAGATTGAGAAGGAATTCGGGCCGGAAGTTCTGCAGATGATTGAAGGGGTGACCAAGCTTAAGCTGAACATTCTCCCCAGTGCAGACTCGAAAGCCAAGGCCGCGGCAGAAACCACTCGCGCGGCGGAAAGCCTCCGAAAACTCCTGCTTGCCATGGCCAACGACTTCCGGGTCATGGTCATCAAGTTAGCGGATCGACTTCATAACATGCGCACGCTCAATGCGCTTCCCGATTTCAAGCAAACCCGCATCGCCAATGAAACGCTCGAAGTCTATGCACCGATTGCCGCGCGGCTTGGGATTTGGCAGATCAAGTGGCAACTGGAGGATCTTTCCTTTGCCATCCTGCACCCTCATGAATTTGAGGAGATCAAGAAGAAGGTAGATGAGACGCGCGCGGATCGGGAGAAAGAGCTTCAGGAATCTCTGCTCACTCTCCAAGAGCGGCTGGAAGATCGAGGTTTGAAGGGAGCCAAAGTAACCGGACGGCAGAAGCATTACTACAGCATTTTCAATAAGCACGTTCGCCAGCATGTTCCGTTCGATGAAATCTACGATCTTGTTGCGATTCGTGTGATTGTTGAGGAGGAGTTCGAGTGCTACCTTGCGCTTGGGATTGTCTACGAACTTTGGAAACCGATGCCCGGTCTGTTCACTGATCACATCCAAAACCCCAAGCCAAACGGTTACCAAAGCCTCCACACCAAGGTTTCGGGGGCATCAGGCGAGCCGCTTGAAGTCCAGATACGAACCCGCGAAATGCACGAGATTGCTGAATTTGGGGTTGCCGCTCACTGGACATACAAGGAGGGCACTCGGGCAGGACAACTCCAAAACGCGACTTCACGGTTTGCCGATCTCCGCCGGCAGTTGTTCGAGTGGTCATCGGATAACACATCCAGCAGCGACTTCCTGCGCTCCGTTTCTACCGATCTCTTTGAAGAGCAGGTGTTCTGTTTCACTCCCAAAGGCGATGTCCTTGACCTTCCTTCCGGGGCTACAACGGTGGACTTTGCCTTCCGCGTTCACTCAAAAGTGGGTGAGCGGTTGGTTGGCGCGAAGATTAATGATCAGATGGTTCCGCTGAGTACGGAAATCCAGAACGGTGATGTTGTTGAGTTGATCACTCGTAAGAACGCCACCCCCAGCCTGGACTGGCTTGAATTTGCGAAGAGCGCTCACACCCGTTCCAAACTCCGCAGTTATTTCCGAAAGCGCAACCGCGATGATATTGTCCAGCGCGGCAAGGACTTAGTCGAAAAGGAACTCCGTGCCAACGGGATGGATCCCCGTCAATTCCAAGGCGAAGAGGTGATGAAGGAGGTTGTGCCCCTCATTCGCGATTGCGATGCAATTGATGACATCTACGTTCGCGTTGGGGAAGGCTTGACCGGTGTTCAGTACGTCGTTGACAAGATTCGGAGCGTAGTCAATAAGGGCTCGGGTAAAGAAGAGCGCACTCTCAAAACTCAAGCTCCGACGGAATCCACGCTGGTCACCAGCGGCATTGATAATGTCATGGTCAAACGGGCGCGATGTTGTCAGCCTGTTCCGGATGAAGAAGTCACCGGCTATGTGACGCGCGGTCGAGGGATCATGCTGCATCGGCGGCTATGCCCGAATGTACAGCGACTCAAAATTGATGATCCAGAGCGGATCACCGCCGTCGAATGGCGTGCTGATGGAAGCGCGTACCCAGTCGAGCTAAAAATCGTGACAATCAACCGGCAAGGGCTTCTGATGGATATCACAACCATCTTTGGCGAATCCAAGACTAACGTGGTTGGTGCGAAGATCAAGACCTTGCCCAACCACACTGCCGAGATTGATATTTCTATTGAAGTGACCTCCGCTGAGCACCTCCGCAATCTGATGCAGAAAATCGCCAATTACAGCGATGTGATTAGCGTTCTGCGTGTCTTCGGACGTGTGACACCACCACAGAAGAAGAAGTGATATGAGGGCAGTGGTTCAGCGGGTTTCGTCGGCATCGGTCAGCGTTGATGGGGAAGTCATCGGTCAGATCGGGCGAGGGCTGATGGTTCTTGCCGCCGCATCCCGGGAATCCACCCCAGAACAAGCGAAGAAGCTCGCAGATCGGGTTGCTGGCCTGCGGATATTCAACGATGGCGAGGGAAAGATGAACCTTGCCCTCAAGGATTTAGAGCCGAGCGACCAGCCAGAAGTTTTGGTGGTATCGCAGTTCACTTTATATGGTGACGCTTGGGCATCGCGCCGCCCTTCTTTTATGAAGTCGGCTGGGTATGAGGATGGCGAGCGTCTGTATGAAGTCTTTGTGCAGGAATTGCAAGGGCTTGTAAAGGGTGTCGCCACCGGACAGTTCGGAGCGATGATGGAAGTCTCGCTGGTGAACGACGGCCCGGTGACGCTGGTTATTGATTGCTAACCAGGCATTCTGGTATCCCCTAAACTATGAATCTCGGATGGGTGGATGTTTGCCTTGGCGTAGAAAGCGCCAAAGTCTCAGTTGAGTTCTATCAACGCCTCGGCTTCAAGATGGTGGAAGGCAACCTCGAAGAAAACTGGGCGGTAATGACTTATGATCATTTCCGGCTTGGAATTTATGGCAAAGAGCACATGGGTCAGCAGAGAATGTGCCTCAACTTCCGCGGGAGCGACATCCGCGAGACGATGAAGTTCGCCCAGGAAAACAGCCTCACTTTTGTTCAGGAGTCCAAGGATAACGGGGATGGTTCCGGGTCATTCCACATTCATGATCCAGATGGGTTTGAGCTTTTCTTCGATACCGCCCCCGGCGAAACCAAGCCGGAATAGGTTCGGTCACGAGCCCGGGAGGGTGCTTTTGGTATGCTCCCTCCTCGGACGGAATCACGAATGTCTATCCTGGTTAACAAAGATACAAAAGTCGTCATCGCCGGTATGACCGGTAACGAGGGAAGCTTCCACGGAAAGCAGATGATCGAATACGGCACCCAAGTGGTTGCCGGTGTCACGCCAGGGAAGGGCGGACAAGAAGTTCACGGTGTGCCCGTGTTCAACACGATGCACGAAGCGGTCGAAAAGACCGGTGCTGATGCCGCTCTGATCTTTGTTCCCGCTCCTTTCGCAGCTGATTCTGTTCTGGAAGCCGAAGACGCAGGCATCCCGTTCATCACTTTGATTACCGAGGGCGTGCCCGTCAACGATATGCTCCACGTTGCCAACAAGGTGAAAGCCAACGGCAAATCTCAACTACTCGGCGGAAACTGCGCGGGCATCATTACCCCCGGTGAATGCAAGATGGGCATCATGCCCGGTCACATCTTCACACCTGGCCCGGTTGGATTGGTTTCTCGCTCTGGCACCCTGACTTACGAAGTTGTTTGGGAATTGACCCGCGCTGGCCTTGGGCAAACCACCTGCGTTGGCATTGGTGGTGACCCGATCATCGGAACGCGATTTGTTGATGTCCTTGAGATGTTTGAAAACGACCCGGCAACTAAAGCGGTTGTCATGATTGGTGAAATCGGTGGCACTGATGAAGAAGTTGGTGCGGAGTACATCAAAAAGATGTCTAAGCCGGTTGTCAGCTTTATCTCGGGACGCACCGCACCTCCGGGCAAGCGAATGGGTCACGCTGGTGCAATCATCTCCGGCAAGATGGGAACTCCCGAAAGCAAAGTCGAAGCCTTGCTCGGTGCGGGTGCCGCTCTGGCCGATCGAACCAGCGACTTCCCGGCACTCGTCAAAGAAGCGCTGGACAAAGCTGGCGTCAGCGTTTGAACCCCAGCAAAATCAAATTCGCCCGATTCCTACTGAGTTGTATCAGTCTAGGGATCGGGCTTTGTCTTGTTATCCTTGCCAAAAGTGTGATGATCCGGTTCGCAATGCTGGGTTTCTTTCCCTGGATTCTGCGAGCCGGAATCTTGACCATCGGTGCGATCACGGCGTTCTATTTCCTTGACAGGAACATGTTTCAGCAACTCGAAGAAATTGAGCGGGAAAGCCAACGGTAAAATGAGCCTGTGTTTGACTGTCAACGTTACTTTGATCATGCTGCAACTTCGCCTGCTTGTCACGAAGATTTAAAAGAGATCGGTCGGATTTACGCGACCGCCTGGGGGAATGCCAGCAGCATCCACTCTGTTGGTCAAGAGGCGATGCACCAGGTCGAAGAAGCGCGCAAGAACATCGCAAACCTCTTGGGTGCAGAAGACGCTAGTCAAATCTTCTTTACGAGCGGGGCGACCGAATCCGCGAACTGGGTGATCAACATGATGCCCGAGGGCACGCTGATCAGCCCCTACGAACACAACGCGATCAGGGAGCCAGCCTTGCGCCGCGGATTTGGGTTCGCGGAATGTAAAGATGGGAAGTTCATTGTCACTGCGGATTGCCCGGCGTTCTGCACGCTGACTGTATGCAATGAAACGGGCCTGATCTATGATTTCCCCGAAGCCTTCCAAGGGATCAAAGTCGCAGACATCACACAAGCTGTTGGGAAAGTAAAGATTAACCTCAGCGACTACGATTTTGCGTTCTGGGCGGCGCACAAATTTGGTGGCCCGCAAGGAGTCGGTGGGCTCTATATCAAAGATCCGAAGAAGTTGGACCGCGCGGATTCCCCAATTATCGGTGGGAGCCACGAAGGCGGCTTTCGGGGCGGCACCTATAACGTCCCCGGAATCATCGCGATGTCTTATGCGCTCACAAAGGCAGAAGAGACTCGTGAAGCGTATTGCGAAAAGTCCAAGAAACTCCACTGTGCGTTAGCCTCGACACTTGAGGAAGGACTGGGAGCATTTGGCTATGAGCCAAAGTTCGCTGTCCCGCGTTGTTGTAATGTAACTTGGGACTCTCCTGCTCGAGTCCCGCAGATCCTCACGATCTTTTTCCCGCGATTGATTGGGCAGACTCTTGTGACTGAACTCGGCAACAAAGGTTTTGCAATCAGTAGTGGCCCGGCGTGCTCATCTGCCGAGGTCAAACCGAGCCACACGCTCACGGCTTTGGGATACTCAGAATGGGATGCTGTTTCGGCAATTCGGATCAGTTTCGGACATGAGACAACACTCGAATCCACGATGGAGTTGGCTCAGACTCTGATTGACGTGGTCAAAAGACTCACAAACTGACGAAAATTCTAGGTCTGAGTGCAACATCCCCAACTTAGCGTGCGTCAGAACCCATTGGCACGACTTGTGAAGACCATGTTAAGACACAAGTCGGAGATAAAAACCCGGGCGGCAGCTACGATTTTTGACAAAGTCTTAGTCATCCCTTGACAAGCCTTTGTGCGTCTGTTACTTTGAATAGGCACCCAACAAAAATCTCTTTTTCTGGGTTTTACATTCGAGAGGGAAGGGCAACCGCTCTTCGCACTACGGAATCTAATACGAGAACTTATTGACTATGTCTGAAGAAAACAAGATGCCCACTCAAGTCCGTCGAGGTAAGGCGATTACTGTGCGTACTCACAGCCGCCATGCCTATATCGATGCATCCAAGCATATGGTTGCGGACGACCAAGAGCCGGAAGATGAGGAGCTTCTTGATCTCGAAGAAGAGGAAGAGGAGGAGCAGCGCCGTGATGATGGCGAAGAACTCGAAATGTGGATGCGGCAAACTCGCCGCGCACACCTCCTGACTCCAGGCCAAGAAGAAGACCTCGCTAAGAAGGTTCAAGCCAAGGATTTGGCGGAGCAAGAAAAGTGGGATAAGGTCGCCGAATTGATGAATTTCCCGGTCGGACACGATTTTGATGAGTTCGACAAGAAGTACGTCATGAAGATCGGGACGCAAGCCAAGCAACAGCTCATCGAAAGCAACTTGCGACTTGTTGTCTCCATCGCCAAGAAATACAACGCTCGTGGGATTCCTCTCGCTGATTTGATCCAAGAAGGAAACCTCGGTCTGATCCGCGCGGTTGAAAAATTCGACTGGCGCAAGGGCTTCCGCTTCTCCACTTACGCAACCTGGTGGATTCGCCGCGCTATTGCTCGTGCAATCATCAACCAAGGGCGTACCGTTCGGATTCCGGTTTATGTCGCTGAGCTCATCAACAAGGTGATGAAGACGGCAAACGCTTTGCAACAAGAACTGCACCGCGAACCAACTCCGGAAGAAGTCGCAGAAAAGGTTGGCATGTCGCCGGATCGCGTCCAAGAGATGCTCCGCGTTGCCGTAGAGCCGCTTTCGTTGGAAACTCCGGTGGGTGAAAAGGATAACTCCTCAATTGGGGACTTCATTCCGAGCAACGGGATGCCGACTCCGCAGGATGTCACCTGGAACCTTATCCGCCGTGAAGAAATCGACGGAATTCTGGGTCGCTTGACCAGCCGCGAGCGCGACGTTGTTCGCCTCCGCTTTGGTCTGGATGATGGGCGAGCCCGCACTCTGGAAGAAGTGGGCTCGGCATTGAACGTCACACGTGAGCGGGTTCGACAGATCGAACTCCGCGCGATGAAGAAGCTCCGCCACATTGGGCAAGAGCTCGCTTCGCAAGGGTTTACGATCACCTCCAGCCCGAACTAAGCTCGGAGGTTCTCGATAAGACCGGCCAACTCAGGATTGAGTTGGCCGGTTTTATTTAGCTGTATGGCACTGATATCACCAGTGTGAAAGTCTTCCTCTCCCGAAGATCGGGAGAGGATTGAGGTGAGGGTTGATCTCGTACTCTATCTGGAAGATTGAATGTTCACTGGCTTTGCCAGTGCCACACAGATGACTAATCACCCCAAACACTTGGGCGGTTGCCATGACCACTGTTCCAAGCCAATCATGTCCCAGTAGTGCCAGATTGGGCAGAAATCGTCATACGGCCCGAATGAAGTGTTGTTCAGCCGGACGATCGTGCCGTCTTCGCGCTTAGCGAATGCGCTAAAGCCCGGGTGCCAATACCCTTCATCATCCAGGTAGCCCATCGCTCGAGTGAACTCTTTACCCGCATCACTCACCATTCGGAACTTCCAGCCTCGGTGGGCGGCAACTTCGGCCTGCTTGGCTGGATCATCAGGGGAGCAGAGAGCAAAGGCGGCCCGCTCCTCAATGCGAGGGAAGTAGTTATTGGCGTCGTCAGCCCAGAGGGTGCAGTAGCTACATGTGTGCCCCATGTTGTGAATCAGGATCAAGCGATCTTTATCGCCAAACAGGTCTGACAAAGAAACCTCGCCATCAGCAGTCATGAATGTGGCATCGGCGACCACTTCGCCTTCATTCTCACGGCGGAGTTGGCTGAGCTCTTCCTTGAGCTGATAAATCTGAGTTTCCAGTTCTTTGATGCGTGAATTCGTGGCTTCCATGCCTGAATCTATACCCGCAGAACGTTCAGAAGTTTCCTAATCTTGATCGCCCAGAATCAAATCGCGGTACAGGTCGGGGCGTCGTGATTCAAAGATGGTGGTGACTTCCATCCCCGGAACGACAGTTGCTTTTTCGCGCGCTTTTTCCAGGTCAAGATCAGCAATGATGACCTCTTCCTCGGTACCAGCAGATGCTAGTTCCCGGCCCTCGAAATCGTAAATCCCCGAGCGACCCCGGAATTCATAACCGTTCTCATCGCCAGTGCGGTTACAACTGGCGAAGAAGACCTTGTTCTCAACTGCGCGCGCCCGGCAGAGGGCATCGCGCTCGGTATGTGGGGCATCGGGCCAGTTGGTGGGGAGGAGAATCAGATCAGCCCCGCGCATCCCCATGATTCGAAACGGCTCGGGGTGGCGTAGATCAAAGCAGATGTTCATCCCAATTTTGCCGAGGCGTGTATCGAAAACTGGAATGTTATCGCCCGGCACCACGAACCGATCCACACCCATATAGGGAAGGTGGCACTTGTAGTAAGCGCGGACTGGTTTACCCGGCTCGAAAAGCATCGCGATGTTGCGGAGCCCTCGTTCATCTTTTGCAATGGTGCCAACAACGAGCATGATGTCGATTTTATTGACAGCTTCGGTGATGAAGTCTACAACAGGGTGATCCCAGCGGAGATCGTTTTCGTCCCCTGATATAGGAAGAGCCTCTTTCAGCGCATGCTCTTCTGAGTCGTAGCAGTAGCCCGTGAGGTATGCCTCCGGATAGACAACGAGATCAACGCCTTGCTTCTTGAATCTTCCTAACCCGGTGATCATGATGGCATTAGGATCAATTTCGCCGAATATGGGACTTTCTTGCACGCACGCGAGTCTCATGACTGTTCCACGCGCATCCAGCTTTCAATCTTGGTGACGCAATCCAGATTGCCGACTTCTTCGATGGCGGCCACGAAATCTTCTTCCCGGCAAACGTGGGTGAGGAATGCGATCTCACCGAGGCCGCCAACTTTAGATTTCATCTCCATGGCTGTCAAACCAACCTTACGCCGTCCGAGAGTGGTTGAGATTTGTCCGAGCGTGCCCGGGCAGTCTTGCACTTCCAGACGGAGGTAATAGCGGGTTTCCAGTTCAGAGATCGGGAGAGATTTCATCCCCTCACCGTAAGGAATGGCACTTCCATCACCCTCATTGACAATATTCCGGCAAACATCAATCAAATCACCAACGACGGCACTGGCGGTGGGGTCGCCTCCCGCACCCCGCCCTGAGAACATGAGATCGCCCACAAAGTCCCCTTTCAACCAAACCGCATTGAAGACATCATCTACGTGGGCGAGTTGGTGAGTGCGAGGAATCATCGTTGGGTGGACGCGCACCATGAGCGTGTCTGGTTCAATCTCTTCACAGATTCCCAAGAGTTTGATTCGGTAGCCAAAGACCTCGGCGTAGTGCATATCCTCGGTACCGATGGAACGAATGCCTTCCCGGTGAATGTCACTGAGATCGACCTGCTTGCCAAATGTAATCGCGGCAAGGATTGCGATCTTATACATCGTGTCGAAGCCATCGACATCGTTGGTGGAGTCTGCCTCGGCGTAGCCCAATTTCTGGGCATCAGCAAGAACATCAGCAAAATTTGCTCCCTCAGCCTCCATCCGCGTGAGGATGTAATTGGTTGTGCCGTTCAGGATGCCCATGAGCTTGATGACATCATTCCCAGCGAGTTGGTGCTTGAGGGCTTGAACCACCGGTATGCCCCCGCCAACCGCCGCCTCAAAATGGAGATCAAGGTTCTTTTTACGGGCTTTGGAGATCAAGCGACTGCCTTGCTTAGCGATCAGTTCTTTATTGGCAGTGACAACGTGTTTGCCGTGATCTAACGCAAGATCGACCATTTCACCGGCTAGCTCTTCACCTCCGATTAGCTCAAGAACAACATCAATCTTGGGATCGGTGACGATGGACTTGAGATCGGTCGTGAATAGCTCGCTCGGCAGGCATCGCGCTTTGCTGGCGTCCTTGATGCCAATAGAGGTGATATTGATTTTTGCGCCGGTTTTGCGGAAGATTTCATCAACGTTATCGCTGAGCATCCGATGGGTGCCTTCGCCCACCGTGCCAAAACCCAGGAAACCAACTTTGATAGTGCGCGGATTAGCCAATGTAGAGGATGGCATCCCCAGGATTCACCAATTGTCCGTTTTCGACCGCTACCTTTGAAACAACACCGGAAACCGGTGCGGTGATTTCGTTGAAAACCTTCATCGCCTCAATCAGGCCGACCACTTGGCCCGCTTGAACGTTATCGCCCTCTTTTGCAAACGGAGGTGAGCCCGGGCTACTGGCCGAATAGAATATTCCTGTCATCGGGCTGGAGATGGGTGTGCCCGTCGGAGCAGCCTTTGCCGAAGGGGATGCCGCTTTTTTGGCTGTCTTCTTGACTGGCGTGCTGGATTGATCAGCCGCAGGAGCCGCCGCCATTGCAACTGCCGTTCCGCCCTGCATGGGAGGATGTACCGAAAATTCAATGCTGTAATCATCGCCTTTCAGGCGTGCAGTTTCGAGCCCATATTCGTTCATCAGGCTCGCTAATTCATCGATTTTCGATTTGATTTCGCTCACAGGAGCATTATGCTTGATTGACGGTAGGCACGTAGTCCTGAAACGCCTTATTCTTTCCCGAGACACTTGGTTTCACTTGCAATTACTTTCTCAGGGGTGTATAGTTTTTATGGGGCCGCGACAGGCACTTGCTCTCCCCTTGGCCTGATCAAAGCCCCATTATTTTTTATCGAGTGAAGACGCTTCTTCCGAAGATCAATTTCAAATCTTCGCTTTCGTGAATTCTTCCCGGCTCCCACTCCCACGAAACGCTCAGGTCGTGATCTGTAGTGGGTTCGAGCTTAGTGAAGTACCAAAGGTGCTTGTTTCCTTCCTTTCTTGAGCCGGGCATATCAAAGCCGTAACGGGTTCCTGCTGGTAAGCCTGTCACGTCCAGTTCGTACCGGATAGATCCAACTTGTCCATTCCACGTGTCCGCTGTGTGAGCGATGTATTGCAGGAAATGTGTGGGGAAGGTGTTGGTTCCTGGCTGAGTCTGGTACTCATTGACAACTGTGCGGGTTTGGTTGGCCGCGAACTGAACATCCTTCATCCACCAAACCTTGTAGCCCATATCGGTGATTTCTTCATCATCTACGATCATTGGTTTGGTGGTGACTTTCACGCCATCCACGGTGGAGATGAAGTATTTGAAGTAGGTTTTCCGCCCATCTTCTAGGAAAGCATCCCAGCCTTCCTCAGGGAAGCCCATTTTGGAACTGAATGCCTTGGAACTTGTATTCCGAAATTTGTAAGTGACTTTGACTTTACAATCGGGGACGGAAATGCGGATATCTGCCGATTCCATGCGGATGGGTGTCTGCTTGTTGAACTCAGCCGCAGACCCACCCTGCCCACTGAATGACGTATCGTTAAAAAGTAAAAATTGTGCAATCAGAATTGTTGTCATTGTCGTATTACATTTCTGAGACGATGGAAACCACGCAAATGCCCCCCTTCCAGGTCACAAATATCACCGCAGAACTTGCCGGTGTGACAATCGAACCGCTGAAACCGGAGCACGCTCCGCTGCTGGCCCAAATCTCGACTCCAGAGACGTTCCAGCACTACCTCACTCGCATTGATCCTCATGATGAGGACAATTTCTTGAAGTGGGTAAATGACCGGAATGCGCCGGGCAGTTTTGGGCACCTGATTCGACTGAATGGGGAGCCAGTCGGGTCATCATCGATCTACGACATTTCCGATTTTCATCGGAGTTTGGAGATCGGTCACACTTGGTACACGCCTGATCAGCGGGGAACAGCGCTCAATCCGATTGTGAAGCTCATAATGATCGGGAAAGCAATTGAAGATTGGCGGGCCATGCGGGTTCAACTTAAGACTGATGCGCGCAATGAACCAAGCATAAAAGCGATGCGGAAACTCGCCTTTCGAGAAGAAGGCATCCTGAAGAATCATCTCTATCTGCCGCATCAAGAACGCTGGCGCGATACGATGTTCTTCAGTGTGACGCCCGACATCTGGCCGCAAGTGCGCTGGCGTTTGATTGAACGAATTGAAGAGTTCGGAATCTCGATCTAGGCGAGACCGCCGAATTTTCGCGTGCGCTTTTGGTATTGCACAACCGCTTCAATAAGTTGATCGGCTCCAAATTCGGGCCAAGTGACATCGGTCACGAATAGCTCTGAATAAGCAGCCTGCCAGATCAGGAAGTTGCTCCATCGCAATTCGCCCGCGGTGCGAATCATCAGATCAGGCTCTGGAAGGCTGGGGTCGTACATAGCCCGGCTAATCGCTTCCTCATTGATTTGATCAGAGGGGGTGCCAGATTCCACCAGCTTGCGGACGGCATCCGTGATTTCGGCACGACCGCCATAGTTGATAGCAAGGGTGAACACAATGCCTGTGTTGCCACTCGTCTTGGCTTTCATCTCGCTGAGGGCGTTCTGCAAGCTCTCAGGAACCTCGTCGATGCGTCCGATGGTGTTGGCGCGGACATTGTTTTCTATGAGGCCCTTGGTTTCTCGCCGAGCCGCCTCCTCAATGAGCTTCATCAAGCCCTTGACTTCGTCTTCGGGTCTGCGCCAGTTCTCGGCGGAGAAGGCGTATACGGTCAGATATTCGATACCCAGCTTCGCGGAGTCCAACAAGACATCGCGGAGAGTCATGTAGCCTTGGGTGTGCCCCCAAAGCCGTTTCAGCCCTTGACCAGTTGCAAAACGCCCGTTCCCATCCATGATGATGGCGATATGACGTGGAAGTTGCTCCAGGTCAATTCCGGCCTGGAGCGCACGCTGTTGGATATCGTTTTGCGCGATAGATGCCACGAGAGATTTGTCCAGAAGTGGGAGACTAAATCTCCATCACTTCCGTTTCTTTTTTCTTTTGGACATCGTGGGTTTCAGCGACGTATTTGTCGGTCAAATCTTGAGCTCGCTTTTCCGCACTTTTCAGATCGTCTTCGGTGATCTCTTTGTTCTTTTGCATTTCGCGAAGACTGTTGATGGCACTGTGGCGAACGTTGCGGACGGCAACACACCCTTCCTCTGAGCGGGAAGCCACTTGCTTGACCAAATCTTTGCGGCGATCTTCCGTCATCGGCGGGAAGTTGATGCGGATGTTCGTACCATCGTTGTTCGGTTGAACACCCAGATCGCTGGCAAGAATTGCTCGCTCAATTACGGCGAGAAGAGACTTCTCGTAGGGTGTAATCATGAGCTGGCGCGGTTCGGGGACATTAATGGTGGCAACTTGGGTGACCGGGGTTTCCGTTCCGTAGTAGTCCACCGTAACTGTCTCCAGGATTTGCGGGTTTGCCCGACCGGTGCGAATCTTTTGGAAGTCCTTCATAGTGGCTTCCACTGCACCTTTCATCCGCGATTCAGCATCTTTTAAAACTTCTTGTACGCTCATGATTCCGTTCCTGAGTTAATTCTGATCAATTTCAGTCGCTGGTGACCAGGGTTCCCTCAATTTCACCCTTAACGACCCGGCTCATTCCGCCTGGTTTGCCCATATCCAGCACCACAACGGAGAGTTTGTTCTCTTGGCACATGGTAAATGCGGTTTGATCCATGACTCCAAGCTTCTCGCTGATCGCCTGATCGAATGTCAGGTGATCGTATTTGACCGCATCGTCGTGCTTCTTGGGGTCTTTGTTGTAGATGCCGTCCACCTTTGTGGCTTTCATCAGCACTTCGCAGTCTGTTTCCAGTGCGCGGAGGACAGCAGCGGTATCGGTGGTGAAGTAGGGGTTCCCAGTTCCTGCCGCAAAGACAACAACACGTCCTTTCTCCATATGCCGCACGGCTCGGCGACGAATGAACGGCTCGGCAACTTCCGAGATCGTAATTGCGCTTTGCACCCGAGTGGGGACGCCAGCATTTTCGATCGCACTTTGGAGAGCAAGACCGTTCATCACGGTGCCCATCATTCCCATGTGGTCAGCAACGGTGCGATCAATGCCGCCTTTGACTGAGAATGCGCTCCCCCGAATAAAGTTGCCGCCCCCCACAACCACGCAGACTTGCACTCCGAGATTGTGGACGGCGGCGATTTCTTGAGCGATGTAATCAAGTGTTTCGGTTTCGAGACCAAATCCGGCTTTGCCCCCAAGGGCTTCACCGGAGATCTTAAGAAGAACTCGGCTGTACTTGATTTCGCTCATTGCTTTCCTTTATTCAGATTTTCCAGATTGTCCAACAACGTAGTGGGTGTATCCAGAGATTTCTCCACCGACATTGTCTTTCAGATATTGGTTTACGCTGACTTTGCCATCGGCGTAGAACATTTGCTCAAGCAGAACTCGCTCTTGGAAGTACTGCTTGTTCACGCGACCGCGAGCAATGTTTTCGGCAACTTCTTTTGGTTTGCCTTCTTTCATTGCCCGGTTGACTTCGGTTTCCATTTCTTGGGCGATGACATCAGCCGGTACGTCTTCTTTCTTCAAGAATTCGGGGCTGAAAGCCACGACTTGGATCGCAACCTGAGTTGCCGCATCCGCCGAGCCGCCTTTGTATTCCACCAGGGAAGCCTTTTTGCCATCGTGGTGGTTGTAAGCCGCTAGTGATCCATCCGCAGACTTGATGATTTCCATCTTGCTGATTTGGATGTTCTCGCGGATTTTGCCAACAGCGTCGGAGATCATTTGACCAACCGTGGTGCCGTTGACTTCCACGTCGTTGCTTGCTTCACCAGCGGCAAGGAAACCGTTGACGATATCGTTGACGAGTTGCTTGAAGTCCGAGTTTCCGGATACAAAGTCGGTTTCGCATTCAACGATAACGCCGGCTGCGGTTTTGCCGTCTTCGCTCACAACGAACTTGGCGATGCCTTCGCTGGTGGTGCGGTCTGCACGCTTGGCAGCTTGCGCCGCGCCCGATTCGCGGAGGATGGCTTTGGCTTTATCAAAGTCGCCGCCCGCTTCCACGAGAGCTTTCTTACAATCCATCATCGGAGCGTCCGTTTCTTTACGGAGCTTCATGACATCAGATGCACTAATTTCCATATCGTTCAGTCAATTAGAGGGTGTTTCCTCTTCGGTCTTTGCTTCTTCAGCTGGAGCTTCTACTGGCTCAGCCGCAGGAGCTTCTTCTTTCTTTGCTTCTTCCTTGGGTGCGTCGGTGTTTTCGTAGCCGCGCAGGAATTCAGCTTCCAATTCGCCCATTGGGATTGCGCTATCGCCATCCACTGGTTCGCCATCTTCGTTAACAGCCACTTCGCCTTCTTCACCTTCGGTCATGTAAGGCTTGACTTCGACGATCGCTTCACCGATCTTGCTGGTGACCATGCGGATTGCGCGGATCGCATCGTCGTTGCCCGGGATGACGTAGTCAGCCATGTCTGGATCGCAGTTGGTGTCAACGATTGCAACGATCGGGATACCCAGGTTGCGAGCTTCTGCAACAGCAATTGCTTCTTTGTTGAGATCAACAATCACCATGCACTTCGGCATTTCTTCCATGTTGCGGATGCCTTCGAAGTAGCGGCTGAGCTTATCGCGCTCTTCCATTCGCTTAAGAGCTTCTTTCTTCGGAAGTCGATCAAGATAACCTTCCTCTTGCATGCGATCGAGCTCTTTCAAGCGGAGAATTCGTTGGCTGATCGTGTCCCAGTTGGTCAGCATTCCGCCAAGCCAACGTTCGGTAACGAAGTATTGACCGCTCTTGGTGGCTGCTTCTTTGATAGCCGCTTGAGCTTGCTTCTTCGTACCAACGAAGAGGACGGTGCCACCATCGGTGACGATCTGTTGCACAAAGTCAAGCGCATCTTGGAAGAGCTTGATGGTTTGGTGCAGGTCAACAATATAGATCCCATTGCGCGCGCCGTAAATGTAGCGCTTCATCTTAGGGTTCCAGCGACGAGTCTGGTGGCCGAAGTGGACTCCGGCTTCCAGGAGTTCTTTCATGCTGAGTTCTGGCATGTTCTTATTTTTCCTTTGGGTTTCGTGCCTCCGGATGAGTGACTCAGACCGCCCAATCTGACTTTTTTGAGGTCAGAACCCTAGGGCGCACTCGCTCCGTGTGGACTCGAATTTCGGGCTCGGATTGTACCTGCGCGAACCTAAGCCGACTGGGTGTGCTGGGACGTACCAAAACAATTGTCATGTTTCCTGGGAACTTTGGCAGTGCACAATTTGTGTAGTTTTGTGAAGTTGAGAGTCTTATGCGTGTTTTGACATTTGGAATTACCTTGTCTTTAGCGATGTCGGCACTGGCCGGACACGATCTGCTATCCCGGGCCGAGTCCATCGATTCTGCCCTCAAAAAGTGGTCGGCTGCCACTGGAACGGAGTACACCGCCACCGGCTATCTGAAAAATGAGCCGCTCATTGCGAATGTGACGGATATGGAAGAAGATCGCTTCCGTGATCTGCTTGCCAAAGTTACAGGTGGAACCTGGTCGAACAGTGGTTCGGGATGGGCGCTGGCGCCGAACAAAGCAAACACAAACACTTTCCGGCAAGAAAAGCTGAATGACTACGCATCTCGAATTGCGGCGAATATCAAGGAAAACCTAGCGAAGACCAACTCAGATGATTGGAGCGAAGCAGGCATTCGGCAAAAAGTAGAAGCGCAACGGAAACAGATTCAAGACCTTGCTGACCAACTGAATATGCCCGGTGCTGCTGGGGATGTTGAGGTGTTCATGGGTGGTGCTGGTGGAGCCTCAACCGCACAGCCTCTCTTGCAAGAGTTCTTACGTCGAATTTCTCCCAATCGGCTTGCTCAGATTGAAGCGGGACAGCGTGTTGTCTTTTCTTCACAACCTACGCGATTACAATCCGCCTTTGGATTTGATATGTCTGCTGCTCTCGGCTTAACCAATGCACGTATCAACCAAGTTGCTAAGATCGCCGCATCTTATACTCCGCTTGAAGCAAAGGTGAGGATTGGTGGCGCATTAGATTTGAGTGGTGTGGCCAAGCCGGTGTCGCACTTTTTGGTTTCGGTCTACCGATTCCCAGGCGGGGAAGGCTTCTCTGTATCGGTAACCGGTTATGACCGTTCCGGGAAAAACGTGGCTCAGGCGGCAGGTTCGATAATCCCCAAGCGACGCGAGATCAAGTCTCTCTGGGAAGAATCCAATTTTGAAATCAGTCCCCTCTCTGCTGAAATCATCAAGAGCCTGCGTTATGGGCAATCCACAGACGGTGGCCGCGAAGTCAATGAAATGGCATTCCGAATGCGGGTAGAGGATGAAGATATCAACGTTCGACTTGGCTCGCCAGCCCAGCTTCCGCTGGTGTCAGAAGTAGCGCAAAGAGCATTGGCTCAACCTGCCCAAATTGAACCGCTATCTACGTTTGTTAGCGAGACTCTCATCGCCGCGGCGAGAGTATCCAAGAAGGACTTGGTTGCAATACCGACAGACGACTTGTTTACTAACTTGGGGCAGCTGATTAACCAAGCACAGCCTTCTACTGAAGTGTTGAAAGAGGCTTGCGAGAAGGCAGATGTTGTAGCTGTTGAAGATGGAAATGCGCTGTTGTTCCGTGCGATGGATACAGAGCGTGAGGCAAACTCACGCGTTTCCCGATCTTGGTTACAAACCCAAATGCAGGTTGCGCAGTCTGGCTATTTGCGACTCGTCAATCGTATTCAGTTTGCTGAGCAAATGGCTCGAGAAGGCAAGTCGGGCATGAGCTTTGAGTTTCTTCGGATGTTTGCCCCAACAGAAGCGAGTGGCTTGCTACAGATACCACCGGCGCACCGCGATCTACTTCGACTGTATGGTCACGCGAATGTCAATTTGGATCAAATGCCAGAAGGCAAAGCATCTCGGGCAATGAATCAGATGACTTCGGCAGACCAACAGATTTTGTGGCAGATGCTCCTTAATCGTCCTTCTGGGCCGATGATTATGGGGGAAGGCATGGCGATCTCCATGACGACCGGTGGCCCAGGTGAGCAGAATCAGCCAAAGCTGACTGATTATCAGCGAGAGTCCACTGTTTTCTACGCTAATGCAAGCCTGCAAACGATCGGCGTTGAATTCCAACAAAACGCGAAGCAACTTCTGTATGCGCGACTTGGTAATTCTAAAGGCGGTGAGTTTATGAGCCCGAAAGCCATTGGTGTAGCGCAAGGGATGTCTTCTCAAATGGCGAACCAGAACATTAACCTTCCTGTTTATGACCGGTTCCAGTTAGCGGAAGGTCGCACCATCAATATCAAGCTGATTACTCCACAGGGGCAGGGTGATGAAACTGATCAAGTGGACGCCTGGGTTGTTCCTGGAACGGCACTTATGGCGGCAAACCAATTGCCTCCTGCGATTACTGCTGCAATTGCTGCTGGACAAGAAGCGGCTAAAAGAATGCAATTTGGAACCCTGGGTGGCGGAGGTAACGTACCTCCTCCTGTGAGATGAGTTTTTAACATCTCCATAATCCTCACAAAAGACAACAGCAGGGAAAGGTCAGTATAGTAGTGAGCATGCCAATGCTTGCACTTGCTGGCCTTCTCGCTTTGAATCCTGGCGTACAAACCCCAATGGCGCAGGGGGTTGTGTACGAAGATCGCAATCAAAACGGTGTTCGGGACTTTAATGAACGGGGAATCGGAGGCGTTCTCGTTTCCGATCAAATGGAGATCGTCCGTACCGATTCTCAGGGGCGATGGAGTATGCCGCTTCGTGGCGATGACATAACGTTCTTTGTCATCAAGCCATCTGGGTGGATGACTCCGGTGACCGAGCATCAACTCCCAAAATTCTATTACCACCACAAGCCGAACGGCTCTCCGGATGACAACTACCGGTTCAAAGGGGTTGAACCGACTGGCCCGCTTCCTAAGAGTATTGATTTCCCGCTCTATCGCTCTCGCGAGGGGAATGCCTTCACGGCGCTGTTCTTCGGTGACCCACAGCCGCGAGATCAGCGAGAGGTGGACTATGTTCGCAAGGATATTGTTGAGCCACTGGTGGGCAAGCACAATGCCGTTTTTGGTGTGACGCTGGGTGACATTGCTTTCGATAACCTCGACACCTTTGTTCCCTTGAACAAGTCGATCTCTATGCTCGGGGTGCCTTGGTACAACGTCATTGGTAACCACGACATGAACTACGAATCGAAGGATGATAAGCACTCCGACGAAACATATGAACTGATCTACGGCCCGAACTACTATTCTTGGAACTGGGGCAAGGTGCACTTCATCACCCTGGACGACGTTTGGTGGAGCCGAGATGCCGAAGATCGCGGTCGTTACACTGGCAAACTCGGCGAGGAACAACTTGCTTGGGTCAAGAAAGATCTTGACAACGTGCCAACGAACAACCTTGTAGTGATTTCAATGCATGTCCCGTTGGTGGATGTCGAAGATCGCCAAGCCCTCTACGATCTCATCAAGGATCGCCCGTTTGCGATGTCGGTTTCAGCGCATACGCACACTCAGCGACATCACTTCATTGGTGAAGAAGATGGATTCCACGGGAAAGAACCGCATCACCACGTTGTCAATGTGACGACATCGGGAAGTTGGTGGAGTGGTGCTCCCGACGAGCAAGGTATTCCTCACACTACGATGCGGGACGGTGCCCCAAACGGATACAGCCTGTTCCACTTCGACGGTAACCAGTACAACATTGAGTTCCGTGCCGCGCGGCGTCATGCCAGCTATCAGATGGATATCATCGCACCTGATCGATTGAAGGAGGGCCAGATTCGCGGGACGACGGTGTACGCTAATGTCTTTGCTGGATCAGATCGATCGAAGGTCGAGATCAAATTCGGCAACGAAGGGACTTGGATTCCGATGACCAAAACTCTCGAGAAAGATCCTACATATACCGAGACATACGAGCGTGACAAGGAACTGAAAACACCCTGGAGAACTCTGAGCGCACCGGAGAATTCCACCCACCTTTGGAAGTCAACAATTCCGGTTCGGGAAGCGGATGCGGGCGTGCTGGTCATCCATGTTCGCACGACGGATATGTTTGGCCGCACGAGCTTTGCAACCAAAGGGATCGTTATTGACCGGTAATTCCCGCTGATTCAATCCCGGATTCACCGGAAGCATCGGCAGGGAAGTCTGAGCCGGATTCTGACCCTGAGTTATCGGGCGGAAACTGATCAATCGGTTCAGTGCGAGAAGAGGGCTCTTCAACTGGGGAGTTCTCTTCTTGTTTTGGCGGAGCCGAATTGCTCGAATTTGTTGCGGGCGGATTGTTGTCCTGTTGATCAATATGAAGCCAGCCGTCCTTCGTAGCTTCCTTAGTGATGATTGAACGGATGTTGAGTGCATACGGCCTCTTATCAACAGGGACAAGGAGCCGTTCTAACTTATCGACTTCCGATGGATCAATGGAAACAGGAGTCCGAACCACAGCATAAACTCGAATGACTTCTTTTTCTTCCACAACATTGATATCCACCAGGCTCGCCCCGAACCGGATGACTGGTACTGAACGCTCAAGATTTGATCGAACTGTTGTGTCAAGAACTTTGACGGCAATTGATTTCTGGAAATTGTAAAAGAGAAATATGGCCAAGCCAAGGAGAAGAGTGAGCGAAAATCCGTTACGCCGAAAGAGTTCGAGCAGGCTCTTTGACTCGACTTGTTGGTGTAGTCCATTGATCCAAAGCACTGCGCTGGCGGCAAACTGGATCGCCACCAAGTTGGCAACGAAAAGTAGAAACGCACCAGCAGCGAGGCGATGCTCTCCACGGGCAAACATGATGCCTGCCGTGCTCAGCGGAGGAACGAGAGCGGTGGCGATCGCGACACCAACAATCCCCGCTTTGAGTTTTGGGGAGACGAGGGCATATGCTCCTGCTGCGCCACCGGCTAGTGCGATAAAGAGATCAAGTATGTTTGGAGAAGTTCGGGAAAGAATCTCGGTTCCGACTGTCACATCCGTATGAATCCGCCCAATGAATACGGAAACAAGAAGGACTAAGCCAACGCCGACCCCTTCAGCGATCAGTGCTTTATTGAGGAGTTTCCAATCTCCATCATTGAGCGCCAATGCAAGCCCATTGATTGGGCCAAGGAGCAATGCGATAAGCATCGCACCAATGACAACGGCAGTTGAGTTTTGCAAAAGTCCATACGAAGCCACAACCGTCGCCAGTACATTCATCCAGATGTACTCGCGGGTAAGGAACGCACCTTCCGAGACCTCTTTGCGAATGTTAGCGAGATCGCGGCTTTTTAGGGGTTCGGAAGGTTCAACAATGGACTCGTTGTGCGCCATAAAGACTGGATGAATATATCATGCCTTGGAGACGAAGGCGTGGGGACAATTTTCTCGCAAGAAAAGAGTGGTTGGCCTCGCGGCATGGGTAAAACGCATTTCATGCGTGTCATGAAGTTTTTGCTTCCGGCGATTGCAATCTCATTCTCTGCGGTTGCGATTGCCCAATCGGCTCCGCAAGCCTATCTGAACCAGCTTGAATGGCGAGAGATTGGCCCATGGCGGGGCGGTCGCTCTTGTGCGGTTTCTGGTGTCCCGGGTGAGCCAGATCATTTCTATATGGGGGCGACAGGCGGTGGTGTTTGGAGGACCACCGATGCTGGTAAAACCTGGTCGAACGTGAGTGATGGGTTCTTCAAAACAGGAACTGTTGGTTCGATTGCTGTTTCTGAATCAAATCCCAAGGTTGTCTATGTCGGCATGGGAGAATCGGAAATCCGGGGGAATATCACCCACGGGGATGGCGTTTACCGGAGCGATGATGCGGGCAAAACTTGGCGGCATCTTGGTTTGGAGAAGACAGAGGTCATCGGCAAGGTTCGTGTTCATCCGACTAATCCGGACATCGCTTGGGTAGCCGCGCTTGGCAAAGTCTGGGGGCCAAGCCAAGATCGCGGGGTTTATAAAACAACCGATGGCGGCAAGACTTGGAAGAAGACTCTTTTTGTCAGCGACAAAGCCGGTGCGATTGATCTGATCCTGAAACCCGGCGATCCGAATACGGTCTTTGCAACGACTTGGGAAGCTTGGCGGACTCCATATGCTCTCAATTCGGGTGGCCCGGGTTCTGGCTATTACGTCTCGACCGATGGTGGCGAAACCTGGAAAGACGCTTCGAAATCGGCAGGGCTCCCCGCCAAGATTTGGGGCAAGGTCTGCGTCACCGTCAGCCCCGTTGATACGAACCGTATGTATCTGATGATTGAGTCCAAGGAAGGTGGGCTTTATCGCTCGGATGATGCTGGTGCTAGCTGGAAACTGATTAATGATGATGCGAACATCCGTCAGCGACCGTGGTATTTCAGCCGCGTCTTTGCAGATCCGCAAGATAAAGAAACGGTTTACGTTGTGAACGTTGCCTATCAGAAATCGACAAACGGTGGTGAGCGGTTCCAAGGCCGATCCGCAGGGCACTCCGATCACCACGATTTGTGGATTGATCCGAAAGACAACAAGAGGATGATCTTTGCAAACGACGGCGGCGCGGCAGTGACAACCGACGCCGGTCAATCTTGGTCGGATGAGGATATGCCGACTGCGCAGTTCTACAACGTTCACACCGACAATGCTTTTCCGTACAATCTCCTTGCGGCACAACAGGATAACTCGACGGTTCGTATCCCGAGCCGAACGTTTTCAAATGGGATCGGCCCAGATGATTGGACAAGCACTGCTGGTGGTGAAAGCGGCTATGTGGTTGCTCACCCGCTTGATCCCGATTTGGTTTACGGCGGGAACTACGGAGGAAGCCTGAGCTGGCGTAACCATCGCACACGGTTAAGCCGGTCGATTGATGCTTGGCCCGACAACCCGATGGGTGATGGCGTTGGCGCGCGGGACTACCGCTTCCAGTGGACCTTCCCGATTGTTTTCTCACCGAACGATCCTGAGACGATGTATGTCGGTTCTCAGTACGTTCTTCGGACTCGAGATCGTGGTAGTAGCTTTGAGCGAATTAGCCCTGATCTGACGCGCAACGAGAAAGAAAAACAAGGTCCGAGCGGTGGCCCGATCACCGGCGACAACACGAGTGTTGAGTACTACTCGACTGTCTTTACTATTGCTGAAGCTCCTCGCGAACCTGGCACCATCTGGGCGGGTAGCGATGATGGATTAGTTCATGTCACCCGTGATGGCGGCAAAAGCTGGGCAAATGTAACGCCAAAAGGAATGCCTTCGCACGTTCTTGTGAGTCTGATCGAGGCTTCTCCGAATGCCGCAGGTGCAGCATACGTTGCGGCGACAAACTACAAGAACGGGGACTATGCACCGTACATTTATCGCACTGAAAACTATGGCGAAACCTGGACGAAGGTTGTCGGCGGCTTGCCGGATAATGTCTTCGTTCGCGCAGTTCGAGAAGATCCCGCACAGCGGGGAATGCTCTACGCTGGCACCGAGAACGGCATTTATGTTTCTTACGATAATGGTGATAATTGGCAAAGCCTCAGCGGGAAGAACTTCCCGGTCGTGCCGGTTCACTTTCTTACTGTCAAAGACGATGACCTTTGTGTTGCAACTCATGGTCGTGGCCTTTGGATTCTGGACAACCTCAGTGTTGTGCGCCAAGGGAAAGGCTTGGATACAAATAAGCCGTACCTCTTGACTCCTCGCCCTGCCAGTGACCTCCGCTTTGGCCCAACTGGAATTGGGGAAGTCGGGAAGAACCCGCAAAGTGGGCTCCTAATCAACTTCTGGCTCCCGGCAGATGCCGATGATGTCTCGGTTGTGATGACTGACCAAGCAGGTACGGAAATCGCGCGCGGTCGTGCGACCAAAGGGACGAAGGGTCTGAACACCGTTGGTCTTTCTCCTCGCTATCCAAGCTGGGAAGGATTCCCTGGACTGCTCATGTGGGGCGGCTATCGCGGCCCGATTGATGCTCCTCCGGGCGACTATCGCATCATGCTGAAGGTGGGTGATTTCACATCGACAACCATTGCGATGTGGCAGAAGGATCCGCGATCCCCGGCCAGCGATGCTGACCTCGTTGCAAGGTGGCAGTTGGCAACAAAGGTTGCCGCCAAAGTCACGGAAACGAACAGCTATGTCATTCGCATTCGTGCACTTAAAGAACGGATCACGGAATCCACTAAGGATGATGCCGCTCTGACTAACCAAGGGAATGCGCTGATCGCTCGACTCAAAGAAGTTGAAGATGCCTTGCACCAAAGTGATGCAAAGGCTTCGCAAGACTTCCTGAACTATCCGATTCGGCTGAACAACCGCCTAGCAGGTCTGCTCGGCAATATCGAATCTGGCCCATTTGGAGCAACGCGGCAGTGCTATCAAGTCTTTGAGCAACTCAGCAACCTTGTGGATATTGAGATTCAGAAGTTCAATCTGATCATTTCAAGTGATCTGACTCGATTGAATGATGCTCTCAAAGCGAAAGGACGCGAAGAAATCAAAGTCAACGATAAGGGCTAGGGAATATCCCTAGCCTACTTCGGCAAACTTACGCAGATCATAGACGAGGTCACTGGCTACCTGCCAGATGTCCTCGTCTATTCGGTTTTGAGGGACGATTTTGCTGAAGTGCACAATCGCGCTGGTCAATCCGGCTTCGCGGCAATAGTGGAGGAACACACTGTTCAGGATTTGTCGAGCCGCCGCCTTGAGCCCAAAACTGACATTAGAAACCCCGAGAACCGAATTCACGCTGGGATACTTTTCTTTCAAGATGCGGATGGCATCAATCGTCGCCATCCCTGACTTGCGGAACTCTTCATCTCCCGAGCCAAGCGTAAAGGTCAGGCAGTCGATAAATACGTCGTGATCGGGAAGACCAGCTGCACGTGTCCGTTCCAGAATGCGATCGGCAACGGCAACCTTGTGCTCGACGGACTTTGCCATCCCTGTCTCATCAATCGTCAGACCGACGACGGCAGCACCGTATTTGCGGCACATGGTTAGGATTTTCTCGGTGCGCTCTTCGCCATCTTCGAAGTTGATAGAGTTGATGAGTGGCTTTCCAGCCAGAGTTTGCAAGGCTACTTCAACAACATGCGCCTCGGTCGAGTCGATCATGATCGGCACCGTGATGTGCTGGTTGTACTGCTTGAGAAGCGTGGTCATATCGGAGGCTTCATCGCGCCCAACATAAGCGGTACAGACATCAATCATGTGGCTGCCTTCGCCTTCTAACTCCCTCGCAAGTTCAGTGAGGCCACCCCAGTTCTCGGCGGCAAGCATATCGCGGAATGCTTTGGAGCCGTTGGCGTTGGTGCGCTCGCCGATGATGAGGAAACTCAGGTCTTGCTCATACGGCACGAATTGATAGAGGCTACCGGCTCCTTTTAGTTTGATCGCCTCACTCTGCTGAGGGGTTTTGATTTCAAAATCGAAGCCCGGGAAGATATGACGCATCTGCTGCCAATAAGCGTTCTTCGATGGATTGAGTCCGGCAACGCGCTCAGAGACGGCTTTCAAGTGTTCAGGCGTGGTGCCACAGCAACCGCCCACCAAGCTCACGCCGTACTCCGTGATGAACTGAGCATGGTAGTCGGCAAGTTCATTCGGGGTGAGTTTGTAGACGGCTTGGCCTTTTTCCATCATTGGAAGACCGGCATTCGGCTGAATGGAAATCGCGCGGGTGGAATTCTCGCTCAAGAACCGGATGTGTTCGGTCATTTCCGCCGGGCCGGTGGCGCAGTTCATCCCGATCGCAACGATTTCGGGGAAGCATTCGCACATGTTGACGACGGCTCCCATCTCGGAACCAACCAGCATGGTGCCGGTCTGTTCCATCGTCACCTGAACAATGAGAGGGAGCTGCTTTCCGGTGGCCTCCATGGCTCCCCGAGCAGCTACAATCCCTGCTTTCACCATGAGGAGGTCTTGGAGAGTTTCGAGGAGCAAACCATCCACACCGGTTCGGATGAGTGCTTCAAATCCGGCTTGGTAGCCAGAAACCAAGGTGTTCCAATCAATCTGCCCCAGGGTAATGAGTTTCGTTCCCGGCCCCATTGCGCCAATCGCAAATCGAGGTTTATCTGGAGTTGAGGCATCGCGAGCGGCTTGAACGGCGATTTCGCCCGCTTTGGTGCAAACATCGACCAGCAAATCGCCGATTTCGTACTCCTTGAGTGCGGCGGGGTTCGCCCCGAAGGTGTTCGACTCGATCATGTCCGATCCGGCGTCGAGATACCGTTTGTGGACATCGTAGATCACATCCGGACGGGTGAAGGCGAGAACTTCGTTACAACCTTCGAGGAACTCTCCGTCGAGGCGAGTCGCAGCTTGTTTGCCAACCTCAGAAGAGAACATCTCCGGAGTGAGGATGAATGCTTCATCCGGAAGATTCGCAGCTTGATATTGCGTACCGGTTGCGCCGTCCCAAATCAGGACGCGCTCGGACATGGATTGAATCAGCCGGGAATCGAACATTGCTCGCAGAATATCAGGAATTGTCGGTTGGAAATGGGCTTGAGCCTCATTGGGGAAAACCGTCAGCATCGGTCACTCGGCTCGGTTCGTCAGAAAAACGAGTCCTTATGAAATTGCGACTGTTGTTTTTGCTGATCGTGGCTCTGTTCGGAGCGATTGGGGTTTTGGCGCAAGATGCCAAGATCAAAGCGGGGGACAAAATCCGCCTCATGTGCGAGGAGGAGTCTGCCCTGAACAAGGATTACACCGTTTCCGATGATGGTCTGGTGTTGATCGACTTTCTTGGCGCGGTCAAGATTTCTGACCTCACGGAGAAGCAAGCGGCGGAAAAGATTAGCAAACAGCTCGTTGATGAACGAATTTTGAGCAAGGCAACCATCCGCGTCGAAATCGTTCGCGGTGAATCGCAGTACATCAAATTTGAAGGGGCGGTTGATACCGAAGGCGATACTCCATACAAGAAGGATATGCGCCTGGATTACATCCTGCTTCTCGCTGTTCCGACCGCCGAGGCCGATCTCACTCGCATTCAAATCATCTCCGCATCCGGAAAGACAACTCTTGTTGATTTCTCTAAGTTCAATAAGGAATCGAACGCCAACAACCCCATAATCCAGCCCGGCGACAAGATTGTTGTGCCGAAGAAGGTCGCGAGCAACCCCGGCGGTAACCCAACCAGCCCGGGCACAAACCCAGGGGGTAATCCAGGGAATCCCGGTGGAGGGGAAGTCAAGCCTCCTACAGTTCGTAATGGCAAAGTGAAGATCGAAGGGGCGGTGTTCCTTACCGGTGAATACGACTTTGCTGAAGGTATGACCGTGCGAGAAGCGATTCTCCGCGCAGGCGGATACGGTAATAATGCCGATACCGGAAAAGTTGTCTTGAGCCGAGGCGGAACCAAGCGCGAACTCAAAATGCCTGATGATGCGAACTTTGCTCTGATGGCGGGCGACATGATCTCCATCCCCGCAACGGAGAGCAACGAGTTCATCATTGTCACCGGTTCGGTAAACAAACCTGGCCGAATCCCTTTCTCGCCGGGGATGCGGCTTTCCGATGCGATTCGATTAGCAGGTGGTTTTGTTGATGGCGCACGTAAGAATCGCCTCAAGGTTTTGAGCACTGGCAACATCCCACCGCGAACAGTCAATTTCGAAGACATCGAATTGGGTTACACGGGGGATTTGATCCTCAAACCCAGCCAGACGATTGAAATTGATGGGCCGTTGCCGTCCACGCTCAATAGCCAAGTGACCCGGAAGGCGGGCATCGCGGCAGTACTCTTGTTCCTACTTGGAACATGATGAAGTTTGATCGGAGCAAGGGCCGCCCGGAGCCGATTCGGGCACTCAATCGCATTAAAGAGCTGGAGAATGGCGAGCCGCTGGTTGAGCTCGCCGAAGTCAGCCCAAGTGTCCTGATCCACCGGCAATCGGTTATCCCGTATTTGCGTGAGTCTGTCGCGATCAAATTAGAAGCGGCGGCGAAGTCTCTTGCACCGGGCTACAAAATCGGGGTCATTGATGCCTGGCGACCGTTTGCCCGCCAAGTCCGCATTTTTGAATGGATGTGGAAGTGCTTGGAAGAAGCCAAGCCGGATCTCCCTTATGCCACTAAGCGACGCATGATCTGCCGGTTTGTGGCACCCACCGACCAGAAAGCACCTCCAGGGCATACGACGGGCGCGGCGGTGGACGTCTTTCTCCTTGACCCGAGTGGTGAAGATGTTGATGTCATGTCACCGTATACAAGGCTTCAAGGGGCACCCACTTTTGTTTACGGATTGACGCCAGAAGCTCATGCAAACCGGATGCGACTCTACGATGCGATGATGGCGCAAGGGTTCAGTAATTGCCGCGACGAATGGTGGCATTACAGCTATGGTGATGCGGGCTGGGCGGTACGAATGGATTTAGACGAGTGCATCTACGGCAAGATCGATTTGCCGAAGGAGCTTTATCGCAGCCAAGAAAAAGAGTGGCTTGAAAATGTAAAGGAACGGTCAAACCCGTTCCTTTACTAAGAGTTGCTCTAGCCGCCTTCGGAGAGAGCCTGCAAGAGCCAACCCATTGGAGGTTGCGGCCCGGTAGGAGCGAAATCATCGCGCGAGAGCATGACAACATCCACGAGGAATTCTTCGTGCTGCCCTGCAGGGAAGTCGATGACCAATTCCGATTCTCCTTCACGAGCCATTTCAACACGACCAACGTGATACCACTCCAATCCATCTCCGTAGAAACTCACCGGCGGCCCCGTGATCTTGTAGCTCTTACCAGCAGTCTGGAAGTCAACCAAGTGCCGAAGGTGGGCGGGAATACGTCCGCTGACCCAGAGATCTAGGCTGGGCACCGTGCTTCTGCCAAGAGTGTATTTGGCTTGATAACTGTTGATTTGCCCGGCGAGCGGGGCTCGCACCATCAACACCTTGTTTCCAGAGGCACCTTGGATCATTCGAGTAGCAGAGAAAGCATTGTCTTCGGCTCTTTCTGCTTGAATCCATACGAACGGAGCCGCTTTGATTGCAACCTCGCGCCACTGCTTTCGGAGAGCAATATAAGCGTCCCCTGGAGTCCGATCGAATGATTTTGTATAGTCAGATAGTCGGAAAAGTTCAGTGCCATTGGAATCAACAATGTCCTTGAACTTGGTAACGATTCCGGCGACCATCGTGCTGGTGATTTCCCAAGTTGGCATCGGGACAGGCACTTCGCGCGGGTTCCGGAAGATGATTGGTTGAGGAGTCACCGTCAGCTCAACATCGTTCTTGCGGATCTTAGTCTCAATTTCCCCGCCACCGAGCGGAGCATAAACCCAGGTTTCTGGGTTCATGAGTCGGAGTTTGGTTTGGACTGGTTGGCTCGATGCCCACATCGCGATGAAGTCTTCGCGACGATCTTGGTAGGAATACCCTTCGATACCATCGCCGTAGTCGATCACTTCACCACGACCAGGGCCGGGGAGCCACCAGGTGTTCGGGGCAATGACGGTCGGGAAAGCGACACCTCGTGCCGCTTCTGGATAATAGAGAATGTTCGGAAGCCCGCCCTCTGCATCGAGAGTGTTCAGATTTGCAAGGGAAGCGACTTGCGCCATTTGTTCTGCGTTGGAACATCGGAAGAACCATCCGCGCATTCCCATGTCATGGCTGACGCGAGAAATCTGCGCAAGGTCGAAGCTGCCTTCGGCTGGGAGGCGAACATCGGTCGCCCAGGTGAACTGGGAGCCAGTACCACGCCGCACAGTGCTGAGAGGTCGTGCAACCCCGTTCATCACATTGATGATGGAGTCAGCGGTGACGGTTGCTCCAACTCCATCCAGATTCGTCTTTTGATCTTCGTATGCCGATCCCCAGCCATTCCAATCCTGGATAACAGGCACTTTGATTTGCGTTTCCAGAACCTGAACAAGACGCTCGTATCGGCGGTTGGCACTGCTGGCAATCACAGACTGGATATCAGTCCACGCGTTGCTACTAGTGGGCTCGGATGAGATCAACCGGTTCGAGGCGGTATTCCAAATCTGTCCAAGACCGCGCGATTCCGCCCAGAGAGGCACGAGCTTGGAAAGATCTGCAAAGGTGCTGACATCCGAAGCGCGAATATCCCAAGCGCGCATCGCTGTTTGAATGTTCCCGTACTTTTCGCGCAGATAGGTTTCGAGTTCCATCTGGAAAAAGCGGGAAGTGGGAACGAAGTGGCTCTCTCTGCTTAAGTCGTTCGGGATACGACCAAATGGGTTGATCAACCCTCGGAATCCTGGCCCAGGAGGATTCTCTTTAAAAGATCGCAGGACTTGATCGCGGTAGGAATCAAAGCCTTCCCAGTAATCTGGGGTTTCCAGGTCATCGACTACAGGATAGATTAGGAGAGTGTGAGGGACATTGTATTCGCGTGTGTTTTTGACGCGGAGCTTGCCATCAACAACATCAATGATGTCGTCTTGCCGAACCAGTGATGTTCTTTGTGAAACGAGAAGGGCTCGAGCCCGCTTCGCTCCAGCAATCGTCAGGTTGAGATCGTAGATGTATTGCAGATTGGGGATGCGATACGCTTCCGGCTCCACTCGCAGGACTTCAGCCGATGGGGCTGGGTTATTGAAACTGATGGAATAGCGAATCCCGGCAGCATCCAGCATTTCAAAAGACTTTTTCCAGCCGGTGCCTGTGCTGGGAAGGTCGATGATGACATCTTTGACCCCGCTCGAGATGGCTTGCTTGATCTGCTCTTCGGTGCCATCAATGCGCAGGCCAATGGGCATATAAGGCGCGCCCTGCCAGTGCATCACATGGGAATTGTCGGCCCACTTGGTGGGCGCAGGCTCTTGGAGAGCGACGGATAGAAAAACCCCCAGCATCATTTTAGGTTACCAAACAGACGCGGGGGGTTGGGAAACCAGTTCAAAAACTGGTTACTTTTTCGCTTTGACTTTCTTTGCGCCCTTCTTTTTACCGCCAGGGCCAAGCTCAATAGAGACGTGGGGTTCGGCAAATTGAGCCTTGAATGCGATGTTTCGTTCCAAGCTTCCGCTAGATTGGGTAGCCCAGTTCACGCGATCAAGAGTCCAATGCCATCCGATGTCGGTGGGGGTGTAGAGGTATTCCACACCTTCTTCCAGAATGCCGCGGAACATCTTGATGAGGTTCTTGTCGCCGCCAAGGATCGCTTCACCAGCTTCCACGCTCGGGATAAATTGAACGTGCAGGGTTACTGCTTCTTGCTCGGCTTCGCGCTCAGCTTTGGTTTTCTTTTTGCCCGCTTCTTCTTGAACGATGGTTTCGTTGATTTGGGAAACTTCGCGACCGATGCTGGCCGCACCAGACTCATAGTGATCTGGGTTCCAAGCGTGGCTCACGCCATCGTGCTCGACATCGGCAAATCGTCCTGCTTCAACCAAGGCGGTCGCAATCAAAGCCGCTTCGGTGGGCTTGAGTTTGCTGTATTCCTTTCGGATTTGGTCGAAGGTGCTTTCGGGCTTGTTGAGATTACAACTAATCAAGGGACTCAATCCTAGGGCACAACGGCACGGGGCCGGGCCATAATGGAGGCAGTTTACCTTTTGAGGACATAAATTCATGAATTGGCGAACATGCTTGGGCCTTGGGGCTCTGACTTTGGTACTGATGGCAGGGTGTTCCCCGGCTAAAGACACTTCGACAACCGGCGATTCCAAGGGAACCGCCTCTGCTGACGGCCCGATGATCGGCATCGTTTTTGACCGCGGTGGTCTCGGCGATAAATCGTTCAACGACTCAGCTTGGCGCGGCATCCAACGTGCGGAATCTGAGCTCGGTGCGACCTCGTTCAAAGTGGAGTCGAAGGAAGAGAAGGATTACGAAACCAATCTCCGCGAAATGGCTAGCCACGATGGAATTGATGTTGTGTTCGCAATTGGCATAAACCAACAAAAGGCGCTTGAAGTGGTTGCACCTGAGTTCCCCGATGTGAAGTTCGCGATTGTCGATGGCAACGTCGAAGCTCCGAACGTTCGCAGTTTGCTGTTCAAAGAAGAAGAGGGAAGCTTCCTCGTTGGCTATCTCGCTGGTCTGATGACGCAGACGGGCAAGCTCGGTTTTGTGGGCGGGATGGATATCCCCCTGATCGGTAAGTTCCGCTATGGCTACGCCGCAGGTGCGAAAATGGCGAATCGAAATGTTGAATTGCTTCCGGCGAAGTACACCGGAAACTGGGACAACATCGACCTTGCTAAGCAAGCGGCAAACATCCTTTATGATGGTGGCGCGGATATTGTTTATCACGCGGCTGGTCGCGCTGGGCTCGGTGTCATCCGAGCGGCAGAAGAGAAGGGCAAGTTTGCAATCGGCGTGGACAGCGACCAAGATGGCGAAGCCGAAGGCTTTGTTCTCACTTCCATGATCAAGCGCGTCGATGAAGCTGTGTTCAGCACAATCAAGGACGTGAAAGAAGGGAACTACTCCGCTGGTGCGAAGGTGTACGACCTCGCCGCGAACGGCGTTGGCACCTCTGATTTCACATTCACCAAAGATAAGATCGGTGAAGAGAACATCGCGAAGCTGAAAGAGATCGCAGATATGATCGCTAAGGGCGAAATCAAAGCTCCGACGACGGCAAACGAATTCAATGAGTTCGTAAACAGCCTCGACGCTAGCAACTAAGCTCGACCAATCTGGCCCCCTTATGCGATGGCAAAAGGGGGCTTTTTTGTGCCCAGTCAAAAGGGGAATGGGACAAAGGCAACCGCAGGTATTCTCAAACCCGTATGGCTAAGGTGATGAAGCCGGGCGAAGCGAATGGAGGAAACTTTGTCCAGTGCAAAGGTTGTAAGAAAACCCTCTTTGCTTCTGAATTCAAGGACAACCTGTTTGTTTGTAACTACTGCGGGCATCACCACCGCTTGACCTGGCGGCAGCGCGTCGAATGTACTTTCGACGAAGGGTCATTCAAGCCACTAGATACCGAGCTTGTTTCGGTGGACTCCCTTCAATTCCCCGAATACGCAGAAAAGCACACTGCTTCCGTTGAGAAACTCGATCAAAACGATTCCGTCGTGGGGGGTATCGCTCAGTTGGATGGAATTGATGTCAGCACCGCGATCTCAGACTTCACCTTTATGGGTGGCTCGATGGGAAGCGTAGCCGGTGAGATCATCACGCGGGCTTTGGAGCGCGGAGCCGAACAAAAGATGCCGGTCATCATCTTCTGTGCTTCGGGGGGGGCGCGGATGCAAGAAGGATTGCTCAGCTTGATGCAGATGGCGAAGACCACCGCCGGTGTTCACAAATGTCGGGAAGTGGGTGTTCCATTTATTGCTGTGTTCACTGATCCAACAATGGCGGGCGTCCTTGCCAGCTATGCCAGCATCGCGGATGTCATCATCGCCGAACCTCGCTGTCTGATCGGATTTGCCGGCGCACGGGTGAGTAAGCAAGCGCAGGTTGTGAAAGCCCCTGATGACTTCCAGACAGCCGAGTTTGTTTTCCGGTCGGGAATGCTAGATCGTATTGTCGAGCGGCGAGAAATGCGCGGAATGCTAACCAGCCTTGTTTCGATGTTCGGTGCACACCTGCGGGAGGGAACCAATGGCTAATTCTTGGAAAGAGTGGGAACGCCCGTTACTTGATCTTGAAGATGGCGTTTTGAAGCTGAAGCACTTGGCCGCGCGCGAACTTGACCCCGCCAAGAAAGCCGCACTGGAAAAGCGCATTGAAGATTTCGAAGAGCGTATTCGCAGTTTTATCGAAGTCAAATATTCGCGGCTTGGCCCGTGGGAAGAAGTGCTTCTGGCTCGCGCTGAGCCACGCCCCTACACTCTCGACTACATCAATCAAATCCTCCCCGATTTCCGAGAGCTGGATGGCGACCGCCGCTTCGGTGCCGACCATGCGATAGTGGCTGGCCCTGCCCGATTCGATGGTCAGCCTGTGATGGTTGTTGGTCACCAAAAGGGCCGCGATATCAAGGAGCGAGCTTATCGGAATTTTGCCATGGCGAAGCCAGAGGGCTATCGCAAGGCGATTCGCATGTTTGAGATGGCCGAGCGGTTCCGTATGCCGGTCATCACTTTCGTGGATACACCAGCGGCTGATCCGGGCGTGGAATCAGAATCACGCGGGATTTCCGAAGCAATTGCCGCCTCTATGCTCTCGATGTTTGAACTCACCGTCCCGGTCGTTTCGATCATTATTGGGGAAGGTGGTTCCGGTGGTGCTATCGGCATTGCGATTGGCAACAAGGTTTTGATGATGGAGCACGCGGTGTATTCCGTCATTCCGCCGGAAGGATGTGCAGCAATTCTCTGGCGCGATCCCGGCAAGAAAGCGCAAGCTGCTGCCGCACTCAAACTCACTTCCGCTTCGGCACTTGAATTCAATCTTGTGGATGAAGTCATCAAAGAGCCGTTTGGTGGAGCGCACCGCAATGCAGTGGAAGCAGGCGAATCAATCCAAGCGGCCATCTCAAAATACATGGGTGAACTGCAAAAAATGAGCCCAAGCGAGCTCAAAGAGCAGCGGTATCAGCGGTTCCGGGCTCTGGGGATTTTTGAGACGGAGTAAACGGGCCAAGCCCACGCTTCTTCCAAAATAAGTACAGCCCGGCTGATCCCGCGAGCGCTAAACCTGCAGCTCCGAGCACATCTCCAGGGTAGTGCACGCCAATATAGATGCGGCTGAATCCCACCAGGAACGACCAAACAACAGCCAACCACCCAATCCAGGCGTGTTTGGTGCCTTGGAGGAGCCAAGCCAGCATGAAAGCGACAGCAAAGCTCGTCGCAGAGTGCCCGCTGGGGAAACTGCTATCTCCATAAGGGATGATGTCAAACGTTTTGGCGAGCCACTCCGGCATTCCTGCTCCCCAGCTCACGGGTTGCGAAAAGTCAAGGTTTGTCGGACGCGGGCGAGAGAACAGATCGCGGAGAATCAGGCGCACACCACCCACAAAGACATAGCAGGCCAGCACGGCAAGCCCGTATGGTCTTGTTTTCTTCCAGACGCACGCGGCGAGAAGAAGTGGGATTTGGATATGCCCATCACCAGTGTAGGTGAAGAGGAGCATCAGCTTATCTAACCAGTCGCGGTGGAGTCCGATGTGAATCCAGCGGTACAGGTCAATATCCCAAGTGATTGCGGCGAGGCTAAGGATCGACATGAATGGTCTTCTCCCTTTCGTAGACGGCGAGCCCGGGTGCAGAGCCTCGTGGTTTGCGAACGTATTTCTTGAGTGTGTAGTCCACGGGAACGTAGCTCCCATGCTTCTGTGGGCTATTCCGCGCGGAGACGAGCGCCGCGTACTCCATATCTGCCCGCTGGATGGTTTCCGGTTTGCTCCCCGCAGTGATGAGGATGACGTGCGCCGAGTTCTGCCCGCGCACATGGAACCACCAATCGTTGCCTTTTGCCACGCGGTTGGTGACATAGTCGTTGCTGGTGGCGTTGGTTCCGTAAATCACTTTGTAGCCGTTCGGAGACAGGAGTTCGCGGACGGCATGACCCTCGTAGGGGCGTTCTTCTTTCTTCGTCGCGACCACATGATGGTGAAGCCAGCGATGTTTGTCCGCTTCTTCTCGAACCCGATCAATCTCCTCTGGTGAAGTCGCGTTTTGGATGCGATCAATCGCATCTTGTAGCCGATCATGATCCATCTGGATACGATCGCGTTGCTCGGTGACATCTTGCAGACGAGCTTTGGCAGATTTGGCTTTCTTGAATCGCTTTTCCGCATTCTCCACCGGAGTCATCGCGGGATCAAGCTTGATTGTGATCTCGTTGCCTTCGTAATCGTAGGCAAGCAGCGATTTGTCTCCAGGTTTGATCTGCCCCTGGTAAGCGAGGATGAGTTCTCCTTCCACTTGTTGTTGGGGAGCGTTTTTGGCGGCTTGGATTGCCTCGGTCAATCCTTCAAGAGCCACGTTTCGCGCCTTGAGAACTCGGTTGAGCTGAGCTAGGAGATCACTTTGCGCTCGGTGGATGGTGGTGAGTTGCTCGCGCTCAATAAATGCTTGTTCGAGGGCAACGCTGATGCTCTTGCGCGGCAGGGCTGTGTTATCCAGGGTCGCCAACGGGAGAGGATACGCCCCTCGACCAGGAATTGCGTGCGCCTCAAACTCGGGTTTGCTGATTCGGCTTTGAGCTTCAACGAGTGACAGACCAGATTCGATTAGTGAGCCCAGGAATGGTGACCACCCTTCAAACTCCTTGAGACTGTCGTCTGGTTTTGCTTCGAGCAGGGAAGGCTTGTCATCGAACGGTGGTGGTTCGTATGGTCGATTAGCTTGGACAGGGCGTTTGCTTTGTTTACTGCTCACCCACTTGAGTGCGCTCACGACTTTGCCGCCGCCGTCCACCAGCATGATGTTGCTGTGCCTCCCCATGAGTTCGGTAACAAGGATGAAGTTTCCTGTTTGGGTGGAGAATCCGATTTCAAGAATCCGATCCAGTCCTCGCTGGCGGATGAATTCCACCCGGGAGTTCATGAGATGCTTGCGGAGGATTTGGCAGAACCCGGGCGGGGTTGCTGGCCCTTGCGGACGCCGGGCAATAAAGTGGGCACGAGCAAAGTCAGGATGCGCGGTGATGAGAAGGTAGTTCTCCACCCCAGCATAGAGGGCGAGAACGATGCTGTGATCATCAGGTTGGATGATCTTTTGAAGCTTGCCGGGCGCAAAACTCTGAGCCTCGGCAACAACCGATGCCAGGCAGACAGAATCGAACGGGATGAGTTTTGGGCGCGAAGACAAAGAAAACTCCGATTGCTATTGTATCGTGCAAGTTATCCGCGACCTGTGGTCGGCGCAATACGTCCTGAAAGGCGATGCAACCCGAGGAGAACAAAGAGTTCAAGCTCACCTGGCTTGTTTATTCCGGGGTTTGCATTTTTAATACGATTGCGAATATCTGGCTGGTGTTCAAATCGCGAGAGATCATCCGTGATCCGGATGGATTTGCCCAGCGAACCCTCCCGCAGAACATCATAGAAATGCTGCCCCCCAACTATATGTTGATGGTGGGATGGAGTTTTCTTTTTGTGGGAGCGCTCTTTGCGGTTCTCAATTTCATCCTGCCGTTGATGCCAAAAACGCACAAGTGGTGGCTTTCGCATTTTGTGAACATTTGCTTGGGAGCAGGTTCTTGCGTGATGACCTTGCCTTGCCTTTGGCTCTTGTATCGCTGGCTACGACCGGCGACGCGCGCCGTTTTCGGCTTCCCAGAGACACCCCGCCGCTAAAGGTATCTTGAGCTCATCGCATCATGCCGGTGACCCCCGAACAAGTTCTCGAAGCCCTGAAGGTTGTCCAAGACCCCGACCTTCATCGCGATATTGTTTCCCTCGGTTTTGTCCAGAACGTAGAGGTAGATGGTGGAGCGATCAAGTTCGTGATTGAATTGACGACACCCGCGTGCCCAGTCAAAGATTTACTACAACAGCAAGCGGAGGAAGCAGTTCAAGCAATCCCCGGCGTGGAGTCAGTTGAAGTCACGATGACAGCGCGGGTTCGCTCCCGGGATGCAATGCAAGAAGAACTTCTCCCGAATGTCAAGCAGGTGATCGCGATTGCTTCTGGGAAAGGAGGAGTAGGGAAGAGCACGGTCACTGTGAACCTAGCCGTCGCGCTTTCCCAGCGCGGAGCCAAGGTTGGTCTTCTTGATGCAGATGTCTATGGCCCCAGCATTCCTATGATGATGGGAATGGCGGGCGAGCATCCGCTCACCAAAGACAGCAAGATCATCCCGCTGGAACGGTTTGGCATCAAGATGATGTCGCTTGGGTTTTTGCTCCAAGAGGGGCAGAGTCCGCTATGGCGCGGCCCGATGGTGGCAGGTACGGTCAAACAGCTTCTCAGCGATGTCGCTTGGGGTGAGTTGGATTATCTTCTTGTTGATCTCCCGCCTGGAACTGGGGATGCGCCAATGACTCTCGCACAATCTGTTCCACTCACAGGGGTTGTGATTGTCACCACTCCGCATAATGTTGCAGCAAACATCGCGGGTAGCGCGGCTGGCTTGTTCAAGAGGTTGAACTCAACGGTACTGGGTGTAGTGGAGAATATGGGGCGCATGGTGCTCCCGGATGGCTCGACAATGCAGGTGTTCGCTGGAAAGTCTGGCGAGGAGTTGGCACAAGGATTGGGCGTACCTTTCCTTGGTGCGGTGCCGCTCGATCCTCAGGTGAGTTCTGCCGCTGATGATGGTATGCCGAGCTTAGTAAAACACCCCGAAACGCCCCAGGCCGAGGCGTTTCGAGAAGTTGCTGGTCAAGTTGCGGCTCAGGCGAGCATCAAAGCGCTGGGGAGCCAAACCACTGTGCCAGGGCCGGAGTTCGCCCCCCGCGCTTAAGAAGCGGCCAGCCTGCATCGTTCCAAACGATCTCTGCCGGGCCGGATGTTCGCGGCTTGAGGGCTGGGAACTTCGTTTTATCCTTGGCGATTCGGTCGCGGATGGCTTTCACACGTTTATCCGTATCCGGGTGAGTGGAAAGGAATTCGTCCGGCTTCTTGCCGTTGTTACCAGCGGAAAGTACTTCAAAAGTGCGTGCCATACCCTCGGGGTTGAACTTGGCTTGCACCATCATATCGTAG
>JAGQUX010000014.1 GCA_020438215.1 Armatimonadota bacterium | reverse complement strand
AAAATAGGATCAACTGGCTTGCCATTCCAAGTTAGCTTGACTTCACCGCCTCCCTCGACGGTGGCTTCGGTTTTGATTCGAAATTTCCCATCTCCAAGCGGCTCTTGCCACACTTGAAACTCTGCAATTCGCCCTTCGTATTCGATGAGCTCCACCGGCTTCCAGATTCCGCAGCTCACTAGTCGCGGACCCCAATCCCACCCGTAGGAATAGCCCGGTTTCCGCACAAAAGCGCGTTCATCAAAGAGTTCGGTATCCCAGGGCAATCGCTCTTTCTCAAAGAAGGCCTTACGCCGCTCAATCCCAACCTTGACGGCGGAATAAAAGACCACTTTAAGTTGGTTCTGGCCCTCCTTCAAAACATCGCTGACATTAATTTCATGGCGGGCATACATATTGTCCGAGCGAAGAATATGAACTTCATTCAGAAAAACATCAGCAATTGTGTCCAGCCCCTGGAAGACCAAATTACGATTGGGCAAACCAACATTTGGTCGCCAGGGAAACTCACATTCATAAACCCAATCTTGCTCATCCACCCATTGGCAACCGACTTCATATCGCTCCTGAAACGGGTGCGGAATAATCCCACAATTAGCAAGATCTAGATAGACATGACCTGGAACAGTCGCTTCCATTTTGCCGGGGTAAATCACCTGCGGGCGCGGATAATCTGGCCCCTCTGACCGGGCACGGACTGTCCAGTTTTCGTCGAGTTCACGAATTTTCACGGCTGACACATTTTGTCCATTTCTCTCCGGATTTCGCTCACTGCTTCTTCAGGTGAGAGCTTGGCTGAATCAATCACCAGTCGCTCACATGACCAGGGGTGAGTATCCGCTTCCCGAGCAAGGATGTCATCCCAAGTCAAATGACAACCCCTTGCCTCCAACCGCGCACGGTGCAACTCCCGATCCGAGCAAATCACTTCCAGATCGAGATACTTGGCACCTGCTTCTTTTGCCGCCTCGTGGAACCAACTCCTTGTCAGCTCCCAGTTATTCACTTGATCGGCAATTACCGTGCGACCGAGCTTGAGATTCTCCGTTGCGACCGCACAAGTGATCTGATAGCCCTTCCCCTCAATAGGCTCGACACCCGTGTTTTGAAGCACTTTTTCAATCGTATCGACACGGAGAAACACCGCCCCAATCTCCTCGGCGAGCAAGCGAGAGATCGTCGTTTTCCCGACCGCTGGGAGTCCCGAAAAGTTGATGAGCACGCCCTAGAGTCTACTTTGGGACATCTTCTTCTGATTCGTAAACCTCTTTCCAGAAATATTCTTTTGCATTTACGTCATAAACTAAGATGAATAGGGTGCTACCCTTCACACGAACCGTTTTTCCTGCTAGTTCGGAATAGGTTTCAAACGAATCACCTCGTAGTACTGGTGGTGACAGCTTGACTTTGGCATCGACGTTTGTTGTTGTACTCATGGTCGTCATTCTAGACGTTATGCGTCTACTATTTGATTCATTCGGCTAAGAATGTCTGTCTTTTTGCTTTCCACAGGCTGAGCGGCCCGTGACCACCGAACGAATAGCGAAACTCGTCGTTTGAGCCACCAACAGGAGCAAATCCTATGTTGTATGCCTTATCACTCGCATTCGTTGCGCAAATCACTTACGACCCGCTCGCGCCGTCCGACTACAAAGTTCCGACTTCCGTCGCGACTTGGCACGATGAAAAGCGAGATCGTGATGTTCCCGTTCGGTTCTACTTCCCGGAATCCAAGATGCCGGCGGAAGTCATCATCTTCAGTCATGGACTCGGAGGCTCGCGGGACAACAACTCATTCCTTGGCGAGCATCTTGCTCAGCGCGGATACTTTGTGATTTTCACCCAACACCCTGGCAGCGATGAATCCGTCTGGAAAGGCCAACGTCCAGCGCAGATCATGCCGGCAATGCAGCGTGCCGCGAACGGTCAAAATCTCAAACTCCGCGCGGAAGACATTCCGTTTGTGATCAACCAAATGGAAGCAGAAAACAAGCGATCTGGCTCTCCGCTATACGGACGCTTGAATCTCAAAAAAATCGGGATGAGCGGACACTCCTTTGGTGCGGTGACAACTCAAGCGGTGAGCGGGCAATGGTATCCGGTCATTGGTAACGGATGGAACGATAGCCGCATCACTGCCGCGACCATGTATAGCCCTAGCGTCAGTCAAGGCAGTGACCCGAAGAAGCAATTTGAAGGCGTTAAAGTCCCCTGGCTTTTGATGACAGGCACCAAGGACGAAGCCCGAGTTGGGGGGCAGACTGTAGAAGAGCGCCTCGCTGTCTTCCCTGCACTTCCAGCGGGCAATAAATACGAACTTGTGCTCTGGGAAGGGCTTCACTCCGCATTCGGAGATGGAAACCGCACTCTCCCCGGCGAAACTGGCGAGCGAAACCCCAACCACCATGTTGCGATGAAAGCGATCTCCACCGCGTTCTGGGATACCTATCTGAAAGAGGACAAGTTAGCAAAAGATTGGCTAGTGGGCAAAGGGCCGCGCTCTGTTCTCGAAGAAAAAGACACTTGGAAGAAGAAGTAGGCTCTGCCTACTTCTTCATGTAAACCTTGGTGATATCCGGAAGCTTTTCGGTTGAGTCCGCGCTCTGCACCATCGCAGCGACATTCTTGCCGCTGGCTCCAATCCAGATTCGGGCAACTCGTTCCGTTCCCGCGACCTTCAAATTGTCATAGAAATACACGCCGTTAGTGAGTTTTGGCGCAGGTGTGTCTTCGGTAAGCCAATCTCCGTAGCCCATCGTTGTGACAAGAGCCTTGGGATCAGCAGCCTTTGCATCCTCCTTCAGGCTCACAAGCTCAACTGTGACATACCCTTCTCCAACATTGACTGAACTCAGATACCGTCCAGCTTCCCCTCCTTTTGGGTTGATTCCAGTGTCTATCGTAGTCACTTGCGGCAACTGGAAAAAGAAAGGAAAACCAAGCAAGAAGTAATCGCCTGCATTGCCGAGGAGATTCGAAGGTTTCGCCTCGACCGTCCCGAGCTTGAAGCGGACATTCCGCAAAGCAAGGAAAGCATCCGTATAAATCTTGCCGCCTTTCAGTGAGAGGTAAGTGATTTCATACGCCTTTTCTTCTGTTGAACAAGCCACAGAGATATGGTAGGCGTTCACGGTTTTGCCATTGCTTGCGCGCACCATCATGCTGCCGGTGATGAGCCCCATCACGCGATTGTTGAGCTTCGTTTTCTGCGTCAAAAAGAGCTGGGCAGCCGTGCCTTCTCGCCGCCGCACGGCATTGTCATGGATATTCACCAGCTGGTCGTCAGTGAGCGTCGGATTCACTTTTTTGTAGTCCGTCACAACCACGGAAAATGTCTCCGTCACATTGCCAGCCGTGTCCTTTACGTCGAATTGGTACCCACGGTAGTTGTCCCTTTCCACGGTCTTCTTGAGTTCACCCGGTGCGGAAATCACCAGATCCTCTATCGTCTGATCTTTGTAGAATGGATTCGTATTTTGCGGAGTGAAAATCAGGCTTGCGGCTATCGCCGTTGAAACGAACATGTAGCTTCAGACGAATGAATATTGCTCGAGCGACTACGATTTAGTCAGTTTTGTCCTTTCAGTTCAGGCGACTTGAGACGAGTAACTTCGCATCATCCGGCAGGTAGCTCCACTCCAAGGCATTCCGAGCCATCTGCTTCGCCATCGCCATATCCCAGCCGAACGCCTCGCTCACCCGGTGATACTCATCGCTGAGCGTTGTGTTGAACATCGGTGGATCGTCAGAGTTGATCGTCACGTTCAGCCCTGCATCAATCATGCTTTGAATCGGGTGATCGGCGATGCTCGCAATCGGTGTTAAGCACACATTCGAAGTCGGGCAGACTTCCAGCACCGTGCCGCGCTTCTTGAGTTCTTCCACCAGAGCGGGGTCATCCATACAACGAATTCCGTGCCCAATTCGCGGAGGATCGCAAAGCTCGAGTGCTTCCCAAATACTTTCCGGCCCCTGAGTTTCTCCCGCATGAGGGATGATCGGCAAACCGTGCTTTTTAGCGTGAGCGAAAGCTTCGATATACGGACGTGCCGCGTCCCGCGCTTCTGAGCCAGCAAGCCCCAACGCCAAGACTCCTTCGCCATGACCACTGACTGCCCATTCGGCAACCTCATTGGCGATATCAGGCGAATCCCCGCGCACGATATCCAAGATCAATCCCATCGTGGCGCCATGCGTTTCGAGCCCATACTTCATCCCTCGCTTGAGGGCATCAAACTGCTCATCCCACGGGATGCCACGCAGGTTTTTGATTGTACAGGCGGTGTAAGTCACCTCACTATGGACGACGTTTTGCGCTGCCTGCCCATCCAGAAATTCCCGGGTAATCAGCTCAATATCTTCGGGAGTTTTGATGCAGTTGGAAATGGCAACGTAAATCTCAACAAAATGCTCGAAATCGCGGAAGACATACCACTCACGCAAGCCTTCGACGGTATCCGCAGGCAGAGAGACGTCATTCTTCTTGGCCAACTTGAGCAAAGTCTCCGGACGGATTGAGCCCTCCATGTGAACATGAAGCTCAACTTTCGGGAGATCAATGAAACTCTGCGGACAAGTGGAGGGCATCACTTATGATGGCACCTTGAGCGTATTGCGTCCCGAACTATGACCTCCGGTAAGATCAAGCGACCGTGATTTCTGCGTTTGTTGCCGCTATTGCTATGCAAAACAGCCTGCCTACCCCCAGCCCTGCCCAACTCGCCTGGCATGAATGCGAGATCGGGATGTTCATCCACTTTGCCCCTAACACCTGGCAAGACCGAGAGTACGACGATCTCAGTACACCGCTCAGCGAGATCAACCCGACTGCCCTGGACACCGAGCAATGGGTGAAGGTTGCCAAAGCGATGAAGGCGAAATACATCATGTTTGTTGCCAAACACGCGGGCGGATTCTGCTGGTGGCAAACCGACACCACGGAATACAGCGTCAAACACACGCCATGGAAAGATGGAAAGGGTGATGTCATGGCTGACCTCGCCGCAAGTTGCAAAAAACACGGCATCAAGCTGGGGGTTTATCTCTCCCCGCAAGACATCAAGCATGGAATTCAGGTGGGAGGCAAAGCCAAAGACCCCGCCGATCAAGAGCGATACGTCAAGGTTTTCCGCCAACAACTCACCGAGCTTCTGACCAACTATGGCGACATTTTTGAGGTCTGGTTCGATGGAAGTCTGGTCTTTGATGTCAGTGACATTCTGGAGAAACACGCACCAAATGCGATCATCTTCCAAGGACCGGAAGCCAATATCCGTTGGGTTGGAAATGAGGAGGGATACGCTCCCTATCCTGCATGGAATGGGGCAAAGTTTGACCCCAAGACTTGGGGCGTTCTCACCGCGTCTGATGGTGATCCCGATGGAGATCGTTGGCTCCCCAACGAAGTGGATTGCCGCATTCGCAACACCTGGTTCTGGAACACCACCAACGCACCAACACTCAAATCTGTCGATAAATTGATGGATATGTACGAGAAATCGGTTGGGCGAGGTGCTGTTTTGCTCCTCAATCACACTCCTGACCCAACAGGTGCAATTCCAGCCGCAGATGCCAAACGTGCCGCCGAGTTCGGTGCCGAAATCGAACGCCGCTATGAGTACGCGATCACCGACAGCAGCGGTAGGGGAGACGTTGTGTCGGTACAGCCTTCTGCACCGGTCAAGATTGACGCAGTCATTACCATGGAGGACATCCGTTCTGGTGAGCGCATCCGAGAATATGTCATCGAAGGAATGGTCGATGAGAAGTGGGTCGAGCTTGCCTCCGGGTCGGCCATCGGCTACAAGAAAATCGATAAGTTCGAGCCTGTACGAGTTGAGCAAATCCGCCTTCGCGTCACAAAATCAGTCGGTGAACCGATTGTGAAGCGGATCGCGATTTACAATACGGGCAGCTAGCTTTTGGGAGTAGTCGGCTTGCCCTTGGCATGGGGCCAATCGGCGAGGTTGCGCATCCGCGTCATGGAGACATGGAGGGCGGTCTTCCACTCTTTGCGCTCAAAATTGTAGAGTTCTTCGGCTTTCGCTTTCAGGTCGCTGAGATAGCTCAGGCGTGCTCCTGCCTCTTTGAGGGCACCTTCCAGATCCGTGATTGCTACCCTGTCAATGGCTTCGATGATCGAATCGCATGTCCAGACACCGTGATCCTGGCAGTCAGTAAAGCCCATGGGATCAAATTCATAGCGATACAAAGTAGTGGCTTGGATTTGTTCTTTCCAATCCTCTTGAGCATAGAGATGCATGCCCTGAGGCCCAGTTTCTAAATCCCAAATCCCAATGCGGGGACATTCCCGCGGGAAGAGATAGAAATGGGAATGGGCTTCGTCGATCGCCCAGACGAGTGCCTCCGCATCTGGGTGAGCGAGCGGCGAGCGCGGCACAAATCGCTCGATATTGGGTTCTTCGCTGAAGTGGAATAGCCGCGGCATGGATGGATATGTTACTCGCGGGGGTAGTTGGATTCGCCTGGAGGCATGCGGAACCTGCCCGCGAACAGAAAGTTATAGCTCAGAGTTCTGCATCGCCATCCAGCTTCTCTTTGATATCCAGCCCGGCAAACAGCATCACTCTCAAGGCAGGAATTCCCGGCGCAAAGAAGGTCAACCAATGCGTCCCATGAACGATCCCAAACGCACTCCGCGAAGCACCGTCGCAATAAGCGTAAGCCATTACGCCAAAAAGCAAACTCGATATCACGGAAAACCCGATGAGCCAGTTGTTTCCCGAGAGAAGTGCCAGCGGGCAGAGCATCCCGATAACAACCAAGATCACTGCAGAAAATGGGTCACGATACAGATCAACCCCAATCGCCACAGCAAGCAAGCCCATTGCCACGGCGAGAGCAATGTCTCCTTTTGTTAGCCATCTCGGACGAGTGCGATCAATCCAGTTCATCAAGCTCCCGCGGGTAGTTGGATTCACCGGGCGGCATACTCGGCTTGACTGATTTCGGCTTTTTTAGATAATCAGCAAGCATCCGGATCATCGCGGCAAAAACCAGAATGAAGTTGATCAACTCAACCGGAAACTCGAGGTTCAAAACCGTAGGAGAGCCACCATCAAAAATTGCATATGTGATGACGGCGAATATCCATGTACTCAATATGCCGAATCCAGTGAGAATCCAATGCCCACTGGCAAAGGCAATCACCGAGAACAGCCCGCATATCATAGGAATGACAAACGAGTTTTCCTGGGATATGTGCGCAATAACGACCACCAGCACAACCAGGGCTGTCATTGACAAGCCCAGATCGATTGCCAGTAGCCAAGCCGGACGCTTCCGCCACAAACGCATACACCCTTTTACGCCGGACTAACCCAATTCGTCGTACTCACGCGGATAGTTGCTCTCGCCTGGTGGCATCACACCACGAACGACCTTGACTTTCTTCTTACTTTTCCGATCAAAAGTGTAGGGGCTAAACATTATTCGGAAAAGCAAAATCAGGCCAACTAGTGCCTGGATAAGAAAGGAGATTGCCTCCATTACATCAAATCCAACGAGGCTCACGCCTAAGACGGAGAGAACCCCATGAATCAGGAAGCACCCGAACATCACATTCAGGTTGCCACTGTAATAGCCGAGGAGCACAAATCCATACCCAATCAAAAACGCGACTCCCATCACGTAGTTTGCAGATGTGGCACCCATCAGAAACGCGATGACGCTCATGACACCCGAGATGACCGCCAGAAAGTGATCTAGCTCGGCGCACTTCTGAGACCTTCTGGGTTCAAAAAACTCCCCGAACTTCCGAACAAACAAGTCACTCATATCACGAGCCTTTCTCTTCCGAACGTACAGATTTCCTGGTCGGTTCCCTTTGTCATCTCGCGTACTTGGCGCAGATTCTTATAGCTAGCCCAGTTCTTCGTATTCGCGAGGATAGTTACTCTCCCCTGGTGGCATCACGCCTCGAATGATCTTAGTTTTCTTGGCTCCCTTCCGCTCAAAAGTATACGGACTAAACACGATTCGCAAGAATAGCAGCAGAGTCGCATACATCTGAGCGCTCATAGCCACGCTCACCAATTGAGTGTCTGGCAAAAGCTCTACGCTGACAGCAACGAGGAATCCATTCGCCAACACACTTCCAAACATCACGTTCAGATTGCCACTGAAATACGCTATCGCAAACAATCCTCCCCCCACCACGAGCGGAGCTGCTATGAGACCACTACTTGCACTAAAGGAAATCACCCAGGCGATGGCAAGGGCGGTGATGGTGACGCCTGCAAAGACCCTATCTACCAAAGCACACTGCTGAGTGCGCCGCGGCTCAATAAATGCCCCGAACTTCCGAACCAAATAGTCACTCACTGCTCTTCCGAACGTGAGATTTTCCTGCCGGGTTCCCCGGTGAGCCTAAGCGCGTTCTAAACGCAAATTCGTCGGTCCAATCTCAATCAGGTACGAAGTCACCGCTTGCCAGAAGCCCGCATCCTGCCCCACTTCCATAATCCACGGAATCTGGATAACATGGGAAACCTGCTCGGGGTCGGGGCCGTTGATTTCGCCGTAACCAAAGTCGAATGTCACCTGGAATCCATCGGGATTCCGGCTCTGAAGCTCCTCCACCAAGCTAGCGAGTTGCGGCTTCAGCTCTTCTAGGCTGGTGGCTTCGGACATGGCAACAAAGAGATTGCCGAATTGGTCGGTGGCTTCCCACTGCATCCTGTGAGTCTATCCGATTCCGGACGGTGGTAAATTCTGCAAATGGCAAAGGGGAAACATCAGGAGTTCATCGAAAGTCTCTCCCCTAAAGATTTGAAGCAATATAGGAAATTAGAGAAGAAACTCCTCGTAGCCATTCCGTTCCAGTTCCTCAGTTTGGTGATCGCGGTTTTCTGTCTTCTTCATCCCGCAAAGGATATCTTCGACGCACTCCGCGCGGCAAAGCTCCCTACCGCAGATGGGGTCATCACATCCCCAGCCAAAATGGTTGAGGCCAAGCCCCTATTCGGGTTTGAAATGGAAACGGTGGTCGCCGAATACGAATTTGAATATCAAGGCAGACTACATCGAGGTACCAATGTCTTTGTTTTTGGCAAGCAACCTGATCGCCAGCTCGCCAAAGTCGTTGCTTCTCGCCTGAAAGAAGACACTGCCGTAACTGTACGGATAGACAAAGATAACCTTGAGAAATCCGGCGTCGAAATCGCATGGCTTCAACCGTTCTTTTCCGCGTATCTCGCAGTTGGGTTTCTTTCCATTACTCTTGGATCTAATCCCGTTATCAAAATTATCAAGACAATGAACACTTTTCAGGTTCGTCCACATTCATAGCAAAATGACTCCCGGCTGGAAATACCTCGGCGACTGCTACGATAGCGAACCCTTCGAAATCGAAGGCATCAACATCTGGGATCATCCCTGGACGACCGAGCCCGGTAAAGTCGAATTCCAAGATCGCATCTGGGGGCAAGACCGGAGTTTTGACATCGTTTCCATCACCGCCGATGGGAAAACCATCCGATTTGCGGCGGGAGAGTTCTCCGCCAACGCCTGGGGTTTCCTGATCCCGGAACAAGGCGCGCTAGTCGAATCAACTCCGTCGCCTAAGCCCCAAAAACGTAAGCTCTGGATCCCGATCTTCCTCCTCATCGGTCTCGCTTTCTGGATTGGCGGGGGAATCGTCACGTACAACGCAGCGAAAACCTCCCGGTGGCCCAGCGTCATGGGAACAATTATCGCTGGCCCTTCTTATTCTGAAAGACCCTCAGGCAAAAGCTCTCGCGCCTGGGACGTGAGCATTTACTACTTTTATATCGTCGATGGAAAAACATACGAAGGCTCCCGTATCTCCATCCCCGAACGCAGCTACACAACCATCGAAGAAGCAAAAAGCGTCAACGAGGTTCACAACAATAATCCCGCAATCAAGGTGTATTACAACCCCTCGAATCCCAAAGAGGCAGTTTTGCGCCCCGGAGTCATGGGCGAATATGTAGTGGCAATTCTGTTCGGCGGTGGGCTCTTTTTTGTTCCTGCCTTCATCGTTCTCATGCGAAACAAGAAAGTAAATCGTCAGAATGATTGAGGCGAAATTCGCCGAAAATCTATCTGAGCCGTGGCCGAACAAGAATATCTGCACCAGCAAACGCGAACCCGCGAGGATTTGAACTCTTGGGTGGCTCGCTTTGCCCCCCTGGTGATGGATTCCGGCCCGTTCGATGAGCCCACAACTCGGCATCGCCTCGAACTCATTCAGAACTTGAAAGAGGAAGCCGACATTCTCCAACTGGATAAAGCCACGCTCGACCCCACTAATGATCACGAGCTCCTCTCCACTTTTGATGCGGCGAAAGGGCAACTCGGAAGCATTGAATTTGATCTCCGCAAACACCTGAGTCGGCTCAGCCCCGGAGATCCAGAATCTCGCCCCGATTTAGACGCTTTGCAAGAACGGCTCGCTGAAACTGCAGCAAAAATCGAAGTTGGTGTTTCGACAACTTCGCAAATGGGGAGCAGGCTTGATCTGGTTACTTCCCCACCCAACATAGGTGCGGCGATGGGAATGCTGATCTTTGCCTTGGGCTGGAACGGCTTTACCACGTTCCATGCAACTCTGATGATCGGCGGGATGTACAAAGCGTTCGGTGTTGCCGCATTTGCACTCCTTCTTTTCTACGCGATTTTCTTCAGTGTTGGGTTCGCGATGTTCTGGGGAGCCTTCCTTGCTGGAGCAGAGGAATCTATTGAACTTGAAGGAGATCAGCTGACAATAAAACGCAAGCTATTTCGCTTTACACATCGTAAAAAGCACACCCTCGATCTCGATACATTTGCGAGGATTGGAATGGCCGAGCGTACACAGTTGAAAAATAGTGAACGCGGCCCCAATCTCGCGAAAGCCATCATCCTCACCGATGACAATGGTCGCCCGATCAATCTTGGATTCTCAACCACGGACGCGCGACGAGATGAGTATTGCAAGAAGATCAATCTCTATATCCAGGCTCAAAAAGCCGCCCGCACAGATTCAATTTAGAACGAAATCCTCAATATTTCTAATTTTATCGAAATGAATAGCGCATAATCATTTCCATGGAAAACGAAATGATGTCTTCCGTCTTCAAAGCGCTCTGCGATCCCACCCGTCGCCATGTCATTGAGTTCCTCTCCGGGTGCTGTTGCGCCTACGATGAAGCCGACGACTGTTGTAAAGCCGAAGAATGCTCCTGCGAAGCAGGAACCAGCGACTGTTGTCCCAGCGGCTCCACTGCCAGCAACATCTGCTGCCATGTCACGGGTAAGGAAACGATCACTTCCACGGTTTCTCACCACCTCAAGGAACTCACCGAAGCCGGATTGATCGTTCAACAGAAGTGCGGCAAATACAACTGCTTTGAACCCAACGCCGAGTCCCTGAGAGCGGCTGGCAACTACCTCCTCAAGCTCGCGGGCGGCGAACACAAAACATCTTGCTCTTGTTGCGAAGAAGGCTGTTGCTAATCACAAGAAATACTAGACATATTTCGAGTATTATTGATCGTCATGGCTGAGTTTCAATCGTATTGTGAGTTCGTGAATTCGGAGAGGGCACACCCTCTCCACAAGCAGTATCACGATACCGAGTACGGCTTTCCCAGCCGTGATGATCAAGTTCTTTTCGAGCGGCTCATCCTAGAGATCAACCAAGCGGGCCTGAGCTGGGAAACGATTTTGAAGAAGCGGGAGGGCTTCCAAATGGCTTACTCTGGATTTGATATCGTCAAGGTTGCCGGCTACGGCGATGAAGATATCACTCGTCTTTTGGGTGATCCTGGCATCATCCGAAATCGCCTGAAGGTGCTAGCCGCCATCCATAACGCGAATGTCATCCTCAGCTTGATTAAAGAACACGGAAGTTTTGCCAACTGGCTCGACCATCATCACCCGATGGAGAAGCCGGAATGGGTCAAGCTCTTCAAGAAGACCTTCAAATTCACCGGCGGCGAAATCGTGGGCGAGTTCCTGATGAGCCTCGGCTATCTCCCCGGTGCCCACGACGAAAACTGTGCCGTCGGCAAGTCAATCCCTTCGCTTTGATCTACTGACCTTGACCCAGCGAGAAAGCGATCTCGCCGTTGAACTTACATAGCTGCTCAACTTTGATAAAGTCAAGGTCTTGCTCAATAATCTTATTTAAAAGCGTCACGATCTGCGCGTGAGTGACAGTGGAATCGCACATGAATCGGCATCGCCAGTGATCCGAGGTAAAAGTCTCTGCCATACCGTCTGGCCAAACTTTCACTCCACGATTTGTAATCAGATTGCACACCATCCCTTCACATTCGGAGGCTTTCATCTTCTCGGCGATCTGATCGGTTGTCAGGCGTGAGTGCAGATAGATGTCCACGCCGACAATCTCTTTTTTCTGGGGTGGATGGTTCTCAACCGTGCCGATCGCAACGCGTCCTTCTGATTCCGGATAGCTTACGCTGCGCAGCTTGCTCGGGGTTTGACCAAGACGCTCAATCACCGCATCTGCAAAATCTTGAGTGCCTACTTTCTGAGTGGAGCGGCCCGCTTGATAGATGTCTCCGGTATGAACTCCATCTTCAATCGTTTTCAACCAAGCGTTATGAACCTTCTCAGCGACTTTGTTCTGACCAATATGGACGAGCATCATCACACCGGCAAGAAGCAAACCGCTTGGATTAGCAATTCCGCGACCAGCAATATCCGGTGCCGAGCCATGAATGGCTTCAAACATCGAGCAATGAGGGCCGATATTCGCGCTCGGGCCGAGACCAACGGAGCCCGTCGTTTCAGCTGTGACGTCGCTCAGAATGTCGCCGTACAGGTTCGGGAGAACAATGACATCAAACCGTTCGGGCCGAGTCGCAACACGCGCCATTCCGATATCAATGATGTAATGATCTTGCTCAATATCACGGTAAATCTGGCCAATATCATTGAAGCACCGGTGGAACAATCCATCAGAGATCTTCATGATGTTGTCCTTCGTCATACAGGTGACTTTCTTTCGGCCCTGTGATCGCGCAAGATCAAACGCGTACCGGACAATCCGCTCACTTCCCGGTCGAGAAATGATCTTCATGGACTCCATCACGTCGTCGGTCTGCTGATACTCAATACCAGCGTAGAGATCCTCTTCATTCTCGCGGACAACGATCAAATCCATGCCTGGATGGTTGGTAGGAACAAACGGTGCGTAAGCCACGCAGGGGCGCACGTTCGCAAACATCCCCAGCGACTTCCGAACCGTAACATTCAGGCTCTTATAGCCGCCCCCCTGCGGAGTTGTGATCGGTGCTTTGAAGAAGACTTTTGTGCGTCGCAAGCTGTCCCAGGCCGCGTCTTCAATCCCGCTGGAGTGTCCGCGAAGATAAACCTGCTCACCAATCTCAATGGACTGGATGTCAAGTGCCGCGCCCGCCGCCTCCATCACTCGAAGAGAGGCTTTCATAATTTCCGGGCCGATACCGTCGCCATAAGCTACGGTGATGGGGGTCTTTGCGACATCTGACATACTGGTAATCCTACTAGAAGCGGGTGCTCTCTTACTATCTTTGGCCCCGATGCAAAGCGGGATTAGGTCACTTCTGCAAAGTCGGAACCCATGCCGTCGTCCGACCACCCACTTGCTCGCGAATGATTTGGTGACCGCCGATTGTTTCCGCGCCTTTGGAGCCTCCCCAACGAACATGGAACATCCAGTCATTGGGGAATTGTGCGTAATCCGCGCCAGCCCTAACTGACAGTTCCAAAATGTCGCCCATCTTGACTCTGAGTGCCTCAATTTCTGCCTCGCTGAGCGTGTTCACAGGACGCTTCGGAGCAACTCCTGCTTGGAACATAATTTCATCAGCCAGCCAGTTCCCGATTCCCGCGAAGATAGCTTGGTCAAGCAAAACCGCCTTGAGAGGGGCTTTCTTCTTCGCGAAAATCTTGCTGATCTCCTCAGTGGAAAGAGGCTCGAGATAGCAATCACGACCGAGCTTTTTAACACGCGGATCAGTATCAGGAGAATCGCCAAGCCAGAGCCGAGCCAATCGCCTTCCATCCGTTAATGCCACCTTCCGCCCGTTTGCTGCTTTCAGCATCATCTTCAGGAATCGCGGACGGCCATTTTCATCCACAAGCGGGGCTTCGCCATGCTCTTTCAGGCGGAAGTCATCGTTACCTAGCTCCCGTATCCAGCCCGACATTCCCAAGTGACCAAATACAACCGGAGCCTCTTCAAATTCGATCCACCAAAACTTCCCTTTTCGCCCGAGTCCAGTGACGGTTCGCCCTTGCAGGGCGGCGACATAGCTCTCCGCAGGCTGCCCGCTCAGGACAATCTCATCCTCCACAACTTCGGCTTCTTTGATCTCCTGACCCAGCAGGACATCTTCCATGATCTTGCGGACACGTTCCACTTCGGGGAGTTCTGGCATCAGGCTCAGTCTACGCCGAGAGTGCATCTCCGCCCAGGCTCCCGCCGTAGCAAGTCATGGGGAGTTGGTATTCTGACCAAAAGCACTCTGCTCCATGCCGAACCAGCAACCCGAAAAGCCGCCGCACGTTGCCCACTTCTCGCCAGAAGAGGGGACAACGAATTGGAAGCGGCTCCTGCTGAACTTCGTAAACCCTGCTTACCACTGGAAACGACTCAAAGAAGATCTGAAAGTCAGTCGGAAAGCGCTGGAGAATCGGCGCGCAATTCAGAACGGTGAGTTACAAGGGCACCCACTCCCGGAAATCTTTCGCGGGAAGCTGTTTGGAGTCTTTTTTGCGACGGGCTGGACGAACCTGGTCGGCATCGGGCTAGGCTATGTCACCCAACTTTACGTTAACTCTCTGTCAAATCTGCTGAGCAAATACGCGCACTGGATTGGGCTCTTCTCAACCCCGATTTACTGCTTTGTCGTCACTGCGATTGCCTATCAAGTCGGCTGGTGGCTGGATAACAAACAAATCTATCGAAAGCACGCGCCAGACCCTGCTCACCAATTCCAGCACCTGGAGCGAGACATGATTCCCATCCACCTCACCGCTTTGAAATTTGCGGTGGGCTTTGGGCTTTTCAACATCCTTTTTGGGAGCCTTTTCACCAAACTTGTTGAGGTACTCGCGGGCGCAGTGGCAAGAGTTTTTCCCGCTGGAGTCTTCATCATGCTAGCGGAATTCCTCTTCGTTGCCGGCCCGTTTGTTCGCATCATGGGCGATTTTTTCGACAAATACTCCTACACGCTCGCAACCCGGCACCGGGGCTTCTTTGAGTAATTGGAACCTTCCCGGCGAAGGCTCCGTAATCCCCTTAGCGTAAAATACGCTTGCGGAACAGCGTTTTCCTGCCAGCATGAGCAAGCCGCATTATCGAACGGTTTTTATTTCAGACCTTCACCTCGGAGCCGTCGGGGCAAAGGTTGAGGCCGTTCACGACTTCTTGGAGTCGTTCACCTGCGATCATCTCTTCCTTGTTGGCGACATCATTGATGGCTGGGTAGGGCGCAAAGATCGAAAGTGGTCGCCTGCCGTAACCGCCGTTATCAAAAGCGTTTTCGAGCACTCCAACAGCGGTGCAAAAGTCTATTACACACCTGGCAACCACGATGCGTTTATGCGGCGCATTCACGGAGTCATGTTCGGGGATATTGAGATCCAGCACAGCTTCCGCCATGAACTCCTTGATGGGCGTGATCTGCTAGTTGTTCATGGCGATCTGTTTGACCGTACTTGCACCAAATACAAACCGGTGGCTTTCATCGGTGCTTGGATGTACGAGGCAGTGACGGGCCTCAATGCCAAGGTCAATGAAAACCGCAACGAAAAAGGACGCCGTAACATCGACTTTGCCTCTGCGCTCAAGCGGGGGGTGAAAAAATTTGTTGGCAAGGCCACCCACTTTGAGCAGTCGGTCATCGAATTTGCGAAAGAAAACAAATTCGATGGCGTCGTCTGCGGGCATGTCCACCGCCCTATGATTGACGATCAACCCGATGGGTTTATCTATATCAATGACGGCGACTGGGTGGAACACTGCACCGCCGTAGTGGAGCATATAGACGGACAGTTAGAACTTCTCCACTTCCAGCCGCAATCCGAAAAAAAGTCCTCTGAAACCTGGGAGTCGATCAAAGGGCTTGTCACAACCGCCCCGAAATCAGGTTCGAAATGAAACGCCTCGACCGCACGTTGCTTGCCGAACGCCTGGGCATGCGTGCGTTTTACGTGTTTATCACAAACTTGGTCAAAGACCGTTTGCTTCCCTCGGCTAAGGAAGCACATTCAGCAGAAGGCTGGGCAGAACACGACATCCGCGAGCGCATAGAGTCGGCAAGATACTTCGGCAGAGCTCAAGTGGTGCGCGCCCTATTCAACATCCCGATGATCTATGTAGGATGGAAAGGAAATGCCCCGTGGGTGCTGTACAGTTTCCTCGCCCTCTTGGTCGTACAAGTGCTGATGATCTTGGTTGAGGTTTATAAGCACGCCATCACCAATCTTCTCACCGCTGACCCAAACGCCACCCCCGAACCACCACCGGACGCATTTGGTGATTGGTATTTCACCCCCAAGAAGTGGGAGAGCGAGAAGTTTTATCGCGCGGTTGGAATCGAGGGTTTTCGGGCATTTGTGAACTGGTACATCGGCAACACTCGCCTGACGCGAGAGGAAAAGAAGTCAGGCAAGAAAGTTGAGTACGTTGCCAAACCCTCTCCCAATGATTTGCTGAGATTTGAAGTCGGAACCCGCATCGGGGAGATCGTCCATTTCATCATCGCGCTCATCAACATTGGGCCGCTGTTGGTGGCAGTGCAACAACACTTCCACGGCTACATCATCTTCCACTGCGCGTTCTTCGTTTGGGGAGATTTCTATCTGGTGCTTCTCCAGCGATATCACCGGCTCCGCATCTGGAAGACCGTCCAAAAGCTGAGAGAGCGCATTGCTCGCAACGAGAAGCGCAAGGAAGTCACCGCATGAGTGCAAAGCCGCGCATCTTGGTTCTCAGCGCAAGTACAGGCAACGGACATACTTCTGCCGCAGATGCCATCGTCGCGCAAGCGCAAGCGATGGGCCTCCATGCCGTCCACGAAGATGCTCTTGACTTCACCTCCAAAGGTTTCCGCAAGTGGTATCGCGGTGGGTATGAAACTCTGGTTCGGCGTCGCCCCAAGATGTGGGGTCACCTTTACCGAACTTCAGATCGCCCACGCTTCAATTACTACTTCCAAACCGGGCTGGATAAGCAGTTTTGTCGCCCACTTGCCAAGATCATCCGCGCCCATAAACCGGATTGGGTGATCTGCACTCACAGCCTTCCCCAACCCGCTCTCGCAAGGATGCGCGATCAAATCTCATTCAAGATGGGTGTTGTCGTCACCGATCTGTACGTCCACCGGATGTGGCTCCGTGGCAAACCGGATTGGTTCTTTGTCCCGCAAGAGTATTCACGCGACATCCTTGCCCAGCGGCTCCCCAGTGTGAAAGACAAGGTCACCGTCACTGGGATTCCTGTTCACCCTGTATTTGAATCTGCCCCCAAAAGAGTGGAGGCTCGGGCCCAACTCGGTATTGATGAAACCGCAGTTTTGGCTTTGGTCAGTAGTGGTGGGATTGGTGGTGGGCCACTCCTGGAAGCGGTGGAGGCCCTCCGAATCCAGGGGCTACTCGTGACCGTCATCTCCGGGCGAAACGAGGCAATGCGCTCCGCTCTCAAAAATCGCTTCCAGGATGATCCCCGCGTCAATGTCCTTGGACATATCGACCAAGCGACGATGGTCAAGCATATGGCGGCGGCCGATTTCCTGGTCGCCAAGCCAGGCGGCCTCACCACCTTTGAAGCCCTGACGGTTGGGCTCCCATTCTTGGTGTACTGGCCGTTCCTCATCCCCGGACAAGAAGAAGGCAATGCTGACTTCTTGGAGCAGTGTGGAGCCGGTGTCATCGCACGCGGAATCAAAGAACTAGAGCAACAGGCGATCAAACTGAAAAACCCTGAATTGCGCGCTCAGATGAGTGAAGCCGCCAAAGCTCACGCGCCCCACCATTCCGCCGAGAAAATCGTCCAACAGATCATCGCCCTTTCGAGTCAGGAGTGAGCTTGGAAGATCGCCCCTTGCCAGAATTTGCATGGCGTCCAATTCTATGGATTGTTGGCATACTTGTCATCCTCCACATCGCCGTCATCAACCAGTACGGCATCTTTCGAGATGAGCTTTACTATCTCGCGTGTTCAGATCGGCTCGCTTGGGGATATGTCGATCATCCTCCACTTTGCGTCTTTGTCGTCAAGCTGTTTACCAGTTTCTTTGGCGAAAATCTAATCGCTATCCGCACCCCGACAATCCTCGCGAGTGCGGGGACAGCGATTCTCTATGCCCAAGTTGCGAGAAGACTAGGCGGTGGCAAACTTGCCCAGATCCTGGCTTGTCTTGCCGTTGCTGGTGCGGGAGTGTATCGCGTTATTGCCCACCTCTATTCAATGAACGGCCTGGATGTTCTTCTTTGGGCGGCGGCGGTGTTTCTATGGATTCGCATTGCTCAGGATAAGAAACCGAGGCTCTATCTTTGGCTCGGCGTGATTCTTGGCCTCGCTCTGCTGACAAAGTTGAGTGCTCTCTGGCTGGTTCTTGGGCTACTGGGAGCGACACTTTTCACCGGTCGCCGCGCGGATTTCAAGTCTTGGGAGCCGTATGCTTGTGCGGTCGTTGCCGCCTTGATTTTTGCGCCACACATCGCTTGGCAGGTTCAAAACGATTGGATCACACTGGAGTTTCTCCGCAACGCCACAATCAAAAAGATGATCCCCCTCCCTGCCTGGGAGTTCTTTGGTGTACAAATTGTGGTGACCAATCCGGCACTTTCCATCATGTGGATGCTGGGGATTTTCTACGCATGGAAGAGACCAGAGTGGCGCGGTTATGCACTTGGATTTAGCCTTGTGCTTGCCACATTGCTTGTCAGTGAGAGATCGCGGGAGAACTACCTCAGCCCGGCTTATGTTTATGTCTCCCCTATCGGAGCGATCGTTCTTGCAAATTGGCTTGAGAAATCCAAAACCCGCACAAGAGGCTACTTCGCTTTTGCCGGAGCATGGATTGCCTTCACTTTCTCGCTGGGGATGCCAATCCTGCCCCCTCCGCTCTACATCAAATGGGTGGAGATGATGCCCCTTCAACCACCTGCCGCTGAACGCGGGCTCAAAAGTCCGATGCAAGGCTTTGCGGATATGTTTGGCTGGCGAGAAATGGCGCAGTCTGCTCAGTCAGTTTGGGAATCGCTTCCCCCTGATGAGCGAAACAACACCCCAATCCTCGGCATGAACTATGGCGAGGCAGCGGCTCTCGAGCAGTTTTGTCGTGGCCCGAGAGTGATCGGTCTCCACAACAATTTCTGGCTTTGGGGGCCGGGTGAGTGGGATGGCAGTAGCCTGATTCTTGTCGGTGATATTCCCGATTCAATCAAAGACGACTTCGAGTCGTTTGGGATAGTCGATCGGCTAGATAATCCTCATGCCGTCCCAGAAGAGGCTCATGCCCCGATTGCCATGGCTCGCGGGCTCAAGATTCCGGTTATGGAGTTCTGGCAAAAGCATCGCCATATCGAGTAGGTTGTGCCTTCAAGACCTACTCAAAACAACTCAACTTAACAATCGACTTTAAGTTTGCGAGCTTATCAATTTGCAATCGACTCAAACTCGAAGTTTTTGCCCCTCCATCGTGCGTCTAAATAGCCAGTAATAGTAACAGATTACGAGGAGATACGAATTGGAAACCGGCAATTCTATCGGGATGACCATGCTGAATCGCTCCAAAGATTCTGATACGGGAGATTTCGCTTGAAATTTCCATAAGAGAGGACACATGAACCGCATCAATCAAAACCATATGGCGATTTCGGACTTTTATCTCCGAACGCGACTCCAGGAATTGGCAAAACCAGCGACTCTACCAGCCAGTAACGTCGCAACAAATACCAATACTTCACGTCTAAGTCATTCACAAGCTATGGAACTGCGTGCCAACGAAATCCGCGAACGTGCAGACACTGCGCTCACCGTGCTGAACCAGCTCGGTGACCTGTTTGTGCAAATGCGTGACTTGGCCGAAACCAATTCTCAGACTGCTCAGGGCGAAATGGCAAACCGCCGTCTGATCGAATCCACAGCAACCACCGTTGAGGATATGGTGTTCCACACCCGTATCGAAGGGCGCACGGTGCTTGGCTCTCAACTCGATCTGCCATCCACCCCCGAAGCGCGACTGACTCATGCACTCAAGGCGTACGCTCAAAACGAAGTTGCCTTCCAAAGCGGAGCGGGACGAACCGAGAACAACTCGCTCGGTGGAGTGCTCGCGCTAATCCAGGCGCGAGTTTCCGGACCCAACGGGATTGTCCACGATCTCCGAAACTGGGCGAACAGCGATGTTGATCCAGCAAAAACCGTTGCTCGATTTGATCGGTACATCGCCGACATCGATCGCCTACATGATGCCTTGAATGAGGCGGTAGAGCGCGACCGCGCGATTGCTGTCGCGAACGGAATGCCGTACGATCTGGCAGGTTAGAGATTCTTCTTCCACTCGTCCAGCTTGAGCAAAGCCTCCACTGGAGTCAAAGAATCAACATCCAGCTTTTCTAGCTCCTGCACCACAACATGAGGAGCAGACTCGAACAGAGTCATCTGCACATTGGCAAGGCTGGGAGCAACTGTCGCCGGTTGCTCCCGGCCTTCTTCTAGGCTGGAGAGCACCTCTTGCGCCCGCATCACAACTCCGGTAGGGACGCCAGCCATCCGCGCTACTTGCAAACCATAGCTGCGGTCGGTGCCCCCTTTCAGAACCCGGTGTGTCCAAATGATCTGATCGCCTTTCTCCTCCACCGAAACACGATAGTTGGCAACCGTTTTGATCTGGTCGGCAATAGCGTTGAGCTGGTGATAGTGAGTAGCAAAGAGAGTCTTCGCGCCGCTCCGAGCTAAATGCTCCACCATTGCCCAGGCAATGGCGAGGCCATCGTAAGTGCTGGTTCCCCGCCCAACTTCATCAAGGATCACCAGGCTACGATCCGTCGCGTTGTTGAGAATGTTTGCGCTCTCCACCATCTCCACCATAAAGGTGGATTGCCCCAGCGCAATCTCATCTTTCGCCCCGATACGAGTGAAAATCCGGTCACAGAGCCCAAGCTGGCACGATTTCGCCGGTACGAACGAACCGATCTGTGCGAGCAAGACAATATGCGCTGCTTGCCGTAGATAAGTGGATTTCCCACTCATGTTCGGGCCGGTGAGAATCATCAAGCGGGTTGGCTCAGCGGCATCCAATTCAGCGAGCTCCAAGTCATTGGGGACGAATCGCCCCGTGTTCGCATCGACAACCGGGTGCCGCCCCGATTCCACTTGGAGCACATTCTCCTCGACCATTTCTGGTTTGACATAGCCTCGCGCGAGCGCAACCTCGGCAAGTGAACAAAGGACATCCAGTTCGGCAAGAATACGCGCCGTTTTCAGAAGTTCGCTCCCTTCGCTTGAAATCTTGAGGCGAATCGCTTGGAAGAGTTCTCCTTCTAATGCCGTCGCCTTCTCTTCCGCACCCAAAACGGCAGACTCATGCTCTTTCAACTCAGCGGTAATGTAGCGCTCAGCATTCGCGGTGGTTTGTTTGCGAATGTAATGCTCTGGCACTCGATCAATCTGGGTTTTGCTAACCTCTAAGTAGTAGCCGAAAACCGAGTTATAGCCCACTTTCAGGCGATCAATGCCCGTGCGCTCTTTCTCTTCCGCTTCCAACTTGGCGATATACGTTTTCCCGTCTTTTGAAAGACTCCTCAGGGCGTCGAGTTCCGGGTCAAAACCTGGCTTGATAATCCCCCCTTCGCGGATGGTCAGCGGGGCATCATCCACAATTGCAGACTTCAAATACCGGCAAAGATCAACGTGATGCGTCAGGTTCTCACGAAGCACATGGAGGCGTCCGAGGGCCACCTTTCCAAGAGGAGCTTCCACCTGCGGCAAGCTATCGAGCGAGCGGGCTAAGGCACTCACATCTCGGGGAGTCGCCAGCCCGGTCGCACACCGAGAAACCAGTCTCTCAATATCCGCAATCGACTTGAGTGCATCACGCAAATCCCCGCGCGGAATCGTGTGGTGAGCCAGGCGACCAACCGCTTCGTGTCGCTTAGAAATCGCATCAATATCAAGGAGCGGCTGCTCAATCCATCTTCGGAGCATCCGCGTCCCCATCGCCGTGACGGTCTGATCCAGCACTTCTAAAAGTGTGTTTTTCCGCGAGCCATCGGCAAGGTTTTGCGTGAGTTCCAAACTCCGCCGCGTACTCGGGTCAAGACGCATGAACTCATCCACTGAGTAGGTTGATATGGAGTCCACATGCTCAAGCTGAAGACCGTTCTTCTCCGCGTAATTCAGGATCATTGAAGCGGCAGAAATCGCTGAAGGCTTATCGCCAATCCCAAATCCCCCTAACGATGACGTCTTGAACTGACTCTGCAGTATCCGCTCGGCCTGTACTGCGGCAGGGATTGATGCCTCTGCCGTCACCAATCCCAAACCACTGGCAGCAATCTCGCGAATCTCATTGGCGGACTCGGAAACAAGAAGCTCCGCCGGCATCAGCCTGGCAAGTTCCGAGGCAAGCCTCTCGTGCAGATTTCCGTGATCAAATTCGGTGACCAAGAACTCACCTGTGCTCGGGTCAAGGGTGGCGAGGGCGGCTTTCCCTTCTTGAATCGCAATTGCGGCAAGAAAGTTGTTCTTCCCGCTGGGGAGCATGGAATCTTCCAGCACCGTCCCTGCCGAAAGCACGCGCGTGACCTCCCTTCGCACCAGACCTTTCGCTTGCTTGGGATCTTCAACTTGATCACATAGCGCAACTTTGAAGCCTGCGGCAACGAGCCTCCCCAGGTATTTCTCAATGGAATGGAACGGCACCCCCGCCATCGCAATGCGGTTGTCTTTTCCGTCATCGCGCCCAGTGAGGGTGATCTCCAGGGTGCGTGCGGCAATCTCCGCATCCTCACCATAGAACTCGTAGAAGTCCCCGACGCGCATCGCCATCAGGACGCCAGGATGTGCATCCTTCGCCCGGAAATACTGCTGAAGCATCGGAGTTTTGGCTTTCATGCGCTCGGAAGAAGTTTTGAGTCTATCTTGTCCGTTCATTCCCACCCAACAGAGCCTGGGGAGATCAGGTGGAAAACAGATACAATGGAGCAGGTTGTCATGAAGAAATTCATTCTGCGTTGGGCGATTTTGGTGGTCAGTTTGATTGTGGCTGCCTACCTGACCAGTATGATCCCCGGGCTTGGGTTCAGCGTTGATTCCAGCAGTTTCGCCGCTGTGATGAAGCTTTTTATCGGTGTGGCAGTACTAGCTGTCCTCAATGCCACCTTAGGTGGGTTATTGAAAGTTCTCACTCTCCCGCTCAACTGCATGACTCTCGGCCTGTTCAGTCTTGTCATCAACGCGGCGATGCTGATGCTTGCTGCCAGCTTAGGATTAGGATTCAAAGTAGAAGGATTTCCCGCGGCCCTCGTCGGCTCGATTTTGATGTCGGCTTGTAACGCGGTATTGGGTTCATTCATCAAGGATGAGAAAGAAGAAAAGGATTAGCCGGGGCAAACTCCAAAATCTCATTGGCCCAACGGCTGACCTACTGAAGTACGTTTTTGTTGCCGTGATGGGTGTGCTCCTCCTATTTGCGGGAGCCTTTCTCAGTTTCCAGCAGCCACTCCGGCGATTCTTCTCACGACTTGGGCAGGATTGGGACGCCAATCTCAACCGGGTGTTTCCGGATGCTGACCCGCTGCAAGTCACTCACTTTCTTGGTGGACTATTGCTACTGGCAGGAAGCTACGGCGTGTATCGCGGCGTACGCGCGTTCTTTGTTCGCCTAGATTCCGAGCGAAGCAACAACGGCAAGAACACAATGGTCGCTGGCTTTCTTAAGCGGCAACAGCTTGCCCGTGGCCCCAAGATCGTAGCTCTCGGCGGTGGAACGGGCCTTTCCACTCTCCTGCGCGGACTGAAACAGCATTCCAGCAACATCACCGCGATTGTCACTGTGACCGATGACGGCGGCAGTAGTGGTCGTCTTGTTCAAGACCTCGGCATCATCCCTCCCGGCGATATGCGGAACTGCCTAGTCGCCCTCGCCGATGCGGAAAAGCGCATGACCGACCTATTCCAGCACCGCTTTGCAAAAGGAAGCGGTGCGCTCACCGGGCACTCGCTCGGCAATTTGCTGATTGCCGGGTTTGTGGAACAAGCCGGCGGCGATGTTGATAAGGCCCTGACTCTCGCTTCCGAGGTTCTTGCGATTCGTGGGCGAGTACTCCCTTCAACAACTCAACACGTCACCCTCAAGGCGTTGATGGAAGACGGCTCCGAGCTAGAAGGTGAATCAGCCATCGTCAATTCCGAGCTCAAGGTGCGACGCATTTTCCTCAGCCCGAGTGAAGTGCAGGCACACGCCGAAGCGATTGAGGCGATTAAGAACGCCGACCTGATCTGCATGGGACCAGGGAGTGTTTTCACCAGTGTAGTTCCTAATCTTCTGGTTCCGGGCATCGCAAAGGCGCTCGTCGAATCGGAAGCCACAAAAGTCTATGTTTGCAACGTCATGACTCAGTCCGGCGAAAGCGAAGGGTTCACCGCCGCTGAGCACATTGTTGCAATCCAAGCCAATGTTGATCAAAAGGTGTTCGACTACATCCTCGTCAATAACGAGAGCCCGTCCGCAACCTTGCTCGAGCGGTACCGCGCCGAAGGTCAAGACTTTGTTCATCCCGATATCGACCGCATTCGTCAGATGGGATACAAAGCCGTCGTAGGAAACTTTATGAGTGAAACCGACCTCGTGCGGCACGACCCGGCGCGCGTCGCCGCCAAGCTGGTGGACTTGCTTTACCGATGAAAGGCGTCTTGATGATCGTGAGTGGCCCGAGCGGAGTCGGCAAAGACACCGTTCTCAACCGCTGGTTTGAGCGCGATCCCAACGTCAAACGCGTGGTCTCTTGCACAACACGCCAGCCCCGTGAAGGAGAGGTCAATGGCGTGGACTATCACTTCCTTTCCCCCGCTGATTTTGAGGGAATGGTGCTGGACGATCAATTTTTAGAACACAAGAACGTTCACGGAAACTACTACGGCACGCCGCTCAAGCAGGTCGAGGAAATGCTCGCTGCCGGGATCGTTGCTATCCTGAAAATTGATGTCCAGGGCGCGCTCACGGTCATGGAGAAGCGACCTGAAACTACGAGCGTTTTCCTTCTCCCCCCTAGCTGGGAGGAACTGGAGCGGCGGCTCACTTCACGCGGAACCGAAGACGCGGAAGCTCTCGCTAAGCGGCTGAAAAATGCCAAAGATGAACTGGCTACTGCGCCCAAGTATCAGCATCAAGTAGTGAACGACGATATCGACAAAGCCGTGGATGAACTCGCGCGGATCGCGGAGGAAGCTCGAAAATGAACATCGTACTGGGAGTCTGTGGAAGCGTTGCTGCTTACCGCGCTTGCGATCTCGCTCGTGATCTGATGCGAGCCGGGCACACCGTTCGGGTTTGCCTCACTGATTCCGCGGCAGAATTTGTTTCGCCCGCACTGTTTGAAGCCTTGACCGGTCATCCATGCCTCTCGGATGTCTTTGAAGAGCCAGAGCGCGGTCGTATGGCGCATATTGATTGGGCGCGTTCTGCTGACCTGATTTTGATCGTCCCGGCTACTGCAAACACCATCAACAAAATCGCCAACGGAATTGGTGATGATATGCTCACCACGATTGCCCTGGCATCCACCGCACCACTATTAGCTGCCCCCGCGATGAACCCGACGATGTACCAAGAGGACACGGTCCAGGCATCGCTCAAGGCTTTGGATGCAAAGGGCGTGAGCCTGATCGAGCCCTCCACTGGGGATGTCGCCTGCGGCGAAAACGGACAAGGCAAACTCGCTTCCAACTCAGAGATTTTCGCCGCCGCCCAGGCAATTCTTTCCCGACGCGGCTCCCTAGCGGGCAAAACCGTGCTCATCACAAGCGGGCCAACTCAGGAGCCTATTGACGATGTGCGGTACATCACCAATCGGAGTTCCGGAAAGATGGGAGCCGCCCTCGCCAAAGCGGCTCATTGGGCGGGAGCCAAGGTTGTTTTCATCTCCGGGCCAACGAATACCCCCCTTCCGACATTCGCGGCGGGCACCCGCGTTCGCACCACGCAAGAAATGCACGACTCCGCTGTTTCTGCCGTTCAGAATGCCGACATTGTGATTGCGGCGGCGGCGGTTGCGGACTATCGACCCGCGCAAAAGGTGGATGGCAAAATCCGGCGCACGGAAGGCAATTTGAACCTAGAACTCGCGCCCAACCCAGATGTAATTAAAGCGGTGGTTGCGGCAAAACCGGAAGTCCTGGCGATTGCCTTTGCCGCGGAGCCAGACGACAGCTTTGAAACCGCCATCGCCAAAATGAAGAAGAAAGGTGTTCGCGGAATTGCTGTCAATGATGTCAGCCGCCCAGATGCTGGTTTTGAAGTCGACACTAACGAACTCACCCTACTCCTTGATAATGGCTCGCATGTCAAGAGCGGGCATCAAAGCAAGCTCGGATGCGCGGTATGGCTAATTGATGAAATTGCGAAACTCGTCTAGTGAATCCGCGTGTACTTGACATCGGCTTTCTGCCCCGGCTCACCCTCGAAATTCTCGACTTTTGAGTGCGAGGATTCAAGCCAGCCGTCTTTGAGGTTGATACGGAATTCACCCGTAGCAGACATCCCGTTCTTTGCCCCTTCTTTCAGCGAGTATTGAATCACAGCGACTTGAAACTCACCTTGTGTTTCCACCGAGGAGAACTTGTAAGCAATAACTCTGCCCTCCTTGCCACGATCCAGCTCAGTCATTTTCCAAGCGGAGCCCACAGGAAATTCAATAGTTGGTAGGTTTGGCCAGAAAAGACGGCTCATTCTCAATTCGGAATCCGCATCCATATCCGATGACCGTTGCATTTCGCCGCTCATACCGAATTTTCTTTGCGTAGTTCGCGGTGAGTCATCCCGAATTTCTTGCCCACCGCCAAAGCGCAAAATCATGCCTTTTTGAGTGGATGTAAGTGTCTTTGACCCATCTCTTTCAACTTTGTCTACGTTGTATTCGATCTTTCCTGCAACCTGAAACGGATCATCGCCGGTGACGTTCATGGAGACTTCATAAGTGACTTTCTCGTCCACTTTGGGGCTGATCAGTAGCTTGTACTTTGCTTCTTGCCCCAGAAAAATACATGACAAAAGTGCGGCAGATACCATATAATAGTTATAGACGGCTCAAATGAGCCTGGGAGACTCAAAATGAAAATTGTTTCTGGACTCGCAGCTTCCTCGATCCTTTTTCTTTCTTGCGCGGCGTTAGCGCAAACAAGCACTTTTGGCCAGCGAACTAGCCAAGAAAAGATCTTCAAATCTGAAGGCAAAACTTACATGGTGCTTCCTGCAAAACTCGCGGTTGACGGCTTTGTCCGCAAGGTGCTACCAAGCCCAGATGGGAAATTCCTTTTTGCCGTGGTGTATTCCAAAGACGATACTTGGCTCAAGTCCAGATTGACCTCTCGGCCTCAGACCGAGCTTCAGAGCCAATACGTGCTCTACAACATCGAAACTTCTGAGAGCAAAATTCTGAGTACCTTCTCATCACGCTCCGCTCGCGATCCTATGCAATGGCTTCCCAATAGTCAAGGCGTGCTGATCTCAATTGAAGTTGAAGAAGGCCGAGGAATCTATGTCATGTCCAAAGACGGTTCTATGAAACCGCTTGCAGGCGTCGGAGACAAAGAGAGAATCACCAACATGATCCCAATTGGCGAGAACTTTGTAACGCTCAAACAACACTTCTTATCTGCCACAGAGACAGCCATGAGTCTGCAGGTTTATAACCAAAGCTTAGAACTCACCAAGTCGCATGTGCTACCCAACAACATTGGCCCGCACGTAACTGCGCTTCCCAATGCGAATGCCGTACAGTTGATGACGAAAGACCAGAAGTGGATTTCTGTCGATATCGACTCTGGAAACCAAGGGCAATTAGGGGCATTTGTTCGCATTCATGAGGATCGACCAAGATTCCAGTCACTGATTACTCCTGAAGAGCTGCTACTGATTGGCGGATGGGATCAAAACCTCTACACACTCCAATCAGCATCGCCATCCAGCGGTGCAAAAGAGCATAGCGATCCACGTAATCATGCCCCTATTTCGGATACCGATTTCGCTGTAGTGAGCAAAGATTCGTTCCAAAGCGGAATAGTGCCCGGCGATCAGTATGTTTGGCACATCCGCGAGCGAGGGCTCTACTTAAGCGAAGTTGTGGAGTCGAAAGTGATCATTTCAACGACCCCGACAGGGCCGGATGAGAAACTCATTCTGACAAACATCGCGAAGATGGTTGCGACGGCCATAATGATCTACGCCGCTGATCACGAGGAACAGTTTCCAACGATCGAAAACTGGACAGAGAAAATTATTCCGTATCTCAAGAATCGCCCCATAATGGAGGGATTTGTCTATATGCTCGGCGACAAGCACCTCAAGGATATCAAGGATCCAGCAAAGACTGTGCTCGGCTACATTGATGGCAAGGATGGGCGCGCTGTCGCCTATGCCGATGGGCATGTGAAGTGGGAAAAACACGAACCTCCCCTTTCTTCACTCCGCTAATCAACTCACATGACTACTCCTGCCGTTTGTTCTGACGAAAGGAGCCGACGACAAGAATCCTACATCACAATGAAAAAATATCTCGGTAACATCACTCTTTTATTCATCGCTTGCACAGGATCCGCATTCGGACAAGGTGTGCAATTCGGAGCCTGAGACGGCGATGAAATGACCTTTATGGCAGAGGGAAAAGCCTACATGGTGCTTCCGGCGAAACTAGTCATCGATGGATTCCTCCAAAGCATCATCCCAAGCGACGACGGACGATATATTTATGCTTTTCTCTTTGCATCGGATGACTCCCTCTTCAAGGCAATGACTGCCGGAAACATCCCGGAAAACCCAACTGTTCAACACATTGTTTATGACGTCAAATCCGGGCGGAAAACGGTATTGGCGGAACTCCCCTATCTGAGTTCCCCGTCTGTCCAAAACTGGCTACCTGACGGATCTGGCCTTTACGCACGATTGGGCGAAGGAGATGCTGCTGGCGGCTACATCCTCGGGCTAAACGGAAACATCATCAAGATGCCAGAGATGCCAGCTCCACGAAAGATGGGGAACGTTATCAAGGTAGGAGGTTCGTTCGTAGTCAACTCATGGGTTGCCGGCCCATCAGGGTACGAAGATATGAAACTGCATATTTACACCGCGGATTTCGCATCCGTGAGAACCTTCGATCTGCCCGAAAAAACAGCTCCCTTTGTTGCCCCAATTCCCAACCAATTGGCCGTCTACGTTCGGAATGATAACGGCAAGTTCATTGGTATCGATCTCGTCTCGGGACGACTATCAGAAATTCAGCGCCCTACTTCACCTACTTATGTAGAGCCGAAATTTTACATTTCTCATAATGAAAAATCGCCAATGCTCATTGGAGCGCAAGACTGGAACTCGCCGTTGTCTCCTCTATCCACATTAGAGGAGCGTTCCAAACTTGGGTTGCCGCAATCTGCACCGGGAGATGGATTCGCTGTTGTCACAAAAGAGGCGCTGACAGGCGGTTTACTTGCGGGTGACCGATTCGTGTACCACTTGCACGAGCGCGGGCTTTTTCTCAGCGAAATCATTGAAGTAGACAAAGCACTCCTCGAAGAACATAAGAATGCCGCCGAGCGAACAGCTCTCCTGAGCAAGGCCAAGCAAGTCGCCACCGGAATGATGATCTACGGTGCCGACTACGATGACCAATTCCCATCTATTGATGATTGGACGACAAAGATATCGCCATACGTGAAGAATATGGAAGTCATGGATGGCTTTGTATACATGCTGGGCGATAAGAACCTCGCCGATATTGATGATCCGGCTAACACAGTGCTCGGCTACATTGATTGCAAAGATGGGCGCGCGGTCGCCTATGTCGATGGACACGTGAAGTGGGAACCGCGTAAGACTCCGCCCCTTCTTGCCGAGCAAAAACACATTTTTGGACTGCTACGATGAGAGCTTTGATGTTCGGTGCGGTTGCCGCGCTCAGTTTTGTCGCCACCGCCCAGGTGAAAGATGGCGGTTACCGCGATATTGGTGACATGATCACCGTCAGCGGTACTCAAGCGTGGATGGTGATGCCTCCTAAACTGATCATTTCTGGCGAAATTGAATCCGTCCAACTCAGTGATTCCCGCAAATTCGCTTTAGTGCGCTATCACCGACGCACCGAAAAAGACTTAGTCAAAATTGCCGAAAGTAATGTCGAACCACTAAACACTGTAGAGGCAGTCGTAGAGATTGCAAGCGGCCGCGTTAATGAAGTGTTTGCCTATCCTGATCAGCAAGCAGATCATATTGAAACCGAGTTCATTGACAATTCCGAATACGTCTACATCCGCGAATACAAATCCCAACCCAAATCTGACGAAGACGTAGTTCTTATCAATGCCTTCTTGATGCCAGCACTTGGCAAGCCAAGCAAAGTTGAGCCGTTTGAGAATTCAAATCTCATTTTTGTCCCAAGTATGGGCCAGTTCGCAAATCTCATAAGCAACGGCAACAGTGATCCGGTTAAATACTCAGTTATATTTTTTTCAATGCCAGTCTGGCCAAGGTCAGAGAAGTTCCCATCCCGAATGGCGGTCATCAATGGAGGCTACTTGCCCACCCGACGCGACCCGTTGTTTACTCCATTGGGTTGGACTCCCAGTGGGAGATCAATCTGCAAACCGGGGCTATCGTTTCTGCCAACAACGTGGTCATCAATGACATAGTCCGCCCATTTCAAGAAGAGTTTTCTACTTATGGAGGTGGTCGATTCAGATCACTCCGCCTTTTTCACAACTCACTTCTTGGTAAAGAAATTACGAAGGGCAATCTTGACGAAACTCAGCGGAGTGTTGCAAAAGTAGGTGCCATTGTAACAAGGGAAGCAAAAAAGCACGGTATGGCAGGAACTGATCATGTTTGGTTTTCCAAGGATGACGGTTTCTATCTCAGCCATATTGTGCCTGTAGACTACGATTTAGTCAGCAAAGCAGGAATGGATCGAGAAAAAGACAAGCTCCTCGGTCAGGCAAAAATGATGGGAGTCGGAATGGCGATTTACTGTGCTGACTACGACGATTGTTTTCCTCTCAGTGATAATTGGGAAAATGCCGTCCACCCCTACATGAAAAACTCAGACTACTACGAAGGGTTTGAGTACTTGATGAACGGTGAAAACCAAGCCGACATTGACAACCATTCACAAACCGCACTTGGCGTCATCCGCGGCAAGTACGGCACTGCTGTCGTGTATGCAGACACGAGCACAAAGTGGATTCCTAAAGAAAAGCCACCACTCACCGCAGAGATCAAGCGCAAACCCGAGCAAACAAATTAGAACCGTTTGCCAGCAATCGGAGCCAGTTGCTTGAATTCGCCGAGCAACTGGCTAAACGTTGCCGGATCGAGAGCTTGTGAGCCATCACTGAGGGCTTCGCGGGGATCAGGGTGCATCTCAATCATCACGCCATCGGCACCGGCAAACATTGCCGCCTTCGCCATGGCTGGCACGTAGCGCGCAACCCCAACGCCGTGGCTCGGATCAACGATCACAGGGAGGTGGGTCAACTCTTTCAACACAGGAACAGAGTTCAAATCAAGGGTATTGCGAACGTAAGTACGGTCAATTGGGAGCACACCTCGCTCGCAAAGGATCACATTCTCGTTGCCTTGATTCAACAGGTACTCACTGGCCAAGAGAAACTCATCAATCGTTGCCGCTGGGCCACGTTTGAGGAATACAGGTTTGCCCGACTTTCCTGCTTCAATCAAAAGCGGGAAATTCTGCATTGATCGTGCGCCGATCTGCAAAATATCAACGTACTCCGCAACGGTCTCCACCATATCCGCCGCCATCACCTCGCTAATCGTGGCGAGACCAGTTTCCTTCCCGACCTGCTGGATAATTCTGAGGCCTTCTTCCTGCAAACCTTGGAATGAGTACGGGCTAGTGCGAGGCTTGAACGCGCCTCCACGCAGAACCTTTGATCCCGCCTCTTTCACCATCTTGGCCGCGGTCGAGAACTGCTCGTAAGATTCCACGGAGCATGGCCCACCAAAGACGACAAACTCGTCAGTACCGATCTCAACATCCTTGACCGGGATGACGGTTGGATTCGGATGGTATTCAATACTTGCCAGCTTGAACGGGCTAGAGGTTTGGGTGATTTTACTGACGCCCGGAAGGCGCGAAATCACACCTTCTAAGTCCACTTTTTGATCGTTAGAAAGGGCGGCAGGAACTCCTACGGCCCGGCGGTCTTCACCGGGAAGCAAAAGGGGATCAAACCCACGCGCCTTGATCGCGTCGCAAACCTCTTGGATCTGCTCTTCGGTCGCGCCCAAGCGCATGAGAATCAGCATCAAATGAGTCTACCGCCGCCCTATCAGCGACCCAAAACCGAAGACATTCGTGAAATTAACAGTTTTGCGGCTGATTTGGAGAGCGGCTCGTTCCCACTCGGGCAGTTCGGGCTCAAAATACAGATTGGACACCCATCTCGGCAACTGCATTGGCTGATCAGTTCGTGTGCTGCATCCACCCACTCGGGCACGCGCTTTCTCAGCATTTCAGTCAAGCCAAGCCCACCCGGCGCATCATCGAGGATGAAGATCGCTGGCTGGAGCGTATCGGACATCATGCTATTCCAACTGGAGCTGATGTCGTTCCGATCGCACCCCGCATAGAGTGGAGCCAGACTGGTCAGCAAATGTTCAAGCGTGTGAAGAGCGGCGACCCCTTCTGGATCGCCCGGCACAATCCAGCGATTATCGAAATCGAAGCGGACAGCGGTGGTTTCAAAACTTCTTTCGGGCAGTTCCAGCGGCTCTTCGCCCAAAACTGCTTGTCCAGCAGTTTGCACTTTGCGGTATGCGGTCACTTGAGTCACCACCTTCACCGCTACTGAACTCACCGTGATCCCCATTCGATCGTCGCTGGCGATGACAAGCTGTGGTTCAACATTGGTACTGACCACTGGGCGTGTGAAGTAATCGGCATCGGATAGTGTCAGCAAGGCAATTCTTTGTTGTAAGTCAAGGCCCTGTACTTCGTATGTCTCACCCCGGTGCAGATAGATCGCCCCTTCGTGAGCGTTTTGATGAGCGCGCCATTCCTCCATCTCGCCCAGAACTTCCCCATCGACTATCAGGCGAACGGATTGCCCCTGCGAGCCCCGAATATTGACCTTCGGAGCCGGCGCGTCGTGGCTGGGATAAAAGAGCTTGCCCGCACTCGGTCGGATTTCATCGGCATCGACCAGATCCTCGGTCGCATCTACCGCCGCAAATCCCCAAGAATGCACCTCACCTGGATCAAGGGGGCGCTCGTAAGCCGCACATTTGATCTGAGCAGTAGCGACAAACGGATTATTGATGCTGGCAATCACTGGCTCTACTCCACGCTTCAGAAGTCGATCTGGCTCGTGAGTCAGGATTTGCTCAAGCGGGTCGGCATGTGCAATGAGAACACCAAACCCGTCGCGCCCCGATCTCCCCGCACGACCCACTTGTTGCCAAAACGAGGACAGCCTGCCGGGATAGCCATTGAGGATGACCGCGTCGAGCCCGCCGACATCAACACCCAGCTCCATCGCATTAGTGCAAGTTAGCCCCAATATCTTGCCTGAAAAGAGCTTCTCTTCAATCTTCCGTCGCTCGGACGGAGTGTATCCCCCTCGGTAGGAGTCAATCATTTTGGGATTGGAATCCCCCTTCTTCAAGAAATCTTGTGCGGTTTTGAGAACAAGCTCCGTTCCAACACGCGAGCGACAAAATGCTAATGTTTTGACGCTATTCTTCGCAAGATCGGCGAGCAACTTCGCGCTGACAACATTGGGGCTTGGCGGATATGCCTCCTCTGGATTTGGAGGCGGGATCAGGAAAATGGTTTTGTTGCCTTGCGGTGCGCCATCTTGATTAATGAGAGTGCCTTGCCGTCCGGTCAGAGCCCAGAAATGTTCAATAGGATTGGCGATAGTTGCACTTGTCGCGATAATGCGCGGCACTGACCCATGCCACTCACAAAGCCGCAAGAGCCGCCGCAGGATCCAGGCAACGTGTCCGCCCCAGACTCCTCGGTATGTGTGTGCCTCATCTATGATAATCAGCCGGAGAGACTTCAGGAACTTGACCCACAGCTCATGTCCCGGCAAGATCCCAATGTGGAGCATGTCCGGATTGGAAAGTAGGATATGCGCCTCCCGACGGATGACTCCGCGTTGATTTTTGGGAGTGTCTCCATCGTAGGTTGCTGCCTGGAATCCGAGCGGCTGGACAAGACCCTGAATACGCCCCAATTGATCCTGCGCTAACGCTTTAGTTGGAAACAAAAGGAGAACTCTCGCCGCTGGCTCGCTCAAGCAGGCTTCCATAGCGGGAAGAGTGTAGCAAAGTGTCTTGCCAGAGCTTGTTCCCGTAACAACAGTGGAGTCTTCTTTGCGCTTATAGGCATCGTACGCCTGCGCTTGGTGAGTGAAAAGTCGCTCAATCCCCTGCGCGCTCAACTGCTCTTGAATCAAGCTAGGAATGGGAAAGGATGGCTCAGCATATTCAGCGTCTTTGCTGGCAATCTGACCAATGGCAACCTCGCGATTCGCAAATAACTCGCGGAAGATTTCGCCAGGTTCCATCAATCCAGATTATTCAATACTTCGTCTTTGTCATCACGTGATTTCATCGTGATTTTTGCTGCATAGACACTTGCAAAGAAGAGAATGATCAGCGGAATGGTCAGCACCATCATACTGAACGGGTCGCCACCAGGAGTCAACGTCCCTGCGGCAACGGCAATGCCAACAACTGCGTGTCGCCAGTACCGCATGATCGTTTGCGGGGTCACAATCCCGAATCGAGCCAAGAAGAAGACGATAATCGGCATTTGGAAGCCTATTCCGAATGCGGCGATCATCTTCGCGCAGAATCCAATGATATCGGTTGGATTCTGGAGAACCCCGACGCCCTCAAATTGGGTGGTCATGCTTGCGAACCACTGGATTGTTGGCGGGAGAATCCACCATCCCAGGAATCCACCTAAGGCAAAGAGCGCAATGCTAATGGGAACAACAACTTGGAAAGGCTTTTGTTCTTGTGGCTTTAAGCCGGGCTTCAGGAATCCCCAGAGCTGGTAGACGATGAATGGCATAGAAACCACGGCGCCGATCATGAATGACATCCGGAGTTGGAACATGAAGGCATCGGTGATCGAGCCCCACATGAATGTCCATTCAAAGTCTTTAGGGAGCGCGGACGAAATGTACTTCTGGAAGTAGTTGTACAAATCTTTGACGCCAAACCACCCTGCAAATGAGGCGATCGCGAGCGCCAGCACGGATTTCATAATCCGCCCACGCAGTTCCTCGAGGTGTTCACCTAAAGTAGCGCGCAACTCACCCGGTTCAGGAGAGTTGCGCGATTCAGGATCAGTCCGACGAAGAGCCATTGCTCCTCCTATTATCGGCTATTTTTTATTTTTCCAGTTCGACGACCCGGCGAGATTGGACTCGCATGATCATTTTTACGCCGACGGACCCATTGCCGCCAGTACCGCCGCGAGCACCAACGCCGCCTGCGTTCTGACCAGCCGGTGGGCCGCCAGGGCCGCCGCTAATGCCGTCTTGAACTCGGAACATTTGTGATTGCGGAGAAATGAGTTGGCTCAAGAATCCATTCGGTGTCATCCAGCCAGCACCGAGCGATGCTCGTCCGCCGCCTTGTCGTCGACCGCCAGTTCCACCTGCTTGGTCGGAACCAGTTGGGCCGCCGCCGCCGCTAAAACCGCCACCGGATCCACCAACTTCAACCAGAGCTTCTTGGGTCATAGTGGTAATCGATTTGATCACAACGCCCTTATCGAGTGCGAACCAATAGGTTGTCTGCAGTTCAATCTTGGTGGCTTCCCCTTCCAGTTGATTCAGGTTCTCCATGTTCTTCAGGTCATCCGCGCCAAGTGCGAGGGTTGAGCTGATCTTTGCGCATGGCATTCCCGATTCCCACTCGAATCCTTGAACGGTTCCCCGGGCAGGAAGGTTGTTGAAGACATCGTTCACTTCCCATCGGTCTTCAATCTTGAAGTTACTTTGCGGAACCGCTGCCTGGAATGGCTCGGCGACATTCACCGCATTGGAAGGAAGAATTGGCATCGAGTAGATCAAGAACAGATCCAATCGGGACTGCTCGCCGCCTGTGCCTTCAAGTGGGAAATAGGTGGGGAATGCAGAGAAGATTTCTCGACCTGTGCTCGTGATTCGGGTGTACACAGGATGCATTTCGTAATCCATGTACTTCTTCGGTTCAGAATCACCAACTAGCGTCAAATAGGTGTAGTCCTTGCCCTTGTTTGGCAAAGCCTGCACGCGGATCAAACCTTCTTGACCATTTGCTGTGTTGTAAACGTTGTCAACCGCCCACATAAACCGAACTTTCTCGGTATCAACTGGGATCTGCGCCGCACGAGATCCAAGCTGAGCTTGTGCTTGGGTGATGGTTGACACGCTGGTCGTGTCGGTCAATGTATAAATCCACTCTTTTCCAGGATTGAACTTATAGCGAAGGAGCTTGCCACCGCGACCAGGAGTGATACTGGTGGAGTTGTCCAGATTCACTTCCACCGAGGATCGGTCGACAACCATGGGTCGGTCGTTGCTGTATTGGTACAGAACCGCCTCGATGGTCATCTTGCCATCAGGAAGTTTGCGACCTTTGGTGTCCAAATTGTAAACGTAGTCGTCGCCAGAAACAGTTGGAGCAACTGCCTCCAGGAACTTCCCGTTAATCATAAATCCAACGTACTGCCCGGCCTGAATGCTGTTCTTCGGAATGCGGATCGTAACGACCTCGCGGACTCGCGAACCGTCAGCCGGTCGGCGAATCGTGAACGGTGCCTGGGCGAAAACAGATGCAACCATTGCAGTTGCGATCAATGCGGCTAATACCCTTTTCATTCGTTTCTCCAACTTTCGGGAATGCGGAAACACCACCCGAAGTTTCTCGTTACACACAAATTGACGCGACAAAAACCGTGAGACGTTACAGTTTTCCCCGCGATTTGCTAATGCAACTCGGTTGTTCCGCGACATTCTACCTTTGTGAACCCCAAAAAGCGCGTAGAATCTAGCCATTCCCATGTCCGTTGCGCCGCTTGATTTGTCCACCCTCAATCCCCAACAAAGCGAAGCGGTCACCTACGATGGTGGCCCGATGATGATTATTGCGGGCGCAGGTTCGGGCAAAACACGGGTCATCACCACCCGGATCGCGCGACTCCTTCAGGAAGGTGTCCCCGCTTATCGCATCCTCGCGGTGACATTTACTAATAAAGCATCACGGGAAATGCGCGAACGGATCGAACATCTGGTGGGCGATCAAGCCAAGGATCTCTGGATGGGAACTTTCCACTCGGTTTGTGCGCGTCTTCTCCGGCGGTATGGAAATGCGATTGGGTTGGATCGCTCGTTCGTTGTTTATGACGACAGCGATCAGATGACGCTCGTCCGTGACCTCATTAAGAAGCGCGGCTACGACGATAAATCTGTTCAGCCACGCGCTGTGCTCGCAGAAATCAGCCGCGCAAAAGAAAAACTGCTCACTCCCGGCAAATACCAAGAGCAAGCCGCTGGCTTCTTTGAGCGTATTGTTGCCAACATCTACCCCGCGTACAACGAAGCCCTCAAAGCTGCCAATGCCCTCGACTTTGATGACATTCTGATGAAGGCGGTAAGGATGCTGGATGAATCCGAGCAAGTCCGCACCCAGCTTCAAGATCAGTTTCTCCATGTGCTCGTGGATGAGTATCAGGACGTCAACTTCGCTCAATACAAGCTAGCTGATACCCTCGCTGGTAAGCACAGAAATATCACCGTCGTCGGCGACGACGACCAGTCGATTTATGGATGGCGTGGCGCAGATGTCTCGCTAATGATGCGGTTCAGCAGTGACCATCCGGATGCCAACGTCATCACGCTTGCTCAAAACTACCGTTCAACGCAAACCATTCTTGATGGGGCTTACCATGTTGTCAAACACAACCGGAGCCGCAACGACAAAAAGCTCTGGACAGACAACAAGGGCGGCGCTAGCATTGTCGTTCGTGAAGCAGGAACCGAGAACGATGAAGCGAAAATGGTGTGCGACTACATCACTCGAGAAGTTCGTACCGGGCGCAGGGAGTTCGGCGATTTCGCGGTTCTCTACCGCACCAACGCACAAAGCCGCGTGGTAGAAGAAGCCTTCCTGACCATGCGCGTCCCCCACGTTTTGGTGGGTGGTCAGCGATTCTACGATCGTAAAGAGATCAAGGATATGATCTCTTACCTCCGCGTGGTCTTGAACCCGATGGATGAGCTCAGCCTTCGCCGAGTTATCAATACACCGACTCGCGGCATTGGCCCAGGGGCGATCACCAAAGCAGAAACCTACGCTGAACAAAAAGGGATCGGACTCTTCGCCGCCTTTGCCGACTTAGGCTTCCAGCGCGACCTCAACAAGAAAACTCTCGCCGGTGTTCAAAACTTTGTCAAGACTATTGAAAACGCCAAGCACATGGCGAACTTTGGCGATGTCACGCCGGTCCTAAAAGAAGTGATGTCCGCCAGCGGATACCTTGAAGAACTCCGCCGTGAGAGAACCGACGAGGCGCAATCCCGCCTGGAGAACCTCCAAGAGCTTGTCAACGTGACCGCGCAATACGACGCCCAGTCTCAGTTGGAAAACGCAGAAGAAGGGCCAACTCTGTCCGGATTCCTTGAGAGCGTAGCTCTAGTCGCCGATGTCGACGCGCTGACCGACGAAGGGAACGCCGTCACCCTCATGACACTCCACAGCTCGAAGGGGTTGGAGTTCCCAGTTGTGTTCCTGATGGGCTTAGAAGAAGGGGTCTTCCCCCACTCGCGAAGCCTGGGATCAGATTCAGAACTGGAAGAAGAACGACGTCTCTGCTACGTCGGGATGACCCGCGCGAAAGAGAACCTCTTCATGACGTTCGCTAGCCGAAGATCGCAGTATGGTCAAGCGAATTTCAACCCGCCGAGCCGATTCCTCGGCGACATTCCCCCCGAACTGCTTGATATGGTGACCGAAAGCGTTGCCATGCGAAAAGCATCCAGCGATCATGCGGTTGTCGCAACCCGCTCCGGGACATACATGATTGATGACCCGATCACGGAAAGCCGCGATTCTGGCTGGTCACCACCTTTCCAGGTTGGGCAAAAAGTGACTCACCGCAAGTTTGGAGAAGGCGTCGTTGTTGCCTGCAATCCGCTCAAAAACGATGCGGAAGTTACGGTTGCTTTCCCGGGAGACACTGGCATCAAAAAAATGGTGCAAAGTCTCGCGAAATTGGAGGCTGTTTGAAGCGGATTATCTGGCTGATTCCTTTCTTGATTCTCGCGGGATGCACGCCGCGCGAGCAAAGCCTGATGCCGTTAAAAGTCGGGCAAACCTGGACATATGAGATCAAACCAGGCTTCCAATCAGATGCAATAGAAGTCAAAGTCAGCCGACCGCTCAGCGTTGGCCCTTGCCAAGGCTATGAACTCACCAGCGGATACGGCTCCACGCGTCTCGGCTGGGATGGAAACACTCTGCTTGCCAGCCAACTAGGAGGCACTGTTTACGATCCACCACTCCCGCTGATTTCTCCGCTCGGCCCGGAAGAAACCAAGACCTGGCGTGGCGACGTTGTTCTCGCCGGAAAGACTCGCGAGGGGATTGCTCGGCTCTCCCGAAAAGACGTCAAAACCAAAGTCGGCACATTCGATCGCAATGCAGTCGAATCTATCATCAACTTAGAAGTGGATGGTCAAAAACACGAAATCCTGACTTGGTTTGTAAAAAATCTCGGCATTGTTCGCCAGGAACAACGCCGAGATGGGATTTTGGTCAACCGAATTTCTTACTTAAGCGGCCCTTAGAAAGCCATCCCTTCGTAATCACGAATCAGTCCGACAACTTTCCCCAGCACGCGGGTGTATTGCGGATCAACCACCATCGGATCATAAGCGGGGTTGCTCGGCATCAGGGTGATGGAATTACTACCAAAGTGAATTCGCTTGACCGTAGCCTCATCTTCCACCATCACGGCTACGAGATCACCGTGATTCGCGTTCTGTTGTGGCTTGATGACCACCAAATCTCGTGGGTTGATCCCCTCACCACTCATGGAGTCGCCTTTCACGCGGAGAAGGTAGGCATCGGCAATGTTTCGCACCATGTGAAGCGGAACCGGAATCAAATCTTCAACTTGCTCTTGGGCAAGGATCGGCACACCTGCCGCAATCGAACCGAGGAGAGGAAGCATTCGCACCTTGGATTGGCTTTGGAATGCTGGATGGATAATCTTGATCGAGCGGGGAGTATTTGCCCGCTCGATATAGCCTTTCTTCTCCAAAGCATCCAGGTGAACCGTCACCCCCCGCAGTGATCCAATCCCAAATTCCGACCCAATTTCTCGAATCGAAGGCGGAAATCCGTTATCTTCCAGATATTCACCGATGTAGCGGAGGATTGCCTCCTGGCGCGTTGTCAGTCCCTTGGCCATATGCGTCTCTCTTTGTGATTCCCAGGCTGAGAGGGTAGACATAACCCAACAGCCAGCAACAATATACCTATGATTTGTCTACATGTCAAGTCGGAGGACTGACGGAGGGAATTCTTGAGGTGTCAAAATACGTTTTCCTCTTTGGAAAGAAGGAACGAGATTCGTGTCAATCAATAATATTCGTAAAGGTTTTGAAGGCAAAGGGTGCCAAGTCGCTCTTGTCATAGTGGGAGTTCTGATGATCGTCGGGATGATCGTCACACCCGGCTTTTTCAGCGCGTTCGGCGGAAAAGGAAATGATCCTAACGACCCGGTCATTGCAAAAGTTGGTGGACAAGCGATTCCGGCTAGCGCTTTTGATAAAGCTCTGGAAAACGCCTCCAACACCTTGGCGAATCAAGGCTACAACTCATCCGATCCGGACACTGCTTATCTTGCTCACCTCCAAGCTGTGAACAGCGTAGTTTCGCAAATCGCTCTTAAGGACTTGGCAAAAGAAAAGGGCGTTCAAGTCACCGAAGCGGATGCACGAACCATTTGGCAAGACACGGCCAAACAGCAAATTGAATTTGCAAAGCAAAACCTGATGATGTCTGGTCAGGTTAAACCGGATGCGGCCGCAAACGAAATCGCTCAGCAATTCGAAAAAGCTTACGGCCAGTCCGAAGAGGAAATGTTGAAATCGTTCAATTCTCGCTTTGATGACCAGTTGAAGAATGCGACTGACCAGCCAGAATTCCTGAACAGTTTCCTTCCCGACATTCTTTCCAAAAAGTACATTGCCGAAGCTTCTGTTTCTGAAGAATCGGTAAAGAAAGGATTTGACACATTCGACTTCGACGAGATCGCTTTTGATGACGATAAAGTGAGCCTCGAAGATCGCCAGAAAAAAGCCGAGGAAGCCCTCGCCAAGATTCAAGATGGCGGAGATTTCAAAGCGATTCAAGATGAATACGCAAAGAATTCCAAGCGCAAAGCCACTGCTCTGAGCCGCGCGCAAATGGAAACAAATCCTGACCTCAAAAAGCTCCTTGAACTGAAAGAAGGCGAGACTTCTGAGATCGTAAGCGTTTTTGGACACCCTTCTATTCTCAAGCTCAAAACGATCAAGTCGGATATCCCCGAAACGTTTGAAGCGAGCAAGGCGATGCTCATTGAACAGCAAAAGCAACAGAAGGGCCAAGAGAAATTCACCGAGGCAATCCGGGCCAAGATCGAAAAGCTCGATCCGAAATTCGATGATCCCTCGCTTCAGATCATGTACCGCATCGTGAAATTTACTGGCGATGACACTTTTATCGGTCAACCGGAGAAAGTCGCCGAGCAATACAAAGCGTTCTACGATGATGCTAAGGAAGCTAAAGTTGGCTCTAGTGCTTCAGTGAGCGCGGTACTGATGTATGGCCTCGCCAAGCAACTTGACCTCGACCTTACCGGCGAAGCAAAGAAAGAGTTCCAACCAGAATTGCTGGAAGCGTATGAAGAAGCACTGGTCTACTACGAATCGCTGAATCTGCGTCTGGCAATTGCCAAGCTCAACGCGGAGAACAACGATCCGGATGCGGCACTTGGTCAGATCAAAACTTCGATTGAGAACATCATCGATTACGACGCAAACGGCGATGCTCAACGCGCTCAAGTCGTCACATTGGTTGCCGAACTGGAAAAGAACAAGCTCTTCACTAAAGATCAGGCAGATCAAGTTGGCCCGTGGCTGAAGGCTTGGGATGACGCGAAGAAGCAGTACGAAGCTGACCAAAAGGCACTGGATGCTGCCGGTAGCGATGTTGCTTCCGAACTCGACAAGCTCAACGAAGGTGGCGGCGAACCCGCAGCTACCGACGACAAAAAGCCAGAATCGACCTCCGATTCTGGCAACTAAGGAGTCAATGTGGCCGGTCGCTTAGTCTTGGTGGCCGGCCCTATTGGCAATTTGGGCGACATTTCCGCCCGTGCTTTGGATGAGCTGCGGGCTTGCGATGCAGTCATCGCGGAAGACTCCCGTGTGACGGGCAAGCTTCTCGCCCACTTTGAATCCAAGAAGCCGATGCTGGTGCTCAACGAGCACGCCTCTCCGCATCATATCGAGAAGATTGTTTCTGCCCTGAGTGAAGGGCAAACTCTGTGTCTGCTGACTGATGCCGGTGCACCTGGAATCAGCGACCCCGGCGCACAACTTGTCGATCTTCTGCGCAATGAACACCCAGATATTGAAATCGACTGTATTCCTGGGGCGACTGCCGTCACCACCGCACTTGGACTGAGCGGTTTTTACGCCCAAAGATTTGCCTTCCTCGGGTTTCTGCCCCGCAAGCCCGGCCCGATCAAGGAAGTCTTGAGCGATTTCACCGAAAGTAGCCTCACATTGGTCTTGTTTGAATCCCCACACAGATGGAGCAAAGTTTTGGCTACCGCAGCCGAAGTTCTCGGCCCGCGCCGGGTGGCGATTTGTCGAGAATTGACAAAGCTCCACCAGCAAGTTTGGCGCGGCACTTTGGATGATCTCCCTTCCGAAAAAGAGGTACCCAGCAAGGGCGAATTCACGATTGTCATCGAAGGTCACCGGAAAAGAAAAGGGAATCCCGATTTCGACCGAGAATAGGATAAGAAAAATCCGCTATACTCTGGGGAGTTTGCTCCCACGAGTGTCGGAGCGATTTTTTTGAGTGACAGTTATGCGACCAAATCGATTGTTGGCAATCCTGGTTTTGATGTTGGGGCTCATCGCAAATGCGATGGCGCAATCCACATCAACGGAGACTTATCGTCTCCAGCCTGAAGACATCATCGTTATTCAGATTTATCGCATCCCCGAAGTGGACGCTGTCCTCCCGGTTGGCCCAGATGGCAATATTTCCGCCCCGTTTGTAGGGATGGTGAAGGCCGCCGGAAAAACCACCAAAGAACTTGAGCACGATCTCAGCGTTCTTTATGTTGAGCGCCTGCGATTGAAAGACCCGATTGTCTCGGTCACTATCCGCAACTATCGCGAAATCAAGGCTTCGGTGAACGGATTTGTTGGTCGACCCGGCGTTTACACGATGCGCCCTGGCGATCGCATTCTCGACTTGCTTTCGGTTGGTGGTGGAACCAGCACCGATGGTCGCGCTGATCTGCGCCGCGCATTCCTCATCCGCAAGGGTAGCCAAGAACGAATTCCCATCGACCTGCGCTCCATGCTCAGCGATAACGACAGCTCCCAAAACTTCGAAGTTCAAGACGGCGACGTTCTTTGGGTACCGGATATGGAAGAAAACCAAGTCACGATTGCTGGTCGCGTCCAACGCCCCGGCCCGGTCACCTTCCGCGAAAAGATGCGCTTGAGCCAAGTCATCAACCAAGCCGGTGAAATCAACCGCCGATCGAAGCTCAGTAAGATTCAAGTTTTCCGCCGACTCCCGGGTCGCGAAAGCACCTTCCTGGCTATCGAAGCTGACCTCGTTGCTTTCAACACCGGGAAAGACCCCAATCAAGACATCACTTTGCAGCCGGGTGACTTCATCTATGTACCAGATTCCGGCAACATTGATTACGATATCGTGAACTCTGTAGCAAGCATGTTCTTCATCTTCGACCGATTTGGATTCAGCCCGTTCCGAACACGCGGCTAAGAACCGAAACTCACAAAAAACACCCCAAGAGCATTGCTCCTGGGGTGTTTTGCTTTCTGGGGTCAGGGTTTTTCGATCCGATATTCGGAAACAACTTCCGGCTGTTCGCGTAGCGTGGAAACAACGGTGCAGTATTTCTCATCGCTGAGTTCGACTGCTCGCGCTACCGCGGCTTCATCCAGATTCGGTCCTTCCACAATATGAACCACCTTGAACGATTTGAAAGGTCGGGGCCATTCTCCGGGAGGGTTTCGATCCCCGCTCACTTCAATCCGGTAACCCGTGACTTCCTGTCGCTTTTTCTTGAGAATGCTAATCACATCCATTGCGCTGCACGCCGCTAGAGACGCCATCAATGCCTCGACCGGGGTCGGGCCGGTGTTGTTGCCCCCGTGCTCTGGGTAGGTGTCCATCGTAAAATTCACGCCGCTATCGCCGACTGCTTCAAAGGCCATGTCGCCCTTCCATGTGACATTCATATGATAAATCAGTTCTCCGAAGAAACAGAATGACTGATTTGGAAAAAGGATTCCCTAGTCCTGATCCAGATTGGGCAAACTGGGTGCATGATTGCCTCGCTTATTGCCCTGAGCTGCCTTACCTCACCAAACTTGGCCCTCGTGTTTCAAGATGAATTCGATGTCCCCGGTCGCCCCAATCCGGAGAAATGGGATTACGAAATCGGTTTCATTCGCAACCAAGAGCCGCAATACTATCGCCCAGAAAACGCATGGGTCGCGGACGGCAAACTCATCATCGAAGGACGACGCGAGAAGATAGATAACGCCGGCTACGAAGCCGGCTCAACCGACTGGCGCAAGAACCGAAAGTCAGCAGGGTTCACATCCGCATCCGTCATTACTCGTGGCAAGTTCAGCTGGAAGTTTGGTCGGCTCGAAGTCCGCGCGAAGATTCGTCCCGAAGTTGGACTTTGGCCAGCCATCTGGACGAAGGGTGTCGAGGGAACGTGGCCTAGTTGCGGCGAAGTGGATGTCATGGAGTTCTACCGGCAGCAACTCCACGCCAACACCGCCTACGGCGATTCCAAGGGGCAAGTCTGGGATGCGGTCAAGACTCCCATCAAACACTTCTTCGATCTTGATCCGCAGTGGAGCCGGAAATTCCATGTCTGGACAATGGACTGGTCACCCGACCACATTCGTCTTGCGGTAGATGGCGAGTTACTGAACGAAACCAAGATCACGGACATCAAAAACCCAGACGGTACGCGACCATTCCATCAGCCGCACTGGCTTCTTCTGAACCTTGCCATTGGCGCAACGGGCGGCGACACATCCAAGACGGAATTTCCCACCCGGTTTGAAGTGGATTACGTTCGCATCTACGGCGATTGAGATACACTAGCTTTCTTCGCGAGGGAGCGGATGGTTGCTGGTGTGGCCCCCGGTCTTCAAAACCGTGTGTGGCGTCTTTGGGCGCTGGGTGGGTTCGATTCCCACACGTTCCCGCCAAACTTACCTCGCAACATAATCCAGCTTCCCATCAGCACCTGGCTCTAAGCAGTAGATATCCCATTCCTTACCCGCCTTGCTTTCTTCCATCTTGTAGGCCACAACCGTGCGCTCCCCATCAGAACGGACATTGATCGCCCCGTATTTGTTGATCAAGCTCCCGATCTCGCGAATGGCCTCGCCCACTACAGTTAGCTCCTGCTTATCCGAAAGCTCCTCTTGCTGTGCTTCATCCAGAAGCTTCTTGCGCTCTTTGAAATATCTTTTCAGTGCGGCAATAGTCTTCTTATCGTTTGTCAAAAATTCCTTGCCAGAGCGTGCAAGCTCCGTTGAGAAAATCAGCGGACGAGAGCCACGAGAATGCCGCCCAACAATGCCAAGGGTGTCGGCCCGAGGGTGAGCATGAGGTTCGTTATCGCCACTCGAAACGACCGTGGCCACTGTGTTGATTGCCATCAAGAACTCCTCAGAAACATCGCTTGATCCGTGGTGACAAGACTTCGCCACGTCCACCTCAAACATCGGACGAGCCGCATCCGCCAGTGCCTTTCTCTTCTCATGCGTGTTCGCCTTTTCAGGGAGGCCAGTGTAAGAAGAAAGAAGAAGTGCCTCACTCCTCTCGTTCAAGTCTCCGCTCAAGAGGAGCCGCAGGTTGCCGAACTCTAACCGCAGAACAACGGAATGCCCGTTTTTGGTTTGCCCAAGGTTGCCAAGCCACCTCAGTCCTTCCTTGCCGCTGGCGTCTTCGCGTACTGGCCCAACCACATTAATTTTCAGGCCAGGAGCTTTGATCCAATCAAAAGCGGACTGATTTGCGGTCGAAAGACCGCCCCCATCTTGCCCTGCGGCAACCGCAATATGCTCATCGTATTTCGAGCGGTGCTTCTTGAGCATTCCCGGGAATCTTTTGCCTTTAATCTTCGCGGTTTGCGCCAGAAGAGCGTCCAACTGCGTGATGTCTTCCACGAGCCCGGTGCAATAAGTACGGTTTCCGGACTTCGTCATCTCTCCAAGCCCTTTTTCAACCTTCTGCTCAATCAGGCCGCTTGTATAAATCCGCTTGAACGAAAGCCCTTCAATCGAAAAAACGTCATCAAATCCGAGATAGTGATCCAGGTCTGGGTGAGAGATGACGGCGGCATCAAACTTTCTCTTGATCTTCTTGAATCCGGAGAAACGCCACTGAAGGTAGCGAGCCATATGATTGCCTTCCCCTGCATCAATGATCAAGAACTCATCTTTGGGGGTCACCAGAAAACAACCATCCCCCTGACCAACATCCAAAAAGACAACTTCCAGAATCTTGTCTTCACGGAAATCCTCCTTCCGCATGAACCCATCCGTACCCCGGCAACGAACCTTAAACCACCCGCCACCAACATCCTCTTTCACATTGATCCAATCCCCAAATAGTAACTCTCTCAAGGGAGTCTTCTTGCTCTTTGTTTCGTAGAGTTTTACTGATGGGAACTCCGCATATCGATATCCAACACTTTCTTCTGGCATAGCATCATGCTACAAGAATTCATATGAAAACTGAGTGAGGGGGTTACGAAATTGCGAAAGACAATTCATGAAATAATAACGGCATATGCCCTGGATGCTCGCGACGCCCGCCCTGACCACAAACCTCAGTAATCTTCCGCAAGATCTCGTAGATGCCGATAACGACGGCTTGCCCGATCAGTGGGAAGTGGAAGGTCACGGCCCGATTGATCCGAAAATCCACAACTGCAAGCCCGGGCGCGCTGATATTTTCATTGTCTTCCGGATACGATCAGATATGACGGAGAAGGAAATCCGCCCAACCATCGAGAAAATCCGGAAGTTCTACGCCGATCTTCCCTACAAAAACCCCGACGGCTCAACCGGGCTCAACCTCATTGAAATCATCCCAGAGCCACTCGACAAGAAATACGATTCGACCGATTACAAGAGCCTCTACAACCAAGGGATGCCGAAGGAATGGCGGGGCTTTGCTCATGGTGTGATGATGTCGAAATCCACCCGGGGTGGTGGTCAAGCCAACCGCCCGGATTGGTGCGGAACGGGCAACAATGTTCCCACGATCATCCACGAGGTAGGACACCAGTTGGGATTGGGCCACCGACCGCCGGGCAGCACAGATTCACCGTTCCATACCGGGCTGATGAATTACGACTACCTGTATCAGTTTAACGGCAAAGCCGACCTGATCCACTTCAGTTCAGGTCACCTCAGCAAGATGGAGATGAAGGAAAACGACCTGAGCGAAGTGGTTCCCTATCCTATCGCCGATGTGAAGTTTCTTTCCAATCGACCGTACTACTACAAGCTCAAAGAGATTGACGCGAACTCCACCGCGATTGATTGGAATCGCAACGGCATCTTCGGCGAAACTGGCATCAAAGCGGATATCAATGACGGCTACTCTCGAAGCGCAGACGGACACTTTGAAGTGACGGGTTGCGCGGGGACGCCGGTGATGCTGACTTATGGAGAAGAGCTCCTCTCAGTCTATCCTGCAACCGCTGACAAAGAAGATTCGAAAGGCTACAGCAAAGCGGGGCTCGATGCCGCAAACCAAGGCATGATTCGAGCGACGTTTATCAATGGCAACAAAGAAGCCGCGAAGCAAATCCTGATTGCCGACAGCGTATCGGGCGAAATCTCTGCTGTGATTGAAGGGAACACTTTGCTCGTCGCTTATCCCACACTTACCGGTTTCGTAATTGCTACATTAGACATCAAGAAAGGGGGCGAGGATCGCCTCACGTTTAAAAATCGGCAGGTTGTGCAGCGGTCGAACCAAGTGCCGACTCTCGTTTCAACACCGAGCGGAATCAAGGTCATCACTTGGGATGCAATTGATCACACTGTTCGGATTGGTGATGCTAGCAACCCAAGCGCAACCGAAGCTATTTCAAGCATCGAATCCAACTTACCCGTCGCCGCAGTATGGAACTCTAAGAAAGGTCAAATCGGGGTCGTGACGGTCAACAATCAGGGAAGCAAAAAGAACCGCCTTCAACTTCATCACATCGCTCAGAACGATGAGGAAGTCACAATCGCGGAATCCGTCTGGGTGGAAGGTAGCCGCGGGAACGCCGCCACCAACGCTCGCCCCACCGCAATCTTTGATTCCTCCCCAACCGCCGGCCCGAACGGTAGCTACCAAATCTTCTTCCACCAAAACGTCGGTGCGAATGCACGAGGGCTGAATTACCTCGCCCGTCAAATTGAAGACCCCACCCTCAGCGAAGGTTGGCGGGTGAAGATGATGATCAACGAATGGAGCTATTCCCGCTCGGCTTGTGGAGCAACGTTCTTCAACGATGAAATCGTGTACGCAATCCGCGGCTACGGTTCTAAGGATGGCAAAACCGAGATTTGGCTTCGTGCTTCTGGCATAGAGAGCAGCGCCATTAAGGACTTTGATGAAGTAGGACACATCTTTACGAAGGGCTTGAAGGACAGTCTTGAACGAGTCCGAAAAGAGTTCAAAGTTAAATAGAAATGGCCCTCATATTGAGGGCCATTTCTATTCTTAGTTCATGTCTTTGTCGCCGTAAAGCGTTTGGATGTAGCAGATCTGACCAGTGTGATACTGCATGTTCCAGCCATGAAGATTGGCAATGGATGCCAGCGACCACTCTTCCCCGCCGAAGAACGGGATTTTGATATCAAGCTCATCATTTGTCATGTTCATGATCGTTTCGTTCAGCTTTTCGGTGCCTGATCGCAGGTCAGCTTCCACATCGGCGAGATTCTTGTATGCCTGTTTGCTTTTTTCAAATTCAGCCATCGCGGCTTCGTCGATGTTCGGCATTTCTCGCTTGGCAAGTACATCAGGAATGAAACCGCAGATCAGCGCACATTCCGCGACCTGATCGAGTGCGGTGCGCCCTTCACCCATGGGCTCCCAAGTGAGCTTGTCTTCGGGCATCTTTTTCGCTTGCTTGATGATGCCTTCCATGGAAACGATATTGCATTGACAGATGAATTCTTGAGCCGTCATATCGATACTCTATCCCGAACCATGTTGAGAATATGCGGGTCCCGTCGCAAAAATACCGGGTTTTCATGACAATTCAACATTCAGGAATGATTCGGGACATACTGATAAGCGATTCGCCGCGTTCTGCGCGTGTCGTTTCAATTTTGTTTTCCTTTTTTAGGAGTCGGAAAGTAATGAATAAGCGTATTCTCTTGTCGGCAATGGCCGCTTCCCTGGGCGTTTTCGCCTCAGCACAAGTCGTCTTCTCAGAAGACTTCGACGTAGACCACTCTTCACAGTGGCAGTTCAACTCTTCTCTCGGTGGCGCAGATGCTGCCCTTGATCACTCTGGTGGCGAAGCAGATTTCTTCTTCGACTACTCCACTGTTGGTATCCCGATTGCACCGAATTCGAGCGGCACCACTCGCGGTTTGAAGATGATTGCAAACCTCGGTTCTGGCACATTCTCCGCTGTGACCGTCAATCCGCTGGATTTCGCGGTTTCCGGTGACTACACCATGCGCTGGGATATGTGGATGAACTCCGTTGGCCCATTCCCGGCTGGTGGTTCTGGTTCCACCCAACTCTCCGGTGGTGGTGTTGGCGGCGTCAACGACCTGAACTGGTTCGGTGGCACATTCGATAGCTTTGCTACCGTAGCAACTGGCGATGGTGGCTCGTCAACGGACTACCGCATGTACGAGGCTTCTGGTGCACATATTCAAGGTTCAACCGGTGCATACGCAGCTGACCCAGCTGGGGCAAACGGCAACGCAGGCTTGAACGCAAGCGATCCGTACTATGCTGGTTTCCAAGGTTCTGTTCCGGCCGCTCAGCTCAACCTGTTCGGTGGTCAAACCGGTGCTCCTCAAGTTGGCGCACAAGCGTTCGCTTGGCGACGATGGGAAATCAACAAGACTGGCGATGTTTACACCTGGTCGATTGATGGCACTCTGATCGGCACCTGGACTAAAGCAACGACCGCAGGAGATAATATCTTCTTCATGCAATCCGATATCAACGCTGGTTCTTCCAGTGATGCAAACGCAGAAGCGCTGCTCTTCGGTTTGGTTGACAACGTTGAAGTCGAGTTGACTCCGGTTCCGGAACCAGGAACCATGGCAGTTCTCGCTGGCCTGGGCGCACTCGCTCTTCGCCGACGCAAGAAAAACTAAGAATCACATCGATTCTTTCCAAATGCCCTTGACCCTTTGGGTTGAGGGCATTTCTCTTTAGGTCCACCCGGGCCGAATATCAGGCGTCACCAGATTCAAAAGGTAGCCTTTTCAGCATGAGCAAATACGCCGAGCTGATCAACCGATTGATCCCCAACCTGGATGCTTACCGCGGAACCGATCTTGTGGTCACCACCCCAATTGATGGCTCTGAGATTGCATCGCTCCGCATGAACACGGCGGCGGAACTGGATCAGATGATCACTCAATCAGTCACTGCCTTCCAAGCTTGGCGTAAAGTCCCCGCTCCCATTCGCGGTGAGTTCGTGCGCCGCCTCGGAAACGAACTCCGCGAGCACAAAGAAGACCTCAGCCAGCTTGTCACCATTGAGTGCGGCAAGATCATCACCGAAGGTCGTGGCGAAGTCCAAGAGATGATCGACATTTGCGATTTCGCGGTTGGCCTCTCCCGACAACTCTACGGTCTAACCATCGTTTCTGAACGTCCGAATCACTCCATGCAGGAGAATTGGCACCCGCTCGGGCCGGTAGGAATCATCTCCGCATTCAACTTCCCGGTCGCAGTGTGGAGCTGGAACGCCTGCCTTGCTTTTGTCTGTGGCGACAGCACTATCTGGAAGCCGAGCGAGAAAACTCCTCTCACCGCTTTGGCCGTTCAAGCCATCGTGGATCGCGTGGCAAAAGACTTCCCCGAAGCTCCGGAAAGACTGAGTCAAGTCGTTCTTGGCGCGGTTGCCATCGGTGAGCAACTCGTCGATGATCGACGCATTCCGCTCATTTCTGCAACCGGCTCGACGCGAATGGGCGCGCAAGTCGGCCCTCGAGTTGCGGCACGCTTTGGCCGATCACTTCTCGAACTCGGTGGAAATAATGCCATCATCGTCACCCCCAGCGCAGATCTCGGCGTGGCCATGCCTTCTATGCTTTTCGGTGCTGTGGGAACCGCTGGTCAACGTTGTACGACAACCCGCCGCCTCATCGTTCATCGCTCCCTGATTGACAACGTTCACGAGCAACTCAAAAAAGCATACGCTCACCTCGGCGATACCAAGGTCGGTGATCCGCTGGATGCCAATACCCTCATCGGGCCGCTGATCGACCAGATGTCATACGATGGGATGCAGCGCAAACTCAATGAAGTGCGCTCCCAAGCGGTCGAGGTCACGGGTGGCGAGCAAGTCAGCATTGGCAATGGCGGCTTTTACGTCAAGCCTGCTCTTGTTCGGCTCGAAAAGCAACTCGACGAAGTATGTGAAGAGGTTTTTGCCCCGATCTGCTACCTGATCCCTTACGACAATCTGGATGAGGCAATGGCGATGCACAACGAAGTTCCGCAAGGCCTCAGCAGTGCAATCATGACCACCGACGTCCGCGAAGCCGAATACTTCAAGCAGAATTCCGACTGCGGAATTGCGAACGTGAACATTGGGACAAGCGGCGCAGAGATCGGCGGCGCGTTTGGTGGTGAAAAGGAAACCGGCGGAGGCCGCGAATCTGGCTCCGATGCCTGGAAAGCCTACATGCGCCGACAAACCAGCACCACCTACTACGGAAGCGAACGCCCCGCTCTCGCGCAGGGTGTGCAGTTTGATTTAGAGTGATTCTCTGGGCTCGTCGACATCTCATATCGGCGAGCCCATATGGTACTTTGAAAGAATGAGGCCTTGGGAGGTGCGGGTTTGTTTGACACTGATAGCAATCGCGCTTTCGGTTGCTAGCTTCGCTCAGCAAAGTTACGATATTCCTGCGCCGTGGTATTCCAAGTCCGTCTCGGAGTTGCGTGAATCTTCAGCTTGGAAAAAAACTAAGGAGTCAGTGGCACGGCGCATTTCATTTTTAGCTGCCGATAGCAAAGGGTCAAGGATGCAAAAATTTGGTGAAATTACCAACCTGCGATATGCAGAACTGACAGAGCCAGAAGATGCTTACTTACTTTCGGAAATCCTGTTGAAATTCTCGAATGAAATACGGGGAACACCCATCTCCAATCGATTTGCGTCGGCAATTCAATCCGGCCAATTTGTGAATGAGAAGGACTATCTGAGATCACTCTACAGTTCTACTTGGCTCCACCTTGGTGGAAACCTTACAAAGAGGCTTGGAAGGAAGCTTATCGAGGAATACCCTAAGGACTTCAACTTGCAGCTTGCCTACATTACAGACTCCTATCGTGGCCAAGCCGTCAATGAAGACCGAATCTATGGCCTAACAGTGTTAGAAAATTGTAAGAGTCAACTCACGTCGTTTCAGTATTCGTACTTTGGTGCAAAAATATGCCTAGCGCTTACAGCCAGGACTAAAGAAAAGAAGTGGCTCGAAAAGGCTACCGAGAGAGCATCCCAAGCAAAAGGATATGCAAAAAGTGCTGAAGCAAAACAGCTTGTGCAACAAATGGAGGAGTCGCTCAACAGGTTACGGCTTGAGATTGATAAACTACCACTTGAATTGACCCGAGGCTCAAATTACCAGATTCTTGTGGTACCTTGCTTCCATGAGTTCCCGGGAGGCGCGGGTTTTCTTGACGCTGGTAGCAATAGTAATTTCGGTTGCTAGCTTCGCTCAGCAAGGCTACGAAGTTCCTGCGCCGTGGTATTCAAAAACAAGTGTCAAGCTCCCTAAGACTGCTCAGTGGCAAAACTACCGGGAGACAGTTCAAAACAGGATCAGCTTTCTGCGTAAGGACACCTTAGAAAATAGGCGCGCACGGATACTAAAGATCAGTACGATGCCATATCGTGAGTATGAGAAGCCAGAAAACGCTTACCTACTCTCGGAAATATATGTCGCGTTTTACGACATTCTCCGAGGCACACAAGCCGGCAATAACTGTGCAAACGCAATTGGGCTGGGTCAGTTTGTGGATGATCGAGAATATCTACGATCGCTTTATACTGCCGGATGGATAACTGGTGGGGTGCACAACTCCAGCCATTTGGGTAGAAAATTACTTGATCTTTATCCTAATGACTCGAACCTCAAAATGGCATACATCTTCGATTCATATCACGCTCACGCAAAGGTTGAAGATCGAATCTATGGACTCGAGATATTAGATCAACACAGAAGCAAACTTACCGATTTTCAATACTATCGCTTCAAATCAGAGATCAACCTTGCTTTACTCGCCGTCACAAAAGACCGCAAATGGCTAAAGCCGTGTGAAGAAAGTATCGCCAAGGCGACGCAACTGGCAAAGTCTGATGATGCGAAAAAGATCTCTTCAAGGATGAGGGAAGCCCTTAATTATCAGCGAAGAAAAATACGTTCGGATTAGAATACGGTTTGGAAAGGGTCAAAGGCAGTTGCACCCGCAACACCTTCTGAAATCCTCTCGTTCTGAAAACTATGGCTCCGCAACCTGAACTCCTGGGTATCCACCACATCACCGCGATGTGCGGCGACCCGCAAGCCAATGTGGATTTCTACTGCAGAGTGCTGGGATTGCGCCTCGTCAAGGTCACCATCAACTACGACGACCCTGGCACCTATCACCTGTACTACGGAGATGGGCTAGGGCGACCCGGCTCTCTTTTCACAACCTTCCCGTGGCCGTCCAGCTACCGCGGAACACCGGGGCTCGGCCAAGTCGAGACGGTGGCGTATAGCGTGCCGAGGGGTGCGCAGGGTTTCTGGAAAGAGCGTCTGACCACCAAGGGCATCCCCTTTTCGGCAAACCTCAACGCACTCAACGAATCGGTGCTCAGCCTCACCGACCCGGATGGAATGAGTGTTGAGATCATCGAATCGGCATACGATGGTCGCTCTGCTGCGGCCTGGGATGGACTTGGCGATGATGTCGCCATTCGGGGTTTTCATTCGGCTGCGCTCGCTTCCGCTCGCCCCAATGAGAGCGCGATTTTCCTCACCGACACACTCGGATTTCGGGAAATCTATAACGATGGCGAAACCATCCGATTTGAAGTTGGTGAAGGGGGAGCCGGTACCTTCATTGATATTATCGACCGCCCGGGCCGAGATTTTGGGCGGATGGGAGGTGGCACCGTTCACCACATTGCCTTCCGCACAGAGAATGACCAAGTCAGTGAGAATTGGCGGCAGGTCATCAGCGCAAACGGTCGCCAAGTGACCCCAATTGTCGAGCGGAACTACTTCCGCAGTGTGTATTTCCGCGAACCAGGTGGAGTTTTGTATGAACTTGCCACCGATCCTCCGGGCATGACATACAATGAACCTCTGGAAGAACTCGGAACCAGCCTCATGCTTCCTCCGTGGCTAGAAGAACGTCGCGAGGAAATTGAATCGGTGCTGCCCACCTTTACCAGCCCAACAGGAGTGCGATTCCCCTGATGATGAAGCCTGACCATTTCATCCACCTCGCTCGCACCGGCGACCCCAGCGAACCACGTCTGATTCTTTTTCATGGCACGGGAGGGTCAGAGCGCGATCTGCTTTGGACGGCGGATGCGATTGCACCGGAAGCAGGATATCTTTCGGCACGCGGTCAGATCTCTGAGCTGGGTGCGCCGCGCTGGTTCCGACGTTTGGCAGAGGGCGTCTTTGATATGGAAGATCTGGCCATCCGCACGGAGGAGGTCGCCGAGTGGCTGACTTTGATGCGAAAGGAGCTTGGTGAGCCCAACCGTCTTTGGATTGGGTTCGGCTATTCCAATGGCGCGAACATCATTGCCAACCTTTTTCTGCAAGGACACCGCGTGATGGATGGAGCGATCATGGTGCGCCCGATGCTGACCGACGAACCAATTCCTGGCCTTGAACTTTCCGGTATCAAGCTCCAACTTCAAGCAGGGGTTGATGACCAGCTCTGCCCCTACGAACAAGGCGAGCAACTCGCTGAACAGTTCCAAGCGGCTGGAGCTAGTACGACTTTGAAGCCGATCCAAGCAGGGCATAACTTCACGCAGGACGACATCCTCGCCGCCCAAGAGTTCCTGAATCAATAAGAAGGCCGACTGCCCAAAGGCGGTCGACCTCTTTCCCTCTCCTAATGTTGATAGCCGTTAGGATTTTTTGTTTTTGGCTTTTCTGCGCAGCGCAAGGCCGGATAGAGTGGCCAAACCGATGAGTGTTGCTGGCTCAGGCACCGGATAGGTGGTGCCGCTCGCGGAAGTCATTGTCCAGTCCGTGAGCAAGTTACCGTCCATGTCGTAGACGTGCATAGCGCTCATGTACACGGTGGAATCGAAGTCAACATTTCCGCTGAGGTTTGCATGCTCAGGATTAAACTGAGTTTGGTAATCGACTTGACTGAGAATGGTTGTCGAGTGGTTCAGCATTTGATCTGCACCAACGACAAACTTCTTAGTGACCCAGGTTTGGTTGATCACGCTACCATCAAATCCGGTCAAGAACAGATTATCAGAGTCGCCATCTGCAGTGACATAGATTGAGTGGTATCCATCGCCATTGAAAGTCCCGCTCACATGGAACCAAAAGTCCACTTGCACCTGCGCGGGGATGTTTGTATATGTGAAAACATCCTCATAGCGGCTTTGTCCAACGCTAAAGAACCAGTCTGGCGTGCCATCTGGATTAACATCACCGGTCGTTGGATTGTAGTACCAAGGATTCTCAGAATTGTAGAACGAGTTATCCAAAGTGGACCATGCGCTGCTTCGCAGATAACCATATTGAGCAGTTGCTTGTGAGCCACCCGAGTAGGTCATCGTGTCAGTGTTGAAGTCACCGTCAAAGCCATCGAAAGTGCCTGACCAACTCGACGAAATCGTTCCGCCATTAGCAAAGCCACCATCAAGCTGATAGACAGAGTATTGGTTGAACTCCGTATTGCTTACACCTTGAAACGCGCCAACTTGCAAGCTCTGTGCAGAACTGATTGCCGCAACGCTCCCCGTAAGAACACCTACGGCCAACATTTGATTCAATTTCAAAATAATCTCCTTTGCGGCAGAAACACCTCCGCCGACATCAGAAGTTTATTGGGCAATCGGTTAACAGAAAATCAAGAACGTAAATATCGCGTTAATCGGTGAATAAAGATTCGGAAATTGCCATTTTTGACCCTAGATTTACGAGGATCACTACCCCACTGACCAGGCGTATTGGTTTGGCCAATTCGGCCTAGCACCGAGTTCCTGGGCTGCGATATGAGCCCAATAGGGATTCCGCAAAAGCTCACGTCCAAGAAATACCAAGTCAGCTTGACCGCTCGATACAATCTCTTCCGCTTGCTTTGGCTCCGTGATCATTCCCACCGCACCAGAGAGGATTCCTGCCTCACGGCTTATGCGCTCCGCAAACGGCACCTGATAACCCGGGCCAACAGGGATTTGTGCATCCGGGGTCGAGCCTCCACTGGAGCAATCCATCAGATCGACACCAAGTGATTTGAGTGATTTGGCAAGCTCAATAGACTCTTCTATCGTCCAGCCGCCATCCACCCAGTCCGTTGCGGAAATCCTGATAAAGAGAGGCTTGGTTTCCGGCCAGGCGTGTCGCACAGCTTCAACCAACTCGTGGTGCAACCTTGTGCACCCCTTGAAGTCTCCGCCGTATGCATCGCTCCGGTGGTTGCTGATTGGACTCAAGAACTGGTGAAGCAGATAGCCGTGTGCCGAGTGAATCTCCACTACATCAAACCCCGCTTCATCTGAACGGCGGATTGCCGCCACAAAGTCTTCGATGAAATCAGAAAGATCTTGCTGAGTCATCTCGACAGGAGTGGGCGCACCATCACGAAACGGAATTGGGCTCGGCCCGATTCGCTCCCAGCCGCCGTCCTCAATCGGGATGAATCCTCTGACTTCTGACCAAGGGCGGTAGGTTCCGGCTTTGCGACCCGCGTGAGCCAGCTGAATCGCGCTCGCCGCCCCCTGGCTCCGAATGAAATCTGTGACCCTTCGCAAGCCGGGAATGTGCTCATCCTTCCAAATACCCAAGTCTTGTGGACTGATCCGGCCATCAGGATGAACAGCTGTCGCCTCGCACATGACAATGCCGCAACCACCGCTCGCCCGCGTCCCCAGGTGAACGAGATGCCAGTCGCTGGCAAAGCCATCCTCACTGGAATAAGTACACATCGGCGACAAAGCGATGCGATTCCGAAGCGTCGAACCTCGGATCGTCAGCGGGCTAAAGAGCTGGCTCACTTGATCGCCTTGACGCGGCCTTCGTTGGTCATCTTGACCGGAGCATTCGCTTTGAAATAGTCGATCAACGCATCCAGATCCAGCAAACCCGTCTCAATTCGAGTTCCCTTGGCATCACGCAGAATCACGTGTCCATCACCGCCACTGGCTGTGAAGTTATTGACCGTCACCCGATACTTCTGATCGTCTTTGATCTCAACCCCATTCAACTTAGCGGAAACGAGTTGTTTGCCCGTCGCCGCATTGATATTGAAGGTGTATTCAAACCCTTTACTGGGAAGCAAGAATCCACCCCCGCTGAGGCCGTGCTCAATTGCGCCCTTCAGTTCTTTCCCGGTGAGTTCCAGAACCGTGAGCTGGTTTCCAAACGGGCAAACTTCGATGAGCTGACCATAGGTGATCTTTCCTGCCGTCAGTTCAGAACGCACCCCGCCCGAATTCCAGAAGGCCGCAACCGCACCGGCATTCTTGGTTGCCTCCAGCGCTGCATCCGAGATCACGCTTCCCATCAGCGAATCACCGCCCTCCGGTGACCACATGCGATTCAGGTCGTTGGCAAGCTCGGCGACAGGTTGCTTTTGCAAGTCTTCAATCGGTTTCTTGAAAGCTGTCAGCATTCCCGTAACAAATGGGTTCTCAATATACGAATCGTCAATGAGAACCGGTGCGCCTTCGTAGGATTTGACAATGCCTTTATCATCAAAAACGAGCTTCATCTTTCCGATGACCTTGCCCCATTCCCACGCCTGAACGATCAATACTTCCTTGCCTTTGGCATCGGTGGCTTTCAGCGGGTATTCACCTTGCGAACCATCAAACTCAGGGATATCAACGTGGCCCAGGAGAGTGTGGCTGTGTCCACCCACCACAATGTCGATATCGTAAAGCTGCTTTGCCGCTGATTGGTCGAGTTCCCAGCCCGAGTGGTTCAGCAAGATGATCTTGTTGATCCCGCGCTTTGTCAGGTCATTCACCGCGGCCTGAACCGACTTCACATAATCTTTCAGGCCAACCGTCGGACCGGGGCTACTGATTTCCGGCAGTGATGGCGTGATTGCCCCCACAACGCCGACTCTCTCACCCCCAACTTCCAAAACTGTGCTCGGTTGAACGAGCTTTTCCAGTTTTGCTTCCTTACTGACATCCAGATTGGCACTGAGAAGCGGGAAGTTAGCTAGCCGCGCGAAGTTGGCGAAGGCATCCACGCCACGGTCGAACTCGTGGTTCCCTACCGCCATCGCTTGGTAACCCACCAAGTTCATAAAGGTGAGATCAACCAACCCTTCATAGGCATTGAAGTACAGCGTGCCTTGGAATGTGTCGCCCGCATTCAGCAGAATCGGATTCTCAGATTCTTCTTTGAGTTGCAGGAGAGCAGTGGCCTGCCGAGCATAGCCCCCCACCGACTTTCCCTTCACCCGCACCGGCTCAACGTGAGCGTGCAGGTCATTGGTATGAAGGATGGTCAGCGTGAAATCCGCCCATGCCGATGTGAACGCGGTCAGGGCAAGTGCGGCAAATCCAAGACGAGTGAAAAGGCGACGCATCCTGCTTGTATACCAGCCCCGCAGATTAACGGGGATTGAATCCTTGCCCGCAATGTGACCCACAGATTCAAAAAAATCATATTCCCCCTCAAGATCGCCAGAAAACGCACCGACAATCCTACTAGCCCCGCATGGGCCTCGTGAGAAAAACCTCACAAAGAGTGTTAACAATGGCAATTCAAAACATTGAGTGTCACCTGGCAACCGTCCTGATGAAGCGATTCTTGGACGGAGAAAATCTGCCGCAAGATATTCTCAACGACCTGGAACGCCACATCAAGGTGTGCCCCAGTTGCCGCGATATTGTTAACAACGAAAAAGTCAGTCTAGAAGAAGTGCTGGATGGGCCGAAGCCGAAGAAAGGCTTTGCCGCCGTACTTCAAAAATTCTCTCCCGCACCGGTTCAGACTCCCGCTTATGCTGGAGCTGGAGCATCGGGCGCACTCTTGCAAGCGAGCCAGGTCAAAGTATCAAGCACCCCGCCCGGGATGGCCGCTTTCAAGAATCCTAAAGTGCTGATGCTCTCAGGGGCACTGGCGGTTGTTCTCATTCTTATGAGCACAATCCTCCGCGACCCAACAAAGATGCTCGGGCCGAAAGCCACCAACGGCTTGACCGCAACTGCGGAGAAAAAGGACGAATCGAAGGACGAGGCAACCTCAGAAGATCACAAATCTGAGGACGAACATGCCGCTTCCGACGAGCACTCAACCACGGATGAGCACGCAGCGACCGACGAACATGCGACAGATGATGCTCATGCCACGGAAGATACTCATGCGGCCGATGAATCTCACGCTGCGGAAGGCGATCATGATCCTGTAGAGGACAGTCATACTCCTCCAGCTACGGACACACATGCCCCCACCAAGGAAGAGCAAATCAAAGCTCATAACGACCCGAATGTGCCGGGCAAGAAGACTGTCGATACTTCCGACATCATGATTGCGGGTGGTAGCAAGTCTTCCACGACAACCGAGCACAAAGAAGAGCCCAAAGCACAAGCTCCGGAGAGGAAAACGACAACTTCGACAAAGCGAACTCCTACTCGCAAGACGTCAACGTCCAAGAAATCCACCTCTGCACCGGCGAAGAAAAGCTCTGGCGGCATCAAAGTTTACGACAAGAATGGTAACCCCATTAAATAAAAGGAAAGGAACCGAAACATGAAAAAATCACTGGCAATCTTGATCCTCTTGATGAGTTCGATCTCGTTCGCGCAAGCGGACGGCACTGAGATCATCACCAGCGCGATCAAAGTCGATGAGCAGAAGATTTCGATCTCTTCAAAAGGGCTTGATATCCGAGATGTTCTTTACGATCTGTTCAAGAAAACTGAGCACAACTTTGTTATCGACTCCGGCGTGCGGTTTGTGCTGTATCTGAATTTGGATGGCCTCTCATTTGATGAGGCGCTGCATATTATCCTCAAGCATGGCAATCTCGGCTATGAAGTCAAAAACGACATCTACTATGTCGGCACCAACCGATCCAAGGCGTTTTTGACCAAGATGGATGGCTCCAAAGCCGAAGCAAATCCAGAAGTCAAGCCGACAACCTCCGAGCCCAAACCGAAGGCTGAAGAGCACAAGCCCGTCGTCAAAGCACCGACGCTTCCACCACCGAACCCAGCTCCGGTTGGCAAACTGGACAGCAAGGTTCTGCAAAAGCGATTGACCACGCGACTTTCCGTCACCGATATCCGCGAAGTCTTCAAAGCGTTCGCAGATCAGACCGGCGTGAAAATCGAAGTCGATAAAGATGTTCCTGATTACAAGATTGATGCGTTCCTCATCAACACATCACTCAAATATGCGCTGGATGTGGTTACCGATGCGACGAAACTGAAGTACACCTTCACTGAGCATCAAACCCTCCGCATCTCAGTCAAGTAAACATTTTGTGAAACGGTTCACCGGGTCAATCCATTAAGTAAGCTGGATTGACCCGCTTTCTTTTATGACTCGCCGTGCATTCACCCTCATTGAACTTCTTGTTGTGATCGCCATCATTGCCATCTTGGCGGCGATCTTGTTCCCCGTGTTTGCCCGCGCTAAGGAGGCAGCGAAAAAAACGACCTGCACCAGCAATATGCGCCAGTTCGGTACAGCGTGGATGCTCTATCTCAACGATTGGGATGACCGTATGCCCGATCGCCGTGATCTCAAGCTCACCGCTGAAGGCGGCTTTCGACCTTGGACAACCTGGCCCCCAAGCGACCCCCGAGCAGGTTGGGTGCAACCAATTTTAGAGCCGTACCAAGTCAAACCGATCTTGCAGTGCCCGAGTGCACTCGGCCTATTCAAAGAAGAAATTCGCGTCATGCAAGACGACTCCACCTATTGGCTATGGCGATTTGACCAGATCACCGATCCGATCCCACTCGATAACTTCTGGGGCAAGACACCCGAATCTGCCGTCTCTGACCTCATTACGGCGAACAACCCGTTCATCGGCATCCCTTACGGAGTCTCCGATGTGGAACTAATGGTTGATCCGTATTTCCCGAATACTGTGCCTTCGATACCAGCAGGGATTCGTGGGAAAGCTGTTCACCCTGGCGGTCGAAATCGCCTGTTTCTGGATGGGCACGTCAAGTTCTTGGCGGATCGGCGGACAAATTAGCAATAGTTCTGCTTGAAGAATTCATAAGCTTCGGCGATCCCATCTTCTAGCGCAATTTTTGGTCGCCACCCCATCGCAAAAATCCGTGAGACATCGTTGGTTTTTTCTGGATAGCCGTCTGGCATGGAATCATCCCAACTGATTTCGCCCTCGTGACCGATCACTTTCTGCACCGTCTCCGCAACTGTCTTGATCGTGATGGAAGTGCCGGTGCCAACGTTCACCATGCGGTCTTCCGGCAGCTGATCTTGGTTCAGGAGGAAGACAACCGCCTCGCCCATATCGTCCACATGCAAAAACTCGCGGCGTGGGGTGCCAGTGCCCCAGCAAGTCACTGGAGTATTCGGTAAAGCCTCATGAAACCGTCGAATCATTGCCGCCATAACATGCGAACCCTGCGGATCAAAGTTGTCACCCGGGCCGTAGATGTTCGGAGGCATGACGGTGAAGTAGTTCCGGCCATACTGTCGGTAGAGCGATTCGCACAAAGTCAATCCCGCGATCTTGGCGATAGCGTAGGGAGTATTGGTTGGTTCCAGCGGGCCAGTCAGGAGCGTTTCTTCCGGCATGGGCTGAGCGGCATCTCGGGGATAGATACAACTGCTCCCCAAGAACATCAAGTTCTGAATCTCTGCTTGGTGCGCTCCCCAGATCACGTTCTGCTGGATGGCGAGGTTGACACCAATGAAATCAGCTGGTCGAGTACGATTCGCTTGGATTCCGCCAACGAGCGCGGCAGCAAGAATAACAAAATCTGGCTTCTCCGCTTCGAGAAATGCGTGAGTCTTCGCTTGATCGGTCAGATCAAGTTCTGCCGAAGTACGGGTGACAATGTTCTGATATCCCGCCCGATTCAACGCCCGAACAATGCCCGATCCCACCAATCCTCGGTGGCCGGCAACATAAATCTTAGCTAGCAAGTCGCAGGGCATTTTGCTCGTTCTCGCGAGTAAGGATAGTCTGATTTTTCGCCTCTTCCCAATCCTTCGCGACCATTTCCTGCACTAATTCTTCAAAGCTTGTGCGTGGCGTCCAACCAAGAATTCGCCGAGCCTTGGTCGCATCACCGAGCAGAGTTTCCACTTCGCTGGGGCGGAAATACACAGGATCTACTGCGACCAGAGTCCGACCTGTAGTCCGGCAAACACCGATTTCGTCAAGGCCCTCGCCACGCCATTCAATGTCAATTCCGACTTCACGGAAAGCCAGTTCGGTGAACTCACGAACGGAGTGTTGCTCGCCGGTTGCAATCACCAAATCTTGCGGCATCTCTTGCTGTAGCATTCCCCACATTGCCTCTACGTAATCGCGAGCGTGCCCCCAGTCTCGCATCGCATCCATATTC
>JAGQUX010000013.1 GCA_020438215.1 Armatimonadota bacterium | reverse complement strand
TTCCCGCCCAAAACTCCGGTTGGTGAGGTCAAGCTCATCAAAACCGTTCAGAGCTTGCAACCGCTGGAGCCTTCCTTTGTTTCGGTGACATGCGGAGCAATGGGGACATCGCGCGGCAAAACAGTCGAGTGGGCGAAGCAGATTCGCGACGAGGCGAACCTTGAGCCGCTGGTTCACATGACTTGCTTGGGGGCATCCGAGGAATTTCTGAGCGAGGCATTGGAAGAAATCGCCGCAGCCGATCTCAAAAATATTCTCGCTTTGCGGGGTGATGCTCCTGCGGAAGATACGGGCGGAGAAAGCCACTGCCTGCACGCAAATGAGCTGATTGAGCTGATCCGAAGTCGATACCCTGAGGCTTGTATTGCCGCCGCTTGTTACCCGGAAAAGCACACTGAGGCGGAGAACTTCAAAGCAGATTTGGAGGCGATGAAACGGAAGGCCGACGCGGGAGCGGATGTGTTCCTGACCCAACTCTTCTTTGACAATCGCCACTATTTTGAGTTTGTCGGTCGAGCCCGAAGCATGGGGATCACTCAACCGATTGTGCCGGGGATCATGCCAATCCAAAATGTGGATCAGATCAAGCGATTCACGGGGATTTGCGGAGCGTCGATTCCGCGGAATCTAATGGAACTGCTCGAGCAATACCAAAACACGCCAAAAGCCGTCTTCCACATCGGCGTTGCTCACGCTATCGCGCAATCTCAAGAGCTTTTGGATAACGGCGCACCGGGCATTCACTTCTATACGCTCAATAAATCGCCGGCCACAAGACTCGTGGTCCAAGCGCTCCGCGACGCATAATCGGGGAGTGAATTGCTACGAAATTTGGGTTGATCTTGCTCCTGGCGTGAAGGACTTGGAGCTTGTGACCGCGGTCGAGAACTATCTTGGAGCTTTGAAGAACGACGGAAAGATTGAGCTTTTTCGAATCAAGCGGCGGAAGTTCGGTTTTGGTCCAGAAGCGTTGGGTGAGTTCTGGATTTCCATTGAAACCAAGGATTTAGCGCAGTTGGATGACGCATTCCATACCGTCGTACCGCGTGAAGGGGAAATGGAAAAGCTCCATGCCGCTGTGTTCTCTCGGATTACTAACTACAAATCCGGTTTGTGGCGCGATTTTCCTGATCCAGAGCGAACACGGTAATTTTCAGAGTCCAGGTCGGGAGCGGTCAGGCAGGTACGATTTGAACCAGCCATGACCGTCCAAGAGTTGCGTCGCAAATACCTGGAGTTTTTTGAATCCAAAGAGCATATGATTCACGCCAGCGGCTCGCTGGTGCCGGTCGATGTCACCGGACGGTTAGACGAATCTCTTCTTTTCAATGGCGCGGGCATGGTGCAGTTCAAGCCGTATTTTCGGGGCGCGGCGACTCCTCCTAATCCTCGGCTGGTAACCAGTCAAAAGTGTCTGCGGACGGGGGACATTGAAGAGGTCGGGGATGATAGCCACCTGACTTTCTTCGAGATGCTGGGCAACTTTAGCTTCGGGGACTACTTCAAGAAGGATGCTATCGCAATGTCCTGGGAGTTTTTGACCGATAAGAAGTGGCTTGGGCTCGATCCAAAGCGGCTTTCATTCACGGTGTTTGAGGAAGATGACGAGGCATTCACCGAATGGTCAAAACACCTGGAATCGGCCGGATTGGATGCGACCAATCGTGTGTTCCGGCTGAGCGAGAAGACCAATTACTGGCCCGCAGGAGCGTTCTCGAGTGGCCCTCCAGGGCCGTGCGGCCCCAATTCGGAGATGTTCTACTGGACATCCGATACTCCTCCACCATCTGGTGAGTATTCTCGGGAAGATTATCTGCGTGATGAGGCGGAAGGCAAGTGGCTAGAAATCTGGAACGATGTTTTCATTCAGTACGAATGGCAGGGTGAACTGAACGATCCTTCGCGCCCGGACAGGGGCTATCGCAAGACGGGGATGCCGAACCTCCCGTTCCAAAGTGTGGATACGGGCATGGGGATTGAGCGCACGGTTACGGTGCTTAACGGGTTCAAAGATGTCTATTCCATCTCGATTTTCCAAGATATTTTCCGTGAATTAGAGAGCCTCAAACCTGGGTTGAAATACGGATCTGATGAAGCCGTTACTCGGGCGATGCGGGTGATTGCTGACCACTTGCGTGGAGCTGTTTTTTGCATCGGGGATGGCATTTTGCCTTCCAACACGGGCCGCGGCTATGTCCTTCGTCGATTGATTCGTCGGGCAATTGTCAAAGGGGCGCGGACGCTTGGGTTTGAATCTCACTTCATGGCGAAAGTCGCGGAGAGAGTCATTGCACTCTTTGGCGACCACTATGTGGAGTTGGTAGATCGAAAGGCAACGATTCTTGCGACGTTGGAGAATGAAGAAGCGCAGTTTCGGCGCACTTTGGAGCAGGGTTTCACCATTCTCGAAAAGGAACTCAACCAATGGAAGCAAGGTCAACGAGGCAAAAATGAACCACTTGGTGGAGCAACGGCTTTTGCGCTTTACGATACATATGGTTTTCCGTTGGAAGTGACAATTGAGGCTTCGGATGAAGCAGGTGTTGCCGTTGATACCGAGGGATTCCGCACCGAAATGCAAGCCGCCCAAGACCGTAGCCGCGCCGCAAGCGGAATGGATACTGTTTATGGCGGGGTCGGCACCATCCAGATTGTTGTCATGCAGGACGATGGCAAACCAACGCCAACTGAATTCCTGGGCTACACCATGAACCAAGCATCAGTAACCTGCGTGGGTGCACTCCCTGTGATTGACGAATGTGGGCGACCTGCTCCTGGTCAAGCAGTGATCGCATTGGATCGTACACCGTTTTATGCCGAATCCGGCGGTCAGACATCCGATACGGGTGAACTATCCAGCGATGATCTCACCTTGCGCGTTGTGGATGTCACCAAGCAGGATGGGGTCTTCATCCATTTGGTGGAAGGCGATGCGCTGACCTCGCTTGCGGGAAAAGAGGGCGAGGAAGCGCAAAAGGCGACCCTCGATTTGCTGTTCCAGCATCAATTTGTCGCAAAGGTGGATGCCCACCGCCGATTGGAAATCACACGAAACCACACGGCAACGCACCTCCTTCACGCTGCTTTGCGAGAAAGGCTGGGCGAGCATGTGACACAGGCCGGCTCCTTCGTTGGGCAAGATCAGTTGCGATTTGACTTCACCCACGGGGCAGCGATGACGTCGGAGGAACTCGCAGACGTGGAGCGGCGCGTCAATGAAGAGGCGATTCGCGCGCTTGGCATGGTGACTTATGAAGATGTGCCGCTCGAGGAAGCGCGGGCGATGGGGGCGATGGCTCTCTTTGGAGAGAAGTATGCCGACCGAGTGCGAGTTGTGCAGGTTGGCGAAATGTCTCCCGATGAGCCGAGTTTCAGCCGAGAGCTTTGCGGTGGAATTCACGTTCATAACACTGGCGAAATTGGGCTCATCAAGATTGTGCACGAGGCGAGTGCGGCGAGTGGCGTGCGTCGGATTTCCGCAATCACCGGGGAAGGTGCCTATCGCTGGCTTTGCGATCAAGAGAAGATGCTCCACAGTGCTTCGGCCTTGCTAAAAGCTCAGCCGCGTGAGTTGGTTTCGGCGATTGAGAAGAATATTGAGGCGCTCAAAGAAGAAAAACGCAAGCGCGAAAAAATGGCTCAGCAGGGCGGTGCTGGGGATGTCAGCGAGGTTGTGATCGGCCCGGTTGTCCTCAAAATCGAATCTCTGGAAGATGCCGATGCTGCTCATACAAAACTCGTTGCTGACCGTTTGGTGGATAATGCGCCGAATGCAGTGGCGCTCGTGAGTAACATCGCAGATGGAAAGGTGACTTTCGCTTGTAAAGTCGGTGCCGATGCGATGTCAGCAGGAGCAAAAGCAGGTGATCTCGTGCGGGAGGTCGCTAAGATCACTGGTGGTGGCGGAGGAGGTCGTCCTGAATTCGCGACGGCAGGAGGGCGTGATGCCTCCAAGGTTCCCGATGCTCTGAAAGCGGCGGAAGGTGTTGTCCGCCAAATGGTTGGAGCTTGACATACTTCTAGCAGATTGGCTTTCAACCCTTCACTCAATTTCCTCCCAACCTTTGGAGGAAATTGAGTGGATCACCAGTGCCAAGCAAACCTAAGCAAGTTTGACCGGCAGAACCCTCACCCGTCGTTTTGGTTCATGACCGATAGCCTCGGCGGCAAGGCGACTGTTCTCTATCGCCTGATATTGCTTCTTGCGAATTCGAGGCTCTTGTGGACTGAGTTCAAAAGGCTTGCCGCTCATCTGCACTTCTTCAATCGCCCGCTCTGTTTCGGCAAGGGCATGAGCCAATCGCTCATCCTCATTCATGCCGCTCTTGATGATCTCTTCCACGGCACCGGCAATTTGAGCAAATGTGTTGCTTTTGATGACGACAGTGGGGAGATTGCTGGGAATGTCCTTGAGTTTGCCCTGACGGTTTTGCCCGACACCTTTCACGGCAATCACGGCATCGGCTTGCATGATGTCGTTGGTGATGAGGGCCGGAGCCTTGCGCTCACGAATGGCGCGCTCTAGCCGAGTGCGCGCAATCCCGTAAGGGAAGATCCGCACGATTGACTTCGCTGGTTTGGGCTCACGTTCTCGCTTTTCACGGCGATCACCATTCTCACCAGATGGTTGAGGCTTCTTGGCCAGGCTTGGGAACCGCTCGTTGAAACCAGGCTCGGCAAGATCCATTGCGACCTCCATTTGCACCACTTCAACTTCGCCAACATCGGTACGAACCCGAATTTCGGGTCGAGGAGCCGCGCCACGAAGGAGTAAGTCCACCGTTTTCTGGACATCGTTGTGCACTGCCAAACGATTGAAATCGAGGAGCTCAATCACAACGTCGAAGGTTGGGGGTGCCTTACGCTCCAGAACCGTTTTTTGAGTTCCGCGCCGTCGTGCTTCGTCATCGGAGAGGGTCACGGCTTGAATTCCGCCGATGAGATCACAAAGCGATGGGTTTAGCATCAAGTTTTCGAGGCTTCCGCCGTGCGCTGTCCCGATGAGTTGAACACCGCGCTCGGCAATGGTGCGAGCGGCTTGCGCTTCCTCTTCATTCCCGATTTCATCGATCACGATGACTTCGGGCATGTGGTTCTCAACCGCTTCGATCATGACGCCGTGCTGCTGGCTCACATTGGGCACTTGCATGCGGCGGGCAGAGCCGATCCCCGGGTGGGGAATGTCGCCGTCGCCACCAATTTCGTTGGAGGTATCGACGATGACAACGCGCTTATTGACTTCGTCTGCAAGAACCCGCGCAACCTCACGAAGCTTGGTCGTCTTCCCGACCCCAGGTTTCCCGAGAATCAGGATGGACTTGCCCGAACGCACAATGTCATCAATGATATCAATGGTGCCTTCGAGGGCGCGCCCGACGCGGCAGGTCAAACCGATGACTTTGCCGTGACGATTGCGGATGGCGGAGATACGATGAAGCGTGCGCTCGATCCCCGCACGGTTATCGCCGCCAAAATTGCCAATCTCCTTCACGACATGCTCAAGGTCATGCTCGGTGATGATGGTCTGTCCCCATCGCTCCACACTGCTCAGGAACCGGGCTTCTGCCGGTCGCCCATAGTCCATCACAACCTCAACGAGGCTTTTCAGGTCAGGGTGGTTGTCGAGCTTTTCGCGCACGACGGGAGGGAGAACATCAAGGAGTTGTAAGAGTCCGTCTGGAAGTTTGGACATTCGCCTACTTATTTTGACGTTTGTTTTGGCGCGGAGTTGCCAAAAAAGACCCGGAGATTCGCTAGTCTTTGCGGGACCTTAATCTCCGGGTCAGTTGAGCCTTGCTCGCAAGTTCTCGTTCTTATCGAATGCCTGCGAAGTAGTTGTTTGCTTTCTGCCAGACTCTTTCGCCGACTTGGTCGCCCAGATCAAGGCCGTTTTCGTTGCCTTGGCGGAAGTGGATTCCCCCGTAGAGTCGGCTCATCCCGGCCGCTTCGGCGGCGCTGGTGAGGGTTGGGTAGCTGAGGTTGATACTTCGGCTCGGCGTGATTCCGGGTTCGTAGTGTGAAGAACCTGTTGGCATCAAGTAGCTGTATTCTAGGCGGTCGCTGCCCTGAAATTCGCGGATGACCTTGGCGGCAGCGGCACTGAAGGTGCTGTGTCCGCTGGGGAGTTCGGGAAATGGCGGAGTGATGAAGCTATCCGGTTGGTATGGCTTCCAATTCGCGCCATCAATGTCTTGAATCCCTTGACCAACGCCTGCCCAACCCTTGATGGTTTTGCCAGCATAAATCATCCGAACGGCGGAAATCGGGCGCACATAGTCGTGAGCGCGTTTAGAATCCCATGCCGCGATGCCTGCATCCATGACCGCATTCCCCACGAGGAAGAACATCTTGATATCGGCTTCCAGGCCGTAATTGTTGTTCTTGCTGACGGTTTGCGCCATCACAATCCAGTGACCCGGAGGGGTTTCGGATTTTGGTCCGTCGGCCCAGAATTCAGCAATGCACTTTTGCTCATCGGTGATATTTGCTTGATAGTTGATAATCTCATCAACCTGCGCTTTGAATTCGGGTGTGCCGTATCGAAGGCCCGCTGGAACTCGATATTCAGATCCCGTTCGCAGAGCAAACGGAGTGACTTGTCCCCAGTGCGGGGTCAAAAAACCGGGCACCCGGCGTGAGCCATCGGGATAGACAAACTCCATGGGTTGCCAGCGGTTGGGATCAACAATATTGTCAACGGTATTGACCGGGGCATAGCCGGTTGTGTCTGTATATCCACCAAGCTGGTTTGAACCATCGTTGTGGCGAACCCGGAGAAGATTATTCGCGGCAGACTGGCCAACTCCCTCGGCGGTGCTGAGGTTGCTCACGGTGAGGTTCGGGTCATAACCAAGCTCGACCATCTTCGCATTGATCAGTCCAGCTTGATTCGGGAAGAGATCAAGCAAAGTCTTTTGTGCGGCATAGCTAATCGCTTTATTGCGGTTAGCATCGTTCTTTGCTGCGGTGGTGGGGAACTTTTCGTCAGCGGAATAGACGCCAACGGCTGTGTCATCAAACCATGCCCACGCATCGTACATAGACGTCGTGACCATGCCAATTGCACGCGAGTTTGCGGTGGGGCCGGGGCCGCCTTGGCGAATACATTCGACAAGCGTATCCATCCATTGATTCGCGACCGAACGAGTGTTGTTTTGGGTGACGGTAGAGGTGCCGCCACCACCGCCACAACCGACTAAAACGATTGATAGTGCAAGAGCGAGAAATGAAATCTTGCGGAGCATATCCGCGTTTCTTGCAATTTTCCATCCAAAAGTTCGCCCGCTGGAATTCTGTGAAGATTCGAGCGGGCGATGTTGACAAATGTTGTGAGGTTTCTAGAAAAAGTCTGCGCTGGTCAGAGTAATGATGGAAGCCTTGGTTTGCCCCTTAGACCAGTACGTCACGGAGACTTTCTCACCGGGCTTTTTGTTGGAGAAGAACACGTTGAAATCAAGGAGCTCTTTGACGTTTTTGCCATTGAGCTTGGTGATGACATCAAGGGAAGCCAGTCCACCCTGCGCCGCAGGAGAATTACGATCCACATCTCCAACAAGAACGCCTTCGGCAGGAGGCATACTGCTAGAACCAACGATCTGGGCAATTTCGCGTCGCGCTGGTTCTTCGCTGAGGAGGTTGGTTTGGCGGTGGATAGTCAAACCAAGATAACCGTACTGTACGCGGCCAGTCTTGATGATCTCGTTCATCACCGCCTCAACGCGGTTGCTAGGAATTGCGAACCCGATTCCGACGGAGCCTCGGTTTGGGGTTGCGATAGCCACATTGATGCCGATGAGTCGTCCGTTAGCATCTGTCAGCGCACCGCCGGAGTTCCCCTGATTGATAGCGGCATCGGTTTGGATTCCGTCTACGAAGACGGCTTGCTCGTTCGGGATCATCCGGCCAATGTTGCTGATGACACCCACAGAAATCGTGTTTTCGTAGCCTAGGGGGTTGCCAGCCGCCAAAACCCATTGGCCCACTTCAAGCCTTGAGCTATCTGCGAATTCAATCGGAGTGACCGCTTGTTTTTCAACCTTGATAACGGCGAGATCCGAGCGAGGATCGCGCCCAATGATCTTGGCTTCGGCGGTGTTGTTATCGGCAAAAGTGACCACAACCTTGGATACCGATTGCCCCCGATCATCAACAACAACATGGTTGTTAGTGACGATGTAGCCGTCCTTACTAACGACCACGCCGGAACCTTGTCCATAGTTCTGGGTGAACCGTTCGCCGAACCAAGTTTCCCCTTCGATCACCGTATCAATACTCACAACGCTGGGGAGGATTCGTTTTGCCGCACCCCGGAAATCTGCGACGCCGGAGGAGGCATCCTGCGCTTGGAGCATAGTGGGAGCTTCGCGCTTAATGATGATCGGGGCTTTGCCATCGCGAGAATTCTTGATGGCGAACCACCCGGCGGCGAGGCCAATCCCCAGGATGAATGCGGCGATGATCGGGAGCTTTTTCATGGTTGTCCTCTTGTTGTAACGTTACCGGAAACTTTTTGATCCCTGAGAACGTGCGGTAACAGAGAGATTAATCAGCAACCTTGAGTACGCTGAGGAAGGCTTCCTGCGGAACTTCGATTGAGCCGATGTTCTTCATGCGCTTCTTACCTTTCTTCTGCTTTTCGAGTAGCTTGCGCTTTCGGGAGACGTCGCCGCCATAACACTTGGCGATGACGTTCTTCCGGAACGGTTTGATGGTATCGGCGGCGATAACTTTCGCGCCTATAGCGGCTTGAACTCGCACTTCGTATTGCTGGCGAGGAACAACCTTGCGGAGTTGCTCAACAATCGCTTTGCCACGGGCGTACGCAAACTGTTTATTGACAATAAAGCTGAGCGCATCCACGACATCACCGTTCAGCATGATGTCCACCTTCACTAGCTCGCTGGCCTGGTATCCACTGAGTTCGTAGTCGAAGCTGGCGTATCCTTTGGTGCTGGATTTGAGCTTGTCGAAGAAGTCAAGAAGGATTTCGCCGAGCGGAAGCGAATAGTAGATCATCGCGCGGTTGGGCGATGGATACTCAGTCTTCTTGTAAACGCCGCGCCGATCTTGGCAGAGATTCATGACCGCGCCAACATATTCGTTCGGCACCATAATCGTGGCGGAAACGGTCGGTTCCTCGATCATTGAGATGTGATGGCTGGGCGGCATATCCGATGGGTTTGAGATATGAAGCTCGGCACCATCCGTTTTGTGGACAATGTAGTCCACGCTCGGGGCGGTGAGGATCAAGTCAAGATCAAACTCGCGCTCAAGACGCTCTCGCGCGATCTCCATGTGGAGCAAACCAAGGAATCCACACCGGAACCCAAATCCGAGCGCGGCGGATGTCTCCGGCTCAAAGTCGAGAGAGGCATCGTTGAGCTGTAGCTTTTGGATGGCGTCACGCAGTTCTTCGTAGTCGTCGCCATCTGTGGGGTAGAGCCCGCAATAGACCATCGGCTTGGCTTTCCGGTAACCAGGGAGGGGAGCTTCGGCTGGTCGCTCTTTGCCGGTGATTGTGTCGCCCACGTTGGCATCACCAATTGTTTTGATGGCGGCGGTGACAAATCCGACTTCACCGGTTTCGATGGCATCACCACGCTCCAACTTAGGGCGGAAAACGCCAACTTCGTCCACCTCGAAGGTGCGACCAGTGGACATCATCTGGATCTTGTCGCCAGGGATGATCTTGCCATCCACAACCCGGACGTAAGCGATAGCTCCCTGGTAGCTATCGAAGTGGGAGTCGAAGATAAGTGCGCGGAGAGGCTTTGCAGGATCGCCGTTTGGCGGAGGAATTCGCTGAACAATGGCTTCCAAGATGTCCTCAATCCCGAGACCAGTTTTTGCCGAGCAAGGAATGGCATCGCTGGCATCAATGGCAAGAGCATTTTCGATCTCTTCCTTCGCCATCTCGACATCGGCGTGGGGGAGATCCATCTTGTTTACCACGGGGATGATCTCAAGATTCTGGTTCATCGCCATGGAGGCGTTGGCAATGGTTTGTGCTTCGACTCCTTGGGTTGCATCAACAAGGAGGAGAGCACCTTCGCAGGCATACAGCGCACGGCTGACCTCATAGGTGAAGTCGACGTGGCCCGGGGTGTCGATCAGATTGAATTCGTAGGTGATGCCGTCTTTGGCGGTGTAGCTGAGACGAACGGCGGTCATCTTGATGGTGATGCCGCGCTCTCGCTCGAGATCCATCGTGTCCAGGCTTTGTTCTTGGGCCGTTCCGCGCACGGCTCCGCAATGCTCCAAGATGCGATCAGCAAGCGTGGATTTGCCGTGATCGATGTGAGCAATGATGCAGAAGTTGCGGACGAGCGATTGGTCCATGATGACGCGATGAAGCCCAACGATTCTACCGCTCAGATTCAAGCGGCTTCGGCGTTGGGCTTACGTTGATTCTAGTTTAGCTAGGTCTATTCGATATCGAACTTTGCGCCTTCATCAATCCAGCGCGCTACGAGATCAACCTGCTCCTTCTTCGGCTTTTCGCCACGGCCTGGAGGCATGATCTGCTTATTGCCTTCGCCGCGCATCCGAATCACGAGCAGAGATTCTTTGCTGGTTTTATCTTTGATGATCTTTCCAGACATGCCGCCTTTCTCAATGCCTTGCTTGGTGGTCAAAACAAGCCGAGCTGCAGGTCGTGGGTTTTGATCACCGTGGCAACCACCGCAATACTTTTTGATGAGTGGAGCTACTTCTTCTTTATAGCTAACGGGCTTATCTTGTGCCGCACGAGCAGGAGAAAGTCCGCCTGCAATCACCAGCAGAGAGAGCCCGAGAATCGGGAAAATCGCTTTTTTCATGGTACAGAGCCTCAAACGAGATGCTATGGATTATGACGCTTGAGAATACAAATCCATTCAGTTGTCATCAAAAAATGACAGTTCATAATGGGGAGAGTGGCATTGCGTGGGTTCAGCCAGGATGGCTTCGAGATTGTGGAGAAGGTGTTTTCTCCCGAAGAAGTGCGTCGCTGGATTGAGATTTCCGAAGTGGATAAAGCCAAGCCAGGAACCCGTGCGATTCTCGATTCAGATTGGGGAAGAGAGATTGCTGCCGATCCAAGGCTAAACATCCTTGCTCGGGATGCACTCGGAATGCCGGTCTGGGCGGTACGCGCCATCTGGTTTGAGAAGACGCCCGAAACGAATTGGGCTCTCGGTTGGCACCAAGACACAAAGATCGCGGTGAAGTCTCGGAGAGAGACCCCTGGCTTCTCGAATTGGTCCATCAAAGAAGGGATTCACCATGTTTTGCCTTCGCCAGAGGTGCTAAGCAACATGGTTGCGGCTCGAATTTCGCTCGATAAAATCAATGAAGAGAACGGAGCATTGCGAATGCTTCCTGGCTCGCACAAGATGGGCAAACTGAGTGCCGGAGAAATGGCAGGGATGCTGGAATGTTCCACCACTTGTGCTCCTGAATCTGAGCCGGGTGATGTGATCTTGATGCATCCATTGACACTTCATTCTTCATCTCGATCCCAGGTGGATCGCCCTAGACGGGTGCTCCATATTGAGTTTGCAGGGGTGGAACTCCCTTATGGTTTGGAGTGGCGATGGCGGATATAGAGTATCGAGGGTTTGATCCTGAGCTGGATGATGTCGTTCAGATTACAGAGATGCTTCACCGGGCGTACAAGCGGCTGAAGGATATGAATCTCCTCTTCAATGCGACGCATCAACCACCAGAGAGAACACTCAGGCGGTTGGTATTGGGATCATCGTATGTTGCGGTTGCGGATGGAAAGGTTGTCGGGACGGTTACGGTTTGCCCGCCTAAGCTCGAAGAGCCAGTTGAGACGTTCTTCGACCGAGAGGATGTCGCCCATTTCGAGCAGTTTGGAGTTGATCCGGATTTCCAAGAGCACGGTGTCGGGCGAAAGCTCCTGGGTTTAGTCGAAGAAGAGGCTCGGCAGATGGGGGCGAAATTCATTGCCCTTGATACTGCTGAGCCTGCTCTTCATTTGATTAAAATGTATGAACGCTGGGGCTACCGCATCGTCGATCTGGTGGATTGGGGTGGGGTGAATTACCTCAGCGTTATCATGGCGAAGAAGCTTTAGGGGTTCGCGCCTTGCTCAACCCAAGAAGTGATCTTTGCGATGTCTTCGTCTGACATCTTTTTGCCAGGAGGCATTTGCTTAGCACCATCGCCATTGATCACCTTCACAAGCAGACTGCCAGAAGTATCACCAGCGGTGTATACAGCACCATGCGAAGTCCCTTTTGCAAAGGATTCAAAGCTGGAGACGTCGAAGCCTTCCTTCGCGCCGTCTCCGACGTGGCATTGCATACAGTTCGCCTTGATAATCGGTTCGATATCCGATGCGTAGGAAAGTGTTGCGACTTGATTTTCGCCTTCAGTGGAGGTGCCACCCTCAGTTGAAGAAGTTGTTGTGGGTTCGTCGCCTGTGGTACCGCCCTCATCCGTCTTGGGTGAGCAGGCGGCTAGCCCGAGAAAGAGTGCGCCGAGCGCGAGAATTGCAAATTTGTTCATAAGCGTATCAACCTATCTAACAGTTCTTGATTATGTACGATTCCCGCTTGATACGCGTTCGCGGAGAATTTACAAAAAAAATCGAGCCTCTCGTATTGAGTGGCTCGATTTGCGTGTTTTGGGGTGAGTTTTAGCTCAGATCAGCATCCACGGTTTCTTGAACGCGGATGTCAATGTGGCGTCGCTTGAGTTCCCGGAGGAAAGAGGTACCCGTCATGGCATTTTCGTACCGGACAGCACCCTTGGCAACACGGCCCTGGACAACTTCTTGTGCGATGATTGCGGTGGAGAAGCCTGTCAGTCGCTCCATGGAAGTGAAGCCTGTATCTTCGCATTGCTTATCAAAGATGTCGATTTGGATGCGGCAGGGCTGACCGTTTTTGGTACCCACACCAACGCCGCGAACCGCGCAGAGATCAAGGTCTTCAAACTTTGCGAGTTCCGGCCCAAAGACAGCATTGAAAACGTCTTTTGGAGAGACTTCACAGCCCTTGACATTGATTTTGTCTTCCCGCCAGAGGCCGAAGTCTTTGTAGAGGCGCATCTTTTCTGCGTGGCCCGGGTGTCGGATGGTTTTGTATTCGTAGTTGGTGACTTTGCCTTGCAGCGTGTACGGCGCGGTGGATGTTCCGCCAGAGGTAACGAACGCTTCCATGTCACCGAGTTGGTCGATGTGCAGATCTTCGACTTCGGTGAGAGTCGGAACCATGTGGATTTCACCGTCTCGGAGAACAACCGCTTCGTAATCGTATTCGGTGACCAAACCTTCCATGTTAAAGGTGAGTTTGTAGTTGAACGGAGGCTTGGGGTTTTGTGGAAGAACACCACAGTACAGCTTCACCGATTCGCAGACATCCATGTTCTCGATCATGTAGAGCCCAACGTTGTTGACGAGCCCAGGTGCCAGCCCAGTATCCGGAACAAGAGTGACTTCAGCTTCCTTCGCCGATTGGTCGAGTTCCATGGTTTTCATGGTGATTTCGGTGTTGCCACCGAGGTCAACCATGTCGGTAATGGTTTCGATTGCAACCTTCGCGATTTGAGGGTGCATCCAGTAGGGGACACAGGAAATGACGATGTCCGCATCGTTGAGGAAATTGGTGAGGCTTGCGTGATCGAGTGCATCGACTTGCTTGGGCTTACACACTTCGCGACCAACAAGTCGATTGACGCGGCTAGCCGCTTTTTCTGCTTGGGTGAGATCGAAGTCACCCATCAAGATGTCAGCGTCAGTAGCAAACTTAGCAAGATCGTAGGCAGCTGCCGTGCCCTGCATACCGGAACCAAGGATAGCAAACGTATTTTTCATAGTCATTCCACCAAAAACCGCCCGGACATTTTCTTCATCGGGGAAGAAAAGACCCGGGCGATGTTCACACGTCTTGTCAGGTTACCAGGGGGATTGGGAAATCTATGCCCAGCCTGCCCAGGAGGTCCCTAATTCTTAGATTTTTCTAACAAGTGCTTGATGGCTTCCTCTATGACTAAGTCATTGCCTTCCGCATCGTATTCTTTGTCCATCATCTTGTCGGGTTGGACTGGATTCTTCTCGAGTTGTTGTCCTTCAAAGTGGAGATTGACCATTGGGATTTCGAGGAATGCCCAGTCGCCAATCGGGAGGGGGCTGGTTCCCAGGACATCACCAGAAGTCGGCCTTCCCAGCATGAACGCACGCCCTGATTGTTTGAAGATTGCACTGACAACCTCTTTTGCTGATCGAGTGCCTTCGTTGGTCAGCACACAAAGCGGATTGGAATATCCGGTGATTTGGTTGGATTTGGTGCCGCCCATATCCCATTCGATTTTGTAGTTGGGAGCAAAAAACGGCTCGTAGAACCCTTCTGGGCGTCCACCGAAGCCGTCGCGGAGATCGTAGATGAATCCGTCCGTACCAGAGCCAGCACCTCGCAATGCATAGTTCGACATGAACTCGTGAAACTTCTTGTCGATCATTGTCCAAACACGGAGATAAGCAAATCGCTTGCCGTCACGCTCAATGATTTTTGCGCTTCGGCGGGTGCCGTCGTAGAACATATCAATCGCACCTTGGGTGACAGGAGAAACCTGCACCGTCATTTCTTGATCATCGCGCATGACTTTGAGCGTCACGCTTTCTTTATCAACAAATGAGCTGACCGGTTGGAATGGCCCACCGTCGGCACTCAGGATGATGTCGCCTTTGCGGAGGCCCTTCTTTTCTGCCTCCGAGCCGTTGAGCACCATCTTAACTCGATAGCCTTTCTCTACTGGCTCAAACCATGCACCAATGTTTGCGAGCTTGACAACATCGCGGTTCATCAGTTCGCCAATAAGCTGATTGAAAACGTAGAATCCTTGGTCTTCCCGGGTGAGGAAGTCGAAGTGCGAGTCACCGAACTCGGGAATCATGCGATCCATCACGGCGGCAAACGCTTCTTCATCCTGAGCGGACTTAGCTTGATCGGCGTATTTGCTGAGGATGCGTTGCATCTCGACGCCGCGGGAGGCGCGAGCATAGTAGCGTTGAGAAATCATTTGCGAAACCATCGTCCATGCTTGATTGGCATTGAAGGATTGGCGATTGACAGCGGTTGCTTGATTTGGCAACACGCTCAATGCGATGAGTGATGTAAGGACAGGCATAAGTCTAATATCCGAGTACGGCCCAACCTGTTTTCCAGGTTCCCTGGTATCTTACTGCCCGCTGTGGAAGAACTGCACACCAGTTCGATAGACCACGGAGGTACAAAAAATGCCGAAAAAGGCACGAAAAAATCCAAATTCAAAACGATTCGCGGAAATTGCCGCCAAAGTTGACCAGAACAAAGAGTACGACGTCGAAGAAGCCATTAAGCTGGTGAAAGAAATCGCTAGCACCAAGTTCGACGAATCCATTGACCTTGCAATCCGATTGGGCGTTGACCCGCGAAAGAGCGATCAAAACGTTCGTGGCATCACCAATCTCCCCCACGGAACCGGAAAAACCGTCAAGGTTGCGGTTTTGGCAAAGGGCGAACTCGCGAAGGAAGCCGAAGACGCTGGCGCAGATCGAGTGGGCGATGAAGATTTGATCAAGGCGATCCAAGAAGGTTGGAAAGACTTTGATATCATGCTGGCGACCAACGACATGGCTCCCCAAATCGGGAAAGTTGGTCGATTCCTTGGTACAAAAACCCCGAACAAGCGAAACGGTACAGTGACCGATTCGGTTGCAAGCACGGTCAAGGATTTGAAGAACGCTACTCGTGTTGAGTACCGCATCGACAAGGCTGGCATCGTTCACATGCCGATGGGTCGATGCAGCTTCGATGAAGCGAAGCTGATGGAGAACTTCAACAAGGCTCTGGATGCGGTCATCCGCGCGAAGCCGAGCTCCAGCAAAGGGAAGTATCTCAAGAGCATCAGCATGAGCAGCACCATGGGCCCGAGCCTGAATATCGAAGCCAACGCGGCTTCCAAAGGCGCTGGTCACTAATCTCTGACTTGCTGAAAACGAAAGCCCCGTGTCTATCTGACATGGGGCTTTCTTGTTTTTGGCATTGAGTTAGGGGAGTGGGTCGATCTTGCTTCCGAGATCCATCAGATCTGTCCAACGAAAGCGGAGGTCAGAGAAGAGCGGCGTTCTCTGCCGAGCGAGCTGAACCTCTTCCATGTCAATTGGGGCGAGGAGCAGTTGTTCATCAAAGGTGTGGGCTTGAGCAGCAACCCGTCCGGATGGCTCGACCACCATGCTTCCGCCAACGAGCCCCTTTCCACCTTCAAAACCGACAAGCATCGACATCGCCAGATAGATACAGTGTTCTTCAGCGACGGAAGTGAGCATCTTCTCGTAGCGTTTGATGTTGAGCGGTTTATCTTCCTGAAAATTGCGTGCCGGAGATGCACTCGCAACCAAGATCAGGTCGCAACCGGCCGTAGCCAGCATAGTCGGCAAGATGGAATGCCAGATGTCCTCGCAGATCAAGAAGCCAATGCGTCCGAAGCGCGTATCCAGTATGCCGAGGGCGTCTCCTGCTTGCTGGAACCTCGCTTCATCAAAAACGTGATAGGTGGGGAGAAAGTATTTGCGGTAGATGGTTTTCAGGTGGACGCCAGATTCGTTCCATTCCCAATAGCCCATGCTGTTGAACGGCTTACCCGGAGCTTTTTCATAGAATCCGAGCGAGAAATCCACCGGATGGTTGGTACTGCCAAGGCGTTTACTGAGTGCTTCGGTGAGCTCGTCGCCGGACATAGCGAGTTCCTCGACGCCGCCTTCTAAAATGTAACCGCTGACACAGGATTCTCCGCCGAGAAGAAGGTCACCGCCCTCGCTGGCGGTCTGTTTGATGGCGTCGGCAATCCGATCCAAATTCTGATCAATCTTGCCTTTGTCTGGCGCGATCTGGAGGAGGGCGATGGTAAACGCCATTAGGATTTGAGTCTACTCCCCGCCCGACTCTTCGATCTGGACTGTTGGGATGCTTTGCCGCTCGGCGATCTGCCGGAAGAGTGGCATGAGCTCTTGCAGGATGTTGGTTTTCCGCCCTTGCTTGGCGGGAAGATTGAGGATAAGCCGTCGCTCAGCGCGGGTGAGAGCAACATACAGTTTGCGATCCGATTCATCTCGCTCAACGGCTTGGGATTGCGATTTAATCCATTCCCGAGTCGGCGAAAACGCTTTGTCGATGTTCAGCGCTGGGATGCATGCGGTGGGGTGCAGAATGACCGCTTGGTCTCCGCCGAAGGTACGTTTCATAGTTGTTGGCGCAAGCACGACAACGGGGAACTCGAGCCCCTTGGACTGGTGAATCGTCATGATGCGGACCTTCGATTCGTCGTCGCTAGCAACCAGCCCATCGCTCATTCGGTGCTTGATGAGTGACCATTCATGGATCAGCTGCGCGAATTCGGAGGCGTTGAGCTCAGGGCGGGCGGTGGCCTCGGCGATAAGTTTGCGGATGTTGGCCAGCACCTGCTCACGGTCCGGTTTCTGAGCCGCCTTACGCATCAACTCGGTTTGAATGCTGATTTCTGAGAGGATTTCCCAAGCAGGAACTCGATCCGCGAATTGAGAAAGTGGCTCGAACCACTCAAGGAATCGCTCGATGATGGGCTGGTCATCTTTGACCGGCGTTGTCCAATTCCTTAGTTTCTCGATGATCGGGCCATCGTTTCCGAGTAGGAGGATTGTATCGGGGCTGACACCGACCAGGGGGCTGTGGAGAAGGCAAGCAAGGCTGAAGTTGTCGTAGGGGTTCGTTATTGCGGTCAGCGAATTAGCGATGTCACGAATCTCCATCCGGGCAGAAAACCGCTCAGTCGCCCCTTCGATCACATTTCCAATTTCCAGTGCGTTCAGGGCGGTGGATGCACTGGTTGATTCCCAGTTCGCGTTAGTGAGGATCGTGATGTCTCCAGGCTTTTCTCCAGAATCAATGAGGCGCTTGATGCCAGCTGCCATCACCTCAAAATCGCCCGGAATTGCCTCCCAAATCTCCACGCCAACCTTTTGGTGAGTAGGGGATGGGCTTGATTCCATTGCAAGGTATTGCTTCGGCCAGATGGACTTAAAAACTTCGTTAACAAAGTCCAAGACGCTGGATTGCGTCCGGAAATTTGCGGTGAGCGGGAGCGTCTCCGTTTCCTCATATCGTGCTTGCAGGAGATGGGGCGCGGCGTGTCGGAAACTGTAGATGGATTGCTGGGTGTCGCCCACAACAAACTCGAAATCGTTGACCAATGAGTTCACCAGGCGAAACTGGAGGTGGTTGACGTCCTGAGTTTCATCAATGAGTAGGACGGGATATTGTTCTTGCAACCGAGTTTGAATTTCTTTGTTGTTCTCGATTAAATACACCGAACGGTTGGCGATGGCGGGAAAGTCGAACGATTGCTCTTCTTCCATGATGTGATCATATCTTCGCCAGATTTCCACCGTCAGGTTGAGGAATTCTCGGTTGAGTTCGAGCGCTCTCTGTTCTCGATTCTCATCCCATTGATCACTTTTGCGATTGCCTGGGAATGCAGTATGGAGGTTCGCAAAATATGGCTTTGCAGAATCGCAAATTTTGAAGTCGTTGCAGAGTTGCTCGTTGCACCAACTGTGAAAAGAATCCTCTGATTCCACCACTTGGTCAATTTGCCCTAAAGTTATGCCCTGGGATCTGATTTTTTCCAAGGCATTGCTGGTCGCTTGCTCTAGGGAAGAGTGGAGCCACGGGTCTTGTCCCCACCCGGTCTTTGCGACCAGTTTTGCAATGACTTCACGGGCATTTTTAGTCTGACTAGCGGGGGCGAGAAGTGTCTCTTGCACTGCGCGCCGGAAAAGCCCTCGGCTTCCATCCCCCATGATTTCGAATTGAGGATCAACGCCTGCTTCCAATGCATGAGCGCGGAGAAATTGCTCGTGGAAGGAGTCGATTGTGCTGATCGGGCCGGTTTCAGCCAGTTGCGCCTCTTCAAAGAGCCCTTCCTCCCGCAAGGCTTTGACGATGCGGAGTTTCATCTCCACAGCGGCTTTGCGAGTGAAAGTGATTGTCAGGATTTGGCGAGGCGAGTAGCCGTGTTCTTTCACCAAATGTAGGTATCGCTGAACGAGAACAAATGTCTTTCCCGATCCCGCGGATGCACGAACCGTCACGCGCGGTTCGCGAGTGAGTATGGCTTGCTGTTGCTCGAGAGTGGGGTTTGGCATCAGATGAGATCGAAGGGTGAGCGAACCTCTCCGCTGGTCATGTGCGAGCGGCACAAATCAGCGATTTGGCAGCGATCACAGTCGATGGATGGGGTGGCTTTGCACTCGCCTGATTCGAGGTTTGTGAGGCTCCGCGCAGCGAGGTCTTGGAACTTGCGCCGGATGTCCGCAAATTGGTCTTCGGTTGATTTGTTGGATTGTGAAAGCAAATTCTGCCCGCCCTTTTTAACCAAATGGCTGGCACTAGCACCTGTGCTCGATGGGCTGGGCAACAAATACGACGCATAGTTCCCGCTGGATTTCTGAGTGAAAATGAGTGAATTCTGAGTGATTTTCGGTAGATGAACAAGCATCCAAGTCATCAGCTCAAGCCACGAAGATTCCGAGAAGTTGTTTTTCCATTCTTCCGTTTCTCCAAAAGACTTGTTCAGAAAAAGATAGTAGTCGGTTCCGTTTCCGGCGCGGAATGCGGCTTTCCCTTTGAGTTTGATTTCCCGACCATGTGCCTTCACCGTGTTGCGCATGTTCTTGCCGAGTTCCGGCTCTTCTTCGATATATCCGTAACCGTGTAATCCCCAAATCTGACGAAACTCCCGTTCGTTTTCCACCCATTGGTTGATCAGTTGTTCGCCGCCGTCTTCAAAGAGGCGGAGTTCCCATTCCATGAGTTGCGGCGCAAATTCTGCTACCTTTGCACGGACGCCCTCTGTAAGCGCAGAACGAAGCTCTCTTAGGTCGTCCACCGAAGCAGGGCACACCTGATTTTGAACTGATCGGAGTCGATCAAGACGCTCGAATTCTAGGTTGGCGCGGAATCCAAGCCGGTCTCCAAAAACGGCGCGGAAAGGGCAGCTGAGACCCGCAGCAAGTTCGGCAGGGGTCAAGCCTTTTTCCAAATCGGGCCGAGCCGCATCCATGGCTTTCGGGTGGCTGAGTCTGACATCTGGCGGATACATGGGGTTTCCATCGAGTGCTTTTTTCACCAGATGGTCTGGATTGAGTTTGCATAGCGAAACTTGCGGAGCAAGCTCATCAACCGCTTCTTGCTTCTCTTCGAGGATATGCCCCGTTGCGCGGCAAAGCTCATCCAGATACATCGATGGAATCGCCTCACGATCTTCAACGACCCCGGGACTGGAGAACCAAAGATTCGCCGAAGCCGAGCCACAAATTCGCGCGAATTCATCGCGTTCTAACCGTGCGGTGGAAAGTGATGTCGGTATGGGTGCAAGTGTTTTGCCTGATTCATTGATGAACTTGATGTCGGAATCAGAGAGGATCGGCGATTCTTTTGCCCGGCGCGGCATGGTTCCTTCCACCATTTCGAGGATCAGGAGCGCTTCAAATCCTTGAAGTTGCTGTGTGTTGGTGCAAATACGCACACCTTGCGAGCCCTGACTCCAAGTGAAAGTCTGTCGCTCCCAGTTTTCTTGCATATGGCTCAGGAAATCGCTGAACGAGAATGTGGCGTCGGGAGTAAGTTCAAGAGCGGTGTTGGAAACAGATTGAAACAGGACCGTTTGAGCTTGGAAGTCGCGTTGAGCGGTGATTTCAGCATCAGCAGCCCGCGCGAGAATCCGTGTCTCGTCCCATATATGCCGTAGACGATCAGCCCATGCGCGGATTCCCAGCTTCTCCTGAACAGAATCTTTTCGCCACCGGACGAGGGCGAGTAGATCTGGCATCGATATTTCACAATTTTCCAGTTGCTCTTCTATCCAAGCCCAGGCGAGGGGGCCGCGCTCCCGAGCTTGCACGGCAATCTCCATGAATTTGGCTTTCGCGGCTGCTTCCAATGCCAAATAGCTGGAATCCAGCACCGATTTCAAAGCGCGTGGATCGGCATTATTGAGAGCTCGGAGAAGCGTGACAATGAACCTGACGAATCCGTTGGCGAGGATGGGAATGTTGATCGAAAACTGTATGGGGACGCCAAGTCGCCGGCTCGAGGCAATGATGAGAGGGGCGTACTGATCAGCATTACGGACAAAAATGCCGATCGCTCTCGCATCCATTCCCGATTGAGTGAGGTCAAACGCGCGGCGGAGTGCCCATTCCGCTTCGGAGAGCGGGGAACCAGCGCGAATCAATTCAATTTCGGGGTTCGAGTTCGTGGTTTGCTCGGAAAATAGCGTGGAGGTCCACGGAGCTTCATCAAGCGTTTTGATCGTGCCCGGATTCCAATCCTCAATCCGAGAATCTTTTGAGGCAAACCCAGTGGATTGTGATTCAATGATCAAATCCAGATTGACTCCGACGCTCGGAAGCCATTTCAGCCATAGATCGTAGACAGGATGCGGTTTTTGGCTTGCAATACACACCACATGTTTGATCGGAAAAGCTTCTGGGATTTCAGCATCGGAAAATCGGTTCGCGCGTTCCACCCCAAATTCCAGCGAGCGTTCTGCCATTCTCTCGGAGACCGCTTCCTCTAGTTCGGCAAGGGCTTTGAGCTTGAGCTTCAGGTATCCGTCGGCGGACTCCGCCAATGCCGCGATTTCTGCGCCCATCAGCCCGTAGCGGTGCAGATCTGTCAGCGTTGCAGCAAGTAGCTCTGCCGTACCAACAAACCGCGACGCATCGGCAAAGATGTGGTCTTGATAGTAACCGCGCGTAACCTCTCGAATCAGGGCGACCAACTGGCTCTTTGTTGCGCGACGTTTGGTTGTCAAGCCACACATTCCTGCGAAACGAGCGATGAGTTCAGAAAAAGGGCAGAATTCGTACTCGGAATCCTCGTATGCGTCGGGATCAAGGATGCGCTTCGCTGTGCGAAGGGATTGGTCTTCCATCGCAGTGACGAGCGACCCCGATTTCGCCGCGAAGTTCAGCCCCGCCGCGATGCCCAGACCGCCCGGTGCAACTTTCAGCACTTGGAACCTCCCTTCTGCCATAGTAGATTTCAATTATGCCGCCCAGCAACGGTGCCTTGTGGACAACGCCACGCCAAATCTTAGGGAATTTGATTCCATTGGTGTTGGCAACACCATTTGCATGGCAGGCAGTCAAGGTGGCTTCATCCAATGGCCCGCTCAAGGAGTTGTTTCTTTGGGGAGGCGGTTTTTTTGCGACAGGTTGGCTGGCGGTCAATTTCTTTGGTCTGGTTGGGAATCAGGCTCTAAAGCGAGCGATGGAGCTTCGATATCGCGCGGATCGCCCTGGGCAACAGCCGCTAGAAAAGTGGTTTGTAGGATTTGCCAAGTCGGGATACAAAGGGATGCTTGATCCGCACCAAGATGTGGGATTTCTGCTCCTTTTTGATGATCGAATTGAGTTCTTTGGAAGCGCTGAACAGATTGAGCTTCCGCTCGAATTCGTGCGTGAAGTACGAAAGCGCGCCAACATCCATTCCGCGCTGTTACTGGGCGGCTGGGTGAGCTTAGAAGGTGAAGCAGCCGGTCAACCGATTCGTTTACAGATCGAGCCTCGCGAAAAACTGACCCTCTTAGGAAACAAGTCTCTGGCGAAACAGATTCGCCAGAGACTTGAAAAGTGGTTGTCGGCTGAGGACTAAGCCGCTTTCTTTCCGCGAGCAAATCCGCGGCAATGGGGAAGTGCCTGTGGATTCTCGGTGAGCTTCCAGACTTCTACATCCATCCATCCCGCTGACATGGTCATCAGGCCAAGACAGGAGAGGGAAGGGGCCCACCAGTTGGTGTTGTTATTACCGTATTCGTTGTTCGGATAAAACTCCATGACGGGTTGTGCACCCGGATATCCTTTTCCGAATCCACCTTGATACGGGCTGAAATCGTCGCAAACTGCGGTTTCGATATAGATTTCATCTTTGCAAACACTGCTGAGCATATCGAGAGCAAGCAGCGGATATCGAAGGTGATAGAGCACGCCAAAGCAGAACACGATATCGAATTCACCCAATCGTTCTGGGTTTACTTCGTACACGCTCATTTCGATGCGTTGACATTGAGATTCGGGATAGCCAAGTGCTTCTCGGCAGAAATCGAAGTTTTCCCAGGCTTTGCGATCTTCGTTGCCCAATGATCCAAGAAAATCGCTGAAATCGTCAATGGCGACAACTTCTGCGGCTCCACGCTTCATTGCTTCAAAAGACCAAAATCCGTCCCAGGCTCCTACGTCCAAAACGCGCTTTCCAGTGAGATCTTGCGGGACATTGTAGGCTTCAGGAGCCATAGGTGCCCAACCGGGAGTCACGTGACCGCCAGGGAGTTCGATTCGGTGGTACCAATACGGAAACGAATCGATCTGAGCTTGTAGGTCGTCGCTTTGAATGGGGAGATGCATGAGAGAGTCGTCCTCAGCCCCGAAAATTTGCGAGGCTATTTACTCTATCGGCATGATTTGATATTTCTGGACTTTAGGCAATCAGATGAGCGGAACACCACCCTGGAACAGCCAATTTGAAGAAGCACTGAATCTTCATTCCGAAGCGCAATTTGCGGCTGCTTCGGAGAGGTACCAGGCGATCGAAGCGGAGTACCCCGAAGCACATCCCGTTTGGAACGCCGATGGCATTCTTGACTTTCAAAGTGGGGAAGTCGAGCGGGGAGTCGAGAAACTAGAAAAAGCGTGCAATCTCGACCCACGAAACTCCGAATACTGGTCAAATCTGGGGAATGCGTATCGGATTCTGCATCGCTATGAGGATTCAGCGGAAGTCTGCCGGAAAGCGGTAGAGCTCGATGATCAGAATGCCGCCGCCCATAACAACTTAGCTGGTGCGCTCCGGTATCTGCACGATATTGATGCTGCGAATTACCATGTGGATCGTGCGATTGAGATTGCTGGCCCATTCCGTGAAGCGATGCTCAACCGGGCATGTACTGATTTTGTTTTGGGCTTAAATGAACGCGGCACGAACACCATGTCCGAACTCATCAAAGCCGACCCCACGGTGGATGAGAACTGGTTTGTGTGGCTTTTCCAGCTCGGGTACGGGGAAGGAATCCCGAACGAGGACTTCCGACAAGCCCACGCGATGTTCGGCTCGCGTTTTCCTGAGGCTCCGCGTCCGGTACCCACTCGGAAACGCCCGCAAAGGATCGGTTTTGTTTCTGGGGACTTGTACGGTCACCCAGTAGGCAAATTCATGATGATGCTCCTGGAGCACATTGACAAATCACAGTTCCAGATCATCGCATTTTCTAATTCGGATCGTAAGGATGATGTCACTCAGGTTTTGATGCGGAATTGCGCCGAGTGGCATATGGTGGCTGGGAAACCGATTGATCAGATTTACAGCATTGTGCGGCAAGCTGATGTGGATGTCTTGATTGATTTGAGCGGGCACACTTCGGCGAACTTGCTTCCGTTGTTTGCGAAGCGGCCCGCGCCGGTGCAGGCGACTTATCTTGGGTACAGCGCAACCACCGGTCTCTCACAGATGGATTTCTTCATCGCCGATAACGTGACCATTCCGGTTGAGTACGAGAATTCCGTGGTAGAGCAGATCATCCGGCTCCCGGATTCTTGTTTCTGTTTCCCGGGCGTAGAGGTCAAACCCAAACCGCAAAAACCAGAGGGTGAGCCGACTGTTTTTGGCAGCTTCAACAACCCGATGAAGATCACTCATACCGCGATGTTGATGTGGGCGGAGATTCTGCGGCAGGTGCCGGGTTCCAAGCTGGTGGTCAAGTACATGAGCCTCGGTGGGAAGCTTGCAAATGAGAATTACACCAAGCGGTTCATTGCCGCCGGAATCCCAGAGGATCGCTTTGAAATCCACGGCTCACTCCCGTATGAGGAGCATATCGAAATGGTGCGGAGCGTGGATATCGTGCTCGATACTCCAGTTTATAACGGAGCCACGACGACCGTTGATGCTCTGACAGTGGCGACTCCGGTGGTGACATGGGCGGGTGAACGATACAACCAACGCATGGCCGCAAGCATTTTGGCAGCAGCTGGATTGGAAGAACTGATCACACATTCGGGTGAGGAATATATCGATCTTGCGGTGAGACTCGCGACCGATCATGCTTATCGAAAAGAGGTGGAAGCGAAGATCGTGGAGCAGTGGCCGAAGTCGGCCCTTGTGGATGGTCATAGGTTCGCACTCAACTTCGAAAATGCGATCTTTAACATGTGGGAGAAAATTTTCCCTTCAAAAACCTAAAGTACTGCCCGATAAATTTACCAGGGTGCATTGCGCCCGACGGCAGTCAGCATGAATCACTTTCTGAAGAAAGCAGAACGTCACGCACGAGATCTCACGACGGGATACGAACTATCCACGTCGGCGAGTACCGTTGCGCAGATGGTTCAGACGGGGCTTTCCCACCACCGAGAAGGGCGACATCACATCGCCGAAGAAATCTACACGTCGGTGTTGGGTGAAGATCCCGAAAACCAGGATGCTATGCACTTGTTGGCGGCCCTCCGCATCCACTACACAGATTTTGAAGGCGCGATTGAGATTCTTGAGAAACTGACTGCACTCAATCCCAATTTCGCTGAAGCTTGGTCAAATTACGGCGCAGCTTTGCAGGGCATTGGGCAATCAGATGATGCGGTCAACGCTTTCCAAACCGCGTTGGAACTCAACCCAAACTTCCCGGATGCTCACTACAATTTGGCGAACACCTACACGAAGTTGAAGGAGTGGGAAACAGCAATTGTTCACTATCGCCGAGCGGCTTCCCTTGACCCAACCCACACTCACGCGTATTCAAACATGGCTTTGGCGTACCACGAGTTGGGGCAATATGACGAAGCAATGGCGGCTTGTCACAGCGCAATCATGATTGATAAGCGCAACGTCAAGGCGTACAACACGCTTGGACTGGCGCTCCATGCTCTCGGGCAGGTCAAAGAAGCGTCGGAGACATTCCGAGCCGCGATCAAACTCGACCCGGCTTATGCATCGGCTTATGGCAACTTGGGGCGGGCATTTCTCCACCTCAAGCAACCCGCCGCTGCTCTTGAAGCCTGCATCCAAGCAGTCCAACTGAATGACAGCTTGGCCCCGGCGCACTGTAATCGGGCGGAAGCTTTGCGAAATCTCGGTCGCCTTGATGAAGCGATGCAGGCGTGCCAGCGCGCGATCACGATTGACCCCGAATTTGCCGAAGGGCATAACATCCTTGGCAACACCTACCTCGACTCCTCGCTGATTGATGAAGCGATTAATGAGTACAAAAAGGCGGCGGAGTCGGTTACCCAAGCTCGAGAATTCGCTTCCAATGTCGTTTTCGCCCAACAACATGCACTGATTTCGAGCGCAGAAGCGGTGAAGGAAGAAGCGGTTCGCTATGGCAAGCGATTCGGGAAAGACGTATTTCCACCAAAGCCAAAACCGCAGAAAATCCGACGCGTTGGGTTTATCAGCGGCGACTTGTGCGAACACCCGGTCGGAACTTTCGCGGAAGCACTTTTTGCAAACCTCGATTCCGAGAAGTACGAGATTTATGTTTACGCCAACTCCGGTGCGCGAGACCAACAGGGCGAAACCCTGAACGAATATTGCAAAGAATGGCGGCACATCATCGGGTTGGATGACGACACGGTTGCCGGCATGATCGAGTCAGACCACATTGATGTTTTGGTTGATCTGGCTGGACATACGGGCGGAAACAACTTGGGAGTGTTCACTCGGAATCCGGCACCGATTCAAGTGACATGGCTCGGATTCTCCGGGACGACTGGTTTGCCGCAGATGCACGCAATCATTGGCGATAAAGATGTGACTCCAGAAAGCCAGGATCACCTCTACACCGAAAATGTTGTTCGCCTAGACACTCCTTGGCTATGCTTCACTCCTCCGCGAGTGGATGTGGAAGTTGAGGGGCTGCCATCGCGCGCTGGTGAACCGTTCACTTTTGGAGTTTTCAATCACACCCGCAAGATTAATAAGGAGTCGGTGGAGGTTTGGAGCAAGATTCTCGCTCAGGTACCTGATAGCCGCATCATGATCAAAGGGAAGGCATTGGCTTCTGGTGCGTTACGTCGCCAGTACCTGGCTTGGTTCAAGAATCACGGGATTGACTCTTCGCGGGTTGTTTTCCGGCAAAACACGACTTGGCAAATGCACTTTGCCAGCTTCAATCAGGTGGATGTCAGCCTGGACACTTGGCCGTACAATGGAGCAACCACAACTATAGAGAGCCTTTGGATGGGCGTCCCGGTTGTGACGATGGAAGGGCAGGGCCATCATGCGCGGATGTCCACTTCGATCCTCAGATCGGTTGGGCTTGGCGAGTTTGTCACCCGCTCGATTGAGGATTACGTTGAAAAGGCTGTTTCGATGGCGCAAAGCCAAGATCGACTTCAGAAATGGCGCGAAGGTTTGCGCGGACAAGTGCTGACGAGCCCGATCTGTGACGGTAAGAAATTTGCAAAAGCATTCGCCGATGCTCTCGAAAGCTTGAAGTAATCACGGTCTCAGACAAAAAAAAGAACCCCGCGAGAATCTCGCGGGGTTTTCTTTTTGCCAGTGATCTGGCCCAGGTTCCGAATTATCGGAGCAAGGACAGAACGGACTGCGGTGCCGAGTTGGCTTGAGAAAGAACCGACAGACCAGATTGTTGCAGGATTTGCAGTTTGGTGTAGTTGGTCATTTCTTGTGCAACGTCGATTTCTCGGAGAGAAGATTCGGTTGCGCTCAGGTTTTCTCGAGCAACGCCGAGGCTTCGGACGTTGGATTCCAACGTGTTCTTCATGAACGATCCGATGCGACCGCGATCTTCAGCAACGCGGCTGATTGCGCTGTCTAGCGATGCCAGAGCAGCGTCCATGCTGGAACCAGTGATGTCAAGACCGCTGATGCTGAGGCTGGAAGCACTGTAGTTGCCAATGCTGAGGCTCGCAGTTTGACCTGCATTACCACCGATTTGGAACTTGGAAGCATCTGCGCTGAGCCGAGCAACGCTGGTTACGGAACCAGTTGCGTTACCGGTTTTGGTCAGTGTGATCGAGTTACCGTCCACATCGCGGAGTTCCAGACCTTTACCCTTGTTGAATGCAGCTGTAACAGCGGATCCACCATCTGGAGTGAATGTTACGGTCGCGGCAGCATTGACGCCAGCGTCAGTTGCACCACCTTGAGCTTTGAGAAGACCTGTGTGGTCAACAAAGCTAACCGAAGCATCAGTTCCGTAATCAACAGAATCGAATTTGAAAACGTTTCCTGCAGTAATTGATGCCGTAACACCCGTTTCTGCTGAAGACTCATTGATTTGTTGAAGAAGTTGATCTCGTGTAGTAGCCGAGTTGGTCGTGAACGTTTTACCGTTGACTGTGAAGCTACCAGCTCCTGTAAGAACAGTTCCTGCAGTGAAGGTAACGGTTCCAGAAAGGGTTGCTTGTTCAGCTGCCGCTGTAACGTTGACGTCAACTTGACCTGCCACAGTGACAGCCGTACCACCAATCGTTCCACTAAAGTTAGCGGAGCTTGCATTGTTGGTTTTGACGATGGTTGCGGAAGTACCAGCAGAACCATCCAGAAGCTTCTGAGTACCGAACTGAGTGTTGCTCGAGATTCGGTCGATAGAAGTCAAGATGTTGTTGAGCTGGGTTTGGTTCGCTTGCTTTTGAGCAGAGTCGAGCGTGCTGTTACCGTTGGCAACTGCCAGGGCGCGAGCATCGCGGAGCAGTCGGGACACTTCATCCAGACCACCTTCAGCGGTCTTAGCGTAGTTCAAAGCGTCTTGGTTGTTGCGAAGTGCCGCATCAATACCACCGATTTGGGCTCGATAGCTTTCAGAAGCAATGAGACCAGACGGATCGTCCGAACCGTTGTTGATGCGGAGACCAGTTGAAAGTCGGGTGGTAGCCTTTGCGAGTTCCGAGCCGGTCATCGAAAGGTTGCGATAAGCGTTAGATGCGGTTACGTTTGTGTTGATTCGAAATGACATATTCTTCTTCCCTGAAGTTCTTTTTCATTCCGGAACGGTGTTGGCCCTTTTCCCGACCAACGTTGTCATCCTGACTGCCCGTCCGATGATTTGAGTTTTGGCTAGGTGGGAAATCTTCATCCCGCAAAAATTACCAGGGTCCAATAATCCCGGTATTTTTCGGGGGATTGGGCATTTTCAGGTTCAAATTGCGTAGAGTGAGTCGATATGAGTGAGCCACTAGCGGTTTTTTGTGCGCGGATCAAGCGAGAAATCTTTGCGGAATTGAGCGATCGCAAGCCCCCAAGCCAAGGCTCATTTGATGAGGCTCTGTGGGCGGAGGCGAACGAAAAAGGGGCTCCACAGATGGGGAGCACAGTCTTTCATCCCCACAAGATCGTAATTGAATTCCTTTACCACGACCCGCTGGCAAGCGCAATTGTTTTTCCTGTGACGATCACGCCGCCTGAGCGCGTTGTCTTTATGCCTGTGCCGGATTGGGTGATACAGACGATTTGGCAAGGGGAAGTTGCCGGGTCGTTTCGCTTTGAATCAGAAGCGCAAAAGATGTTGGAGTCTTTCCAGAACTTGTTGAGCATCGATGAAAACATTCGGCTGTTTGAAAAACCGTTGCCGACAACACGGGAATAACTGGCAACTCACCCCGGGCAGAGGTAGCATCCTTTGTTATGAGAACAATGCTTTCCACCTGGCTCCGGCCCGGGAAAGTGGCAATTGATGCGGCAATCGTCGCGGATCAAGAAGGCGATTCGCTGGAGAACTGTTTGGTGCGTGGGCTGTCTGCGGCCGAAGATCATCCCGAGCTGATCGCGATTGGGCGCGGGGCTTTGCCTAACTCCGATGGCGAAATCGAACTCGATGCCGCGATCATGAACGGTTCGGATTTATCAGCTGGCGCGGTTTGCGGGGTACGCGGGATTCTTCCGGTGATCAAGCTGGCCCAGATTGTCAAAGACACAACGCCTTATGTGATGTTGGCTGGCGAGCAGGCGCGGCGATTTGCACTTGCGAACGGTTTCGTCCCCGAGAATCTGATGACCGATGAGGTCAATCGACGGTATCAGATGTATTTGGAGAGCCCAGAGCGGTCGAAAGCATATGTTCATTCCACTGAGGATGAGCCGCCGCATGATACGGTCACGATGCTTGGTCGCGAAGATGGACACTTTGTCGCGGCAAGCTCCACGAGCGGATTGCCCTTCAAACTTCCTGGCCGGATTGGTGATTCTCCGATTGTCGGGGCGGGAGTCTATGCTGATGACGAAGTTGGTTGTGCAGGAGCAACTGGTATGGGTGAGGAACTCTGGAAAGCGTGTGCAAGCTTCCGAGCAGTAGAGTTCATGCGGCAAGGGATGTCGGCTCAGCAAGCCTGCGATGCAGTGATCGATCAAATGATCCGGCGGCAACCTGCCAGTCATCAGCGCGAATGTGTTGTTCTTGCTCTGGATAAGAATGGCGGGTACGGTGCTTCGATCAGTTGGGGCGACTTTGATCTCTGGATATCTGAACACGGCACTTCGCGGTCGCAACATTACAGCGGCAAACTTGGCGCAAAGGCATGATTGTTGGCACCGCCGGACACGTTGATCACGGAAAATCATCTCTGATCCAAGCTCTGACGGGGGCCGATCCTGATCGGCTCCCGGATGAAAAACGCCGCGGTCTGACGATTGATCTTGGCTTTGCTTCGATGGAGCTAGACGGGCAGGTTATTTCGTTTATTGATGTTCCTGGTCACGAGCGGTTCGTTACCAATATGCTCGCCGGGGCAACTGGTATGGACATCGCTCTGCTGTGTGTTGCCGCCGATGAAGGCGTCAAGCCACAAACCGAAGAACACCTGCTGATTTTGAAGTTGCTGAATGTTCGTGCGGTTGTTTTGGTGATGACTCGGTGCGATGCGGCAACTTCCGATCAGCTGGAAGTGAGCCAGGGCCTAGCTTTGGAGTTGTTAGCTGAAAATGGATTTGCTGAACCGCAAGTGGTTTTGACATCAGCGAAGACTGGTCAGGGATTGGATCAACTCCGCGCACTGCTATCTGAATCGTTGAAGGAGTATCAGAGCCGCAAAGGGGGGGCTTGGCTCAGCATTGATCGGGTGTTTACGGTGGAAGGGCGCGGTACGGTCGCGACGGGAACGCTCGCTTCTGGTCGGTTTAAGGTCGGAGATGAAGTGGAACTTCTCCCAATCAAAAAGAAAGCCAAGATTAGGTCTTTGCAGACTCATTTTCAATCTGTGGAAGAAGCCGTGGCTGGTTCGCGGGTTGCGGTTGGGCTCGCTGGTATCAAGCAAGAAGAAGTGAGCAGGGGTGATGTGATCTGCGCGCAGGGGGTCTGCGTAGCATCCGAGGCGATTGATCTGAAAGTGGATTTGATTGGCGAGGTCAAGCATGGTCAGCGGCTCCGGATGAGCTATGGAGCGGGCGAAGTGCTGGGCAAAGCCTTCCGCAATGACCACGATGACTCCTTACTTCAATTCCGCGGTGAGAAACCGTTCGCTATTACAAAAGGACAGCGAGTGATCCTGCGTCAGTATTCTCCGCCAATCGTTCTCGCAGGGGGAACGGTAATGGAGCCGCTGGCCGAAAAGCGCCGGAAGAACGCCGTTGCAAAAGGCGGTGGCGATTGGCAGGAATGGCTTTCCCGGCGACCAGAAGGGGTTAAGGCGGCGAAGTTTCTTGCCCAAACTGGCTGGGCGAAAGAGGAGATTCAAGAGCGAGTCAAAGAGGCGCGAAAGGCTAACCAATTGGTGGTTTTAGGACCACTTGTTTTCTCGTTCGACAACTTTGAGAATCTCAAGGCACAGGCGATTTTGAACTTGAAATCGCTCCATTCTCAACGATCGGAGCAAGCCTATGTCGCCAAGAACCTGCTTGTATCAGTAATGAAACTCGGCTGGGCAAACCAGGAGTTGGACGCTTTCTTCAAGCTGTTGGATGAGCAGAAACTCATCCGAAGAAGAGGGAATGGGATCGCTGAGTATCACCATAAGGTGGAACTCAAGCCCAAGCAAAGAGAACTCCTAGATCGCATCACGGAAATCCTTGTGAAAGACGAAGTCAACGTCACTTTGCCCCATGAACTGTCGCGAAGCCTCAATATCCCGCAGCAAGCGGTGGAAGAGGTGCTGAAGGTCGGTGTTGATGCCGAAGAGATCATCTATCTCGGGGAGGGGCTTTTCTATCCCATCGCCACTTGGGACAAGATGGTACGCGCAGTGCGAAAGAATCTTGGCGGTCAGCGATTCACTGCTGGTGAGTTCCGGACGCTGTTCAACACAAGCCGGAAATACGCCATCCCAATCTTGGAGAAGATGGACGCGCTCGGCGTGACCCAGCGTCAGGGCGATGCCCGCGTGGTTGTCAAGAACGATTAGCGAAGGGTGAGGAGGGCTTGCTCAAGCGTAGGCTCTCGGAGTACCACGCTTTTCACGCGCCCATAGCCATGTGTCAATAGCTTCGCGGCGAGGGCCTGCCCATCATGAGCGGTGATATCGAGTCGCCCAGGAGATGTCTTGACGGAGACGGTGAACGGCTCAACCATTGTTGCAACCGTGGTTTCGTCGTCGAGTTCCACGGTGATCTCGCTTGCCTGAACACTTTCAATGAGCTCGCGGCATGTTCCCGCGAACAGAGCTTGGCTCCCGCGCAGAACAATGATGGAGCCGAGGCGTTCAGCAATATCGGGGCGATTCGTGCTGATGAGAAACGCTCGTCCGGCTTGTCTCTCTGCCTCAATGAGTTCTGAGACCTCTTCCAAAAGCCAAGGATCAAGCATATCCAGATGCCCGTCGATGATCACAAGCGGGTCATCTACCAGAAAGCAACCCAGGAGGCTACACGCAATGATTTGCCCGGTTGTCAGCGAATTCGCGGTCTGATCACGCACTTCCCAGAGCCCGAGGGCAGTGAGGGTTGTTGTAATGCGCTCGTGCTCGCCTTTTTTTAGGAAGCTTTTAGCCAGTGATGCCGGGGTTGCTCTGCGTCCAAATGCACCGTCAGCCGGGGTAATGGTGTCGGCGTGATAATGGACTTCACCAGAAGCAGGTTTGGACTGCTTGAGGGCGATATCCAGGAGCTTTGTCTTGCCAGAAGCCGCTGACCCCATGAGGGCGTAGGCGTCTCCCGGCAAGATTTGAAAAGAGACGGTGCGTCGCTCTGATTCCAAAGCGACGCGGTCAAAAGTGAGTAGGGGTTCGCCGGGCGTCATCCTACGACAGTGAGCTCTTTCGGGAAGTGAGTGAGGATTTCTGGCCCGTTTTCGGTGACCAAAACATCATCTTCGATCCGCACTCCACCAAATCCTTCGATGTAAACGCCAGGCTCAACGGTAAAGACCATCCCGGGAGCCATTGTCTCCTTGCTTCGTGGGCTGAGTCCGCCGGGATCGTGAACATTCAGGCCAAGGCCGTGCCCTAGTCCGTGTCCGAAGTATTGAGCCAAGTCTTTCTCATCCAAGATTTGGCGAGCCAGGGCATCAATCTCCACCCCAGTTTTGCCGACCTGGAGAGCCTTGCAGCATTCCACTTCGGCTTTTAGAACTTGGTTGTAAACTTCTTCGTGGCGCGGGGTGGGTTCCCCGACAACAAAGCTCCGGGTGATGTCGGAGTTATAGCCATTGAGGTTTGCTCCGCAGTCGATCGTTAGGAAGTCGCCTGCTTGCAGTTTGCGTTCGCCAGGGACACCGTGCGGACGTGCTGAATTTGGCCCGCTGACCACAATCGGATCGAAAGCTAGCTGGGCTCCGTTCCGGCGGTAGAAAAACTCAATATCCAGGCAGATATCGTATTCACTCACCCCGATTTTGAGCATTCGCTGGATGTGTTCCATGAGCGCATCGGCGAGCTTGCAGGCATCTTTGATTTTCGTAATCTCATCCGGCGTTTTGATCATGCGAAGTTCGCGGATGAGTTCAGGAGCCGGTTTCCAAGTGATGTCCGGCATCGCATTCTTGCGCGCTTCGTAAGTGCTGAATGTCACCGATGATTCGAAGTGAAGTTCGCTGACGCCGCAAGCTTTCGCTTCATCCGTGATGAATTCGTCGAGCGTTTTTGGGCTGCCAAACGACTTGACATCCATTTCGCTCACTTGCTGACCCGCTTGGATGGTGTATCGGCTATCGGTGATGAAGATGGCATCCTTTGCCGTCACCAAGCACACCGCGCTAGAACCAGTGAACCCGCTCAGCCAGCGGATGTTGGTCATATCGGTGACCAAAATGGCATCCACCCCTTTGGTGGACATGGCATTTCGAAGTCGTTTGACGTTGCTCATGAGTTGATAGTTTGAATGCTTTGTAGGGCGCGCAGGGCCAGGAGGTATCCCGTTGCCCCTAATCCGACAATTTGACCGACGGTGATCGGGCTAATCACGCTCTTGTGGCGGAACTCTTCGCGGGCGTAGGTGTTGCTTAGATGTACTTCGATGACAGGAAGGCGCACGCTGACAAGTGCATCTCGGAGTGAAATGGAGTAGTGCGTCAGTCCACCCGGATTGATAATGATGGCCTCCGCCCACTTCCGATTTTCTTGGATCGTATCGATCAAAACCCCTTCGTGGTTGGATTGAAGGATTCGCACTTCGACCCCCAATTCCTCAGATTCCTTTTGAATCATGGCGTCGATATCGCTGAGGGGCATCTTGCCGTAAAGCTCCGGCTCCCGGAACCCGGTGAGGTTCAGGTTTGGACCGTGGAGAACAAGGACGTTCATTGAAGGATTAGCCATGATCTGGTTTCTTTGGTGGTGGTGGATCATCGTTGGGGACGACTAATTGCGGTATCCCGTTGATGATCGGGTAGCGGGTGTTGCACTTGGGACAAACCAATTCTTCGCCGTCCAGCTTCAGAGCAGGGCGGTCGTCACATTGAGGGCAAGCCAAGATGTCAAGAAGTCGTGGGTCGATCATTGTGCAACGTTGCAATAGACATCCCATGTTTTTTGCGCCGTATCCACCCAATCAAATTCGGTGAGACGCTTGTGACCTGCCTTTCGCAACTGCTCTAATTTACCGGAATCGGCCAGGAGCTTTTGGATGAGTCCAGTCCAAGTCTCTGCTTCCCAATCTGGAGCGACCTCGGCGGCGTTCGCGGCAACCTCGGGCAATGCTCCGCCGGGACTACACAAAACGGGGCAATGACACGCCCATGCTTCCAGGAGCGGGATGCCGAATCCCTCGTGCCAACTCGGAGCGAGATATAGCTCAGCGGCGGAATAGAGCGCACTCAGGTCTTCATCTGAGACGTAACCGGTGGTGATGCGGCGGTTCGAGCGCGACTCTTCTCCCCAACCCGGTTGCCCAGTCACAACGATTTTGAGTGGGCTTTCTTTGGGTAGGTGATCGACAGCCGCAGCGGCGAGCGACATGTTTTTTCGTGGCCAGCGGGTACCAAGGGTGAAAACGTATGGATCGGTTACGCCAAATTTCTGGGCGACATGAGCCCTTGCTTTTTCCCGCTCCCATGGGGTGATGTTCGTCCCGAGCGCGTTATAAGTGACATGGGTTTTGCCATCAGCCGCGGGGTAGTTGGCGATGATTTCGCTCCTAGAAGTCTCGGATACCGTGAGAATTGCCTCGGCTCGCTTGATCGTGCTGGGGATTTGTGAGCGAAGAATGAGCAAGTCCCGCATCCTGAACCAGCGGGGCTCGATGCAGAACGAGACATCGTGGATCGTCGTGACGCCACCCTTCTTGATTTGTGGGCTGAGATTGTATTGCGTGTGGAAGATTTGGGCACTGCGGGCAGTTGCTTCTTTTGGAAAAGTGCTCAAACTCCAAATTCGATTTGAACCAGCATGGACTTCGATCCACTCAAATCTTGGATCTGCGGGAACAATCTCGGGCCGCTTGGTGTTCGAAAAGAGTAAGAAACGCGCATCAACATCGAGCTTGGAAAAGCCTTGGATGAGTCCGCGCCAATAACTGGTGTCCCCCGTGTTGTGGGTGGAAATCAGGCGGGCATCCAAAGCAATCGTCAATGGCATTTGATTATCTCCATCATATCTGGCCCGACATGTGATACGCAGAACCAATTACAATACTAAGCAATCATCAGGTCGCAATCATGCAAAAAAAGAAGACTTCCACCACCGCAATCGCCGGCGTCGCATTGATCGTCTGCGGCATTCTCGGTTTTAACATCACCAACGGAACGATTAACTTGGACGCTTTCAAGAAAAAAGAAAACGTTCAAGCACCGGGTTCTGTTCCAAATAACAGCCCAGTTTTAGCGAAAAAGGAAAACGCTGAAGCATTGAAAGTCAGTGCATCGCCTGATGGACGGCCGATGGAAGGTGGCGGTGAAGTCACCATTCCTGATTACCCGGCTATCTTTCCGCCGAAGCACGTGCGTAACAACGTTGCTGCCAACCCAACCGTCACGAGTGGCCAATGGTGGAAAGACGATGCTGCCGTCAATGAAGAGGGCCAGAAAGTTCGTAAAGATCGCGACGTCAACGCGCGATAAGCGAGTTACTTTGAATGTGAGACAGGGCGAGCAAACTGCTCGCCCTGATCATTTTTGAGCCAAGCAAATAGCTTGTCGAATGCCTTGCTGAGAAGTTCAGGCTGGAAAATGTCGGTCTTTTTTCCTTGCGCGAACGGTTTGCCCTGTTTGAGAATCAAGAACTGATCGCCGACTGATTCTGCGAAATCGAAGTCGTGGGTGGAGACGATGGCAGTGCCACCCGTTTCTGTATGACTTCGGACAACTTTGGAAACAAGATCGTGGTGGCGGATGTCAAGGCTGGCCGTCGGCTCATCTAAAAGCATGATTTTGGATTCTTGAACAAGCGTTCGCGCAAGGAGAGCGCGTTGTTTTTCCCCGCCGGAAACTTGCTGAATCGGGCGATCTTTGAGGTGGGTTAGCTCACAGAGTTCCAATGCTTGATCGGTTGCGGAGAGGTCTTCCTGAGATTCCCATTGGGAACGAGCGTACGGGGTTCGCCCCATCATTACGATCTCCCGAACGGAGAAGGGAAGTCCAGGAGATTCACCTTGTGGCATCAAGCTGACAAGCTGGCAGAACTCTGATCTGGGGATGTTCTGAATAGCTCGTTTGTCAATTTCGACTTCGCCTTGGTCACAAGGAATATCTCGTGAAAGTAGGCTGATGAGAGTTGATTTCCCGCTGCCATTCTCACCTAACAAAACGAGGCAAGTGCCTATTTCGATGGATAGCGAAATGGGGCCGAGTTGGAACTCGCCTCGCGCAATTTCGAGGTTGTTAGTTTCAACTGAGGGCATCGCCAAGGAGTCCAGAAGTGAAAGCTCGATACATGCCGGCGTATGCTCCATCTTTCGCCATGAGCTGATCATGGGAGCCTTGTTCAAGGATTTCACCGCGCCGAAGGACAAGAATGGAAGTTGCTCGAGCCGCAGTGGTCAAACGGTGCGCGATGAACAAGGTTGTGCGTTCCTGCATAACCTCGTTCAGGGCTTCCGTGACAGCCTTTTCCGAATGGGCGTCAAGGTTCGATGTCGCTTCATCGAGTAAGAGAACTTTCGGATTGGTGACCAAAGCTCGGGCAATTGCCAGCCGTTGCATTTCGCCACCGCTCAAGCGAATTCCACGTTCGCCAAGCATAGTTTTGAATCCGTCCTGTGAACGCTCTATAAACGGTGTGACGTGCGCCATCTCTGATGCTTTTTGGATCGATTGGTCATCGGCGGTTGGGTTGCCCAAGCGGATGTTATCTTCCACTGTTCCGGCAAAGAGGAAGGTCTGCTGAGGAACAACGCCAAACTGCTTTCGGAGCCATGCCAAATCAAGCTCTTGATAGTCCACGCCATCAAAGAGGATCTTGCCTTCTGTCGGGTCGTAGAAGCGCAAAACCAGATCGGCGATGGTGCTCTTCCCGGCTCCGCTTGGCCCAACAAGAGCTAGGGATTGACCAGGTTCTATTGTGAAACTGACCTTATCCAGAGCCTTGGTGCCATCCGGATAAGCAAAAGAGACGTTCTGGAATTCGATGCGCCCGTTCGGAGCACCGACTGTTTTCGTGCCTTCGTGGCTGGATTCGTCGGGGAGATCCAGGATCTGTTCGTGGATGCGATCAGCGGCGGCGTGCACTTGGTTGTAAGTGCTACTCACATTGGTGATCGCTTTGAACCCTTGATTGACCTGATCCAGCGCTTGGACAATGACAATGATGTCTTCGAGTTTCAGCAGATCGCCACGTGCCAGCCATCCGCAGATGTACATGATTATCGCGATGGCAACGGCGCCCAGAAACTCCACCATCGGGCGGAGAGTGGCGATGCGCTTCGCTCCAACAATCTGGCTGTCGTACTGCTTTTCAACGAGACTGCCGAAGATGGAGCGTATGTGATCTTCCGCACTAAACGCCTTGACGACGCGGGTTCCACCGAGGGTTTCTTGGCTCATCCCGGTGACAGTCGCTAGGTCATCCTGAATTTGAGACTGAGCTTTCTTGATTTTGCGCCCGTTTTTCGTGACAACGAATGCAAGGACCGGTACGAAGAGGAGGGCAATCAGGCCAAGTTGCCATTGAATGAAGAAGACAACCCCGAGAGCAACGATCGCTTTGATTGGCCCTTCAATAGAATCACGAACAACGTTGATCGCGGTCTGATAAACATTGACATCGTTGGTGACAATGGATTGGATTTCACCCGTGCGGCGATCATTGAAGTAGCTCACCGGAAGCCGGAGCAGCTTGTCGAATAGCCGGAGTCGCAAGTCGCTGGCCATCCGGTTTGCGGCTTGCGCCAGAAACACCATCTGACCGCGAGTGAACACGTATTTCAAACCAAAAACAGCAACGACGCCCAAACAAGCAAAGAGCAAACGTTTGAGAGCTTGATCTTGTCGCTCTTTGACCGCCGCCGGTGATGAGAGGTTGGAATTCTCAATCTCCTGAATCGCTTCCGAGACTTCCTGCTTGGATTTGCCCAGCTTTTGCCCGAGTGCTTCTGCTGTCGTATCGCTTTTGAGCCGTTTGACATCCACGGGGATAGGCTTTGCTTCGCTGATTGCGCTCAAAGCCATATAGGTGAGTCCGAGTGTTGCGCCAGTCAAAAGGCTGGCGACGACCACGCAGATCAGCCCCATCAGAATCTTTTGCTTTTGATTCTTCAACTCGGAAAGAATCCGAGGATCGAGCTTAGAGAAAGGGCTTTTCAAATTTCAGATCAACAGTTCTAGAATTCCGCCTGGCCAGATGAGCGGTGGAAAGGAATGACATCGCGGATGTTCTTCATTCCGGTGAGGTACATCACCAATCGTTCAAAGCCAAGTCCGAATCCGGCATGAGGGACAGAGCCGTAGCGTCGTAAATCGAGATACCACCAGTAGGCTTCTAACGGAAGATCGTTAGCCTTGATTTTTGCTTCCAGAACGTCCAGCCTATCTTCGCGCTGAGAGCCGCCTATCAACTCACCAATGCGAGGAACCAGAACGTCCATCGCCCGCACGGTTTTGCCGTCTTCGTTGGCATACATGTAAAAAGCCTTGATCTCCTGCGGGTAGTCGGTGACGATGGTCGGACGCTTGATGTGTTTCTCCGTCAGCCACCGCTCGTGCTCGCTTTGGAGGTCGCATCCCCAACTGACGGGGAATTCAAAGCTCTCGCCGGATTTAGTGAGCATGTCAATTGCTTCGGTATAAGTCACACGCTCAAAATCAGAGTCAGCAACGTGGGTGAGTGTTTCGATAAGACCTTTTTCGATCCTTTGGTCAAAAAATGCAAGATCAGGCTCACAGTGAGTGAGAATATCCTTGATGATGGAGCGAACAAACTCTTCGGCGAGGTTCATATCGCCAGTAATGTCGCAGAACGCCATTTCTGGCTCAATCATCCAAAACTCAGCGAGGTGGCGCGGGGTGTTCGAGTTCTCGGCCCGAAAGGTTGGCCCGAATGTGTAAACGTTGGTCAGCCCCAAACATTGAGTCTCGACGTTTAGCTGCCCCGAAACCGTGAGGTAAGCAGGCTTCCCAAAGAAATCTTCGGCTGGGTCGTCGCTGGTCAGTTTGAACCGGGTGCCTTCGGCCGTTTCTACTGGCTCCATCGAAGTCGTGACCGCGAACATCGCCCCTGCCCCCTCGCAGTCGCTGGCGGTGATGACGGGCGTGTGAATCCAGTTGAAGCCTCGATCTTGGAAGAAGCTATGAACTGCGTAGGCGGCTCGGTTGCGAACTCGCATGACCGCGCCGAACGTGTTGCCGCGAACGCGGAGGTGAGCAATCTCGCGCAAGAATTCAAAGCTGGCTCCTTTCTTTTGGAGCGGATAAGTTGCCGGATCAGCCTCGCCGTAAATCGTAACGGCCTTGGCTAATAACTCCACAGATTGGCCTGAGCCGGGCGACTCCACGAGTTCACCATCGAATTTCACCGAGGAGCCGGTGGTGACTTTCTTCAAGTCATCGTCATTAATGGTTCCGGCGGGGATGACCACTTGAAGGTCAGTAAAGATTGAGCCATCATTCAATTGGACAAAACTGACGCCTTTCGAGTCGCGTCGTGTCTTGACCCAGCCGTACGCTTCGACTAGCGTGCCGGGTTTGCCTGTGAGCAAATCCTTGAGATAAGTTCGCCGGTAGTCCATAACGAATCGGCAAGTTTACAGCCTCGAATCGCTTGGACTCACGCCAATTTGCAATTCAGATCAGTCAAAATGGCAATGATCAGGTTCAGGATCGCGTAGAGATAGGAGCAAAATGGTCACACCATACGATTGGCAAGAGGGAATTGGACACCGTGCGCAGTATGTAGAGTCACGGATGTCGGCGGGGGTGCCGATTGCGGCGGCAAGCATCCCAGAGGGAGTGTTAGTTGCAACCTTCCGTAAGCAAGCGAGCAAGGTTTTTGAGGTTTATGACCGATTGATCTACTCGGCGATTGGGATGCAAAGCGACGTCGAAAACGTTCGCGTTGGCGCGATTGAGTTTTGCCATCAAGAGGGGTATCAACGGAGCGAGCAGGATGTCACTATTCAGCGATTGGTGAGCCATATTAGCCGCCCACTGAAATCTGCGTTCGGTGACTTTTCTACTTCTCCGATTGTGGTACGCGCTTTGTTTGCCGAAGTCGCCGATGATATTGAGAATGATCGGTACACAATTCTTGAGTACGATGGCGACTACTTCAACACCAAAGGTGTTTGCTTAGTTGCGCCGAGTGAAGAGTCGTTTCTAGCTATGCGGGAAGCACTTGAAGGAGTTGATTTCCCGAAAGTCAAGCAGGTGGATGCACTCGCCCAACTCCGAGAATCAGTGTTGAAAGGCATGGATCCCGATGGCAGCATTGCCGCGGCAGGAGAAATGCCCGAATTGAGCTTTGAAGCCGCGATCATGATTCGAGGCGAAGACAAAGTGCGCCGATTCCAACGGCTAGGCGACCCGCTAGACTAATGAACTCCCGGCACAACACAATCATAATTCCAGAGCGTCTGAATAAGTGAGATTTGCGAATATGAAGAGTTCTTTGATTTTGGTGGCCAGTCTTGCATCTGCAGCATTCGTTGTCGGATGTGCAGGGAATGGCACTTCTCCGCTTTCGCAATCTCCCACCAGCCGAAATGTGGACTATGATGGTAAGCGCAATCCTGGATCAGGTGTGCTTGCTCCGCTCAACGCGATGCGGAAAACCGCCGAGGTCGCTAATCGTCCGTCCGGAGTCGCGATTTGGGTGAATGAGGTCAACAAAGCGCAGAGTTTGATCCTTGGGCTCGATGATCAAGCTAAGACTGGTTCTCTCACTGCTTTTGACCTGGAAGGGAAAGAGGCTCAGCGGGTTGCGGAAGTCAATTCCGGAAAAGCGATAGATGTCGAAACCGATTTCAATTTTGGTGATCGAAAAGTTGATATTGCCGTAGTCGCAGAACAAGGTGCAAACCGACTGAGAATCTTTACAATCAACGCGAAAACGGGAACCCTCACAGATGTCACGGGCAAAACAAGTTTGCCAGCAGAATCCAAAGGACCGGTTGCAGTCGGGCTTTACAAGCGACCCAGCGATGGAGCTGTTTTTGCTATCGTTGCTCCCGCAAAAGGTGACAAAACCAAGTTTCTCTTGCAATATCGGCTTGAAGCCAATGGTGAGCGTGTTGATGCCAAGCTCGTTCGTCAGTTTGGGTTGACCAGCGGTGCCTCACCCAGCAAAGATGTCAGCGTCAGATCAATTGCAATCGATGATGAGCTTGGATATGTTTATTATTCCGAGCCAGGCAAAGGGATTCGCAAATACTGGGCGAACCCAGAAAAGGAGAATGCCGAGAAAGAGCTTGCTTTCTTTGGGCAAACGGGCTTCACGAAGGAACGACAAGGCTTAGCATTATTATCAACCGGGCCAGGGCAAGGTTATCTGCTGTGTGTTGAGCAAGTCGGCTCTGCCAGCGAAGTCCATGCGTTTTCACGTTCGGGTACGGCGAACAAGCCTCACGACCAGAAAGAGCTCGGCAAGGTACGAACCCTGGCGGACGAGTCAGTTTCTATAGCTGTTGTGAACCAGAATTTCAGCGAAGACTTGCCGCAGGGCGTTGCAGTGATGTCGAGTCAGCAGGGGCGAAACTTCTATATCTTTGATCGCCGAGCAATCATGGATCGTCTTCCGGATTTGCCAATTCCTGCACCGAAATAGCATAAGAACTGCCGAATTAGGTATCGTTCAGGCTGGCGAGTCAGGAAGATTTGCCGAGGAGTGCCAGCTTGTTTCCAGTTTGGACATGGATAGTCGGATTTTGGCTTGGGGCGGCCATTGGGAGTTTTCTCAACGTCGTAATCTATCGGATGCCCCGTGGCCTCTCTTTGAGTGAGCCAAAGAACAGCTTTTGCCCCAAATGCAAAAAGCAACTCACCCCCATTGAACTCATCCCTCTACTCAGTTGGGTTTTTCAGGGAGGGAAGTGCAAAGGGTGTCAATCCCCGATACCGTTCCGCTATCCGCTGGTTGAACTCATTACCGGCACGCTTTGGGCGGTCATTTGGTATCAGCATCTCATCGTTTCCACAAACGACTTGGTGGCAATCCAGGGTGCAGACCCGATCAAAGCGGTGGGCTACATGCTCTTTGCGGCCGCGCTGGTTGCAGCAATCTTCACTGACCTTGCTCTTTTTGTGATCCCCGATCAAATCAATGCTTTTATGTTCTTGGTTGGTGTTGGGATGAACGTCGCATACATTGTTAATGGCAATGAATCGGCAGCATGGCTTTGGGGAATTCCGAGTTCCCTCGCTGGTGCGTTGGTTGGAATTGCCGTGCTTTGGGGAATTGCGTTCTTTGGGCGATTGGCCTTCGGGAAAGACGCGATGGGCCACGGCGATATTAAGATGGCGCGTGGAATTGGCGCAGTCCTTCTGCCGATGGGGGCAGGGATCAGCTTTGGTTTGGCCGTGATTCTCGGTGCTTTGGGCGGAGGAGTCTTCTATTTCTACGCTAAGGGCCGTGAGCAGAAAATCGAAGCGGCAAAGGCTGCGGGCGGCAAATGTGAGCCGGGTTCAGCTGAAGCGAAATCTCAGGAAGTCGAGGACGAAGAACCTTACGAACCAGAGTCACTTGGCAGTTTACTGAAGTGCCTCGTGGGATACGTTTTGCTGTTCGACATCATTGGGCTGTTCTTCCCGAAATTCTACGAAAACTATTTTGGGGAAAACCCGTTCGACTTCGAAGGCATTGGCGACGACGAGTGGGAACCAGGCATTACAACTATCCCGTTTGGCCCTTCGCTGGCGGCGGGTGCACTCGCAACAATGATCTTCTGGGCACCGCTTTCGGGGATGGTGAATCAGTATTTTGATGCGCTGAAGTCGCCATAGGTGATAGACTGGCGGGAACATCGGATTGTCGTGCGTCGTCATACGCATGATTTACAGGAAATTTGGCATGAAAAATCGGCGGAAGGGCTTTACTTTAATCGAATTGCTGACGGTTATTGCGATCATCGCAATCCTTGCAGCGATTCTTGTTCCCGTGTTTGCGCGGGCTAAGGATCAGGCATATCGCAATGGCGATATCTCGAATATGAACCAGATTCGCGTGGCTATGGGTTTGTACCAAGCGGATCAAGGGGCATATCCTCCTCAGCTTTTGGGCTATGTGACGCTTTATACATCGGGCGGTGGGCCGGCTATTCTTCCGGCAGACCAGTTGAGCTCCTATGTATATCCTCGACGTGTCACGTCGGTTGAAGTTTTGAAACCGGCATACAACCGTTTTGATGGTGCTGATGTTGTCAACTGCGACGATGGCTCGCTTTGCTCCGGCGAAGAGATGGATTCAGTCGTTTTCCCAGGTCAAGACCCTTCGGCTCTGGGAACTCGCCCACTGGTTGATATCAATGGCGACGGTCTCATTAATGCAACCGATGACGTGGCCGGTACTCGCCAAGCCTATGGCCCGGGCGATGGTGCAGTGTGCTGGAACACTTCCGTTCTTGCTGTAACCGCAGGAAGCATGTGCGGCATCCCGGCGGCAGAATCCCGATGGTTCTATCGCATCAGCGGCTACGACGTCACTAAGTCGAATGAGCCGAGTAACAACCAATACGAACTCCGCTACGCGCGGTTCTGGTCGAACTTCTCCGTTGGTGACAACAGCATCGATCCGGCATACGGTATCGGTAGCGAATTTGATGATCCGCGACAGCTGGGTTACACCAACCCGCCGGATGACACCGTCGTGACTTGGAACTCCTACTTCCGCGAATGGGAAGGTGCGGGTCAACCCAAGCCGATCCGCCGCGACATCGTTCTTCTCCTGAACGGTTCCGCACGTCCGTGGGATTCTAAGGCCCTTTATGACTACTCCTGGCGACAGGCATCGAACTAAGTTTCGGAAGTAGTGGTCAAACAAAAACGCCTCGATACGAGCGACTTGATTTGAGAGTGATTACGAGATGGCAGGTACGAATATGAAACGACGCTTAACCGCAGGGACTTCCTTGATCGAAGTCCTTGTGGTGATGGTGGTCTTCCTGGTTGGGGTTCTGACAATGATTCAGATTTTCCCGGCTGGTTTGACCTCTCTGCGCACCACGCGCGATATGACTTTTGCGCGAAGCTGGGTGCGTTCAGAAATGCAGTCGCTGGTCAGTCGAAAAGAAACCCCTGGTTTGGTGGTCTCTACGACTTCCGTTAATGGCGTAGGCTTTATTACTGTTGAGCCCAACCTTGACCCGAACGAATTGATGCCGCCGTTGGATAATCCTGCCACCAACACCGGCGCAATCTTGAGTACGGGTGTTGTCACTGTCGGCGGTAACCCGCTTGATCGATGGGATCAAGTGAGCGGCGCAAACCGATTCAACCGAGTTTTGGGTGAAGGACGACCTGTTCCTGGCCCTCGCCCGATTGCGGTTGATAGCGCGAATTTTGTGGGTACCCAAATCGGTAGCTTGGTTCAGCTGACTTACGGCCCGATCTACTATGATCGCGACGGCGGCACCGAAATCGGTACTCAGAACTGGATTCTGGCGTACGGCAATGATCTGCGCAACCGCGACGGTAGTGCTGATGCTGGCGTTCCGAACTCCACCGATCCGCGATACTCTTCGCACGATGCGTGGTACATGAATGCTGCGGAAGCGACTTCGCTGGCAACCACTCCGTTCCCGAACGAAGATCAAGTTTGGATTGGTCGCATGGTGGATCCGAACACTTCCACCCTGCTGACACACTCTTACCGCTTCTCCGTGAAGTTCTACACGGTGATTGGCGGCAATGTGCAGTCCCGCGACGTAGTTGTGTCGGTGCTTCCTGCTGGCCCGTACTACGCAGAAACGGGCAACTATGCGGTGATCTCTATTCCGCGATTGCTGGACACGCTATCTGGCGGTTTCTTCACCTTGGCAAACTACCGCGGCGTTGAAGAATCGACCCTTCGGATGCAACGCCAATATCAAGAGATTCCTCCTTCGCTGGCATTCCAGCCTGGCGATCCGTATCAATATAAAGTCATCAGCGATGACCTGGGCGCGATTTTGGTCAACCCAGAAGCTTCTCAGTACCAACTGCCGACTGAGGACGGTGAAAAGGAAGCACTGCTCGTCCGCTGTGACTACTCAGTTTACGATTGGCGCATTATCCGCGACGAATTCACCGTGCCGGATGCAGGAATTGGCACTCAGTCTCAATACGAAGTCAAACTTCTTTTCCGCGACATCAAAACCGGTTCGGGCACGGAGTCAGATAGCACGAATGCTCGCGGGCTAGGTGATGCGGCAGCAAATGAAATGCTGACTCCAGTCGATGCGGCAGGAACAGTTGGCTCAGACCAATTCGTCCTTGTTGACTTGCAAACTGGCGGAATCATTTTGGGTGATAATCCATCCGAGCCGCTCAGTACTTTCGATGTTGATTTCTCAACTGGCGTGATCACTTTCCGTGATGTTGATAATAATGCGGCAAACGGGCTCACCGGTCAGCTGATGCTGATGGATCCGTTCGCGCCTGGTACTTGGATCAACGCGGGTCAAATCCCGATGAACGGTCGCCCGGTACGTGCTCTCTATCGCTCGAACGGTGATTATGCGATCCAACCGCAGGTCGCTTCGAGTGAGTACATCGTAACCGAAGTGCCGGCTCCGAACAATCTGGGTGTTGGTCAATGCTATGTCGGTGGCGGTGGATGGGGTTCCCCGAACCGCATCTACTTCCCGTTGATGGATGCAGGTCATCGAGTTGTCATTGGTGATATCTTCACCACCGGTAACCGCTTTACCGACCAAAGCTACACGATCTCTGGTCGAGAGCAGGTCGGCGGCGTTGTCCTCGCTTTTGTTCAAAGCCCGGATGGATTGCCGTTCGATTTCACTCGCGGCAATGCCGTTGCCCGAGTGAAAGGGGCAAGCATCCGTGTCCGAGCGATTTGGAATCCTAGCGTTTGGCAATTGGGTGCAAATGCCAACGACAACTACGAACGAATGAAAACTTGGGCTCAGTCTTGGCGCCGAGTTGAATCGGAAACTTACCAAGGGGGAGCAAACTAATGTTGCGACCGATGAATAAGAAACAAAAAGCTTTTACTCTGATTGAGTTGCTGACCGTTATGGCAATCTCAGCGATCCTGCTGACGATCATTGCGATTCCGGTAATCCAAAGCTTCAATCTGACCCGTGCAGCGCAAGGGTTCTCCGATGCGCAGAATCGTGCTCGCCTTTTGGTTGAGCGGATTGAACGCGAAATCAGTAACGCCGCCGCAATCCGAGATAACACGGGAATCAATGGCGTGCTTGCTGTGCAAGTTCCGGGTGATGATGGGACACTTGTTTATGTTGAGCTTCCTTATTCGAAGATCGACATCATCAAGCCCGCTTCTGGTGACCCAGCGAGCCGAGTTGGCACCGCTTACATCGACCCCGATACAGGCAAAGTTGACCCCACTCTTCGCCGCCCGAAAGGTCAGCCGAATCTTCCGGCGACTCCTGGCGATATTGTGGTGCGCTACTTCATCGCTCGCCGCGATCCTTTTACCAACTATGTGAATCCGTGGGTGCAGTACAACAATACTGGTGGTAACAAGTGGCTGGGTAACACAGCTGGTCGAGACAACCTTTATGTCCTCTACCGCGCTGAGGTTCAGCCGTACGTTTACTTCGATGACGGCTCTGGACCGCAGCGAGTTGTCAATAGTGCCTTCTTCTGGGATTTGGATCGCGATGCTGATCCGAACACCGCTGGCCCTTTGATGGATGATCCGTACTTCTTCGAGCCAGGTGCTGGCCCGACGGTTGTCTATGGGACTGCCCGCGCAATTGATGCGGATAAGAACCAAATGATCCGCAACTGGATGAGCGTGGCTTCGGTTGTCACCGAAATTAGTCGCTATGACATGATCATGCCGCTGATCAACAAGCGAACGAATGATGTCCTCTTTACTGGCAACGTTCCGCGACTTGTCAGTCTTGCTCGATTCCAGCCGACTCGCGTTGCTTTGGAAACCGCAACGGCAGAAAAGTCTGTCCGCATCGGTGAAGAAGTCGACAATGGCGAAAAAATCGGCCCGAGCGTTTTCCGAACGCAATACGGCAATCTCGCGAATTTCTCCGCGCGCATTTGGCCGAGCACCGTCCCTGGCCCGTACAGCTTCGGTGATGCTAGCTCCGGGGCTAAGCGAATTGCTTGGCAGCCTGGCGCACCGTTCCTCGATGTGGTGACTTCCACAACAGGTGACCTCGTTGAATTCAACGGCGCGAATGGCCTGTTCAACATTTCTGGCTATAAGCGAGATTTGACCACTGGTGCGGCCTACCCGTTCACGCGGAATACTTCGGCAGCAGCTTCGGTTGCTCCCGATAACGCGTTCTTCATTCCGGTAGTGCCTGATGATCGCGGTGGATTTGTCAACGCTAGCTTCTCGATTCAGGAAGTTGGTATTGATGCGGCGGTTGCGCCTGATAACCGTATCCCATCGAACAACAATGTGACACCTGGTATCGCAGTTGGCGCGGAAGTGACTCCAGCTGACCCAACCTACACGGTTGCTCCGACCTGGACGAGCTACAACGGCATTAACGAACGGTTTGCTCGTCTGTGGCACGAATGGGATGGCTTCTGGCCGAATCCTGCTTTGATTCCGCCGAAAGAAGGCCCGAACGGCGTCAAGCGGTTCATCGATCTGCGCCAAATGGCACAGTTCGGCCCGTCGAACCACCCGTCGCCGCTGGCACCTGGTCGATTCCGACGCGCATCAATTGTGCCGGGTAGCGAAGAAATTTACGGTCCGGATCAAACGCCTGGCCCGAACTACGGTCGGCTGGTGCGATACACCCGCGTTTCTAATGTGGATTCGGTAGTGGTTGGCATCAACCAGTACAAGATCAACTATGTAGATCGCAAGGAACCGGATTGGTCGTTCTTTGGCTTTGCCGGCATGAACTACGATCCTGCGTTCTACAACGGTGCAGACTTCCTTTCGGCCGCATTGCAAGCAAAGTACCGAGGCGGATACGTCGAATTCAACTCAAAATTCGGCGAACCGATCCCAGCCGGGAACATCTTCGTGACTTATCGCTTCCAAATGACTGAGCCGAACGATTATTTGGCTGTGGATTACGATTCTGGGGAACTGATGGAGATTGCGCTGACGATTCGCAATTACCCACAAACCACGATTCCTAACCCACAAATGACGACTGTACGGGGTTCATCCGCCGTCCGCAATTTGATTCGTTGATATGGATATGAGAGATAACAAGTTGGCCCAACGCAAGCATCGCCGACCGACTAAACAGTCGGGTCAGTTGCTGATCATCGTGATCATCATCCTGGGCGTTCTATTGATTCTTGGCTTTGCCTTCTCGTCCATTATCGGGCGGAACGTCACCGAAACTGGGCGCGCTTCTCAGCGCACCTTGGCGGGTGATATGGCACGGACAGCAGTCGATATGGCGCACGATCAGCTGATGAACTCGGCTCTCGGCGCAGACTGGCGTCCCGATGCGACACCGGTGACTTTCGATGTTGCTGGTATGACCCGCGACCCGGATGCCCTTTATCTGCGTCCTGGTTCAGGACTGGCGGTTGAGCCTGATCCTGTCGGTCGCCCGGGCGAATTTGTTACCGATCTTGGTGGCCCAGACTATCTCGGCCCATATTCCCGCGTTGGTTATCGCAAAGGTCGAGCTTTGCTTCGTGTGCGATATCAGCCGGCTAACTATGAAGCTCTCGTGAACCCGACTGGCACTCTTCGCCAGCCAGGTCAAGCTCGCAACCTCATCGTGATCGAATCGGTGGGTCGCGCCGGTGCTTTGAATAGCCAAGGCAAAATCGACCCGAGCCAACAGCTCAATACAGCGGTCAAAGTTTCTAACTATGTCGATGCGGTCGATCTACGATCCTCGCTTGGCACCATGAAAGGTGTTAACGCGGCGATCACAGATAGCCGCAAGCAAATGGCGTTTGCTGCCATCGGAATCACAGATTTCAGCCGATTTTTCACCAACAAGGATAAAGTCGATCGACCGATTCCGTTTGGTTTCCCGACTCCGTCGACCACAGGTAGCTGGAAGCAAGGACTCAACGTTGGTGCATTGAACGAAGGGCAAGCCGTCCAAGTTCAAACCGTTACTGGTACTAATGGTGGTGTCAACAACATCCCTGTCAATCCTGCGAACTGGCTTAGCTTCCCAGGTGGTGGCGGCATCCATGCCAATGGTCTGTTGGAAGTCCACGGCAATCTGGACGTGGTTTTGAATCAGCATTTTGGTGAAGGTATCACCGCAACCGGTGGGATCAAAGCGGCGAACGATGCTTCTTCCCTCACTTTGCGAACGTTTGGTTACTCCACTGGCCCGAACACTTGGGTGCAGACTGGAACCACAGCGATTGGTGCCGCGCAAATGGATTCAGCTAATCCGAACTTCGATACGGTTGGAGGCGCACTCGTTGACGGTCGCAATCAAACCGACCTCGGTGGTTACGGACGATCTGGTGCAACGATCGCAGCTCCATCCATCACTAGCAAAGATTCTAAGACTGGTCAAAATCGCTATCGCGTGATGACCCAGCAGTCTGGTGTGATCTCTGCGAACCGCAACACGGGAACATGGGGTTACGGCGAAGGCATTTATGTCGATAGCTCCGAGCGAGCGAATCGCCCGAGCGAAGAAGTTCGAGCGAACCAAGATCCTTCCAAGTCTCTTCCACTCGACTGGCTGAACCCGAACAACGCCGACAGCCTTGGCTGGGTTGGCCCATACTACATCCCGGTTGCGCCGAGCGTGATCCTGATGCCGGACGGCTTCCGTATCGTTCGCGATGGACGATCTAACAATCCGAACTGGATTGACCCGGCAACGGGTGGTAACACTGGTCAGACAGAAAACCGATACTTCATCCGCATCATTGCTGGTGAAAAATGGATTGCTGACGTGATTTCTTCCCCGGCGGGAACGAACTTCAACGCAATCACCGATGCTCAGTTCCAAACTCTGGGTCGACGATTCAATGGTGTGTTGATGTTCGAAGGCGATGTTCGCGTACGCGGCGTCATCCCAACGGATGTTCAAATCACATTGACTTCACGCGGAACTATCTATGTTGATGGTTCGATCACCAAGGGTGTTGTTGCGCGATCAGGTGGCGGCGCTCCGGTTGTTATCGACCGACCGAGCCAATCCATGATTAGTCTTCTGGCGAACGACTTTGTTGCCGTGAACACAACCATGTTCTTCGGCCCGGATGCTGGCGAAATCCCACAAGCGAAAGCTGCAGATGGTTTGCCAGATACTCCGAATCCGTTCGAACTTGATCTCGCCGTTGCAACAGAACTCAACTTGACGACTCAGTTCTTGCTGGAGCCAAACGGCACCAACCCAACAACTTGGGTGCCGTTTATGCAGCAATACACATCTGCTCCTGGATTCAGCGTGGCTGGCCCAATTGAATCCAAGATTATGATGAGTGTTTCGGCTGACGATAACGGCCCGTCTTTCCTCGGAATCAATATCCAGGCGGATACGTTCCGCGCTCCTGGCGCACCGAACGATCCGTATCTGTTCCCTACGGTGATCAACATCGGCGGACCAACGATTCCGTTCAACCAAGCGTCGATCTACTTCGCAGCGACCGATATCCCGGTCTATGGCTTGGGCGATCCTTCTACCAACGCATATCCGAAGTTTGAGACGGTTGCCATGACCATCCACGATGGTACGACTGGCGTGACGTTCAACAACTATTCAACCGTTGGCCGACAAGTGACCTCAACAGCTGCGAACCCGCAAGGCGTTTATGGCTTGGCGGTGGAAGATCCAACCATCTTCCAATTGCAACTCAGCTCGGCTGGTGGAAACCCGTCCAAGAACTTCCTGGTTTCGCGCACGGCAATCCAGCCGTTCGATGTTCGCATCGAAGCGGTGATGTACGCGCAAAACGGTTCGTTCTTTGTGATTCCTGGCCCGTGGTTCAACCCGAACTCTGCGGATACCCGCACGGCGTTTGAGCAGAATTACACACCTGTGGACACAACCGACGATCTGGATACAACAATTCCATCGACGAACCCGACCTACTCGGCTGCTGCTCCTGCAAACTTGCAATTGGCTAAGCAACGCCGATTCGAGCGATTCGGTAACTCACCTGAAGTTCCGTTCTTTGGTGAGCCGCTGGATGTCAAAGTTTCGATCATTGGTTCGATTTCGGAAAATATGCCCGCTCCAATGAGCCAACAAAGCGAATGGCTTAAGAAGTGGGGCTGGATTCCGCGACGACTTGCTGGAACTGGCGGCGTGATCCCTGCTGATCACCTTCCGCTTGGCGCTGGTGGCCCGATCGCCGCACCGAACTTTACAGTGACTTATGATCCCGTACTGGGAGCATCGGCAACGCCGAGCGCTGGACTTCTCGTCCCGCTTCGCACCGATTCTGCTGGTCGGACACTTCCTCCGACTCCCCGGCTTCCGGTGAGTCCAACCCTCGTGTACTTCGGAGACGAGACTTCGTGATGAAAATACGTTCAGCAATCTTCATGACCGCAGCCCTGGCCACAACAATGGCCTGGGCTCAACCCGTTACCTATACAACTCGTGGCGGGCAGATCAAGGCCGGTGTCGTAGTCATCAGCCCAACCATGGGCACGGTGGCTCCGCATATCTGGAGCAATCTTGATCGGGCTAACGGCGTCAAGCCGGCAGAGTGGAGTTTTGTAAATCCGCTTGCAGAGGGTCAAGTATCAGTACGCACCTTTAACCGTTGGTCCGCATTTGGTTCTGCACCGATCGGTACTCGAACGACGAAGAATTTTGCGAGCTATTGGGAAGTCTGGCTGAACGATGTTTCCGAAGAAGATTTGACGCAATACGACGTTCTTGCGATGTCGCCCGCTGCTGGATTCCAGCTGAACACAGTCCAGCGCGAAAAGCTTCGAAAGTTCGTGGATAAAGGCGGAATTCTCTGGTTAGAAATGAGCCAAGGCGGAACTGACGTTAATGTCTCCACTCCTCTGCCTTTCGCTTTCCGAACAGACGCAAATACGGCAGTTCTCAACCTTTCTCACCCAATTCTCAGCTCACCGAACATTATCACGGTGAATGACTACAATCGCATGACCGGACTTGCTCCGCGCATGTCTATGGGTCGATTCGCAGCTGGTGATCTCGGTGGCGCGGCTCCATTCTTAGCCGGAATGGTCGGAAACTCCCTCTCGTGGGATGTTCCCGTGAGTTCGCTTTTTGGTGCCGGTCAAGGCTATGTTGTGATGGGCAAATCGGGCGATGGCTTTATGGTCATCACCGGACAAGGCGCACAGAGATACCTCAATCTTGGCTGGGATCCCGTTTCTGGCCTGGTGAATAACACGAATTTTGTTAGCCCCGGCCCTTCTGGAGAAAACTCATACAACTCGGCTTCGAAGCTGGCGGTGAACATTCTCAGCTTGCCCGCGACTTATGGTCAACCGGCGGCTGGTTCTCGAAAGAGTTCGAGTGTTCCGGTAACCGTAGGTGCACCTGCGCTTCGGCAGTACGAGACGGCACAGAATCACTCACCTCAAAACGTACCAGTCCTCTTTGACGGGCGGGTTGTCACAACGACCGGTGGAGTAGTTCGAGTTTATGATGCAAAGCCAAATCGCGATCTGGATAAAGACAACATCGGCAACCCTGATGATGGTGTCATTGATCCCGCTGGTTCCGCGGTGGATCTTGTTTGGCAGAGCCAAGCCCTCGGCACACTTTCGGCACCGGCAGTTACGGAAGTTCCCAACTCTGAACTCGGATTTATCCAGCAAGTTTGGGTCTCAGACAACAACGGGCAAACTCACGTTTTCAATCTGAGCAATACAGGTGGAGCCGTCGCTCCTGCTGTTACCATTCCAACTCCGCCGAATGTGCAAAGCGCAACAACGGCCCCTGTTATCCATGACGACTTGGTTGTGGTCGGTGGGGAAGATACATCTGGTAATGGCGCACTTTGGTCGATCGATTTGCGACGCCCAAGCTCGGTTGGAGTTAACGTCACTGGTGCTCCATGGCTGCTTTTTGGCAACGGATCGCTCCGAATTCCCACCTCAAGCCCAGCTGTAGGGTATATCCCCATTGCTGATAGCTCTTCTGCAAGTGACTTGGTGGCTTATATTCCCACCGCACCGGCGGCCGTTGGCTCTCAACCCGCTTCAATTTCTTCCATTTGGATGGGAGCAAAAGGCGAAGCCCCGACATCAGTGAGTCTCACAGGCAATCAGTTGACGATTGCGACAAGGGCCTCACAGCAACGATTGCCTCTGGCTGGCCCGGTTGCTACCGATCAGGGTGTTGGACTCAATCTTCATATCGTTAACCCGTTGACAGGCTCGGAAGCAACTCCTACGGAAATTGCGACATGGGTTGCTGGCATTGCTTATAACACACCAAGTCAAGGGCAGTACATCGTTACTTTGAGCGGCGCTGGACTTGCATCCGGTATCGACTGGGATGGCACCGCTACTCCAGGAGTTGGTAACGATGACGCATCGTTCCGAACCGATTACTATATCGATTGGAGTGGCCCTACAACTTCATCCGCAGGTACTCGCAACTATATTCGTGGATCCGTGAACATGATCGACCAGGCGACTCCTACACGCGTGATTGTGGGAAGCCCTGCACTGACACCGAACGGATTCCTCGGTGTATCAGTCCGAAATACAGGCAACTTGGCAACAACCGGTTCTGGTGGCACGTTCTATATCTTCAAAGAAGAAGGACGTGGCCAATTCCTGGTTCGAACTCGATACGAACTGAATAATCAAATCAATACGATTGCAGTCCGTGGGAATGGAAACTTCACATACCCAGATGCGATTACCGATGAAGACAATATCAATGTTGCGCTCCCGTTCTTGAACGAGCGAGTGCGTGACATGCGCTTTGTCGATGGACCGGCAGTCCGCGGCGGCTTGATGTATGTAACGGCGGCAGGAACTAAACTGCTGTCTGCATTCGGTAACGCACCAGCGGATACCTCCGTGCTTCTTGCATTTGATGCGGAACCCGGTCCAGCTGAATTCGATGTCGTCATCGAAACGAACGCCCAGGGTGAACCGCAGACGAACGTCGTTCTGCGTCAGCCAGATGTAGCCCGTTCGCCAGACATGACGAACCCGACCGCGTTTGCTGCCCTGAACAGCAACTCGTTCCAAATCGAAGCTCTCGAAAACACGAATGGCATGGCGCGAGTGATCTTGAATTCGCTCGCGAGTTCGGCAAGTGGAACTCTAAACTCCTGCTTGACCAACAATCTTCCCGTGATTGTCCGGCGTGGCAATCAAACCGAGAACATTGTCGAACCGGAGCTTTCTTCTGGCGCAGGTGGATTTTCTGGCGGAAATGCCCGCGGAACGTTCAATTCGCTGGCTTGGTACATCGTGATGAACGGTATGCGAGCAACTTGCTCACCAGTCGTGACTGGGAACACGGTTTATGTGGGTGGAACAAGCATCTTGCCTGGACTTGTTTCTGTTGGCCCGAGCTTCCCGCTCCCAACCAACGGTTTGATCTTTGGGTTTGACGCAACGGTTGCGGGCAACGATCCGTTCTTGAAGTCCACAACCGCTCGCCCATGGGTGAGTCAGTACTGGACACTCGATGGTGCTCTAGCTGCCTTTGATTTCGCGAACGCACGCCCAGCCGACGGATTCCGATGGCCGCAACTGCGAGGCATAACTCAATTTGATGATTTCCGCATTCGATTGCTGCAGGCTTCTATCAGCAGTGCCGATATGCTTTCACTGACGGCTGGTGATGGTTCGATTGCTACGGCTAGTTCCGATGCATTGAACGTGTTCTCTCGAAGCGACTTCTTGATTGTGGACAGCGGACGAATTGGACGATTCGATTCCAGCGGTAACCCACTTTGGTTGCTTGAGAAAACTCTTTACGCCGGCCCGAACCAACCGATTTCGGCAGCAAGCCAAACACGGCGACTTTCAGAGCCCCATCGCGTTTACCCAGATGGGCAGGCTGGTTATGTGATTGTTGATTCTGGCAACGATGCGGTTCTCCGCATTGACAGTTCGGGTCGCGAAATTCGATCAATAACCAAGGTGCGCATGCACCCACAATTGCGACCAGACGGCTCAAGCCCGAATGAGAATCTGCAACTCCGCAACCCGCGCGATGTCCTGTTCTACTCGACATACCGCACGGCAGCAGAAGTGGCTTCCTTCTTCCCGGGTGAAACACTAGAACTGCCCGCAACCGACGAGAAGTGGGATCACTACCTGATTGCAGATGGCGGAAACAACCGCGTTATCGAAGTGATCGACCGGTACCGTATGGATGCTCAGGGCCGAATCCTTGGTCTCGTACGTTACGGCGATCCTGATAACGAAGTTGGGCCATTCACAACCGCAATGGGTGTGATGTTCTGGCATACACCGGAAGAACTTTCTGGTAAGCGGTATTTCTACAATACGCTCTCCCGAAAAACAATCGCGGATGGCGTGGGTGGAAGCAAAACCGTCTTTGCTCTCGGATTCAATAATATTGAACCGAGTAAGCGATCTCTTGGACTTGATACCGCTGGCGTGCCTAGCCAAGATAATCCTGGTGGATTCGGTGGCGTCGTTCTTTTCGATGGAAATGCGACCTCGGTCATCAACGAATTCAATATGCCTCCCATCAATGCAGGCACTTACGTTGGTGATACTGGCGGTGGCGTTTACAATTGGGCTTTGCCAACTGTGAACGATCCAACGCGACCACGAAAGATTTCTGGTCTTCAATCGGCGACCCTGTCTTATGTATCGACTGGCCCGGGAACCTTCCAAGTCACCGTGATGCTGGCGATGCAAGGCGGACTCTTTGAGTTGGTAGACACAGATCCTAGCCCAACGGCTGAAAATTGGGATGTCCGCTGGATGTTGCCGACCGAGGCTTATCGCTTTATGCGACGACCGGGAACTGGCCCATGGGGCGCAGGTCAACTGCAATCCAACCCGAGCCAATTCCGACCGATGTACGCACGCCGACTAGATTCAGGCGACGTGCTGATGGTCAACGGTTACTTTGGAACGTTCTTCAACCTGGGATCGAACAATCCGTTCACCGGGGAAGTCGTTCTGGTAGATGGTTCCTTTGCGGCGGCTGGTGCACCAGTCAACACGCCGGGATACAACATCAACCGACTGAATCTAGGCTTCAATAGCCTTTCTGTATTGCTGGAAATGCCGCCCATTCAAGGAGCGCGCGGCATCGTGAACCCCGTATTTGCGGAGCGTCAGTAAGAAATGAAACAACAACTGGAGAAGACGAAAAAGAGTTCTCGAACCCGTTACGGGCTCGGGCTGACAGCGATTTCCCTCGCGGTTCTCGCTGGAGTCGCGATTGCGCAGGACTATTCCACATATCGTGGTGCCAATAGCCGTGATGGTCTTTCGACCATTCAAGGCGGTACTGCCGTAGTTGAGACCATTTGGAACAACGCCGGCCGAGCATTCCTCCGCTGGTGGGATCCGGTCTTTGAATTCGGTGGTTCGATGGACAACGATGATTTGGGTACGACTCCACTTCCGGCTCCAGCGGATTGGATCGATCCAGCTCCGTTTGGCTTGGCCAACCCGAACTTCTTCCTTGCCGGTGGCTACCTGAGCAGCAATGTCGTGAATGCTCCTTATCGCGTTGCTGTGACGGCCGCTTCAACCGCGGCAACACTTTCTAACCCCACAGGCGGCTCCACTCGCGTTTACGAATGGGCCATGACTGGCCTTGACAACACGGTTGATTACCAACTGGAAGTCAATGTCCCGCTTGGTGGAACAAACATTCAGCCCGATGGAAACTTCCCGGCAGATATCCGCTTCCCAACGCGCTACCAAGTGTACGAAGTTATCTCTGCTTCGGGTACTGAAACCTTCGTTGTTGACCTGTTTGTGAATGGTGGCGGCTACGCATTTTTGGATAGCTCCGCACGCCGATTCCAAGCGAGCGCTGGCCAGATTGTGATCCGACTTCACAACGTCGTTCTCCATGACGACTTCGGATTCCCACTTCAAAGCGGGGATCAAGCCGGCGTTGATGTTGTTTTCGCGGATTCGATTCGTATCACTGGCGAAACCGCTCGAAGCGGCTCTTACGTTGCATCACCAGTCGTTCGGCAACTTACCGAAAACGATTTGGGTGGAAATCCTCCTGTCTTTGATCAACGTGTTGTTACCGCGCGAAACGAAAACGCTTTCATTGGCAACTTGAACCGTAGCTTCAATATTGGATCGGTCACTTCGTTTGCACATGATGGTGCACTTGTTGATTTGCTTCAACCATTGCGACGCAACATGGTTTGGTCTTACCCAGCGGTTCGCCCGCTCAATCTCACTCAAGCGGAAGCAACCCGATACGAAGATGATCGAGCGGCATGGCTCAACGGTGCCCCGAACGCGGCTTACCCGCGCTACACCGTATTCCGACAAGCTGACAACCTCAGCCCCGATGTCACCTTCTCGCCACCGTTTGTAAGTACGGCAGGTGCAATGAACCGCATCGGTCCGGATTACTATCGGGCTCCAGCGCAGAACGTTGCCGCTGGTCAAGTGACCTGGCAGAAGGACATGCCGGAAGGCAACTACTTCATTGAGGTTTATTTCCCGAACAACGATGTTGTTGGTGACTTTGTTGGTCGTGTCAACTATCAGATTCTGCAAGGCGGAAACGTTGTTGATACGATTCAAGTCACTCAGAACGTTCTCAACAACTGGGTTCGACTTCCGTTCCAGCCAACTGAAGGGTATGAGCACCTAGATGCTTTGCCGCTTCAAGTTCGCTTGACGGATGCAGCCGTTGACCCGGCTGATGTCACCGCTGGGCTTGATGTCTACGCTGATGCTGTCCGATTTGTTCGAGATGCTGATCTTGGCATCGATTCCACTCCGGTGCAGGCGGCAGTTACAATTGACGACGGGACAATCACCGCCGTTCGTGACGTCGTTGTTGTCGCACGTGAAGATGGACGCCTCGTCTGTATGGATGCGCACGGCTCCGTTGCTGCCGGAACCTCCAGCCAAGTCTATTGGACATGGCCAAGTGAAGATCCTGCCACTGACCCGAACAATGTAGCGGGTGAAGATGGACAAATCGCGACTTACCCGAACGAGTTCAACATCAGTTCGGCGATGATCCAGAACGTTGGCGGCCAAGATCTGCTCTATATTGGAGCGGACAATGGTCGCGTTTATTGTCTGGAAATGCTCGGTCGAGGCGATGGAACAACTCGCCGAGTTTGGACTTATCCGGATGACTACAACCCGACCACGCCAGCTACTCCGATCGCTGCTTCGACCCTCGGGCCGATTGATGGTTCGGTAGCATTTGCCACGGTCGCGGGAACCCCTGCGGTCATCGTTCCAGCATCGTCTGGTCGAATCTACGCTTTGGACGCTGCGGGCAACCCGGCAACTAAGACGACCACCGATCTCTGGCAATATCCGAACGCGGTTTCTCCGACTCTCGGTGAAGTGAAAATGACTCCGGCCGTTGCGTTTGGGCAAGTGATCTTCGGATCTGCCAATGCTGCGAATCCGGCCGAAGGTCAGATTCATGCGCTGGATGTGAATACCGGTACTTTGAACTGGATTCACTCTTTCCGCGCTGACGGTCTCACTCCGTTTGGATTGTTTGGATCGGCTTCGCCGGTGGCAGTTCCGGATGCGCTCGTCTTCCCAACAGGACCTGGTAACTGGGATTCCGTTTTCTTTGTGGACGACGGTGGTTTCATTACTTCCATTGATCCAGCCACGGGCACGGTTCGGTGGGAAGAAAATTCGCCCATTAGTGGTTCCTCGACTGGGCTGGCGTTTACCCACTTGCGGACGTACAATCCGACGGGCACAGCACTCGTTGATGCAACGCCAACAGTTTTGGTGGCAACCAATAGTGGAACCCTCCAAGGCTATTTTGCCAACGGTTCTGTGAACCTTGTTGGAAACCGATTGAACTGGGGTTATTCGCTGGAAGGCGATAATCAGCGTGCAGGTTTTGCGATTGGTGGTTGGCCGAACACTGTTTTGGCAAATCGATCACACATCTACATCGGTGATACGCTGGGCTACTTGTACGCCTTCAGTTCTGAAGACGATACAAACTCCATCCCACCAATTACGCCGGGGACACCTCCTGGCAATGAAAATGGTGCTGGAAATGACCCGGATGCAACGGCACTCGGTGGAATGATCCAAGAGCCGGAAGTTCTGATCGTTGCTCCCGATGATTACAAGGATCTCCTTCAGAAATCACGAACTGCAGCGGGAATCACATACGCTGATATCACGAATATCAAAGCAAACGCGATTCAGCGCAGAACATATGAATTCGGTGAAGTACTCAACATTGTTGTCGTTGATATTCACAACTCCAGTGTTCCGGATACGAGTGGTTATGTCGTTGAGTATCTGTTCAATGCGAATGCAACTGACCGTAACCGGCCGTCTTTGCTCACTCGAGCGGATGTTTCGGGAGCGCCAACGCCGGAAGAAGGCGGAGTGGCATTCGGGCAACGTCAGTTGATTGGTACTGGTCGCCAAGCGATCACACCAGGAAATGTCAATGTCCAGGTGCGAGCACGCATTGGTGGTTCTAGCGGATTCAGCGCGAACTTGGTGAACTTGTCACCAGGTGGTGGCGCCGCAGGGACAGTTGCTATGGCGAACCCGATGGCGGTTGGTTTCTATAACTCGACGGGAACCTTCTTCCCAACGGCTGGATTTACGACCAATCCAACTGATCCATCTGTTTTGGGACAGAATCCAACAGGTGTCTATGCTGGCCCAGTTGACGTCCATAAAGATGGTTGGGGGCTAGTGAGCCAAGTTCCGAATGCAGTTCTTGGTAGCCTGCCGAACCTCGGAGATGTTGCCCACGGCGGCACTGGCTTGCTCAATATGGCAATCGGCGACCGAACATTGATGAACTTGATTTTTGGTCGACCCGGTGTGGGGCAAACCAATGTTCGCTGGAACTCTGGCGATCTCACTTGGCAGCCGCTGACAAACCCAGCTGGTTACGCAGATGACCTATCCGACCCGAGCCATCCGAAGCAATTCGATCCGGTAGGAGATCTTGGAATCATCAAGCCGCTGAATAGTGGTAACAACAAAACCAACTGGCTTTACCGAGATTTCGAAGACTATCCGCTCTTCTATCCAAACCGGTCACTCGACTACCCGGATGTCTCGCGTAGCAACTTGAACGTAGCGAAAGATCAATTCGGCAACGTAGAGAATCCGCTTTACAGCGGCATGACTCTCGTTCCCCCAACGATTGATCCGGCTGACGTGACAACCTACAACACACCAGCAGGATTCGAGGCTGGATTGGTGCGAACGATCAACCGAACTGATCTCAAAGTCAGCTTGGCGGTGCCGAAGTATCAGCCTAGTTCGTTCCCGAACGCTACTCAGCGCGTGAGTGGCTATGCTGGCCGACAAACCTTGTATGTTGATGCGGGTAACTCTGGATTTGAATCATCCGATGCGTTCCGACAAATCAACCTCGGGCTTAATGTTGGGCGAGACGTCCGTCTCTCCACAAATACTCCAACCGTTGATCTTGGATCACTGCCAGCAGGTGGTGGATTCAATGGTGGCGCAGGTGGTGGCCCGCTGGCTCCTTGGATGCCAGGCACGAACTTCCTCCCGGCGAACCCAGCATTCAACTCGGGCTCCGGTGCGATGTTCCAGCCGTTCACTGTCTTCAATGAAGGCAACACGAACCTGGTCAACGTCCGCATGAGCAAGGGATTTGTCAAGAATCCGCTGAATCCGCTGGATCGACCGCTTGAGCTTTATGCGAATGGCGAACACGAACTGGCTTGGTTGGATGCGCGATTCTCGCTCTTCAGCGACCTCGATCCGAACCTGACTCCAGTCTTCTTGGCGGGTACAGGCTCTGATCAGATGGTGCTGCAAAAGCCGCGAGTTGGCGATATTGCCGCAACCCGAATGAGCACGAACCCACGGTTCCGCTCGAACGTGAACCTGCGAGTTAACTCGGGAAGCCTGCTAAACGCAGTCACCTTCCCGCCGCGCGATCCGTTCATTGGTGTAGCCGCACCGATCGGAACACCTGTGGGTGAATATGTGCGCAATGTATGGGCTTTTGAAGAAGAAGATACAGCAGGTGGTGCTCTCACAAGCTACCTCGGCTATTACAACGACATCTTCACCGGTGAATTCAGTGATGAGCCGTACATCGATCCGGCCGTCAACCTGAAATTCAACATCCGCGAGTCTCGGTTCACGACTCAGCCGACAACAAAGGCGGCTCCGAACGTGGATCAACCGCTCGCGCCAAGTAACTTCAATTGGAGCAACCGTCAGCCAACCGTCGCTCGGAACCGACTGGGGCAAATGCTCACGGCTTGGTCTTCGAACCGATTGGATATCAGCAACTTGCCAGGATTCCTGCGCAAGGTGATGGTGGAAGCTGACACGGTTCAAACGAATGACTGGCGCATCTATGTGTCTAGCATGCAGGGCACAAACCCTGCTCCGGCAACACAAGTCTCGCCAATTCGAGAAATGTATGGATGGACGCCGTTCTCGGCGAACACCTGGTTCTCGGCGGGCGTGATGGTTCCGGCATTCGGTACTGAAGCTTCGACGTTCTCGCTGGCAACTGGCGAAGTTGTGCTGGGTCGTATGCGATTTACGCATCCGGTCTTCCCGGGCAACGGATTTGAAGATCCGATGACCTTGCAAGACGGCAACCGTGGATCGTTCGTCATTCAACCGATGGTCTTCCTCGGCGAAGCGATGATCCGAACCGCAAGTGGCGAGCGCCAAACAACGCAACAACTCATGGTTGCGGAGTTGACAATGGATGCTGCCTCCGTGGTCACGGTGAACTCAATCGTAGCCATGCCGTTTGATCGGTCAAGCGTGAAAGGTAAGCCAACGATCGTCCGGACAGGCGAGTTTGTCTTTGTGTACTACATCGCTTCGACTTCCGGCGGTTCTCGCTTAATGTCGACGAACTATAACATCAACACGGATACTTGGTCACAACCAGTTGAAGTGGAATTGGGTGCGAAGTTCGAATCGTTCGGTAACCCGAGTACGATCCTGCGCCGCTACCAAAACGGTAACACACCTGTAACCAACATGACCTTTACCGGTAAGGTGACAGGCCGACAGAACAGTGAAGCCTTTATGGGTCAGATGTTCCTGCCTGGTGCCGGAACCACCCCGACCTGGACTCCGTTCCTTGATCGCACCGACCGACTTGAGTTCGATGCGGCTACGAACACCTATTGGGCTCCTGGTATCGCTTGGCGACTCGCTGATGTTGATATTGCGAACTTCCAGTTGGCAATCAATCGGCTCGGGGTTCTCACGCCAATCATTGATATGACGCCGCGTGAAGATCGCATCGTCGACCGAACAACCCGCGAAATCGTGGTTCCGACCACGCTTGGTGGCAAGGTCTACATCGATACTCAAACTGGCTCGATCAAGTTCAGTGGTGGCATGATTCCGCGAAACGCTGATCTGTATCTCACCTATTCGCCACGGTTCATCCGGGTGAGCGGTGCGACTTCAGCGCAGCTGATCAACAACGGTGGCGTTCAGCGAATTGCTCGCTCGAACACCAGTGTTGGCGCGAACTACAAATCGGCAAGCACAGTCTTGGATGAGCGATTCCTTGGAATCACATTCACTGGCTTCCCAGGTCGCGAAGATGAAAATCTGACCGAAGACCTAAACTACTGGTACGACCAGAACAACATCGCGGCTGCTCCGGGTGCGCAAATCCGGTTCGACCGAATGATGAGCGTGTTCAATCGAACGACTGGTGCTGGCGATGGCCCAACTCGGCCGTATTACAGCTCCATGCGATTCGGGGTGGATCTGCCAACTTCGGTTCGGACAAACGCGGATGGTTCTATCCAACCTGGCGACATGGTGGTGACAATGCCTTTCGGCGGTTTCTACCAAGTCGATCCCGTGAACGGTCGCGTTTACTTTGGTTCAGAAATGGAGGCGCAAAACGTAACCATTCAGTACACCGCAGTGGACGATCGTGGGGCTACCATTGGAAACTTCACAGTTGATGCAACTGTCTCGCTGATCTTCGAGAAAGGTGAGCAGGCAGTGCCGATTGAACAAGTGGGTAACGAATCTGATGTGACCATCAGCCTCGACCCGTTCGTGAGCACTGCGGCCAATAACGGTCGACCGCCGCTCTACTGGCTCTTCTGGACAAGTGGACGAACCGGAGCTCCGGATATCTACTTCCAGACGATGGCACCGAAGACGGCACCGCTCTTCCGAACCCGAAACTAAAACGGTAGAGAGAAGAAAACGCAGAGGGCGACTCGATTTTTCGAGTCGCCCTCTCTCTTGTTAAGTTGAAAACGGGACAAAATTTGTAACAATTAGCGACTTTTTCCGCGTCAGGTTTATAGGAACGCGAATTTGAGTTGACAGCAGGTTCGATTGGATGCTAATATTCAGTCGCGTCCGCGTGGGAGTGCGTACCGGTCGGTCATGGCAAAAAAGTACACAAGCGTAATTGGAGTTGATCTGGGAAGTCAAACCATTAAGGTTGCTGAAATCAAGCTCCAAGGTCGTCAACCTGTATTGACGGCAATCGGAATGGCCCAAACGCCAGAGGGAACTGTTGATCAGAGTGGCGTTCACGATTCCGAAAGTATCGGGGCTGTCGTCAAGGATCTTTGTGCGGCAAGTGGGATTTCGGTTGGAGATGCCGTGGTTTCAATCACTGGCAACCAATCCGTTTTGGTTCGAACGCTCGACGTTCCAAACATGAACCAGGACGAACTGAAAAAGCACATGGAATGGGAAGTCACCCGCAATATTCCGTTCGCAGAAAGCACCGTTGTTAGCGATTTCAAGTCATTCCAGCCAGATGATGCGGCAGCGCAGAATATGGATGTTGTGATGGCAATCGCAACTCAATCTTCCGCAGTGACGCTGGTCAACCTCCTCAAGCGAGCTGGCAAGAAAGCCGCCGCGCTTGATGTTGAGCCTCTCGCTATTGCGCGATCCTTGGATATCTCCTATAACGGAGCGTTTCCAAGCAAGCAAGTTTGTGTCGTGGAAATCGGTCACCGAACCACTTCCATCAATATTTACAAAGACGGAAAGCTCCTGATGCCACGTCAAGTGCCGATGGGTGGCGAAATGTTCACCCGCGCAATTGCTGACGGCATGTCGATGACTTTTGAAGACGCTGAGCGCGCGAAGATCAATGATATGGTTCTTCCGAGCCAAGCACAGCAAGCAAGCTTCAATCCGTTTGGTGCCGCACCTGCGGTTTCGTCTTACAATCCTTTCGCTGACCCAACCGATGCTCCGGCTGAAGAAACTGCTCCAGTCGAAGCAACTCCGGAACCGGCGGCAGAGCCAGCAAATCCGTATGCAAACGCAGTTGCGGTGACTTTGGATGAATTGGTTGCGGAAATTCGACGGTCAGTCGACTATCACCGAAGTAAAGGCGGCGATGTGGATCAAGTCCTTCTCGCTGGTGGAGCAAGCAAAATGAAGAATCTCGATCGATTCCTTTCATCCGCGCTTGATCTTCCTGTTGAGATGTACGATCCATTCCGAAGTGTGTCCATGAGTTTGAAGAAGAGCGAGCCAGAATTGGTTGAGCAAAGCAAACAAGACTTCGCAGTTGCAGTAGGGAACGCCCTGCACATCTGCTTCTAAAAGGGAAAAGTAACAGAAACTATGAAACTGAACCTCGTTCCCGCAAATGTATCGAAGAGTGGCGGCTCTTCGATGGGGGCAATCATTGCTGCAGTACTACTCGGTCTGCTTGGCATCCTCATTGCGGCGGGCATGATCTTCATGTCCAACAAGCAACTCGCCGATGCAAAAGCCGAAGCGCAAAGCAAGGCTCAGGCCGCAGCTAACGCGCAAGCAACATCGCTCGCAGCTATTGAGCAGATCAATAAAGCGACGATTATTGATCGAAACGTCAAGCTTGCTGATGCAATGACCCAGCACAACTATAAGTATGTTGATTTGTACAACGATGTGATGTCTTACATCCCGTCTTACTACCGGATCACAAACTTGAACGCGGCACCGTCTTCGCCGGAAACCACAACGGTGACAATGGTTGGGCAACTCAAAGATTTCTCTCAGTACGCCGATCTCGCGATTGCACTTTGGAAAATTGATGGGGCAATCGACGTTCAGCGCGCCGGATATACCGTCAATGATCCCGCGGTTCCTGCATTGACTGAAGCTGATCAAATTGGAACTCCGCTCAAGCCGGGTGAAGCCCCGCTTCCTTCCACTTGGGAAGAGAGAATGAATGCGCTGATCGCGCGGGCTGCAGGTGAGCCAAGTGGCTACCTGGGAGCAGGCGGGTTCGGCTCTACTGACAACTTGAACGCACGCGGGCCAATGCCAGGGTGGTCAACGGTTACAATGTCGGTTACTCTCAACCGTGCTATCCAAACCCCCGATCCGCGGGCAACGATTTTTAGTGGTGGTGGTTCTGCCGCAGGCGCACCGCCGGCAGCTGGTTTTGGACGACCAGCAGGAGGGCGCTAAGCGTAGCGCAGAGGGCAAAACATGAAACTTTCTGCTATCACATGGATCATCGTTGGACTGTCAATTTTCTTGGCTTCCATCGGTTTTGCATTCTTCCAGTATTGGAAACCCAATACTGAAGAGGCAAAGAACTATAAGACCTGGCAAGGTCAGCTTGAGGCTGAAGGTGCCAAACTTCCTGCGGCTAAAACTCGCTTCGAGAAGGCGCAAGAAAAAGTTATGGAGCAAAACGATGAGTGGAATCAAATCGTTCTTCGCAAAACTCCTCCAACTGGCTTTTTCTCGGGTGGCGTTGATCTTGCGACCAACCGCTATGACATGACGCACCTCGTTCGAAAGTTCCGTAACGAAGTTCAGCGAGATGTCAATAATCAAATGCGACGCGGCGGCGTGACGGTCGTTCAAGGGCCTCTCGTTCCGACTCCACCAGAAGATCCAGCTGGCGTTGTTGCAAACTATTTCAACTACCCGGCGGCAGGCACACCTGTTGCTATCTTCGACCTGGGCCAAGTCACTATCCGTGGGACTTGGGCACAGATCTCTGCGAACATTCAAGCATGGTCGGAGATGCCGAACTATCTAGCGGTTGCGGATGGGCTTTCCATTTCGGGCACTGCTCCTGATTTGACGGCAACTTATAACGTAACTGTGGTTGCGTTCCTGCGCGGTAAGGCACTTGCTCCCGAGGTCTCCTTGGCAGGCGGCGGAGCCGCTCCGGCACCGGCACCAGGATTTGGTGCTCCAGGTGCAGGAGGCGGTGGCGCACCTGGGCTTGAAGGCGGGGAGTCGGCGGGGCAATGATGAAGATTTCTACCGAACGAGTAAATCCTATGATGCAAAAGAGCATTATTATTGGACTTCTGGCAACATCCCTCTTCATGGTGGGTTGTGGCCCGAAAGATCGCAAAGCGGCAACGGTTCCGGCTGGTGTTAGCCAGGCTGGCGTTCAGTACATTCCGACTGCAGAAGCGGGAGTGGATCTGACCGATCCTACCGGATCCACATTGGAAACTGTTCAACAGATTGCTGATCGTCGATACTGGGCTTCTCGCGGGAATCCTTTCAGTCTGCTGGCTTCAGAAAGAACTTTTGATGAGCAGCAAATGCTCGAGCGAGTTCTCAGTGAAGGGAACGGTTTCTCTGTTATGTTTGAAGAGCCAGAAGATCGATCGGCTCAAGACATTCCGCGAGTAGAGCCACGCCCAGCCTGGCGACTCTCTGGGATCGTGATTTCAGAAGGAGCAGTCATGGCATTGCTTGATCGAGGCACAAGCGTCGATCTCATTCGCCCTGGTTCGCAAGTTCCAGGAACTGAGTGGGTTTGTGTCGCAATTGACTCCCAACGCGCAATTTTGCGACGGGACGGCAATGTGCAGCCGAATGAGATTGTTGTGAATCTCGAAGGGCCTGTATTTGGCGGAGCTGGCGGCGGCGCAGGCGCCGGTGCTGGTCAGCCCGCAGCTGGTGGTAATGCCGGCGGCGGCGGTCGTGGGGCACGAGGCGATCTCGGTGGTGACGATGGAGGTCGTGACGGCCGATAATTGCCTTTGTAATAGCAAGGAAACAAAAACGTTTTATTAGATAAGGTTGGTAAAAAAATGAAAATGAACTTCAACTGGATTGTGGGAATCGCTCTGTTGGCAACAACTGCGGCTCCTATGACCGCACTTGCACAGCAAGATGATCCTGGCAACAAGATCATCCCGTCTGTTGAGCTGGATCAGTCCGATGTTCGAGATGCGCTGAAACTCGTATTTCGATCGAGCGGTATCAGCTACACGGTGGCTCCTGACGTGCAAGGCGTAATCACTATTTCGGTCACAAATCAGCCGTTGCGAACGGTACTCCGCAATATCTTGAACCAAGTCGATTCGACCTGGCGAGAAGAAGGCGGAATCTACAACATTATTCGCAAACCGCAAGTGACTACGACGAACCCTCCTAACACAGGTGTTGGTACTGGCGCAACTGCAGCACTGCGACCGCGCAAAATCTACCTTCGCTCTGCTGACCCGGCTCTGATCGCTTTGCTCCTAAGCGGAAGCGGCAGCACCCAAATCCAACCTGAAACCTCAACGGCAGTTGGCGGCTTCGGTGGTGGTGTTGGCGGTGGCGGCCTTGGCGGCGGCGGCTTCGGCGGCGGCGGCTTTGGTGGCGGTGGCCTCGGTGGCGGCGGCTTCGGCGGCGGCGGTGGCGGCTTCGGCGGCGGCGGCAGTCGTGGTGGCGGCGGCTTCGGCGGTGGCGG
>JAGQUX010000012.1 GCA_020438215.1 Armatimonadota bacterium | reverse complement strand
ATGAGCGTTACGCTCATCAGGAAATTGCGCAGTTTCTTCACACCATAATTTTACAGTGATATTGCGAATTTTGGCGCAAGAATTCTTGCGAATTACCAGGCAGGCTCATCGGTGCCAATCGGCATGAAGAAGAAGCATCCACTAGTCATCTCCTCAGGAGCCATTTCGAATGGGAGATCGGCCGGTTCTTGACCGAGTTCTTTGGCAATCATGGTGTTCAATTGCTTGAGACTTCCCTTGGAATACCCAGGCCAAATCTTGATGATGTTGCCCCCCTTTGCGATCAAGTACGTATACACGGACTGCTTGGCATCGAACAACTTGAAAGTGTCCAGCTCTTCGGTGTAGACAAACTCGTAAGGCACTTCGAAATCGTGTTTGAAGTTCTCTGCCGTTTGGAGGTTGCCATCAATCACACCCAGGAAAGTGACTTCCCCGGCATAAGCCTTGGCAATTTCCGTGTAGTGCGGCTGCACTTCGATCGAGCACGGGCAACCGTCTTTTGTCATTACAACAACCACAGGCTTCTGTTCAATCAATGAGCTGAGTTGGATGTTCTTGTCTGTCGTGCTCGGGAGATCAATCTCGGGTGCAAGTTCGCCTTCTTTCGCTTCTGCCCGGGCGCGCATTTCATCGGTCACCGGGTGGCGAGGCGTATCCTGCAAGTTCTCCGATGTCGCCTTGACTCCTTCAAAAGCAGGCTTGTTCATCGCCATGAAAACTGCTCCTCCCATCAATGCAAAAGTGGTGAGAATTACGATGATTTGAACTGGTTTCATGGCTAATTTCAGTCTACGGGAGTCGCAAGCTGTGCCCCTGGACCAAACAGAAATGCCCTGGTCAATTTGACCAGGGCATTCTTTGATTTGAAAGCGGAATTACCAGCCTGGACGGATTGTCCAGTAGTCGTCCGAGCCACCCATGCTTTCGATGCCATTCATCATCGAAAGGTGGTTTTGCATACTCATTCGGCTCAAGAACTTATATGTATCACCATCAAGGTTTTGATTTTGCCCCCAGCTCGGAATCGGCTTGGCAACCACTTGACCTTGATTCTGCATTTGCGTTTGGTAGTTCTGATTGTAGTTGTTCATCAACTGGTTCCGCTGAGCTTGGCTGAGTTTCTTCCAGTTGTAATCAAGAACCGGCATCGTGATCGCGCTCATTGCCAGAAACTGCTTCTCTTCCACACTCATTTGCAGATAGTTCTGGGAAATCACCTTGCCAAGAGCATCCATATCCTTTTTTTGTTGAGCATTCGGCTCGTAAACGCCATTACTAAACCAAAGGAATCGCATCGAGTTGTCGAGATCCTTCTTGGTCAGAGCGATTTGGTTGGCTTCGTCGTAAGCCAAGATCGGATTCTTCTTGTAGATCACTTTCATGATCACGGGCACATCGCTATCATTCATGTCCTTTGTAAGGCCATAGAACAGAGTCACAACCGTCATTCGTGCGAGGGCAAGCTGTTGTGGCTCCTTCAACTTGCGGATTTCTGCCATGAACGTTTTGACTTCGTCAACACCGCTTCGAAATTCCGCCGGGCCAGCCATGAACTCTTTCTTCAATCCCGCGCGAAGAGTGAGCTTTTCTGCTTCGGTAGGTGCTCCATCAGCAAGGAAAGTCACCATCGAGTGAGCCAATTTGATATCGTCTTCTGTCAAAGCATGACCCTGACTCTGAATAATATTTTGACCAAAAGACTGGGCGGCTACGAAACCTATTGCAAGTACAGCGAGCGCTTTCATCAACTCTAATTTTAGGGTCAGAAAATCGAATTATTCAAGGTCCCGCGATGAAAATTGAGGCTCATACCACAAGAAAAGAGCCTGCTTTCGCAGGCTCTTCAACTTGACAAGAATGTCCTGTTTAGCTATCTGCCGGAGGCGGCACTGGTGCCGCAACTGTAGTAACTACAGTCGCTGGCTTTTCACCCAGCTTGCCCAACTTATCGACTAAGTCGATGCCAAACAGTTCCTTGACTTGCTCATTGAGAGCGATCAACTTTCTCGGATCGCTTGCGCCACCGCCACTCGGTGCATCAATCACCGTGACCTTTTCGATTCGCGTGTTGCCAATCGAATCGGTGAGCTGAGCAATGATCGGCTCGATCTTTTGCAGAAGGAAGATTTCACGGGCTTGCGGGCCAGCGGCATTCCAGCTTTTTGCGAGTTGCCGCAGAGCATCAGCTCGAGCCTTGCCATCCTCTTCAATCGGAGCGACCGCCGCCCTTGCTTGAGCTTCCATCGCTTCGCACTGTGCCTTTGCGGGCTGAACAACATCCGCTTCCAATTGGCGGCGCACTTGCTCAATCCGGGCTTGCTGCACCTGGATTTCCGCGCGGGTTTTCGCCACTTGTGCGGCAACCACGGCTTGTTCTTCTGCAACGACAGCCGCACGCATCGATCGTGCGTCGGTCAAGCGCTTTTCAGCGTCAGCCTTTGCGATCTCAACACGAGCCGCGATTTGCGCTTCCACTTCCCGCTCGTTGTTTTCTGCCGACCGAACGGCGGCGTCGGCTTTCGCAACCGCTTCTGCCACTCGCGAGGAGCTGAGAAGGTTGCTATTCCGAATCCGACCAATCGAATCAAGATACTGCACGTCATCAGTGATGTTCTGAATCTTGAGCGTATCGACAGTCAGTCCAAGCGCCGTCATATCTTGCTCAACTTCTTGAACAAGCTTCTCGGCAAAGAGGCTACGGTCTTCGTTGAGTTGCTCAGGGGTCAGCGTTGCTAGGACACCTCGCAAGGAACCTTCCAACGTTGACTTTGCGATCAACATCACGTCGGTGCGAGACCGGCCCAGGAATCGCTCAATGGCGTTATCCAGGAGCGGCTCGTGACCCGCGATCTTGACGTTAGCAACGCCCTGCACGTGAACGGGAATCCCGCCTTTGGTATACGCGCTTCGCGCTTCCAGTTCAATGATCATGTTGGTCAGGTCGATCCTGTCCACTTTTTCAATGAACGGTTTACGGAACCGGCGTCCCCCTTTCACGATTTCGTAGCCAAGGCTCCGACCACCCGATGTTCTTCGCCCACCCGAGAAGATCAAAACTTCGTTCGGTTGGCAAATCCAAAGGAGCGATTTCAAACTCAGCAGGAAGAGACCTGCAAAAGTAAGAATCAGTCCAATTAATCCAAAGATCAATCCAGCAACGTTCATTTCGATACCTCCGTAGATTCTTGATTGCGCCCTGAGAGCGAATCGGTAATGTTGATGCCGACCGTTTGATCGACCGCATCAAAGATTGCGTTGAGCATGCCTGGGTAGGCCGCGATATAGTTCTTGAGCGTTTGCCCATCACCAGAATCGATGATGCTGAGACCATCAATACTCACCTTCTTGACCCCCATCGTTGCGGTTTGCAGGATGGATTCCAGGTTTTCAATGAGCATGATCTGCTTGGCGCTCGGGCCGGCATCTTGCCATGCTTGATACAGTTCATCAAGCGCACCAGATACTGCACGACCACGTTCACGAATCAGAGCCGCTTCGCCACGAGCAAGGAAAGCTCGCGCTTCTCGGCGTGCTTCCGCGGGAAGAACCTCATCGGCTTGGAGCCGGAGCCCTTCGAGTTCAGCACGAAGACCTTGCAGTTCTTGTTCTGCTCGGGCACGCGCTTCGCGGGCCGCTGCCGTTGTGATTTCTTCTTCGGCCTTGACCGTGCTTTCCAGATCCGCTTGGATCTTTCGCAAGTCGTTTTGAAGTTGAACAATCAGCGTATCTGCGTTCGATCGCTTGACATTAGAGCGCCCGAGGTTTTCTGCCTCCGATCGCTCAGCGTCACGCTTGGCATCCGATTCCGCAATTTCCGCCGCCCGGACAATGTTCGCAATCGCTTTGCGACCAGTGGCATCCAAGTATCCGACTTCATCGGAAACGTGAAGGATTTTGAGTGTATCCAGGTGCAAACCCAGCTTGCTCAGATCTTCTTCGGATTCCGTTTGCAGATTCTCGGCAAAGGTCAAGCGGTCTTCGTTGACTTGCTCAGGAGTGAGCTGGGCAACAACCCCGCGCAAGTGACCTTCCAATGTCTCTTTGGCAACACGGCGAATTTCGGCAATATCTCGATCAAGAAATCGCTCGATAGCGTTTTGGATCAGCCTTGGGTTGTTGCTGATCTTGACGTTGGCCATGGCTTCAACATTCATGGCAATTCCCCCAGATGAGTACGCGTTGCGGACAGAAATCGGTACTTCCATTGTGTTCAACGACATCAAGCTGACTCGTTGGAACACAGGAATCACCCAAGCGCGACCACCAATAACGGTCTTCGTGCTTTTCTTACCGGTAATGACCAGAACGCGGTTTGGCGGGCAGATACGAAGAAATGTCTTCGTCAGCCACGCAAGAAAGATGAGGATGACAAGAGCAAGAACCCCACCGATTACGGTTGGCCCCGCCACATCCCCAAGCTGTTTAATAAATTCAATCATCGATTTATCTTATTGTTCTAAGTAGTCAGAGGCTTTGGCCACGCGAACGCGGGTGCCATCCACTCCTACGACAATCACCTCTTCGCCCTGCTGGACAGAGAAGCCTTCTGCAGGCATCGCCAGCATGTCGATCATTTCACCTTTGATTTCTAATCTGACCTTGCCGGGCTCACCGTTGCGAGGGGTGACGCTCATCTTGCCTTCCTGGCCGATAAAATCGCTTTCCCGCACAACACTGTTGACAGAAGATTTGTTGATCCATCGCATGGCTATTGCCGCGAGGGAGCCAATCAAAACTCCAGCCCCAGCAGAGATCATTGCCGCCATCGGCTCGGGTGCGAACTTTGTGAATGTCAAAAACAAACCAAAGACACCAAATGCCGCAAAGGCGTATGTCCAGAATCTCAGGCTAAAGAAAGGAAGCCAGAAATCAAAATGATCGGTGCTGACCGTGTCGCCATCATGGCTGACATCATGATCCATATCTACGTCGGTGTTGACATCGACAGACATATCGTGATCCATATCAAAATGCCCGCCCCCGATTCCACCGAGTGCAGACAGTAAGACAAGACCGCCACCCAAAATGGTAGCAATGATATAGAAGGTCAGCATCTTTTTTCCTTTCAATGAATGATACGAGGAAAGTCCCTTGCCGTTGAAGGGATAGGTCGATATTTCGGTGGGTGGATACAATGGAGGGGAGATGCTAGATCGAAAATTGATTCGCGAAAATGCAGAAATGGTTCGCGCTGGTGCCCTCCGCAAAGGAGTGGATGCACCGGTCGACGAATTCTTGAAAGTGGATGAAGAGTGGCGCGCCAGCGTTGCTGAACTCGAATCCTATAAAAGCGAACTAAATTCCATCTCCAAATCGATCGGGCAGCTAATTGGGCAAGGCAAAAAGGAAGAAGCCGAGGCCGCCAAGCAAAAGACTTCTGATATCAAAGAAGCGATCAAAGAATTGGAGCCGAAGGAGCGCGAGCTTGAAGCCAAGCTCCAAGACATTGAACTGAAGTTCCCGAACCTCCCGCATGACTCTGTGCCGGATGGAAAGGATGCAGATGACAATGTTACGATCCGTGAGTGGGGCACCAGGCCCGAAGGCGAGTTCTTGCCGCACTACGAAATTGCGGAGCAACTCGGCCTGATCGACTTTGAACGAGCGGTCAAAGTGAGTGGGAGCGGCTTTGCCGTCTATACCGGCGCAGGAGCAAAACTCCAACGCGCCATCATCAACTTCCTCGCCGATTTCCAGTCTGAAAAGCGCGGTTATACGGAAGTTTGGCCACCCGCCTTGGTGCTGTCTTCCAGCCTTGTCGGAACAGGCAACTTGCCAAAATTCGCCGATGATCTCTACGGCACCGTCGATGATCTTTGGCTCATCCCAACCGCAGAGGTTCCGGTCACTAACCTGTACCGCGACGAGATCTTGGATGCAGAGCAGTTGCCACTCAAAGTGTGTGCTTACACCCCTTGCTTCCGCCGAGAAGCGGGTGCAGCGGGACGCGATACGCGCGGGATTCTGCGGATGCACCAATTCGACAAAGTCGAATTGGTAAAGTACGTCTTGCCAGAAAACAGCTATGACGAACTCGAAGCGCTTACCAACGACGCCGAGCAAGTTCTGCAGGCGCTCGGGCTTCACTACCGCGTGATTCTCCTTTGCGCTGGCGACATGGGCGACAAGGGTTGCAAATGCTACGACATCGAAGTCTGGTCACCAGGCGAGCAGCGGTATTTGGAAGTCTCCAGTTGCACAAACTTCGAGGCGTACCAATCTCGTCGCGCGAATATCCGTTTCCGCCGGGAGAAAGGGGCTAAACCAGAGTTCGTTCACATTCTCAACGGATCGGGGACTGCCGTACCTCGATTGCTGGTGGCCATCTTGGAGACGTACCGCCAGCCGGATGGCAGCATCATGATTCCTGAAGCGTTGCGACCTTATTTCGGCGCGGATTCTATCCCCGCAAACTAGCGGTCGAGCTTCATCAAAGTAGCGAGGCGTTCATCGCTCGGGAACGCTTTTGCTAAGGCTCGGATAGCCGACCATTCCTCTGCTCGCCAGGGGAATGGTGGCTCTAGCGGGCATCGCCCTGCAAGCATCACGTGTTCCGCAGCGGAGGCTTCCATGCGGGTTTTGCTCAGTAATTGATGAGCCAGCAGATATCGGAGCATCGGGCTTTCTGCATGGCGCAAACATTCATCCACAAACCGGGCGAGACTCTCTTCAAAGCCAACCTTGATGAGCAGACAAGCGACTTCCAGAGCGGCATCAGGGTTATCCGCGACCGGCTTGAGAACAGGATTCGGCTCCTTGCCTTCCGAGACCGGTTGGCTGAGGAATGCCTCGGCTCGAAGTACTGGCTCTAGGGGAGCAAGGAAGTGAGCATTCATCAGCTCTGGTCGATCATCATCTTGGTTGCCTGATTCCCGTTTGATTGCTGCTTTCAGCCACCAAACCAGATGATCCTCGGCATTGAAATTAAGGCTCTTATCCAAAGATTCCAGCGCGGAATCCCACTCCTTGTTCCGACAAAATGCAACTGCCTGAGCCACATGGCAAGCAGCTTCAATCCCAGGAGATTGCAAACCAAGAGTGAAATCCTCGGCACCATTCTTGAGTTGTGATTCCAGCCAGGATTCTCCGGGAGCAGGCCACATCCCCGGTGCAGGATCGGGGTGCTTTGCCGGAACGCTCACTGACGATTCATCCCATTCCAGAAGCACAGCTTGATCCGATGATCGGAGAACAAAACCCCGCGGCGGCTCGGGCAAAGTTGCGAACTCAATTTCGGTAACCGCCTCCGGATACAGGTTGGCCGGAGCTTCTAGGGTTTGTCCGCTCCCGGTGAGGATAAACATCTTGCCATCAAGAACTGGGTCACTCACTTGGATGCTGAGTTTGGTTTTGCCAACTCGCAGTGCCCCCGCTGACCCTGCGATAACATGAGAAACCTCTTCGGCATCAACAAATGAAAACGGTGTGATTCGGAATTTGAGTTCTTCCACACGATCTGGCCCGATCATTCCTGCCCTCGCCGTCGGTGCGTGCCACTTCCAGATTGATCCAATGGATTCCAGATAGACATCACTTGGCAAAGTCTCAATCGCGAGTCCTGCTCGGCGTTCCTCCGAGTACACCGCTCGATCAAACGCTTTCCATCCATTTCCGAGATTAGCTTGAAGACCGTTGTTCGTCGGTTGAGAAAGCGGGGAGCGATTCTGTACCCGCAGGTCTATCGTAATCAAAGGGAGGTCTGGGTCGAGCGTCACCGCTCCGTGCCAAGCAATCCGCTGACCAATCACCAACTCGTGCATCAGCACGCCGACAGGCTGGTCTGGCTCTTCCGCTTCTTGAATGCGAAAGTCCACTGTTCCCAAGCTGTTGGCTCGGCCACCTTTGCCCGCCATGAACTCAATTCCCTGGCTCAAAACAAGCCCTCTTGAGCCGCCTTCGGCAAGAGAAATCTCTTGCAACGGCGGGATCACTTCGCGCTCGTTTCGCTTATCAAAAATCGAGATGATGCGCCCGCCCAGGGCCGGGGAAACCAAAACGCGCAGAAAAGCGTTTTCCATTTGAACCACCTGCAAAGGGAGAGTTTCCTTGTGTCCTGTCTTTTTCAGCCGAAGATGAGGATACGAGTCCGGTAAATCACCATCGAGATTCAAAGGTTCGACCGTCACCACCTCGGTGAGCAGGTCAATGGTATCGATGTAGATTTGGGCTGGCATAGTTCCGACGGCGGGGCAACGAAGGCACCGCTTGTACAATGGATTATGTAGGGATTCGGTTCGAAAGGTAGGGATATGTCGAAAGCAGGCCGAGCAGTGGCAATGGTATTTGTGAAGTGGTTCTTCATTCCGGTGGGAATGGGGGCACTTGGCTATTTTATTATTGGCCCGCGCATTGGCTCGGTGCCCGTCCTTGAATCCAGTGCGGAAAAGCTCCAAAAAGCTGTGCAGGATGTGGCGATTTCCACTCCAGTTGCTGAAAAACCGGCTGGTGAAGCCGGCGAAGTCAGCGGTGAAGGCGACGGCAAATTCGGTGGTGTGAAGATCAACGTCGACGTCAAAGAGTCCGACGGCAAATCGAAAACACGCGGTTCGGATGGCTGGGATTAGATCCCAAAGAAATCTTCTGCGTTTTTCGTCGTGATCCGCGCTGTCACTTCCGGCGTGACGTCAAAAGTTTCCGCTAGCCCCTCGTTCACATGCTTCACCCAAGCGGGTTTATTGCGTTTTCCGCGATGAGGCACCGGCGTCATCCAGGGGGCGTCGGTTTCGATAACAATGCGCTCTAGCCCAATGGTTTGGATGGTTTCGCGGAGTTCATCAGCTTTCTTGTAAGTAACGGGACCATCCACGCCGAACATGCAGTCAAGTTCAATGGCACGCTTTGCATCGTCTTGGCTTCCGGCGAAGCAGTGGAGAAGCCATTTGCCGCGTTCTTTCGGGCAAATTTGGATCCTCTTTTCAAGGATCGGAAGGAGAAACCACTCGGCCTCACGACAATGGAAAACGACGGGCTTTTCATATTTTCCGGCAAGATCAAGTTGAAGAAGAAGTGCCGACCTTTGCTCATCAGATGTCGCGTAATCCCAGTGAAAATCCATCCCGATCTCGCCAATCGCAACAACCTTAGGGTGGGTAATCAGCTTCTCAATTTCAGCGAGTTCTAACTTATTGAAGTTCTGCGTGTAGTTCGGGTGCCAACCCACCGTCGCGTAGACTCCCTCATGCTGCTCGGCAATCTCCACGGCAAGGCGACTGGACTCCGTATCTACTCCAATCACAATCAATTTCTCAACCCCCGCCGCACGCGCTTCCGCAATCGCTTCGCTTGGATTCGGAAACGCTTCGGTGTCATTCAGGTGGCAATGAGTGTCGATCAGCCGCACAAATCCAGCGTACTCCGCGACAGGCAATCAGCGGGGCGAAGGGTGGATTGGCTCAACTCATTTGACAAGAATTGCGTAAAGTGAAGAGGCTCACCTAACGAAATGGCGTCATCGAAACTCAAAAGCAAATATCCTCACATGGCGGAATACATTGATCACCACCGCCATGATCCTGTTCAGGCCCGCATCGAGGCGGCAATGGGCAAAGGATGTTTGTTTGGTGGGGCATTGGTTCCGGTTGCGGCGATTGGGTTCGGAGCACTCGGCTTTTTGCTTTTCAAGCATCCGATTGCTGCGATTGGAATGGGATTGCTAGGCGGTGTGACCGGCACAGTCCTCGGCGGGTGGCTGATGCAGCGCATGACCAAGAAAGCCGGGCAATTCACTTCTTCCGAAGAAGAAATGCTGAAAAAAGCAGGGGAAGCAGCGCGTCATTTCCGCAAGCTGGATAGCGACCGTAAGCTTCACAAATGGATTGATCCGGTGGCCGCCCAGCTTCTGGAAGCAGGGGCTTTTCATTGGGGGCGGCTGAATAAGGCACTCGAATCCCAGGTTTGGCAAAACAAGGAAACTGCGTCCCACTGGTCGGGGCTGAAAGAGCGAGTTGAAAACGCCGCCAACATCGCAATGGCAGAGCTTGTTGTTCTCGTCTCCGGGTGCGTGGGCGAGCCGAGCAAAGATCGCAAAGAAGACCTCAAAGAGGCTTTCGAGGACTTTGCGGAACTGGACATCGCCGATGCTTTGCAGGGGTTGCTCAAGGTTTCATCCCGCCCCGCGACCGATTACATCTTCAAATCGCCGCGTTCGCGAGAGATTTTTGAGCCGGCCAAGAACATCGCTCACCGCCTGCAACAGCTCGCCGATGAGATGGAGCAAAAAACCGAGGAACTTCGCATCGTCTCGATGGACATTCCACAGGAAGCGTCATCGGTGGATTCGATTGATGTGCTGCTCGGGGAGATTCGGGCGGTGGATCAAGCGGAAAAAGAGCTCCGGCAGGGTCACTGATATTAAACCGTCTGCACTCTACAAGCTAGTAATCAAGTACTCCATAATGCAGAGATGAAGGCGAAATCCATTATCGGTATCAGCTTGGTGATTATCCTAATCATCATTGCTGTTTGTGGTGGAATCGGCTTCATCATGAGAATTGGGCAAAAATCAATCCTCACTCAAGCAGATGCGGCGGCGCAAGCATGGTGGACGTCTGCCCTTACGGGAACGATAGAGACAAGCGACGTCAAGATTGACCCAATCAACTCCGACGAGGACAATAACAATTTCATAGGCGCAATCCAACAAATGGGGAACCAGCTAGACGGAAATGCGCCCCCACCTCTTACACTCGTCGAATCAAAAATGGCAATGGGATACAAAAACAGTATCCGATTGAAATACGCCTTCTCGTACGGAGGACATTCCTATGAAAGCCATGTCTCGATGCGGATCAACAAGAGTTCTGCAAAGCGAAGTTATTTCCTTTGTACATTCAAATTGATCAAGTTGGACTAGAGTAGGAGCCCGCGCGAGCGGGGTCACGATGACCTCAAAGGCCATATTTAGATCGAAGTTCTCGAAGAACTTCTTGTGCCGGTTTCGCCTGATCAGCTTGTTCAAACCCAGCCAAAACCGCATCCATCATCCGCTTTTCTTCCAGCTCATCCATTAGTTTTTGATAGGCATCCGCATCCTGAACAACAATTCTCGGCTTACCGTTTTGCGTGAGTACAACCGGCGAAGTGTCTTTGCTGAGTCGCTCCAAAAACTCTTTTGTTTTCTTGGTGAAATTGGTTACGCTATCAATATTAGTCGTCTTGATCATCTGATTATTATCAGATTATACTCCGCAAATCATCACCGCCATCTTGACCACCTGGCAACTCAAAAGTCACTCCGGTCAGCACCATCCAAGTAGGACAACCCGCCGCCAAGCCTGCGGCAATATCCGTATCCTCCCGATCCCCCACAACAAGCATTTCCCTCCGCTCCAAACCCAGATCAAACAGGGCATCCAAGATCATCTGCGGGTTCGGTTTGCCGATCACGGTTGGCTCCACACTTGTTGCAGTGAGAATCGCCGCTACAATGCTTCCTGCTCCCGGTTTGAGCGCACCACCCTCCATCGGAAAAGTGGGGTCTTGGTTCGTTGCAATGAACTTAGCCCCATTCAGGATATGAGCCTGAGCTTCCGCCAGCAGCTCGTAACTGAACGTGCGGCAAATCCCCACTACGACTGCTTCAGGGGAGTCCGATTCAGCCAACCCAAAGCCACGAAGTGTCTCGTGGAGCTGCGGCTCCCCAACCACGAACACAGATTCAATCCCCTCTCGCACCAGATACCGCGCCGTTGTTGGACCCGAACCGTACACCCATTCCGGCTCGCAGGGAAAACCCATCCCCTTCAGCTTCTCGCAAGTCTTGGTTGGATCAGCGGCAGAATTGTTTGTGCCATAGCGAATCTGTGCCCCGCTAGCGTAGAGTTGCTGAATTGCATTAGCGGCGTGCGGGACAGGCTCGCTCCCCCGATAGCAGGTGCCGTCCAGGTCAAAAAAGTAGGCGGGGTATCGCATCACGATTCGCGCTGAACCACGAACTCGGCGACCGCACACATCAGATCGCGCTCAGCAGATTCTGGTAAGCGACAAAGTGACTGTCGCCCAATTTGGATACGATTCTCTGCTTCCATCTGCGCCCGGGCAACGCTCCCGTGTTCATTCATCAAATCGGCGAGATTGCGGAGTTCTTCTTCGTGGGCTTCTTTGCTAAACAGTGACTCCAGCCAAGCGATTTGTTCTGGTCGGAGTGTCGGCAAAAGTTCAATCAACGGAAGGGTGGCACACCCCTCAACGAAATCTGTAGCAAGCGGTTTGCCGGTCTTGGTCGGGTCGCCCTGATAATCCAAGATGTCATCGGCGATTTGAAACGCCATTCCCAATTGGTGACCAAACTCACCGAGCGCATTGACCTCTGCTTCGGTTGCCCCCGCAATCATGCCCCCCAGACGACAGCAACACTCAATAAAGCCAGCAGTTTTCATCCGCAAAACCTGGAAGTGATCGTCTTTGCTCAGGTTCAAGATTCCGCGAAGTTCTAGCTCACGAACTTCGCCTTCAGCAAGTTCTACAACTGCTTCCGAAACCATGCGGATAATCGGCAAATCACCATCTTGTGCTAGAAGAGACATCGCTCTGGCAAGCAAGAAATCGCCACCTAAAATCGAAGCTGTATTCCCATGAACCGAAAACGCAGTTGGCCGTCCACGCCGCAGAGCCGCATCATCAATCACGTCGTCGTGGATGAGCGTGGCCATGTGGATCATTTCCATCGCCGCGCCGAGTTTTTGAGTGCGGCTGGAATCGAATTCTCGACCCGTTGCGCGGGCGGCTAAGTGGACGAGGGCGGGCCGAAGACGCTTACCCCCACCATCCAGAGTCAAGCGAGAAATCTCCTCGACCGTCTTGACCCGGGAGTTTGTTTGAACTCGAAGCTCTTCTTCTACCCCCACCAAGAACTGGCCCATCTGCTCCAAAAGCGCAGGAGGAGTCGATTGTGAAATGGTATCGAAGAAGGTCGCTGTTTTCACTTCTTTACCCCCCAATGCATACAGATGTTGCCGAAGTAAAAATCTTTGAACTGCACATCAGAGAACCCCGCTTTCTCCATCTTTGCGGTGAGTTCTTCGCGACTCGCGAATCGCTGCGCTGACTTGGGCAGATAAGTGTAAGCCTCGGTCTTACCAAAGACTCGGCCCACAAGCGGAACAATGGTGCCGCACGCCCATTCTGAGATCGGGCCGATCAATCCACGCGGGCGCGCCATATCAACTGTGACAAAGCGCCCTCCGGGTTTGAGAACCCGCGCCGCTTCGCTCAATGCTCGATCGAGATCGGGCACATTGCGGAGTCCCCAACCGACTGTCATCGCATCAAACGATTCAGCTTGGAACGGAAGTTCTGTCGCATCCCCGACTTGCAGGCTGACCTTTTCGCCGAATTTCGTTTTTGCCTCGGCGAGCATCGGAGCACAAAAGTCCACTCCCGTTACTAACCCAGCTTCGCCGACCTTCGCCATGATATGCGGAAGAAATGCTCCCGTGCCAGAACAGAGATCCAGCACGCTCTCTCCCGGTTGGAGATTGATGGCTTCAACCGCCGCGCGTCGCCACTTTTCATCTTGACCCGTCGAAACGATGGTGTTGACACGATCGTAAGTTGGCGCGATATCGGCAAACATCTCGCGCACAGCTTCCCGCTTGGCTTCGCCTTCGCGTTGCCAAATCGGCTGGGGATCGCTTGGGGTTTTGACTTTAGTCATCGCCTGTCTTCCTTCAAATACTACGTAATTTTTGGTCGTCCTGACAATAGTTTCAGAAAAAATTGAAACTAAATTCCTTGTTCTGACGATTCTTCGCAAGACTAAGAAAGAAATTTATCGGAAACTTGTCCTAATCCACACAAACCCTGCCAAGTAACCAGAGATAATTAACGCACCCCTCTGGAAACCCATCATGATTGCTTCGCTTGTCCTCTTTTCCGCGCTGTTAGATCCGCAAGACAAGCCTAGCAACCCTCAATACGGCCCACCGAGTGTAGAAGAGCCAAAACCTGTCACTGAAAGGCTCCCGAATCGCAAAGGCAATGTCCTCATCTTGATGTATCACCGCATTGAGCAGGAGGAAAAGAACATGGTGCGATCCTATGAGAACTTTGAAGCTGACCTCAACCGGCTCTATGCAATGGGATACCGCCCCGTAACGCTTGACGAATACGTCAATAATCGAATGCCTCTTCCCCGGGGAGCATCGCCTGTCATCCTCACTTTTGATGATTCCTGGCAATCGCAGTTCAGCATGAAATCTGATGGCTCGATTGATCCCAAAAGCGCGGTGGGAATCTGGAAGAAGTTTGCAGATAAGAACCCCGATTTCCCCGTAAAGGGCACTTTCTTCATCCTTCCGAACGGCCCGTTCGGTCAGAAGAAATTCGCCAAGAGAAAAGTTGAACTGCTCCTCGAGTGGGGCAGCGAGATCGGCTCGCACACAATGACCCACGGCAATCTCTCTAAGATGTCCGATGGCGAAGTGATGAAGGAATTGGCCGGATCTTATGATTACATTGCCAGCCTTGGGATCAAAGCGAGATCCATTGCCACCCCCTATGGCATTGCGCCGAAAAATCGCAGTTTGCTCAACAAATTTGAACTCAACGGCAAACGATATGGCTACGACAATATCTGCCTTGCCGGTTCATCACCCGCGCCATCGCCGGTATCTGGCAAAATGGATCGGCTCAGGATTCCCCGCGTCCAAGCTTATGACGGTACGCTAGGAATCTCCTATTGGCTCAACCGAGTCAGTAGTGGCAAAGTTCAACCTTACGTTCAACCATGAATACCGATCCGATTCAAGATGCGAGAGTCATCACTCTCAAAGATGTTAAATCCCACCACAAAGTTAAAACGCTGATTGATGGCGCGAATGAGCTTCTGCGTTCTATGGGATACACCGAACACGGTCATCGCCATGTCGGGATTGTGAGCGGAATCACACGGCACATCATGGACACGCTCGGAATGCCAGCCCGAGAAGTAGAGCTAGGACAGATTGCCGCTTATCTGCACGACATCGGCAACGTTATCAACCGGATAGATCACCCGATCAGCGGGGCTAACATTGCGTTTACGCTCCTCAACGAAATGGGAATGCCGCCGGAAGAAATCGCACCGATCCTTGGCGCGATTGGCAACCACGAAGAGTTAGCCGGGACGCCCATCAGTGTCATGTCTGCGGCACTGATCGTCGCCGATAAATCGGACGTCCATCGCTCACGGGTGCAAAACCCTATGATGGAGACTTTCGACATTCACGACCGGGTGAACTATGCCGTCGAGAAAAGCCATGTCGATATGAACCCAGACGAGAAAACCATTCGCCTGGTTTTGGAGATCGACACGAACTTCGCCAGTGTGATGGAGTATTTCGAAATCTTCCTCAGCCGCATGGTGATGTGCCGCAAAGCTTCTGCTCTGTTTGGCTATCGGTTTAGCCTAGAAGCGAACGGGATATTCCTCGAATAGCATCAAAAAAGAGCCGACCCATCAACGTGCTAGATGAGTCGGCGATTTGCTGCGAAGCCTGGCGGCTTCGAACTGTTCCAGAGATTTAGCTCGCCCGTTTTTCGCCGGAAGATTCCTTCTTCCCAACGATCCGGATCTTTTTGCCATCCTGGTCGATAACAATCTCACGAATCGAATCAAGGTCTGGATTGCCCAAGATTTCGAGTTGTTGTTTCGTAAGATCCTTTACCGACAGGAAACCGTCGCGTGCCATTTTCTCTTTTTGAGATGGCGTTACTGAATCGAGGAGCTTCTTGATTGCTCCATTGTTGATCTTGATGCCCTTGCCATTTCCATCCGTAGAAATGCGGATGGAACTTCGGTCACCAGAGAAATCTTCATCGTCGAACGGCATCACGAAAACGCCCTCTTCGCCGATTTCTTTCTTTAGTTTCTCGCTGAGCTTTTTCATGTGCTCTTTATCAAGACCATGCTCTTTCATCGATCGAAGGATTTCTTCGTCCAGACCCTTCAGGTGCTCTTTATCAAAGTCAAAGTGAAGCTTTTGAACGCTTTCCATCGCCTTTTCGAATTCCGCGCGCTCTTCAGGAGTCATTTCTCGACCCTTTTCGTTTTTGAATTCCTGGCGCATCTTCTCCAGGGTTTCTTCATCGAACATGTCGTTGAAATTGAATGAAAATGCCTTGGCACCATCGCCGCCCTCGCCTGACCATACAAACGGCATCGCGAAGCCATCTCGAAGGACATAGATGTCGTCAGATTTCTCAACAGAAAGACCAAGGGCTCGAGCAACCGCCCCGATCACTGCCTTCTCTGATCCACCAACCACATTGACCGAGAACGTTTTGTCTTTCGGAATGTTTGTGGTCTCAACAATAAATCGATAACCCTTCTTCTTGAGCATGTCAAGAAGTTGTTGAGCAGTGACATCGTCCAATTTCAAGTCTTGAGCAACATTCACGCTCACATTCGGCTCATCGGAAGGTTTCGGAGAATCATCCATCAATCGCGCATAGGCGATCGAGATCCCCAGAATTCCAAATGCAGTAACAAGGATAGGCGTCAAAATTCGCTTCTTCATCGTTTTTGTAACCTCAACGAAAGTGTTTTGCGACATCGGGGGTTACGGAAGCTATGGAAAATCAGGTTCCACTTTCTGCACAAAATCGGGATTTTGTCCCGAATCAAAGGCCAATTGTCTTGATCCAGGACGGGTCCGTCTCTGACTCATTTCAGTCTGGTATTCTGCCGTCTCGTTTGGGTGCTCCTTGCATTTCTTGCTTCATCGTGAAGCCGATGTGCCACCCGAGACCAAAAGGAGCCTGAAATTCCATGAAAGACCGATCATACGAAGCCCTATATATTGTCCCGACCGCGCTGACCGAAGACGAAGTCAGCAAGATCGCTGAGCAATACAAAGAAGTTGTTGAAAAGAACGGCGGCACCGTTACTAAAGCTGGCCTCTGGGAAAAGCGCAAGCTCGCTTACGAAATTGGCAACCACCGCGATGGTAACTACATCCTGATGGAGTTCAGCGCTCCTTCAGCTGCCCCCGCAGAATTGAGCCGCTTGATGGGAATCAACGACACAATTATTCGACATCGCATCTTCGCGCTAGAAGAATCCAAGTAATCTAGGCGCACCATGAGCATCAATCGAGTTGTCCTGGTTGGTCGCCTCACCCGCGACCCGGAACTTCGCACAACAACGGGCGGAAAGAGCGTTGCCTCCTTTGGCATCGCTGTGCAAAAGCGATTCAAGCCACAAGAGGGCCCGGACGCTGATTTCTTTACCGTCACTTGCTGGGGCGCAACTGCCGAATTCGTCAGCAACTACATGAGCAAAGGCCGGTTAGTTGCCGTTGATGGACGTTTGCAATCTCGCAAATACACAACTCAAGATGGTGCTCAGCGCGAAGCGATTGAAATCGTTGCTGATAATGTCCAAGGCCTCGACCGACCGCGCGATGATGCGGGCGGCGGTGGTGGCGGCGGATCACGATCTGGCGGCGAAATGACTTCCGCCCCCGATCCGGACGAATACGATCCGTTCGCAGACGAGTAAGCGGTAGCCATGTCCAGCATCCTGGATGATCAATCCGCCTTAGTTGCCCACGATCCGTTCAAGATGGGCGATCTCACCCACGATTTCGCCGACCAATGTCGGCGTGCGCTTGAGATTGCCCGGAACGCATCCCTCCCGAAATCTGCCGCAACCCCTGACCTTGTTATGTTGACCGGGCTGGGCGGTTCTGCCGCTGGTGGCGACCTCGTTTCTGCTTTGATGGCGGGCGAGGGCAAGGTTCCCTTCCTCGTCAACCGCGATTACACTCTGCCGAACTTTGTTGGGCAAGGATCGCTGATTATTGCCGCCAGCTATTCTGGAAACACCGAAGAAACTCTCTCCGCATACGATGACGCTAAGCGCCGTGGAGCAAACATTATCTGCGTCAGTAGCGGCGGGAAGTTGATCGAGAAAGCAAAAGCAGACGGATTCCCCCATGTCATCGTGCCAGGCGGGCAACCACCTCGAACCGCAATGGGCTACATGATGATTCCAGTTGTTGTCGTGCTCGAGAATCTGGGATTAATCGGTGAGCAAAATTTTGAAGCTGCATTCACTACGATTGATGAAGTCCGCGAACACAATGCTTACACCGTCGACTTTGATTCCAATCCCGCAAAGAAGCTCGCTTCTGCTCTGAGCGGAAGCTTTGCCACCCTTTACGGCTGTTCAAACTGGACATACGCTCTCGCCCAACGCTGGCGTGCTCAGATCAACGAAAACGGCAAAGAGATGGTGCTCACACACGTCTTTCCAGAGCTTTGCCATAACGAAATTCTTGGCTGGCAAGGCGCTCACGAGCAAGGCGTTAAAAGCTGGCACACCGTCATCTTGGAAGGCGGCGATGAATCTGAGCGGATGATGAAGCGCGTCGCGTTTACGATGGAAGAGATCGGTGACATCACCACTGTTCATCGAGTGAAGGCGCGCGGTAACACATTGCTCGCCCGATTGCTCAGCCTTTCTCACTTTGGTGACTACGTTTCGCTTTATCTAGCGGCTCTGCGTGGTCGAGATCCCGGTGAGATCGTGGCGATTGACGGGCTGAAGAATAAGCTCGCCCAACTTGATCAGAGCTGAGAGACGGCTTTTGCCGCCGCGTGAATCACGCGCATTTTCTGGGCACTCAATTCTTCTGCGCTTGACACAATCTTGTGTGCCAGGCTCAAATCAAAGCTCTCCGTCACCGGATTGGGGATGGCAATAGCGATCAACCCGGCGTCCCGTGCCGCAAGAAGACCATTCGTTGAGTCTTCCAAAGCGACCGCATCAATCGGATCAATGCCAAGGTCTTGACAGGCGGCTTTGTAGCTAGCGGGGTTCGGCTTCGGGTGACCAGATGTATCGCGCGTATGAACTCCAACGAAGCGGTTTCGCCAGCCTAGATTTTGGAGGAAGCCATCCACCCACAAGCTCCGTGAACTGCTGGCAATGGCATAGGGGACTCGCTCGGCGTCGAGGTCATCAAGCAGTTCGACAATGCCCGCGCGAGGCTGGATGTCGATCAGAATCTCGTCACGGCGGGTTTGCCAAGATTTCAGTGCCGCCTGTTGATCAATTGGCTCTCCCACAAGAGATTCCAGGTGATTCTCAGCAGAAAACGCGTGGGGCCCCGCTCCAACGCACGCCGACCAATCACTGAGTTCCAGCTTGACGCCATGATCGGCAAACACAGATGACCACGCGGCGTATTCCGCCGATTCCGTATCCAGAATCAACCCGTCGAAATCAAAGACGACGGCTTTCATGCGGCTTTAGCTGTTAAGCTCTTTCGCTTTTTCGATATCCAGTTCGCACGGGATGCGGAAAAGGAAGGTTGAACCCTTGCCAACCGTCGATTCTGCCCAAATGATGCCCATATGGACTTGCTCAACAAGGTGCTTGACCAAGTACAGCCCGAGACCGGTTCCGTAAATCTTGCGGTTGTCTTCGTTATTGACGCGGTGGAACCGTTCGAAGACTTTGGCGAGGTGATCTTTCGGAATCCCGATCCCTTGATCTTGGACACCGAACTTGACCGTTTCCCCTTCGTTGTAAGCATGAACGAAGACGTCGCCACCTTCCGGCGAATATTTGATCGCGTTATTGAGGAGGTTAGTAAAGATTTGGTCGAGCTTGTCCTCATCACCAACGATGGTAGCGGGAAGCTCATCATGCACTTCCAGGATGACTTTGTGCTTGACCGAAGCTTGGTTTTGAACGCGAACCACTTTATCAAGGAGCGGCCGGAGTTCGAAACGGGTGTAGTTCGGTTGCAGTGATTGACCCGACTCAATCCGTGCGGTGTTGAGAAGATCATCAATCAAGCGGCGGAGACGGTCGCATTCGCTGACGATGATGCCAAGGAATTCCTTCTGGTCATCAACGCTGTAAATGGAATCGTCCACACCTTCGAGGAGAGTGCTGGAGAAGCCCTTGATTGCGGTAAGCGGTGTGCGGAGTTCGTGAGATGCCATCGCAACAAACGAACTTTTCATCTTGTCGAGGTTGATCTGCTCAGTGATATCGATGAAAATCGTCACGAAGCCGAGAGTCTTGCCATCTTCGTTGCGAACAATTGCACCTTGAACTTGGTAGGTGCGCTCCTGTCCGTGAATATCAACGGTAACTTCGACCAATTCAGCCTGATTGCCGGCAAGACCAGCATCGAGGAACGCCACCAATTGGTTGTCGGTGAGGATGGTCTTCCATGCCTTACCAATGACATCCGCTTCGAGCTTAAAGATGGTTCGAGCAGCAGAGTTCATCTGGCTGATGTTGCCTTCTGGCGAGATCAGCAAAAGACCAGTGGTAAGCGATTCGAAGGTTTGAAGAAGCTCTTCGCGCTCTTCCAGAACCGCTCGGTAAAGCTGGAGGTTAGCGATGATCGCGCCAACGTTTCTAGCCATGCGCTCAAGCAAGCGTACGTCCTCATCGTTGAAATCTTCGCCGTGGCGCTTGTTGAATGCATGGAGAACACCAATGGTTGTGCGATCAACAATGCGGTTCTCTTCATCCCGCTTTTCGATGATAAGCGGAACTGTGATCCCGTTGTGAACGTGGATGAGGGAAACGACTTCTTTGCGGGTTCGCGGATCGTTCGGGGCGTCGTGGAAAATGATCGGTTCGCCTTCTCGGAAGACTTCACCAGAAATGCCTTGGGTTGCACGTACTCGGAAGTGATCGAGCTTCTCTTCTTCCAGACCGTATGCAGGCGGAATCGCCATGAGCTCACCGGTTTCGTGCTCGTAGAACATGATGACGATCTTCTCGGCTTGAAGAATCATCGCGATACGCTGAACGAGGCGGCGGAGGGTGACATCACCCTCTTGGATGGAGCCGACATCCATGCCGGATTCAACCGGTGTGGGTCGGGGGATATCTTCCTTTGGTTTCGAGTCTTCGCCGATCGGCTGGCTTTCTAGACTTTGCAACTTGGACTGCAGATCTTCGTTCTGCTTTCTGAGGTCTTCTAGTTGCTTCAGAAGGTCGTTGTACTGTTCACTCATTCCGATAGTTCCCAAATCCATCAACGTCTTGGACTCAACAGGTTCCAGACGAAGGCGAAGAATACCTGGTCTTTCGAACCTAACTCAGGTTCAGTCCTGATTCGTTTTACGAGGCATAAGATGCTCTTAACAAAATCTTTGTTCCGTTCGGTGGAGAGAACCTGGACGAATGGCGGAAGGTACGAGCACTTGGGAGTCGAAGCACGTCTATAATGAAAGGTAGCTCCATGTCCATCCAGCAGGAAGAACTCCCGTTGTTTCCGCTGAACTCGGTTCTCTTTCCCCACGCCGAGTTGATTCTCAATGTCTCAGAACAGCGTCACCGCGACATGATCCGGCACTGTCTCCAACACGATGTTCCGTTCGGTGTGCTTCTGGTGCGCGACGAAATCTCCGGTGATCCTGACCCCTATATGGTAGGAACTGTTGCCCGAATTCGCAGTGTACAGAGCTATGACGATGGAAACATGGACGCAAAGGTAGTCGGAACTACACGCTTCCGCGTTCGTCGGCTTGAAGATTCTGGAGCGTTCTGGAAAGGGCGAGTGGAAGCGGTCACCGATGAAGAAAGCGAAGAAGGACTCCGGCTCCATGCGCTGGCCCAAAGAATGCGAGAGTTGATGGAAGCACTCATCTACGCGGAATTCCGAAATGCCGAGGCCAAAGTAGTCCAGGTTCGGCTCCCCGATGACCCGACTGCACTTTCATTCCTTGTCGCTAAGTTTTTGAATCTGCCCAGCCGCCAGCAACAACATCTTTTGGAAACAACTGACACGATTGAGCGAATTTCTGAAATGCTGCCCGTGCTGGAAGAGCATCTGGAAATCGCCGAGCACCAGCCTTCCTCAACTTATCAAATCTCGGCAGCTGATCTTTCTGAGTGGATTACGACGAACTAACGTTCTGAGCCATGCTCAATCGCCAGACGCGGAGCACCTTATCTAGCCCACCCGCCACCATATGGCGCCCATCGGGAGCGAAAGTTAGGCTACTAATCGGCTGGTGAGACGCTTCGATCTTCCCGTGACCCAATCCTTGCCGAACATTCCACATCTGGATAGTGCCATCGCGTGAACCAGAGGCAAGGAGCCAGTTCTTAGGGTGGAAAGCAAGAACTTCAATCGGTCGCTCGTGACCAAAAAACGTCTTTTTGAGCGACATATCGTTGAGGTTGAAAACGCGGATCGAAAGATCAACGGCGGCAACCGCGAGCCATTGGTTGTCGGGGCTAAAGGCGATTGCGGAGACTTGTGATCGAATCTGATCCAGTCGCTCCACACGATTCCCGGTCGCTCCGCACCATATCTTGACGGTAGCGTCGGCCGAGCCAGAGGCGAGCCAACTGGAATCCTGATTCCAAGCGAGAGCAGTGACCGCATCGCGGTGGGTCAAGCCACGGAAGCGGACATAGCCATCCTGAGCCCGAAGAACTTGGAGCTCGTTATCGGTCCTTCCAAAAGCAACACTTTCCCCATCCGCCGAGGGAGCAACTGAGCAAACCCATCCGGACGTTTTATGCCGCCATGAATTGATCCGACCATTATCGTATTGCCACCCTGTGACCAATTGTTCAGAACCGCCCGCGGCAACAAACCTATCTTTGCCAATAAGCCGCATCGACCCGGCAACGCCACCCTCTAGCTTCACGCGCTTTTCAGGGAATTCTGCAGATTTGTTCCACCAGACCACCTCATTATCAAAAGAGCAGGTCACGAGCCGGTTAGTTTCTGGTTCAAAGGCGGCGGAGTAAACAGGGGTCGCGTGCTCGCGCAGGCGTCGCAGGATTTGCGCCTGGACAAAGTTCGGGCGCGACTCATCGTCTTGCTTATCTTCGCGCTCCCGAATACCTGCTTGGCCAATACTGGCGTCGTATTCTGCTCGGCGCGCAGGATCAGAAAGCACCTCGAAGGCAACGTTGATCGTCGCCATCTGCTCATGGGCGCGCGGATCGGGGTTGACGTCGGGGTGGAATTCTCGGGCTAATCTTCTGTAGGCTCCGCGAACCTCTTCGAGGTCAGCTTTCGGCCCGATGCCCAGGATTTCATAAAAATTCGCCAAGGGGGATGAGTTCAATTATAGTCGCCGCGAGGGTGCTCGGCAGGTCATTCCGACCACCTGACCAGTCGGCGGTTCGGGTTCAATGTCGGATGTAGCCGAATGAAGCGACTCGAACTCTTTGGCCCTGGTGGCCCGGCAAAACGCGCCTATATCGGGCCGGGTTGGCCGGAGTGGCTTCTTGGACTTGCCTGTACGATTTTGATCTCAACCCAAGTCCGTGATCTTGGTCGAGCCAAGCTCCCACAAACGCTAGAAAGCTACTACTTCGCCGCATCAAACGCAGAGCGAATTCACACTCTCGCGGTGGGGGTTGATATCCTCATCCTCCTTTTCATTGCCGCATGGATCATTCGCGGAAGCTTGAAGAAATGGCTAGAACCGATTGTGATTGGTCTCGCGATTATGGGGTTTGGGCTGGTTTGGTATGAACTCGTCGGAGCGATGGCATTACACCTGCCGCAAGCCGAATTCACTGAGCTTCCTTATCGCCCGATGAACCAGTTTGGGCTCGTGGGATCAGGTGTTTTTGGCGCGTATCTGATCGCCAAAATTCAAATGCCCAAACTCAAACCAGTTGCCTCGGTTTTGATCAAGTTAGCGTTTGTGATTTGCAGTTATCTCATGCAACTGATGTTCTTCGACTTTCTTATGGGAATCAAAAAATGACCGAATCTGCCCCTTCAACCGCACCTGCACTTGGAAAAAAACTCAGTCGATTTGGCTTGCTGGTCATCGCGTTCTTCATGCTCGGATTCCCGGTGGCGGGAATGCTCTTTTTCTGGAATGATATGCAGAAGAAGTTGCACAATTCGGTTGATGAATTCGTTGCAACATCGCATGAGGACTTCATCAAATCGATAGATTCCGGAAACTACGATGCTGAAGACGCTTCAGTCAACTTTCGCGCATGGCTAAAGGAAGGTGGCTGGACGGAATTAGAAGCTCAATACGGGCAATATGTATCGAGTTCGGACTGGAAAGTGACACAAACCTGGGCGCGTGAAGAGAACGACATGGCGATTCAGTACAGCCATGTTCAGGTGCCGCTCCAATTTGAAAAGCAAGACGTTCTCGTTGAATTCAAGCTGATGCGAATGACAGCCGCCCCGCGATGGCGGTACGATTCGCTCAAGGTTTTGGATAAGACAGAGAAATGAAGCTTTACATTTCGGCAGATATCGAGGGGACGACGGGGACTGTTTCTTGGGGGCAAGCGGGACGCCCCGATAGCAATCACTATGATTGGCCTTTTGCCCGAAGGATGATGACGCACGATGTCAATGCCGCCATCCGTGGGGCACGAAGAAGCGGTGCCACCGAGATTGTCATCAAGGATTCCCACGGCACAAGCAAGAATCTGCTCATTGACCAGCTCGAGGACGGCGTTGAGTTGATCTCAGGGATGGGTTCTGGCCGCCGAGGAATGATGGAGGGCATTGATGAATCGTTCGATGGATGTTTTCTCGTGGGCTATCACGGTATGGCGGGAACGATAGCCGGGGTGATGGAGCACACAATCTCAGGACGTATCCACCGATGCTGGATCAATGGCGAGCAAGCTGGAGAAATCGCAATTTCAACCGCAACAGCTGGACATCTTGGCGTACCTCTGCTGATGGTCAGTAGTGATGAAGCAGGGTGCGCCGAAGCTCAGCGTCTTGTCCCTGCAATCGAAACGGCTGTCGTCAAGCAGGGATTGGGGAGATATATGGCAAAGCTCAAGCACCCTAGTGTCACCGGCCCGATGATTGAAGCGGCGGCAGAAAAGGCCGTCCGCGATATGCAGAGTCAGGCATACACAGTGCGCGAGCCAGTTGTTGTCCGAATTGAGTTCAATCGGTCAGAAGAAGTTGATGCCGCAGCCCTGCTTGATGGTTGGATTCGGGTAGATGCCTACACTCAGGAGTACACCGCCGATGATTGGGCCACGGCTCACAACGCTCTGCGACGAGCCATGTCGATGGCGAGCCTGGGTGCGGAAGCAAACTAGAGAATTCCGCTGATAAACAGCATCGCAAAGGTGAGAATCACCCAGTTGTAAACAGCGTGCCAGGCCGTTGATAGCCGGATTCCGCCTTTGCTGTATGTGTAGGCAAAGAGTAGCCCGGGAATAGTCAGAGCCAGGCCGAAAGCAATTGGTACTCCCACAAAACAGTGCACCAGACCAAACTTGACGCTTTGCCAAAGAGCTTCCTTCCAACCGCGGGTGTGTTGGCGAAATGCACGCTCTTCCCTCTTGGCTAAACGGGGGACATTGATCACAAGAAGCACCCAGAATATCCACGCAAACCAAGGGATAGAGAGCCCACTTACCATCAAGTTCTGCGGTTCATTTGTCTTGTCACCAGAAGGGATCAGTTGAATCCAGCTAAAGTTCAAGATAGGTTGTCCGTAGGTGTAAAGCAAAAATCCAATCGTAAACGTCAGAGTGAGCGTAACCAATACGACGGGGATCGCCATTAGCCAGCGATAATTCTTGAGCGTGCGGAGCGCGGCAAAATCCTTCTTCATCTCCCGGCGAGAGATGTAGCGCACAAAATCCACGGTCAGATATGACGTAAACAGGATGGAGATAATGCTGAAAAGATCCAAGTTCAGTCTTCAGAATCGGCTAAATGACGCCAGGAAAGAGCCCCGCTCGGACATTTTTCCACTTGAGCGCAGATTTCCTCTGTTGTCGCTTCGTAAATTTTGATCCAAGGACGTGATTTAGGTTGAAAAACCTCGGGCAGACCCCTTGCACAGTTTCCCGAATGAGTGCATAAATCTGGCTTCCAAACCACCACAATTTCACCGTTTGAGTACTCTTTTTCCATGGTTCCCCCTGAATTTTACGGGGATTTGGGTCAAAATAGAGGAAGAACGGCTTTCTCGGATAGCCGATCAGGATTAAGAATAATGAAAATTGCTCGCATTTTGGCAATGATGATTGCCGCCTTCACTGTCATCTCGATTGTTGGCTGCGCGAAAGCCGAAGAACCAGCAGCAGGTGCTGACGGTACCGCAACTGATTCCAGCGCAACTCAAGAAACACAACAAGACGTAGACGCTGATCACTAAGCAAATCGCTCTTCTGAGCTCACGATTTTCAGGCTGACTTCAATGGCGAAGTCAGCCTGCTTTGTGTCTGCTTGAGGCAAAATAGAGGCATGAAAAGTTGGGGATTCGCTTTGATGGCAATTTGTATTCTGATGGCAGGTTGCTCTCAGCAAAGTGCTGGACTTGACATCAAAGATGTAGAGCCGGGTTCAACGACTTCGCCCCCTATCGAAATTGAGGTTCCAGAGACCACCGCCTCTCCGGCTACAGAAACACCATTGAAAGCTCCGGTTCAGGAACCTGATTCTCAGCCGTCGAGCACAAACGCGTCGACAAAGTTAGGGTCGCAAGTAACATCAAATGATAAAGCTTTCACTTTGCAACTCCCAACTTCGTGGGTGAATTATGATGCGAGTGATCCAGGTTTCCAGGCTCGTATGGCTGAGGTTCGCAAGGTTCATGTCGATGCCGCCTTACAATCAGAAAAGCTAGCCAAATCGAATGGGCTCGCCTTTCTTGCCAGCGATATTCATATTGAAGTTGGGCAAATTGTGCAAAGCATTACGATGACATGCAACTCGCTGGATATGCCCGCCGAATTGATTGATGAGCAAGAGATCAAACTCGGGGCTGAGTACGCATCTAAGCAAAAGTTCGGAGATCAGGCGAATCCAGTCGAAGTGGTGAAAATCGATGGAAACACTTCTGCAAAATTTGGTGGATCGCTCACTCAAAACGGATTGAAAACGACTATGATCGGCTATCAGGTTCCGGTGAAAAAGAAGCTATATACGTTCACATTCACCTGTCCTTCCATGCCGATTTCTACTTTTGAGAAAGACATAGCCCTCATTATGAAATCGGTGAAATTCAAGTAAAGTAGTCTCATCCCAAGGTTTGGGAGGGATTCATTTGAAAACATCAACATTATTTATTTCACTCATTGCATTGTCTTTCGCGATTGTCGGATGCGGCAAGTCGGGCGGAGCAACCGCCGTTGAAGATGGAACATCAAAGCCATCACAAGAGGCCTCTGAATCTGCGGTTATTCCGGATGGAATGAACCTCGCAACGGCGCGAGACAAGTCTTTCACTATCGAATTGCCGGAAGATTGGCTGGTCTGCGATGCAGAAGACGACAACTACAAAACTAAAATTGAAGAGTTGAAGACCGCAAAAGCTGCTGTCGTTCTCAACGCTGAATCAATTGCCGCCGCATCGGCCGCAAATTTCGGCGCAGTTGACATTTCCGATTCAACGATGGAAGACAACTTTGCCGCCAACGTCAATGCGAACACTCAAAGCATCCCAGCAGGCAAATTCTCTGACGATCAGATCAAGCAAGGTGCCGAAGCAGCAACAGAAGCCCTCTTCAAAGACAAAGGCGAGCCAGTTGAAATTGTCAAGATCGGTGGTCACTCAGCGGGCCGATATGCAGGTGTTATGGATATGGGCGCCGTCAAGAGCTACATCATTGGCTATTCAGTGCCAGTCGGCGAAAAGATTCACACGTTCACGTTTGCGTGCGGTAGCGAAGAAGCTGACAAATACAAGTCCGTCTTTGATAAGATGGCGAAATCCATCAAAATCAACTAAATAAGAAAAATAGTGCTCGCTTCAATTTGGAGCGAGCACTTTCTTTTTTACTCAGACGAAGTTGTTTGCTTCGGCTTTGGCAATACGTCATCTCCGAGGATAAAGCGTGCCACCTTGTTCTGGTTGATCTTGTACTTACGCGGACGCGGCGAAAGCGTGTTGCATTCCACCTTTTCGCTAAAGTCGAACTCCGGCCCTTTCGCAGTCCAGGTTGCCTTAGTCGTTGTGAGCCACTTGTCGTCATCGCGCTCTGGTGTATCCAGCTTGAAGTGAGCCCCGCGGGATTCATCCCGAACAATCGCGCCACCGACTATCGCCTTCGACATTTCGATCATGTGTTTCAGGCTGCGCGTAAACGGAACCGCTTGATTTGACCAGTTTCCGGCATCAAGCAAGTTGCACTGATCAGCGCGTTCAGCGAGTTCATCTAGCTTCGCGCGTGCGGAGATCAATTCGTCTTGCAGACGCCAGATTCCGCAGTAGTTCCACATCGTTTCGTTGAGTTCCGCAGCTAGACCGTACGGGTTTTCTGAGCCTTTGCTTTGGCGCAGATCATCGTATTCGGCTTGGCGCATGCGCTTGGCTTCTTCGCTGACACCTACCGGGAGATCGGTGTGGCTCGACTTCATGTCGCGCAGATACGCCTGCACACCGAGCGCACACAGCTCACCGCCTGTCAGACAAGTAAGAAGCGCATTCGCACCCAGCCGGTTCGCACCGTGGTACTGATATTCACATTCACCCGCCGCATACAAACCAGGGATATTGGTTTGTTGGTTGCGCGCAGAATCTGTATCCAGTGTTTCGGAGTGACCCTTTTCGTAATCCACCCAGAGTCCACCCATCGTGTAGTGAACCGCCGGATAAATCTTCATCGGCATGTCGATCGGATCATCGCGCATGAACTTCTCATAGATTTCCAGAACTCCACCAAGCTTGTCGGTGATGAGTTCGCGCGACATCCCCAACTTGTGGTGGAGGTGCGTGATATCCAGATAAACCGATTGACCGCCCTTGAGCCCCTTGCCTGCGCGGCAGACACAGTAGATGATAAAGCTCACCAAGTCGCGGCTGAGCAGGTTTCCATAAACCGGATCCAACTCTTCGGCGAAGTACCAGCGATCAGACTCGGGAATTTCGCGTGGGTTGCGAGCATCACTCAGATCGCGCGGCACCCAAAGCCTTCCGCCCTCGCCCCGTACCGATTCCGACATCAAGCGGCACTTGTCTTCGCCGGGGATCGCGGTCGGGTGAATTTGTACCATTTCCGGGTTGCCGTAGACCGCACCTTGCTGATAGCAAATGCTGACTGGGCTACCCGTATTGATGATCGAGTTGGTACTACGCCCGAAGATGACCCCGTTCCCACCCGTAGCGATAACAACCGCATCTGCGGGGAATGATTCGATCTCCATGGAGCGAAGGTTTTGAGCAACGATGCCCTTCGCGGCGCCATCGTCGTCTTTGATCAAGCCGACAAAATCCCAGCCTTCGTATTTCTCGACAACGCCCGTGGCTTCAAATCGGCGGACTTGCTCATCCAGCGCGTAAAGAAGTTGCTGACCCGTAGTTGCCCCCGCATAAGCTGTGCGGTGCTTGAGCGTTCCACCAAATCGGCGGAATGAAAGCAAACCTTCCGAAGTTCGGTTGAACGGCACGCCCATCCGGTCAAGAAGGTAGATAATTGCCGGCGCGCGCTCAGCCATCCGCATTACCGGTGGCTGGTGGTTCAAAAAGTCGCCGCCAGTAATCGTATCTTCAAAGTGGAGATACGGGCTATCGCCTTCACCGCGCAGGTTCACCGCACCATTGATACCGCCCTGAGCGCAAACCGAGTGGCTCCGCTTGACCGGCACAATCGAAAACAGCTTGACTTTATGCCCGGCTTCCGCGAGCTTCATGGTGGTCATCAGCCCGGCCAGGCCGCCACCGACAACAACGACAGTTCGTTGGGGTCCCATAATGATCAACCCTCATTCTACGCGAACTGGGCGCATCATTGCCCGAACTAGCGCGGACCTTGGTGAGAAAGTGACTTAGTCCTTCGCCCGCTCAAGAAACGCATACGCGTTGTGAGCGTGGATCGATTCCTCATTCTCCACCTCAATCTGGTAGCGGCGGATGCGGTCATCGCCATCAAACTTCAGCGCGACTTCCCGCACCATATCCTCCACAAAGCGAGGGTTTTCGTAAGCCGTCTCGGTCACCCACTTTTCATCTGGGCGTTTGAGCACCGGGAACAGCGCACAAGACGCCGAAGACTCAATCATTTCAATGATCTCTTCGAGCCAAACATGGTCGTTCGCATGGAGCTTGACCGTCACCCAGCCCCGCTGATTGTGAGCACCGTATTGAGAAATCTCTTTACTGCATGGGCAGAGGGTTGCCACGGGAACACGCACGAACATATCAATGGTGTAATCCCCATTGATAACGGCATCAAAGCCGCATTCAAACTCCATCATCCCGGATTTGCCGGTGACGGGAGCTTTCTTCTCCATAAAGAACGGGAATCGAACCTGAACGTATGCCTTTTCTGCTTTGAGCTTCTCTTTCAGATGTTGCAGCATCTTGGGCAGCGCGGCAACGCTAATCACCTTTCCCGTTTCATTCAGCACTTCCAAGAATCGCGACATGTGTGTCCCTTTGAAGTGGCTCGGGAGATCCACCGTCAGCGTGAAGTTGCCAATCGTGTGCTGCCGCTCGTCGGCGCGATCAAGCACTTGAATCGGGAACTTGACCCCACGAACACCCACCTTATCAATGTAGATGTTGCGCGTGTCCTCCGTTTTTTGAATGTCGGGGAGGTTGGTTGCCTGGTTCTTGTCCATACTGGTTATCTCAAATCAAGATGCAAATGTTAATTTTGCTACTTGTCTGCTTACGAAGACATTTTGCCAACTGTTTGCGATCTGATTGTTTTCAGGTTCAACGAAAGCGGGACTACCGTGCCCGAATTCCGGAAAATGCCGCCTCGAGAACATCAGCCGTGTGCATTACGCGAATGGGAGATCCTGCTTCATCCGCCGCCTGCTGAATCCAGCCTTGACACCCAGGATTCCCCATGACGGCGATGTGAGCATCGGTGCCAGCGATGTTGCTCCATTTGCGATCGAGGAGCTTCCGAGCCATCTGCGGTTGAAAGATGTTATACGTTCCCGCGCTCCCGCAACAGAGGTCACTTTCGGGGAGAGGGGTCAACGTTACGCCAGGAATCGCGGCGAGCAGCTCACGCGGTGGGGATGTGATCTTCTGTCCGTGGGCAAGGTGGCAAGCATCGTGGTAAGTCAGAGTGAGGTTTGGGAAACCTGGGCTCGACAGGAGGCACTCTTTTAACCCGTTGGCAAGGAGAAACTCGGTGATGTCGTAGGTTCTCTTTGCGGTTTGCTGTAACCCTTTGCCAACAACATGTCCGTACTCCTTCATTGTGCTTCCGCACCCGGCGGAGTTCACAATAATCGGTAGGTCGTCAGAGAAAGATTGAGCCAGTGCTTGGGCCTTGGCTTCCGCTTCATCCAAATGCCCGGCGTGGGCATGGAGCGCACCACAGCATCCCGCATCCGATTCCCGAACGGCGAACCCAATCCTTCTGAGCAGTCGCCTCGTGGCTTCGTGGACATCGGGATACAGCACTCGCATCACGCACCCTTCGAGGAGATACACCTCACCTCGGATTGGCGGCAGGTCGCGCTCTTCCAGCGGGGGCCAGGGAGTGGGGTTCGGGAGCGTAGGAGTGCGCGCTTCGGGAGCTTGCCCACTCACCGCTTGACTGAGAAAGCCAGGCATCTTCTCCCCGGGCCAGAAACTCGCTAGCCCGAACTGTAACCGCGCTTTCTTTGGGTCGGTGAGCCCACCCAAAAGCTGCCTGCGTGCTTTGCGACCGTGTTTGGGTTCGAGTTCCGCACGGGCTAACTCCAAGATTTCGCCGTATTTCACGCCACTCGGGCAAGCGGTTTCGCAATTGCGGCAACCTAAGCAGGAGTCTATGGCCTTGTAGGTATCGCGATCCCACTCTCCCTCACGCGCCAGCTTGATCCGACCGCGCGGCCCCTGCGATTCATCCCCTGTAATGAGGAAGGTGGGGCAGCTTTCCAGACAGAATCCGCATCGGATACATTGGCTGGTCAAATCGCTCAGATCAGACATCGGCTTGAGTCTTCATTCTACTGCCCATTTTGAACCTGTACCCCTAGAAAAATACGAAATCCAGCCATACTTGAAGGTATGGGCAAGTCCTCACGCAAAGTTGCGATTGTTGTCAGCCGCTGGAACGAACTCGTCACCAGCGCACTGCGTGATGGTGCCATCGATGAACTGAAATCCGCGGGAATCAAGGCGAAAGTCGTCGAGGTTCCGGGCACTTGGGAAGTACCGATTGTTGCCCAAAAACTCCTGCAATCTCACGATGGAGTCGTTGCTTTAGGATGCATCATGCAAGGGGCAACTAACCATGCTGGGCTCCTGGCTGGTGATGTCAGCTCTGCCTTGATGAAGCTGATGATGGAATCGGGCAAACCGATCACCTGGGGGATCATCACTCCGGAAACGGCGGAGCAGGCGTTCGAGCGTGCGGGCCTCAAGATGGGTAACAAAGGTCGCGAAGCGGCGGGCGCACTTCTTAGCGTCATGGATGCCCTCGACGAATCGTAGGACAGTCCGGAACGGAATCGGTTTCGCGCTCGTCTGAGAGGTATATGCTGATTCCTCTCGCGCTATTGATGTCCCCGATGCAACAGCAACCTACAAACCAACCGACCGAAATCTATGCGGCGATGCCCGCAATCGGTGGTCTAACCGGTTTAAGTGCCGAGCGGCAGCTTCACTCGGTCACGGTGACAATCGGCAAGGAAACAGCGACTTTCGAAACTCTTACCACCTTCCGCTCGGAAGCAGGTGGTGAAGGCAATGTCGGGCTGACGTTCCTCTCACGCGGACGCACCCACTACGACATCAAAGACATGTGGGCGAGTTGGAACAAAGTAGATATGGAAACTCCTGATGCCATGTCCACAAAGAGCATGGGTGGCCCCGATCGCCCCGGCATGATTTCCACCCAAATGCATGTTTACAACTTCCCTGTTTCCATGCCTCCGAAAGGCACAGGAGCACTCCGGATGAAGTTCACTTTGCCTCTTGCGAAGGTGGGATACGGGCTTGCTCAGCGCGAAATCAAATATCGGTTTGGTGCGATGATGCACGGGATGGATCAGCTCCGCATGATCATCAAATACGACCCGAATACAGTCTTCAATGTTGAGCACACCGATGTCCCGGCGGGCAAGATGGAAGTCGGCCCGAACGGAGCGTATTGGAAAGCAGATGGCCTGACTTTTGAAGGGAAAGGCGAAGTCACTTTCCGGTTTTTCCCGAAACAGCTTCAAGACTGAGAGCCGAGAATCTTCGGTGCGTACTTGAGCAGACACTCAAGATCTTTGATGTTATCAAGATCGGCCATTGCGTAAGGGTCGCAATCGGAGATCAAGATGGCTTGCCCCTCAAAGAGCTTGCTCGCGCGTTTTTCTGCCTCCGCAATCGTGATGAGGTGGATTAAGTAACGCACCAGCGTCCAAGGGCCGAGCCGCATCAGCATCTTGCCCTGGTTTTTGCGACTTGCGCTGAACTCTTCAAAAATCTTGGATGCGTGTTCAAAACCGGCTCGACTCGTTGCATAGTACGCCCCTGATCGGTAGTCGCCATCTTTGAGCTTGAGATAAGGGTCTTCCCAACTCGGGAAGAGGGCATCAAATTCGCTGAGTGGGCAAATCCCGGCGGAATAGAAACGCTCCTGCTGGGCGTCCACCCTTGCTGAAACCGCGTCCACATAGTGCCGCACCCCGCTGGATTGTAGGAACGGTGTATCACTGGGGAGAAAGAGAAACGCATCGCAATCAGGCAGAGCGGCGACTCCGGCGCGGGCGTTATCAATGTGCCCGGCTTGTTCATCCACCCATGTACCCGTGTGAACATGCTCTTTGATATCTTCGCCACCGACCACAACCATCTCGCCGATTTCTGCACCGGCAACAGCATCCAGAGTCCAAGCAAGGCAAGTTCTGCCCTCGACTTGTGCCAATGCCTTACGTGGGGTTCCGATTTGGCTTGCCAATGGATCAGGAGTCAAGCCTCCCGCAAGAATCACGACGCCCCACTTCATCCCGATAACACCCGATACATATAAAAGAGCGACATCCCGATTCCGTACACAACCACAACGACACGGAGTTTCTTGGGGTCAACTTTTTGCGAGAGCCGCGCGGAACCATAGCCACCCAGCAATGCCCCGGACATCAATGCCAAGCACGGCATCCACGAAACTAAGCCCTTGCTAAATAAGATAATGGATGCGCCTAGGTTGATCACCACCGCAAGCCAGTTCTTGACGGCGTTCAGGGCGTTCATGTCTCCATCTACATACAAACTCATGATTCCCAGCATCATGATGCCCATCCCCGCGCCAAAGTAGCCGCCATAAACCGCAACAAAGAACTGCAGGATTGCCGCTCCCCATAACGGCAAATGAAGCCCCGATTTCTGCGTCCACGCTTTGATCCTGTCTTGACCCGCAAGGAGCAATGTCGCGAGCAAAATCAAGAACGGAACGATGATTTTGAATAGCTCCTCTTTGGTGATGACAAGCAAAAGCGAGCCTGCAATTGAACCTAAAATCGTAGATGGGAGCAAGAAGAAGAGGTGCTTCTTGACCTTAGCAAGGTGCTCCCGGAAACCCCACGCTCCGCTCAGCGAACCAGGCCACAGAGCAACCGCGTTGGTTGCATTTGCTATGCGGTCAGCTAACCCCAGCCCCACCATCGTTGGGTAGGAGATGAGCGTTCCTCCACCCGCCACCGCGTTGATAGCGGAGGCGATGAACCCAGCCACAAAGATCAAGGCGAGTCCCGCGGGAGTGTCGAAGTGGAGCGGCAACGCTGGCTATTGTGACACTTTCGCTCTGGTTGAATTCAGGCTCGTGAACGTCCAGAAAATTCGGAACTAGCCGACCTCGTAACAACGTGAGCGCAGTTGAAGTAATTCAGAATGGAGGGAGTTACTTCCGAAGGCAAGTATACGAAGCCACTCCAAAAATGAGTCAAAACAAGAAAAAACGCGATGCTAAGCAGAAGGACGGCACTTTTCGGCGTTGTATCCTCCTTGATCTGGCTTGTGTTGGGGTTCGAATTGGACTCTTGTCCTTCCTGTTTTTGTTTCCTGAAAGCAGCTCACGGCATGTGTTCAAGGCAGGCTTTCTAACGCTTTTCATGTTCCCTTTCGGATATGACATTGGCAAGAGTTTCAAGAAGTTTGCCTATAACACGGTCGTTCACTTGCCGTTTTTCATTGTTCAGCACTTCGCGATTCAAAGAGAAGGCTATCCCCCGCGAGGCTTTATTCTCACCCTCGTTATCATCGCCATCATCACTTTTACAGAAATCTTGCCGAAGGAAGTCGTAGACTTTGTTCAGATCCACTATTGCGGAAAATTCAGGAGACGTCAAAGGAAAAACTGAGCCCGTATCTAGGCGAGCATAGCGGCACGGAATACATGCATTCCAAGTACAAATCACGGCTCCACCGTGCTAGACTACGAATTCACTCGGCTTGATTCGGCGTATGAAATCGATTCTTTTGACCACGGTTGCGGTTGCCATTATTGGAGGCGGAATTCTTTATGGCGAACGCCTTGCCAAAGATAAACCCCGCGATGATGGTCGTGTTGTCATCACCTATTGGGAGAAGTGGTCAGCGTTCGAGAAAGAGGCGATGGAGGCCGTCGTCAACGAATTCAACGACAGCCAAGAAAAGATCTTTGTCAAATTCGTCTCTGTTGCCGGGATTTCTAACAAAATCACCCTCGCAACCGCTGGCGGCGTCCCCCCCGATGTCGCCGGACTCTTTGGCGGAAACCTAGCACAGTACGCTTATCATGAGTCGGTTATGCCACTGGATGAGCTTGCTGCCGAAAGCGGAATCAGCCCCGATGATTACATTCCCGTGTACTACGATATGTGCACCTATCGCGGGAAACTTTGGGCGTTACCATCAACGCCGGCATCCACTGCGCTCCACTTCAATAAAGCGATTTTGCGCGAAGTCGGTTGGGATCCTGAGAACCCACCCAAGACCATCGAAGAACTGGACAAGCTCGACAAACTTGCCGCCATCAAGAATGGCGACAAGATGGAGCGGATGGGATTCCTCCCCACCGAGCCAGGTTGGTGGCCGTTTGCCTGGGGGCCTCTGTTTGGTGGGCAACTCTGGAACGGCTACGACAAGCTCACCCTAACCGACCCTGATGTCATCCGCGGGTACGAATGGTTTGGAAGCTATGCCGAGAAATATGGCTCGGGCACGGTGCAATCGTTCAAGGAAGGGTTGGGGACATTCAACTCTCCCCAAAACGCCTTTATGGATGGGCGCGTTGCCACCGTCATGCAGGGCGTGTGGATGGCGAACTTCATCGAGATGAATAACAAGGATTTGGAGTGGGCCGCCGCGCCATTCCCGACTCCAGCCGACCGCCCTGACCTCGTGAATCCCACCATTATTGACCTCGATATCCTGGTCATCCCACGCGGAGCCAAGCACCCGAAAGAAGCGTTTGAGTTCATCAAGTTTGTGCAGTCGCAAAAAGGGATGGAACTACTCTGCATGGGGCAGAAGAAGAACTCTCCACTGAAAAAAGTCAGCAAAGAGTTCATAGAGAATCACCCGAACCCGTATGTTCAGCTCTTTACCGATTTGGCATACAGCCCGAATGTTATCGTGCCACCCAAGACTCCGATCTGGCCGCAACTAAGCCAAGAAATCCGCACCGCTACCGAAAAAATCAACGGGGGCACTGATCCCAAAGAGGCTCTGCAGGACGTTCAAAACAAGATGCAGCCACTCCTCGATGACATCGTGAAGTATGAGAAGGCACGCGGCGTATTGACAGAAGAAGAGATCGCGAAAGCCAAAGCAGGAGGCAAACCGTGAGCGAAACCAATATCCGCGCTAAGAAAGAGGCGCGAGCAGGGCTCCTTTTTGCGCTTCCTTGGTTTATCGGTTTCAGTGTGTTTCTTGGCTATCCATTGCTCAAGGCGCTCTATAACAGCTTCACGGATTACTCAATTCTCAACCCGCCGGTCTTTATTGGCGCCAAGAACTACATTGATCTGTTCCAGGACAAGCTGTTCTACCAAAGCTTAGGGAACACGCTCTACGTAGCGTTTTTCTCGGTGCCGCTGAGTACCGTTGTGGCTCTCGGGCTCGCGATGCTCCTCAACACCAAAGTGAAGGGGCAAGCGTTCTACCGGACGTTCTTCTTCCTGCCCGCACTGGTGCCTGCTGTGCCCCTGGCAATCCTTTGGCTGTGGCTATTCAACGGCGAGCAAGGGATTATCAACACCATGATGATCGAGCCGATTGGCACTTGGCTCAATGCGAATCTCCACACTCATCTGCCGACCAATATCAACTTCCTGGGTGACAAGGCGTACGCCAAAAGCGTTCTCGTTTTGATGTCCATGTGGACGACTGGTCATGCGATGGTAATCTATCTTGCTGGGCTCCAAGAAGTTCCTAAGCCGCTCTACGAGGCCGCGGATATTGACGGAGCATCGGCGTGGCAACGCACCAAAATGGTGACGCTTCCGTTGCTCAGCCCGGTGATTATGTTCAACGTCATCATGGCGATCATCGGCTCGCTGCAATACTTCACGCAAGCCTATGTGATGTTCCCTGGGGGCGCGCCTGAGCAGTCCACTTATCTCTACACGATGTACATTTTCGATTCGGCGTTCCGTGATTTGCGGATGGGCTACGCCAGCGCAATGGGCTGGGTGATGTTCCTGATCATCCTGCTTTTGACCAATGCCGCGCTCAAATTCTTTGACAGCAAGGTGCACTACGAAGGAGGGTAATGATGGCAAAACCAACTCGATCGCTCAAAGCTCAAAACCTATTTGCCGTTGGCACGATCCACTTCGTGCTGGTCATCCTCAGCATCATTTTTCTCATCCCTTTGCTGTGGATGATTTCCACTTCACTCAAGACCGCGGACAAAGCTGTTCAGATCCCTCCGGAATGGATTCCCAACCCGCTCGAGAAAGGCAACTACTGGGAGGCTCTGACCTCGGCTCCGTTCTTTGTTTATGCACGGAACACACTGATTGTCTGTTTGCTGACGGTGACAGGGACTGTGTTCAGCAATGCGGTGGTGGCGTATTCGTTTGCTCGGCTCAAATGGCCCGGGCGAGAGACGGCGTTCAAAATCACGATTGCGACCATGATGGTGCCGTTTCCGGTGCTGATGGTGCCGCTATTTGAGATGTTTGCGAATTTCGGCTGGGTGGGGACATTCCGTCCGCTCTGGATTCCCGCGTGGTTTGCCGGGGCGTTCAATATCTTCCTGATGCGGCAGTTCTTCCGGGGGATTCCGTTTGAACTCAGCGAAGCCGCTAAGATTGATGGCTGCTCGGAGTGGGGCATCTTTGTTCGGGTGATTCTCCCGCTAGCGAAGCCGGTGCTTGCCGTTGTGGCCTTGTTCAGCTTCATGGCGACTTGGAACGACTTCCTCGGGCCGCTTCTGTACCTCGGCTCACAGGATATGTTCACGCTGGCGATTGGCTTGCGGGATTACCACGGGCAGGCGGGTGGCACCAAATGGAACCTGATGATGGCGGCATCTACTGCCGTCGTTGCGCCAGTGATCGTGCTGTTCTTCTTCACGCAACGGCTGTTTATTCAGGGTATCGCCGCGACTGGTTTGAAGGGATGATTCCAGCTTGTGCACCTCTACTGTAGAGGTGTTGTACAATGAGGCAAGTCAGTAAGAAACCTGTACTGGGCTAGAGCCACAAATTGTAAAGGGTCGAGTATGAAAAAGATTGACTATATTGTGATCTTTGCGATTGCATACGTAGTCACATGCATTATCATTTTTCGAATACTAAGTTTTGTGCCTGATGCTGAAATTGAGATATTTTCAAGGAATCAAGCGTTTACGAAGAGTCATGACTTGGTTCTTCTTTCGAAAGATGCTGGAGCTACGACCGATACTGCGTGGCATGTAGTTATAGTGAGGAAAAATTCCAATAAGATCGTGAGAACGCTCTTTGTTTCTGATTCTTATAGTTCTAATTCGCCAATAGATGTATCTTACGATGGAGCAAATATTTATGTTTACAAGCTAGAGACATGCAATATTTACAAGTCAGAAAAGTATTTCAATATTGATGGTCAGTATGGCAAGGTTATTTACATTGATCGTAGACCATAGCGTTATAGTTGACTATTTAGAGCATCGCCGCGACTGGCTTGAAGGGATAGTGACAATCAGGTGATTCACAATGCCAATTCACATCAATCCACCAGACTGGCTCTCTGACGAATATCTGGCCAAAGCAAAGCCAGTATTATCTCAGTTGCGCGAATTACCTTCGCGCATGGATGAAAGGAAAGCACTTGCTGAATTATGGAAAGGCGTTGATTGGCCTTACCCGAACGTAGCGATTAATATGGAAACTGTTGAGTGGGGAGGAGCAGGAAACCGCGTTGAGCGCGATTTGTACGAAAGTCGCGCAGAAATTTATCGACTTATCTTCCCCAGTGCGGCCATCAATGCAATTGAAATGCATGAAATCAAGCCAACTCTTGCTGAACGAAGTGAATTACCACTTGTCTTACCTCAGTCATTAACTCCAAGTATCGTAGGGATGAAGCGAATTGTAGCTATAGACAATGAGTTCGCTCCGGATGAGCGCGAGATAATTATCAGCACTTTGGAAGTCTTGACTTATAGAAACGATGAAAGCAAATTGCTTGCCCAGCAAGCACTAGATGAATATTGGTGCTAGCTTCAGGTTCAAAATTGACGGTAAGTCCGGCAGGGTTTTTTACATTGATCGTCGACCGTAGCCCAGCGATTGAAGATTTAGGGCATCGCGGCGACTGGCTTTCAGGGAGTCGGTATTCACTGCCAAAATCTACTCAAACAAACGCGGATCAGAGAGTAATTTTATGATGAGAGGCATCCTTTCTTCAAGCCAATCACGAATCTCATTTGGCTCATGAACACGACATCGGTTGCCCAATATGCGCAAATCTCTTTTCTTCAATCCAAGTTTCTCTATGAAAGACCAAGGAAAACCCGCCTTACTGAATTCACCAAGCACCGAAATATCAAGATAGAAATATTGGTCTCTCACATCTGTAACAAAACGAAAGTTCTTGATTCCGTTTGCATATTCAACTACAGTAAACATGGCGTGATCTTCAGAGCCGGCATATTGGAATCCCAGCTCCTTCATTTGAGATTCCGTAGCATTTCTGATGGCTTCTGAAACCGTGCTCACTTCAGGTTCAAAATGGCGACCCCGGCGCGATTCGAACGCGCGGCCAACAGCTTAGAAGGTCAGGCCGTCTCAACGAGCTCCAGGTCTGTCGTTTTGAACCTAAGAGTGATCTCAATTGACTTGATTTTCTCTTGAAGGCTTGTTGATCATTATGCCACATTTCCGGCTGTTTGTTCCTCTCGTCAAATATATCGCACATTGCTTCTCTAAGTTGATTTATCAATGAGTTGCACTCACGAGTTAAGTATCAATAGTGTTCAGCTAGCTCTCTGACTTTGTCGCTGCCAATACTCACTTTCAATTTCGTTAGTTCAACATATATCTCATTGCCGTAAAAAAACTTTGGCTCGCTCACCTCAGAATAGTTACAGTCATCATCCGAGCTGAATTTTCTCTCATTTGCCACAATAACTCCATTAACCGTCACCGTTCGACATTCATAGACTGTCACTCCTACTGTATAACCTTCTTCTAATTCTTCTTCTATCGATGTGTACCAGTGTATGATTACTCGATAAAATCCGTATTTATGTGCTAGAGAATACAGGTCTTCTTTATCGAAACCATGTCTGTAGCGGCGGATTATTCTTTTTTAAGTGCCCTCAGCATAAACCGTTCAGGCACTGCAAGCGTATCTGCCGCTTCCTTTAATGTCAAGTTCGCATTCGGTTTATCTTCAAGTGATTCAGCTTCATCAGGCTGGTTAGAGACACCTATCCAAGTGGACTCTCTCCCATCATGGTTATTACTTAGTTTAAGTAATTTTGCATCAGGAATATTGTACTCCTTTACAATGTTGATCTTGAGCTTTGTCAAATCCTCATTTGTTCGCTTAGTTCTTTCAGCCTTAGTGATAGCATATCCCAGAGCCAGTTAGTATTCCACTTTGCACCTTTTCTGTGATCACTTCCGATTAGTATGCTTAAACCATAAATGTGATTCGATGAAAATGTCCGCTCGCCCACTTTTTCTGAGTCATTTTTTTGCGCTACAACGGAGTATGGAATTGTTCCCCAGTAATCGCCACTTACTATGGTTGAGCATATTCGCGGAATGGTTTCTTCGTTTATCTCCTTACCACTATGAGTTCGCAGGAGGTTTTTGAGGGCTATCTCTGGGTTGTTGACCACCTTGTCCGTGAGGGTTTTTCCCGAAATCGGCAGAAGTTCCGCTGCCTCATTCATGGACAATTTTGTGTTGCTAGAGCATTCAGTGACACTCTTGTCAGACGTAGTCGATTCACTCATTCCGACATTCAACCCAACTGAGTCTTTCAGCGACAAGGTGGGGCCGAAGTAACTTCAAAGAAACTCGAGGTTTCAGGCTACAAAGCACCTGAGAACTTCAAAGCACTCTTCTCAAACTTCGCACCCTATCGATCGCCCTTCTCGATGATCTTCAATACCTCGTCGCTCAAATCTGGGCGGCAAGGACAATCATGTCAAAGAGATATATCACAGCAAAAAAAGCTCTCAACGATTTCATCCAAACAAATCCGGATAGAGAGCCGATCGTTCACGCCCCATTTGTATTCAACGGTGGAAATTTCTTCGTCGTTGAAGACAACGTTCCAAGGCTCCTTACTGCAAAGGACTGCACACCCGAAGAGGTCGAGCAAATCGAATTGGTCTTTGCAGCGGAAATTGCTGAGGCAAAAGACAACCGACTGTCACCAGAGTTGGAGGCCCTGCACGTACAAGCACAGCAACAGCTTGATGCCTTGTTCGTGACAAGGGATCAGATTCTTGCGGCCGGATGTACGTTTGTCATTAAGCGGACAACTAATACAATTGAGGTTCGCAAACCCAAGCGATCTGCGAAAACAGGATCTATTCAGCCGCAGGTTGCGGCAAATGATGAAGATCATCAAGGTGATTCTGATTCAATTGAAGATGGAACCCCGACTGAGCCAGCCGAAGAACCTCAGCCAGATCCGCAAGTAGGTACGGGTACATCTGGGGCAAGGCAATTGAGTCCCCCAACCCAGGATGTAACCAGCCCCGATGAGTCAGATAAGAAATTAGCGACCGACGCTGTTGCTCCTTCGCAAGGGGGGCCAAGGTTAGTGCCTGCAAAGCAGAAGTACTTTCCTGAAACCACATCTGAACTCGAAATCTACATCGACAAGTCCACTCGAAAGAGTGGACTTGCCGTTTTCGGCGATTCAGAAGAAAAGTTTAGGCTGTTTTGCTATGCATTTCTGGCGCACCCACCAGATTACAACTCGAAAAAGCCTCTTATCAGCTTAGATGATATTCTCAAGATTCGAGGTGCATATCGGACAAAGACATCCATTCAAAAGAGTTTTGACCTGTTGAAAGATCACGGAGTGAGAGTTCTCAAGCAACAAAAGAAGAATGGTCCAGCTTTCATCGCTTCCTTTGACTACCCGAAAGACTGGGGGTGGCCACTTGAGCTAGTTCAACCTCAGTCGCCTATTCACGAAAGAGTGCGAATATTCGATGGAGTTTCCTTCGATCGGGGCCAACTTGAGCATCCGACCCCGGAAGTAGAAACCGACTGTCCTGAAATGACCCAGAATTTGCTTGGCATTCTCAACGATCCTGCAAACACCTTTGACGGGATCAGTGGAATGATCGATGAGCTTCGCAAACTCAATCAAAATCTCTTCGACAGCAATCAGAGTCGTGAAACCTATCGTTGCAATGCAGCGATGCTTCACAAATTGGAGACATACGAAAAGGAAATCTATCACAAACGTTCGAAGAACGCGAGGATTTATCCAACGAATATCTCTTGTTGCAGTCGTGAACTGAGAAAAGAAATGCAAAAGTTGTCTGGATTCACCGTCTTCGATCTCCAAGCTTCACAGCTTTGGCTGATCGCACACGCGTGGAAATTGCCAGAGTTGCGTACCTACTTGATGAAGAAAGGGAGTTTCTGGGAGAACATTTGCAGCGATTGTGGCCTTGATGTTCGGATTCACAAGAACGAACTCAAGACAATGGTGTACGCGCTGACTTACGGCTCAAGCATGTTGAGTGCACAAAGGGACTTGATTTCAGCACATGGAAAGGAAGTTGCTAAGAGGGTGCGAAGCCACGATATTATCAAGCTGCTGGGGAAAGCTTTCCGGAAGAAACTCGTGGAAGCACGTTTGGCAAGAAGAAAACAGGATTGCTTTGGAAGAGAATACGATGCGGCGACAATGGCAAAGGCTCGATCAGCAGTGGCTCAAGTCATACAGGCATTGGAGCACAAGATCGTCTGTTCGCTCGCCTTACGAGTGAGCGAAATTGATGGAGTCAAATTGAGGATGTATCTCCACGATGGATTTGCAATTCAATCCAACCGTGATGTCGAATCTGACGTTCGAGAAATCTTTGATAACATCTGTAAATCTCACAACATCATCATGAAGCTAGATTGTGAGAGGCATGTGGATTTCTCTAGCAATCAGCCTATTAAGTAGATTAGTTCAAACCCACTACTATACTATAGATAATGATAATCATCAGCTATCCCTTAGTATAGTAGTGGGTTTCAATATGTAATCACCCATGAAGAAGAATGCAACTCATGTGATTTTCTTATCATACTTTATGATTTCTGAATCATTACAATTATTTATGGGGGGAGGGTCGAAAACTAACCCCCATCCCCTTCGGCAGCTTGGAAAGATAGAAGAAATCAATCGACTGATCTCCATTTGTCATAACAGCGATTATCTGTTCGCTACGCAACTCTAGCGAGTTCCGATAATCGGGAGTTATTACAAAAGGGATCAGCTTTTTTTTGTGGCGTGACTAACGTGATCCGTTATCCCTGTGCTTAGCCAAAACGCAGCTCGTGTGGCGTGAGCTTCTTAGGCTCACTTGGATAGCTACAATGAGTTCAACTCAATACACACAGTCTCGTCAACCTCAAGTCTCTCAAAAGGATGTCTTTGCCGACATCACGCGGGAGATCATTTCTGCCATCGAAGAAGGCAAAGCGGAGTACCGTATGCCCTGGAATGCCTCGGCATTCTCATCTTCCCCAGTCAATGCTTGTACTGGGAAAACATATCGGGGAATCAATATCCTCTCACTCTGGGGAGCAACATTGAAAGCTGGTTGGTCAAGCCACCGGTTTGCAACGTACCGCCAGTGGAGTGAATATGGTTGCCAGGTTCGGAAAGGAGAACGCTCAACAAAGGTTGTCTTCTGGGACACCTAAACAAACAGCGAACTCGAAGATGAGGACAGGCCGCTCTCGTTTGTTGCGAAGAGCTACTCGGTGTTCAATGCCGACCAAGTTGATGGTTATGATCCAGAGCCGGTTTCAGTTCTCGATGACCAGGCTCGAATTGCAGATGCAGAGGCGTTCTTTCTCAATCTGAGAAGCGACATCAAGTACATCGGGAATGTAGCCTGCTACTCTCCCAGTTTGGACACGGTGAAAATGCCCTCCATTCAGTACTTCGAAAGAGCATTGGATTACTACTCCGTGCTGAGCCATGAACACATTCATTGGTCTGGTCACAAAACAAGATTGAACCGGGATATGTCCGGAAGATTCGGAGAGGAATCCTATGCTATGGAAGAGCTCGTCGCTGAACTGGGGGCAGCTTTCCTTTGCGCTCAACTAGGTGTGAATACATCTCCCAGAACTGACCATGCAGGCTACATAGAGAGTTGGCTCAAAGTTCTGAGGAAAGACACTAAGGCAATTCTCACTGCGGCGTCCACCGCACAAAAAGCCGTGGACTACCTGGTTGAAACAGCCAATGCAGAGCCTCGCTTAGTGGGAAAAGCACTTGGTGAAGCCATTCATGAGGTGTTTGGACTGAAAGGATAGCTTCCACACACGTTTGAGTGAATCTGTCTCTGGCCGCCTTGCAGGTCACTGATGTGACCCTTGCAGCCCTTCCGGGCACGGCTAGAGACAACCACTCAATCTGCGCTCGCTATGGGTAAAGTTAATACATGCTAGCCTTTGCCGCTCTTTTATTAACTCTCCAAGACGACGAGATCAGATTCAACCCGGCAGATGCCTATGGGAAAACTGCCAATGAAGTGGTTTCTATGGGTTACGACAAGTGGGATAAGTTTTATCATAACAAAGTTGGAGACTATACAACCGCATCCATGTCGAATTCGATCTCCATATTTGGCACAGCTCTCTATGAGACGAACTCGCAAGCTCTACAAAAACTAGACGAAAAAAGGCAGGCGACGCTGAAGACTGTCCGGAATGCCTTACTCCTGCTCGTATCGGAATATAACGGTCTGGCTTCTATGACTTCAGGTGGAGGAACAATGTGGATTCCACTTCGTGCCGGGTCGATCTATGAATCCGAAAAATATTTCAAGGATCAGTTCTTAGCGAAAAAGTATAAAGGTCAAACTAGCGACAAAGATATGAGCGCCCGTTTAGAAAAAACCGGGAAGCTAATGCAAGAAGATATTGTAGCCCTTGCACCGTCAAGAGATGAACTTTTAAGCATGAAAGAGAGTAATGACTCAGTTATCCTTGCTTTATCAGCACTCATCAAAGCCAGAGCGGAGCTAAGTGGAGTGGAGGTAGCGGGGATAAATCACTTTGTATACACCCTGTTTAAAGGATACGACGAAGTGAGATTGGGTGGCTAGAGCGTGTTTGAATCAGCCACGGCATACACGAGTTGAAGTCTGAGCGAGCAAAAAGGAATGAACCCTAACTTGCCGACCTTGCAGCCATTAGGCACCCTTGTTGACAACCGTCCTGGAAATCGGATGCTTGACGCTTTGGGGCGCCTCATTGAAGAAAGCAAAGCCCTTGATGTTGCTACTGGTTACTTCGAAGTCGGTGCGCTCCTAGACTTAGATGGCAAATGGCAGAGACTTCAGGCCATAAGGCTCCTCATGGGCGACGAGGTCTCACGCAACACCAAAATGGCCTTCGTTGCAGCTCTTAAAGATAGGGCTGCCAATGGAATTGAGCGCTGTCAGGAACGCGATGATTGGGAGGCGCTTACAGGACTTGAAGCAGTGAGATCAGCAATCGCCAGCGGCAGGATAGAAACAAGGGTTTACACTCGGGCCAAATTCCACGCCAAGGCTTACCATTTTAAGACGGGCGGGGTAGTTAACCACGGGATAATCGGATCAAGCAACTTCACCCATCCCGGCCTAACGCAAAACATCGAGCTCAATCTGTTTACAAGTGACAAAACACATCTCGACGAAGTTGCAAAATGGTTCGAGCAAGCATGGGGTGAAGCCGAAGAGATTCGGGAGGAGCTACTCGCAATCATAGAGCCACACCTCCGCGAGTATTTCCCCTTCGAAATTTACGTCCAGGCAATGCGAGAATATTTTCGCGACCGAGAGTCAGATCAATCGGGTTGGGAACAGTCTGAAAGCAAGATTTACCCGCTTCTAGCCACATACCAACGAGATGCCTACCATGACCTAATGGAAATGGCAACCGAGCACGGAGGTGCACTTCTTTGTGATGGCGTTGGACTGGGAAAGACGTTTGTCGGACTAATGCTCATAGAACGAGCGCGAATGGAGCGGAAAAAAATACTCATCGTTGCACCAAAGTCCGCAATCCCATCTGTTTGGGCTAGGAATCTCACCAGATACTTTCCTGACGACTTCGGAAGATACACGGACGACATCCGGGTCATGGCCCACACGGATTTTGGTCGAGATGGAGGAGTCACGGACGAGGAAGTTGTCAAGCTTAGACAACGATACGAGACGATCATTATCGACGAAGCCCACCACTTCAGAATGCCCCATCGCAATCGAAGTCGAAGGCTCAAGCTCCTAACGAAAGGAACGCGAACTTTCTTGCTTACTGCAACGCCCATCAATAATACTCTTCTCGATTTATACAACCTCGTCAACCTAATCTCGCAAGATCGTCAGAACCACTTCCAGAAGATTGGCGTCCCGCACTTAAGAAATTGGTTTAACAAAGCAATTAGCGAGCAACAAGAAGACCAGCTAGAGCTTCAGTTTTTGGATGATCCGGCATATCAAGATTTCCTGAAGCACATCATCGTCCAGCGATCACGGAAATACGTCAAGAGTTTGGAAGCCCAAGAGGACGACCAAGTTAAGTTTCCGAAGCGCGAAAAGCCCGTTGTCATCGATTATTCCCTTGCTGGTGTTTATGGCGAACTCCTCCCAGAACTTTTCAGTGCTTTCGATTCTCAGCGGGCACGGCTAAAGCTGGTCCTTTATGAAACAGAGAAGTTCAAGGAGGAAAGTCAGCGCGATGCAAGCACGCTCCAGGACCAGTCAAACGTTGTCGGCCTTGTTCGAACAATGCTCCTCAAGAGGCTCGAATCCAGCCAAAAGGCATTGGAAGCCAGTGTCGAAGACTTGCTTCTGAAACACATAGTTCTCCTAAAAGATCTCCAGCCAATCATGTTTGAAACGTGGTACTCCGAGTATTCCGAGCTTTACGCCACACTCGAAAAGCACCGCCAAGAAAGACTGGGGTCAGACGAAACAAGCGAAGAAGAAGATGATCTCCCACTCACCAATTACGAGATTAAGAAACTCAACAAGGTGCGCGAAGACCTCAAAGAATTCGGTCGAAACGAACGAGATTGGATCACGCTCCTCGAAAGTGATATTCGCGTTCTGTCTTCACTCCTAAATGGCTTGCATGCAGTCACAGGCCCAAATCACGACGCTAAGTTAGATGCTTTGCTCACGGCGATAAAATCCAATTCCGATCTGAGTGAAAAGAAATTTGTTATCTTCTCAGAGTTCAAAGACACCGCGCGCTACTTGGAGGAGCAATTGAAACGGCACTTCGATCCGAAAGAAATCATCGAAGTCGATTCCGGAAGGAATGTCAAGCGGCGAGAAGACATCATCAAACGCTTTGCCCCACACTACAACTGTGAAGATGATGTAGACCTTCAGAAAGCCTTAGCCGAACCCATTCGAATACTTGTCACAACGGACGTCTTAAGCGAAGGTCTCAACCTTCAAGACGCCAACCAAATCATCAATTACGACCTCCACTGGAACCCAGTCAGGCTCATGCAACGGATTGGTCGCGTTGATCGGCGAATGGATCCCCGAAAACCGGTTGATTATAACAAAGTCCATGTCTATAACTTCCTTCCGCCAGCCGAGCTCGAACCGATACTCCAACTCTATACTCGCGTCTCCGGAAAGCTCATCGCAATCAATAAGACTTTGGGGATTGAAGCACCCGTGCTAACCGCAGATGACGACTTCAAAGCAATGGACTTTTATCAAAATCTCGGGGACTTCACGATGTCTCCACAAGAGCAAGTCCGCCTAAAAGCACATGAGCTTGAAGCGAAGCATCCCGAATTATGGGCAGAATCACATCAGTTCCCCAGCAGAATCTATTCCGGCAAACCTGGATCGGGGAAAAAACTGTTTTTGGCATACCGCGTACACACTGGATTCAAAGATGACGACCAAAGCGGGGAAACCTTGACGGATGTCAAGTGGTTCTTGGTCGATTCGGAAACCGATAAGATCGTAGAATCACTCCCAGAAATCCATGCTCAAATCGAATGCGCTGAAGGAACGGCCCGCAACATCGATATGCCGAAAGAAGAAAGGACAAGGCTAAGAAAACTCGTCGAAAACGGCCCCCTCGCTACGCACCGCTTCCGAGCCGGGATAGCCGCAGATCACAAAGACGAACTGATCTGTTGGATGGAAATCTGATGAAAGTCTCGATCCCCGTCCTCTTCTCTTTCGATCCAAAGCGTGGCATATCTGTTCGCGCTTTAGCAAACGAGCTCCCGGTAACAGATACCGAAATTCTTGTCGACTTGAGCTTTGATACGTCTCAACTTCCGCCTGTTGTGAGAAAGCAGTGGGAAGATGAGATGTCAATTCATATCCCACTTAAAAGGGGCATCTGGATCGGGCTGAAAAATCCAACATTCCCCAAACAGGAACTCACCCAGCATTACAATTCCATTGAACGGCCCGATAATCCTACTCTGCCAAGCGAATACGCTGTTTGGTTTGAACTCGTACCGACTGGTGACCTCAAGATCGTCGGCAACCGCAACGGAGCGATGAAACTCGAATCAGACGCTCTGACAGTTCCTTTTCTCGGAATTGAAGCCGCAAGTATCAATCATGCCTACACGATGCTTTCCGAACTCTTGCATCCGAATAGAAAGAGCCATACCGCAAACGTATTTGACTGTTGCTACTACTTCGATGGAATAAAGTGGCAGAAACTCGATAAGCTCAGGAACCAACCCTAATGGCGATAAACCCGCAGCATCTATCAAATATCAAATCGTTTGAAGACCTTGCCCAGCTGTTCCATGATGAACTCCAATGGCCACGCGATCAATGGAGCACGTTTGCGGGGATCGCCCACCTGTACGAAATCGATAAACGGGAAGGCGTGCAAGACATCCTTGCCGTGCAGCAACTGTCCGACGATCAAACTTGGGGAATATTCATCGTCGACTTTGGCGCTAACCGGCTCGAACGGGGCCAACTCCGATCCATCCTCAACAAAGTCGCCGAAAAAGAACGCCAGCAACACGCCGAAAGAACCTGGGCTCACGACAACATCCTGTTCATTTGCCGGAGCGAGAATTCAATCTGGACACTCGGACACTACACCGGGGATAAACCAGCCAATGCAAAGCTCAGAACCTTTGGCTGGTCTGATCCTAGACAGTCCAGGACTGTTTGCAATGCTAACTTGCCATGTCTCAAGTGGTCTTCACAGGAATCTTGGGGAAAAGCTTGGTCAACGCGCGCTGTAACTAATGAATTTTTTGACACTTACCAAAAGTTTTTCTCCAAATACAGATCACAGATAAAAATCGAACTAGCCAATGGTCGGAAGTTCAAAACCCCGGCAGAGCTAAAAGAGGCTCAAAACTTCATTTTGCAAAGAGCAATGAACCGACTTCTATTCCTGGTTTTTCTTTCCAAGAAGGGGTGGCTAGAATTTGGTGGTCGCAGGGAAGATTACTTATCAGCTGTATATGAAAATTGGAAGTCAAACCCGAGAGGAGAGAGATTTTATGAAAATCGACTCGCAAAGCTCTTCTTTGAAGCACTTTGTCAAAGTTCAGATGAGGTGCGTTCTCTACTAGAACCGTTTGTTGGCAAAGTTCCTTACCTTAATGGAGGACTATTTGAGCGTCAAAAATACGAGCTACCAGGAGTGGACGAGGATTTTGCAACTTTGCCAGAAGAAATGTTTGAAGAGTTGCTCGGCGAGCAAGGAATCCTTAACTCATATAATTTCACAGTTGTTGAAAGCTATGATGAAACAGATGAAGATGTTGCGGTTGACCCGGAAATGCTGGGGCGAATATTCGAGCGTTTAGTTTTAGATAGGGAAAAACTAGGCAAATTCTACACACCTAGAATAATTGTTCGTTTCATGTGTCGCGAGAGTCTTAAAAAATATCTTGGGCCGGAATTTACGAACCTGATAGACGCAAATAGTCGTGAGGAAAAGAAGCGTCAAGCTGAAGTTCTCAGCGGTGCTCAGCTAAGGCATGCAATAAATTTACTCCGAGATGTGCGAGTTGTCGATCCAGCCTGTGGTTCCGGGGCTTACCTTCTTGGAATGCTTCATGAACTGTTTGAAATTATGCTTGCTATTGAAATTGGCTTGAAGGAAAGGACGGAGACCGAACGATACAGCCTCAAGCTAGAAATTATCGAGCAGAATATCTACGGGGTTGACATGGATGAATTTGCGACAGGAATCGCGATGCTCCGCCTCTGGCTCTCCCTTGTTGTTGATAGCGATCTACACCCCATAGAGCAATCCGATGTTGATGTTAGCCTGCCTAACTTACGATTCAAAATCCGGAACGGTGATAGCTTATCCGCCCCAAATCCAAGGGGACTGAATGTCTTGGTTGCCAATCAATACACGGAAATAGCACGTCGCCTCGGCGAGCTTCATTCCGAGTTTTTCATATCTGATCAAAAGCGCGTGAGAACTAGAACATCGGTTGAGGAAGAAATAGTCTCGGTGACTGGACAACTTACCGAGCTACTCAGAGACGATCCCGCCCCAACCGGTTCCTTTGACTGGAGACTGGAATTTGCCGAAGTCTTTGCACCCAGCACCAGTAATGGCGCTATCCGTGGGTTTGACATCATTCTTGCAAATCCGCCTTACGGGGTTGGAGTAGACAACGATGTTCGCTACAGGTATTTCAGGAAAGCCGAAGGCTCACAAAGTAAGGATAGCTACGGCATTTTTATGGCTAGGGCACTTGAGCTTATGCGAGATGGAGGAACCATGTGTTACATCGTTTCTGATACATGGAGAACAATTCAAAGTCACCTGCCACTCAGGAAACGACTAGTTCGTCAAACTACTGTTCACCATTTCATAGATCTTCCATCATGGGTTTTTGACGCAACAGTAAATACAAATATTGTCACAATAACGAATAAGCTACCCCCTGCCAACCACGAAGTCATTGCTTCAGACTTGCGAGCAATTCCTAATCATGACTGGGGTACCCTTGACGCTAATCTTGGTGCGATCTCCGAGTGCGGAGCGAACTTACAATCTCTAAATTATGCCAGATATTCATATCCTCAAAGTTATATTGGCATCAATTCGAACTTCTCATTTTTCATATTGTCGCCACGACTATATGGCATTACGCGTGATGTCCGCCACTTTGACTCTGGAAATGAAGTTCAAATTGAGTGGCTATCTGCTACCGTCAATCCGGATGACAAAGAATTTGTTAAATTAGGGACACTCGCAGAAATCAAACAGGGTCTCGCCACAGGAAAAAATGAACTCTATCTTTGTAAGCGAGAAGGCGCCCGAGGCAATTACTCTATTTTGAACGAAAGTGAGATCTTAAGAGAAACTGAGATATGTGCCCTTTCTGATGACGAGAAACAAAACGGAGTAGATCCAAAGATGTATGGAGGGAGAAAATTTGTACCATACGACAAAGGTGGCGAGAGTGAAGCTAGCGATGGCTGGTTACCAAATTACTGGGTTCCAACCGCTTATTTTATAGACTGGTCTCGGGATTCGCTCCATAAGTTAAAATCGTTGAAAAGTGAGAAGCAAAGTGGAAAAATTGCTTCACGATTTCAGAATAGCCAGTATTACTTTGTCCAAGGCATAACTTGGTCGGATGCAGGCGTTTACTCTCCAACCGTTAGAATGAGCGGTAATGGAGTTTTCGATGTCAAGGGCAGCCGAATGATCACGAAAAAAAAGTCAAGACACTTTTTACTTGGCCTTCTTTGCTCTCGATTCATGCGCTTCCTGATCAAGGGTATTTGCAACCATACAGTTAGCACGCAAGTAGATGATTTTAGAGAACTTCCAATCCCATCTGATAAGCGTGACGGGCTTAGTGCTATTGAACTATCAATCGAGAGATTCGTTATGGCCATTATCGAAAAGCAGTCTGAGGATGCAAGATATCCATACCATTCCAACGAACAAGTCCAAATCGACCAGCTCGTCTATCAGCTCTATGGGCTAAGTGAAGATGACGTTAGGGATGTAGAGCTATGGTTCTGTCGTCGCTATCCTAAGCTTGCTGAAGCTCAAGGGCTACTGTCCGAAGTTATGGAAAAGTATAGCGACTACTTAGATTCATGCGATTTCATATTATCTAGACCAAGAGGATACTGGAATTCCCATCCAGTATTGAGCGATATCTCTAAAATGGAAGGGCAGAGAATTGAGTTTAAAGAAACCTACTCATGGGACGTGAAGGAAGATAGGATAAACAAGGAGCTTCGCCATGAAGTTTTAAGAACAGTGGCGGCATTTCGAAATACACAAGGGGGCAAACTGTTTATTGGAGTTCATGACAGTGGGCAAATTAAGGGTCTCACTCGTGATCTCAAATCATTAAGCAAAGATCAGGATTCATTTGAGCGCGTCTTAAGTGACCTTTTTGTTTCAAGTCTCGAACCTTCACCACATGATGCCGCAAGCATTGAATTTCACCAATTTGAGGAAGGGCTCATTTGCACGGTCGAGATCAATCCCGATCCAGGAGGAATTCAGTACGTCACATGGAATAATGAGCACGAATTATGGATTCGTGAAGGAAATCGGAGCCGGAAATTGTCTGGAAAAGAGCGTGACGACTGGATTCTAAAGAGAGCAGGAAAATGACTTCCACCCTCTTATGCGAGCCGTTATCTTCAAGAAATCAGAATCATAAACAGTAGTGGTATACAACAGCGCATGAGATTTCCAGTACCACAACATGTCAAAAACTTTGAATTACCATGCTTTGAGTTCAACCTTGATACGCTCAATGAAGAAGCATGCTCATTAGTAGGGCATGGTCAACAACTCCCCGAAGTTGTTATCGTAGATAAGCAAACACTCGCCTCAATTACTACAGACATTGAGCCATCAAGGATCGAACTTCACCCCATTTTTAATGTGCCTTGGTTGCCTGAAGAGGTAATGCGTCACGTCCTCATTCACGAGCACATTCACTTATTGATCCAACCAAGAGAGGTAGAAGATGGAGTCACTAAGGATCACCCTCCTGAATTTTGGGATGTAGAGAGGAAGTTGAGCCCCTTTGCAAGACCGGCTTGGTATTGGATGCGGCAGGAGTGGGGGGATCTACTCGTAAGGAAGGAGAAAGAAGAAAAGACCATAGTCAAAAGAATTTGGAAGAAGAGAAGAAGAGAAAGTCTGGTATTCCGCACGAAGATGTACCTCGAAGCTGAAGTTTTCCCAATCCCTGAAAGTACATTTTCTTGGCAAAACGCCTTGCAAGCATTCGAATATGAGCCCGATATCGATCCACTGTTCTAGAGTTTGCTACTCATTCCAATTCCAAACTTCTATTGCCCTCTCGGCGAGCCGCGATGATCTTTGACGGATATCCTCGTACCTCCAATTTGCATGGTTCTCTTTGACGTCACGCACCAGAGCCGTCAGGTCGGAATACGACTCCAGTTTCTGCTGAAATGGATGATTACTGTAACTTGAGTTGGCTGATGCGCTGACTAAACAAAGGTTTCCAATGGTATTAATCAAGCGGTCATATTCATCTGAATCAACATCTTCTCCCAGATACTCCTTCCAAGCACGATCAAGCGTTTGGGGCATGATGTGCTCTATTGAAGTGATCGTCGTGTAATCTGCCGTCATTCCATGTGACTGCATGGAAACATCTAGCTCACGCAAAACCAACTTGCAAAACTCAAGATCACGACTTCGATAGAGTGGACGATTCAGAAGTGCGCCTTTGATTTAATTCCTGTGAAAATTCCGATTTTAGATTGAATCTCTTGCTAAGAATAAATAATTTATGCAAAATATTCATGTATGAACATAGTCAAACTGTTTCTATTCCTGACTATCTTTACTTTTTACAGCAGCCCTTGCTATGCGCAGGCTGAAAAACCTCAAGACCCACCCAAGAAAGATTCCAGAGTAGATTCGACACATTGGGGCAATGTTGTGGGCCACATTTACGATGCACAAACTGGGTTTCCCATTCAAAATGCAACGATATCAATTGAAACTGAGGAAGGATTTCTTGAGAAGGGTCGGTCTATATCTGTCACAAAGGAACTAGGAGAATACAAGGCGCAGGCGATCCTTGGAAGGATTTCGCACAACTTTGACCTAGGTAGGGGGCTGCTTAGTTCCGGCATTGGACTCCTCTTTGGCAGTGCGACCAACACTACTAAAAGGGTTGATGCTGCTCGTTTTACAGTACATGTGATTGCTGACGGCTACAGAACTTATGTTGGAACTGTGCGGGCAAAGGAAGTTGATGCCAAAGCATTTACGGTATATGTGCATCCGATCCTCCTAGTGCCGGCAAGCGAACCCGGCGAATCATTTACCGCTGAAGGCTGGACGGCCGTGAAACTGAACAGTGTTGAAGTGTCGCCTCGCATTGCTAAACAGAGCGAAAAAGTGATTATTACTGCAAAGCTCACCGTCTTTGGAAAACAGCCATCAAAAACAATTGAAGTCGTAGCGATCTCACCCCTCTGGAAAGGAGAGAAAAAGCTCAAGTGTGATACGGATACTATTACGGGGAACTCGGCAACATTCTATGGGGATCACACCATCTTTCGAAAGGAGAAAATTCGGTCGTCATTGGTCACCTGCTACATCAAGTCCTCAAAGCTTGACTACGACCCAGTGCATTGGTTTGCAGGCTCGATCATTCAGTGGGCTTCTGATGAAACGGGAGCCAAAATTGGGGAAAGAAATTTGGAGTTGCTATCAGGGAAAAGCGATCCTCAGCAGATAGCTTCCTATGTTTCATCCGTCTTAGATGATCCTCAATCTACGGTTGCCGAACTTTATCTAACGGCAGTAAGGGCAGCACAATCGAATGATTGGAGTTCGAGTGCTGAAGCATGGCGACGCCTGAGCATAGAGAATCCATCATATCTTCCGGATGAAGTTGGAGAAAGTGCAAGTGCTTTCTTGAAGGCCCGTAAAATACCGGAAATAATCAAGCTGGTCGAGCCGCAATACCAAAAAATAAAGAGCGATTCAAAGTGGGATCGCAAACTGTCCGCTCAGGCACTTGGGATTTATGGGCGGGCAGTGATTAGTCAGGGTGACCTCAAAACTGCAACAGATATCAATAAGACCCTTTTGCTAGTTCCATACTCGGGGCTTGAAAATCAGGTGATGCGCTTTCGGGCAGAACTGCGGTTATTCGAAGTTGAAAATACCTATAGAAGGAGCCCCAAGGAAGTTGAGGCTATCAATGCACTGGGTAGGGCACTCATTGATCAAGGTCGTTACGAAGAAGGCATCGAAAAACTACTTGAGAGCATTGATATCAATGGTGCACAGCCAACTGTGAGCGCAGATATTTCTTGGGCTGCTCTTAAGCTTACAAAGCAGAAAGAAATTCCTGTTAACTACGATGAAGTCATAACCCAGCTAAAAAATGACTTGGGTATTGGAACCAAGAATATCTCCAAGGACTTCGTATCGTGGGCTCAATACGCTACCTTGCTTTATCAAGGAGACCGAAGCAATAGCGGCCAGGGGGTCAATGTAGTTTCCGAAGAGACAATTGAAGCCTTTAAGCAGTGCATGATTGTTGGTCGGGTTGGTGCGGAAAGAAGTAGTGGAGCCTTCGATTACACCTATGGCTATACTTCGGGCTCTGAAGTTGCCATCTCAGGATTTGCATATCCAGAAGCAAACGCGGTGTATGTGCTGGTGAATAGTCTACGTACAATTCAGCGAGATCCGTCCAACGTCCATGCCTGGGTGAACGAAGCGTCGGCACTTGCAGACTTGGGACTACTTCATTGGGCGAGGGAAGATGTCGCTAAAGCATTGGCAATTGATTCTGAGAATACTGAGGGACTTTTCTTGTCAGCCTTGATCTCCCAAAGGTTAGAGCAGGAAGAAGACGCTAAGGCACTGCTTGGCAAGGTGCTTAAAAATAATCCCAGGCATCCTCGAGCAAACCTTGTCCTTGCAGAAATTTTGACATCCGAAGGCGATGATATTGGTGCCGCCGAGTGTCTCGCTAATCACGGTGCATTCTATGGATATCGAAGATGATTGCGACACTCTTAGCATCAATAGCTATTAAAAGCGTAGAAATGCCAATAGCAACATTCCAGACTGCAACGGGCGTATTTGGAACTACAAACACTCAATCTGAAATTGAGTTGGGCAGAACTGAATATGAAAAGTACTTGAATTCAGGACTCGTCGTGAGTGATGAAAATCGGATCAGACGTGTTCAAAGGGTACTTGATCGCTTGATAAATTCACTTCCGTCAAAACCATATCCATTTCAAGCTGTTGTGATCGCAGATAATCAGGTCAATGCATTCTGCCTGCCCGGTGGATACATGTGCGTCAATGAGGGACTTCTTGTTGAAATGCCAAGCGATGAGGAGCTTGCATTCACTTTAGCACACGAGATTGGACACGGGTACAAGCGCCACTGGGCTCGGCGAGCGCAAAGAAGACAGACAGATACAGGAGTTGAGATTCTCGTTTCAATTCTTGGAAATCAACCCATAAATAATGATCAAATTATACTAAATGCAATTCGTTACACAAGGGAACTTGAATCAGAGGCAGATCGCTTTGCCACCGAGTTATATCTGAGAGCAGGGTTTCCACCAGATCATGTGACAGATGGTATACAAGTCCTTAGCAAACTTTTTGGGAGCAAAAGCAACGAGCCGATCTACCAAAAAACACACCCTGATAATGGAGATCGAATCAAGAACATTCAAAAGTGGTCTAACGAATTGGTTGAAAGCGGAGTCTTAAAACAGCTTGAAGCTAATTCAGTAGAGATAACTCTTGCATTACTTTTTGGGAAACTGCCTGTTGTTGCCAATGAAGAGAGTTTCTGGCAACCGGTTAGGCCAGGGAACAGATGGAAGTACGAAGTTCGAAAAGACGGAAAGAGTCTGGGAGAGTATCAGATAGTTTGCGTTTCTTCTATGAAAGTTGGATTAACACAAGTATCTCGCTTTACCAGAACTTCAGGGGAGTCATCCGTTGATTTCCAATTAATTGCAGACGGTAACCGAGCATTTCGGCGCAACAAGCCTTCCAATCCTGATAGCAATTGGGAATTAGAGTTCATCCTTCCACCCTTAGAATCCACGGAAGAATACCAAGGCAATCTTTGGAAATCAATTAAGGTCATCGACGTTGAATGCGGTATCGGAAAGCTCTCCAATTGTCTTGAAGTGTATCAAAAAGATGCTCGAGGTCGAGTTTCACGTTGCTGGTATGCCCCAAGTCTAGGATTGGTAAAAAGGTTATCGGAATCCAGTGGAATCGAAGAGATCTTGACTGAGCATGAATCACCCTTGGACCACTCGAATGCAAAATCCGGATCTGTGAAAACACTCTTGCAAAATTGACACCGAGATTGATCAACTATGAGAAATCATTCTCCACTTCATAGGATTACTCTGACAAGCATGAGCGCAGAAAACTTCCCGGAAAGTCCTGTTTCTTACGGTATCGGTACTTTCCATCGTAACCCCAATTCCATGAATATAAGCTTAGAATTACATTCGTCTATATCCATTCAAATGATAGTTAAAAATAAGGGCCACCTCCTAGATGGCCCGTGTCGTTCGAACTAGCTTAGCCCGAGCGATCGTTCATTCTTTTTTACAGCACACAAAGCGAACTTCAGGAAACGTGAGTCACCAGGTGTCGAAGCAACGTGGACTTTCTGTCCGTGTTTATTTACATAAACATGTTTATGCTTCGTCTTACGGTCAAACCAGTATCCGAATTTCCGCAAAGTTTGCTCAGCTTCCCGCGCCCGGGCGCTACCCAGAAGTCACCTCAGTGACCTTAATCAGTGTAATAACCTCATAAGATAAGTTCCGGCTCGCGCCAACGCTTGCTAACGCGAGCAATCGTCGAACACTCAAATTGTAACAGAGTGCACCCTTGCAAGTAAAGCAATTCAAAAAATAGCTCTTCACTCAATGCACCGCGCATGAACAGCGAGCACATCCTCGTTCGATTGAGCCAAATATCTGCGAAGCACGGTGATATCAGAGTGACCCATCAGGATCTGCACAGAGAAGATATCTGCATTGCTTCGAAGGAGTCTGAGAGCACATGTCCTTCTAAACTTATGAGGGTGCGCATGAACACCTGCCTTCTTTCCAACTTTCTTGATGATTCCAGAGATTCCAAGGGCTGTGAGGTCACCTTGTTTACCGATCCAAAGTTGCTGGGAGGTTGTTGGCCTATGGAACCGCAAATATCTGCGTAATTCTCTGAGTGCTTTTGTGCCGATCCTACTGACTCTTTCCTTGCGCCCTTTTCCGACAACTGAGAAAACACCCGTTTGCAAGTCAATGTCAGCTGTTTTGAGACTCCTGCACTCGTCACACCTTAGCCCAGAGTCAAGTAGAAAAAGAATCAGCGCCCTATTGCGGACTGAGATGAAGTCTTTGCCATCGCAAACCTGAAGAAGCCGCTCAATCTCATCATCGGTGAAGGCTGGGAGAATCTTCTTTTCGACTCTCGGCATTTTCACTCTCTTCATTGGGTTTGATTGGATGAGTTCTTCTCTCTCCAAGAAGTAGAAGAAAGCACGAACAGCTCGCATGTTATTGTGAACCGTAGTGTCGGCAAGTCCAGACTCGACTAATGTGAGGCAATATCGTCTCAAACTTGCTGAATCAATGTCTGAAATTGCATTGAGATCAGATGAGTGACACCAGTTCACGAATCTCCGCAAGGTTTCTCGATAGAACTCTTGTGTGCGCTCCGAATGCCTCATAGATCGCTGGTAGATCATGAACTCATCTCGTGCATCGATAAGTGAAAGACTGGAGGAATGAAAAGTAGAAGAAGGTTGTTGGTCAATCGTCATTTTCTTGCTCATTCTCCAAGAGAAAAAACGCCGCAAATGACCGATTTCAGGTTCAAAATGGCGACCCCGGCGCGATTCGAACGCGCGGCCAACAGCTTAGAAGGCTGCTGCTCTATCCACTGAGCTACGGGGCCGAACAGATTCAAATTGTACCGGGACGCACCCGCGCCCGCCGGGAGCAATTACTGCGCCGACTGAACACTCGGTTCGAGCGATGGTAATGCCTCATTTCGCCGGGTCAAAAAAACCAATCCCCTCTCCACATGCCAGATCAGCAACCGGAACCTCAAAACAACAGTAACCACCGAGCCAGTAATTATGCTGTTTTGAGGATTATTCAGGTAGTTCAACTGAGAAATTATTCATACTCAAAGTGCATTATTTATCCATGCATTTTTTGGAGGAATGAAATGAAAAAATTTATTTTGGGAGTGCTCGCTTTCGGTATTGTTCCGATGGCTGCAGCGCAATCTTTTAGCGATGACTTCAATCGCGCTGACAGCTCAGATCTTGGTGGTGACTGGACTTCTGTCGGTGGTTCTGCAACACGTGTTATCGGAAACAGCGCCGGGAACGTTACAAATTCAAGCAATCTTTCGCTTGTGAATGCAGGTCTGTTCTCCGCCGGCTATACAGAAGCCGCTGTCTCAGTAGACATTCTGCATGACGGTTCTGGTAGCACCGGCTATGTTGCTCTCGCGCTTGGACACAACGGAAGTACTGCATCAGGAAATGGACTATTTATTAAGGTTCAGGGCACTAACAGCTTTGAATTCATTGGATTCTATACGGGTGTTAACGACTCAACAGAAAGTTGGTGGACTGATCCTCCGATATTCTTTGCTGCTGATAGTTCATTCTCTAGCGCGCGCATCACTGTTTGGGCTTCCTCTGCGACAGAAATCAATCTCGGTATTGATACTAACTTCGACAATACGTTTGATCAGCTCTACACTCGTAATCTCAGTGGCACTGGAACGCTCGGCACACAAGTTGGACTTGGTGTTTACGGTACGTCCACAAGTGCAGATAATTTTGTTGCAACTGCTGTCCCCGAACCAACAACTATGGCGTTGCTTGGGCTAGGGCTTGCCGCTATCGCTCGGCGCAAACGAAAGTAAATCACTTTGAATTTGCACAAGAAGCTCCAGCCATCATTGGCTGGAGCTTCTCCTTTAATCGGTCAGGGCTAATTGGGCGACTGAACACTCACGAACATACCGTTCGGAGCAGTAGTAAAGCTCACCATCTCGCCATGCATCTCGGAAGGGTCGCTCATTTCCAAGCCGTTGGCCCGTCCCTCGGTCACAAAAGCATGGACATCATCCACAAAGATTTGGAGCATTGTTCCCGCGGGCATTTGCTCGCCTGCTTGCCAAATTTCCACCCAGCTCTCTCCTGCTGGATAGATTGCCCCAGGAAACTCATCGGTGATCTCTGGCGGAAGCTCTTTCCGTTTCAACCCAAGTTTGTCGAAGAAATCAAGCATGGGCGCGTGCTCATCAAGCGTCATACAGAAGCGGTAGCCGAGAACTTTCATATCCCAAAGATACTGGGAACCCGCCCCAGATGTTGCGCTATATGCCAACCAAAGTCAAAACACTGACTTCAGGGCGACAGAAGAGGCGACTGGGAGGTCCTGTCGTTGCCAATCCACGCGACACGTAGATCGGAGTGGGTGCATCAGGGTAAAAGCCGCGCAGATACTTGCTTCCCCCGCGAACCGTCATGGGAGCCCAACCCCACGGGGTAGTGAACTGTCCGCCGTGGCTATGCCCGCTTAGCATGAGTTGGGTACCAGTCGGGAGATCATCGACAGAATCGCCTTCATGCCATAGAGTGATCGCGGGCTTACCGGGATCAAGGTTTTTCATCGCCTGGGCTGGGTCGTGTTTACTCTCCATCGCACTATCAATCCCTACCCACTGCACACCGCCAATCTCCACCATCTGATTTTGGAGAAAGTGTGCTCCGTAGCCTTCAAGAATCGGACGGAGTCCAGATGCATCCCCACCGTAATAGTCATGATTCCCCGGCACAACCACAACGTTCCCCGGAAACTCAGCGAGTAGGCGCAAACCATAAGTGGCATAGTCAATGGAATCTTCTCGCCACCAAGGAAGGATGTCGCCAGCGATGGCGATCGCATCGCAATCCTGCTTGAGGAGCCATTCTAAAGCTGTTTCAGTGAGGGCAAGCTCTTGAGCGCCACGGAGATGCAAATCGGCAATGAACCCGACTTTGTAGCCATCGTGAGATTTTGGCCAGTTGGGCAACCGGAGAGTCTTTCGTTCTCCCGTCAATTTTTCGGTCTCAACAAGTGCGCCATACAGGAGCAATCCTGCTCCGGCAAAACCGAGGGGGAGAATCCAATCGCGGCGCATGGGGCTTCAAGGATTGCGCGATTTTGAGTTCGGGCCCAGGCCTGAGAGACAGAAAGGGAGCTCGGCTTCCTTGCCGAACTCCCTTCCAAACCGATTACTTCTTAGCAAGCGCTTGCGCGGTTTGAGCAATGTAAACCGCTTCGCTTCGCGCACTCATCAGTGCACTCGCCTCGTTGGCTGTGGGGGCGGTGACTGGGTTTGCTGGGTTCAACGGCCCCATAATGTCACCAACTCGCGGGGAATCCCAAAGGCCAAGAATGTGGCCCATCTCGTGACCGGCGGTGTGCATCACCATCTCGCGGGTGAGATTCTGCCCCTGTGGAGCTTCTGTGCGGAGAGTGATCGTGCCGCTCAGGCGATTTGTGTACTGCTGGTTGCCCCAATCGTACACTTGGCGTGACCATACGGCAAATCCTGCTACTTCTCGCCCGAACTGACGGACTGATTTCTCGAACTTGATGCGGATGTCGCCGGAGCCTTGAACGAATTCAAAACCAACCTGTCCATAGGTTGCGTCTTCCCAACCCTGGAATGCATCCTGGATAGCTGACTCCATCATCGGCTTTTGGGATGGAGAAACGCCGGAGAAGTCGATAGAGACGCGAATCGGTTTGCCAAGGCTGACAAGATCAACACAAGCAAGAGCTTCGTTGTAGTTCCCGCCTTGATAGCTATTGATGGCACGATCCAGAAGTTCGTACACCTTGGGTTGCACAAGCTGCGACCGCACGCTCGGTTTTGGCATCGGCGCGGGTTGATTCACCTGCGCAGTCATCGCCGCTAAAACTAAACTGGTTCCCAATAACATCTCTAACCCCAGTGGGCAAAAGCATCAAACACCATTGACACCTCTTCCCATAAGGGTCATTCCACACGGATTGATACCAATCACCGCAAAGAAATGCTGGGTTAGGATATGTTAAGCAAAAACCCCGTATTCTTATCAAATACGGGGTGATTTTGAGTCTGTGAGTGCAGTTTACAGCTTCAAATCGACGATACCGCTGACACCTACACCTGGTACTGCTTTCAGGTTCTTGGTGTCGGTTGGATTTTCAGTTTCGATTGGGATGAGTGCGCGAACACGGATCTCATCGCCGAACAATCCAGCTTCCGGAGATGCAACTGCTTTGACCTTATCAACATTGACTTTTGCGCCCATAATTTGGGCCGCGCCAATGGCGCCGCGGGAGTTCAAGCCGACAGTGATGATCGGCACAACTTTGGTGAAGCTCTGTTGAGTATCTGTATGACCGGAAAGCTTGTTGATGCTCTTATTGATGTCTTTCCCGTACTGTTTAACGACGGCACCAACCCCCAGGATTTTGATGACTTCGCGGACTTGCGTGGCACCAATGGAGACGAGTCCAAGTGTGAGAGCGGTGATGGCGAGGATGCGGGCGCGATTCTTTTTCATTTCAATTCTTCCTACGAGACTTCTGTAGTGTACATACCAGACGATTCAGAGCCAAGCAAGGATCGCCAAATAAGAACAAGGCCCGACTCGATGGAGTCGGGCCTTGAAGCTCAAGTTCTAAGTTATCTTAGTACTTGATGCTGAGTTGAGTACCCAGCAGGCCGCCTTTGTAGCGTCCGCTGATGTTTTCGAAGGTGCGACCCTTGGTGTCTACATCGCTGTAGATGTAGGTGAACATGAGGTTCGCATTTTCGCTCAGGTTGTAGCCGAGGCCGAAGGTCAACCATCGCATGGATGGGTCGGTACCAGCATTGAAGTCGAACTTAGTATCTTCATAGGAGATATTGAGGTCGAACATGTTGCTGAGCCGAGTCTTCACACCAACTGCGTAGGAGACAACATCATCATTTTCCATGAAGTAGCCGCCAGCGCCGTTAGTTGCACCTTGCAGGAATTCACCCTTCGCCCAGACTTTTACGTCGTTGGAAGCGTTGAATGCAACTTTACCGTTGAAGCCTTCGACGTTCTTCGGATTGTAGACGAGACCAACTCGGCCCCAGTCACCGTCTGCAGAGAAGTTGCCTTCGACGCGTCGGTAACCAACTTTGATGTCTGCAGGGCCTGCGTTGAAGCCAAGCCGGACATCCCAAGCTGCGCTGTCATCATCCAGAGCAGTGCTGGTGTTCATGCTCATCACGGTTTGTGCGTAGCTACCCCAGAAGGATACGCCGCCAAACATGAGGTGAGCTTGTGCACCGAACACGTTGCGTCGGTTGAAGTTGCCGAAGCCGATGTTTTGTACATCGTCGCTGTCTTGCCAGAGGTAAGCCAGGGTGATGTCGCCGGTATCGCCGATCGGAACGTTCAGTTGTGCACCGAGGGTTTGATCGAGTCGTCCGCCTGAACCTTGGTACAGGGTGGACGGGTTCATATCAAGACCGTTGGTGGTGTAGCGGTCGCTGTTGCGTCCACCGAAAACGGTGAGAGCAGCTGCGCCGAAGTTGAAGTCCAACTTACCACCGTCGAAGATCCAATCGCCGCTATCTCGAGCTTCGTTCTTGAAATAATCTTTGGTGAAGCTGGTTCGCTTCCAGATGTACGGACCGACTTGGTGACCAATTCGACCGAGTTCAACGGAAGTGTCTTGACCGAGGAAACCGGAATCAAAGGACACGCTGAATGTTCGGAAATACACGTCGGTATCGCCTTCAACAGTCGTGGTGTTTTGATATCGGCTGGAGTAGTCACCAACGCTGTTGAGCACGTTGCCAACAACGAGAGTACCGTTCCACTTCGGTTCGCCTTCTTTACCGCCGCTAAAGTTGAAAGCAGCTTGGTGAAGAACGGAGAGGTCTCGAGTCATGCCAACAGGAACGCCAGCATAGTCGTCGCGACCTTCGCCAACGATCAAACCGTCCGGCAGAATGCCGAATTCGTGATCGATGGAGTGACCAGCAAGAACGAGAAGATCAACGTCTGCGCCGAGCTTGACCGGATTGGATCGCTTCATCAGCTCTTCAATGTCAGCCTTCATGTCGGACATGTCTTTCTTCATGCCTTCGACGTCAACGTCAAGAGCAGCAAGATCCTTTTCGAATTCCTTGGTCAGCTTTTGAAGATCGGAGATCGCAGTGCCCCAGCCCTTCATACCGTTGACGGAGGATTCCAAAGCAGCGATTTGTCGCTTCATAGCAGCAATGTCGCCATTGTCGCCAGAACCGGAACCAGCTTTCAGAGCATCGATTTGCTCTTGAGTGGAATCGAACATGCCTTGCATAGCTTTCCAGAGCTTATCAACTGCAACCGCGAACTCGTAGCGAGTCATAACGCGGGGGCCGCGATAGAAGCCATCTGGATAACCGAAGACGATCTTGTCCTTCAAGTTACCAACCGCAGTGTATGCCCAGTGATTTTCCGGAACGTCCGGGAAATTTTGTGCAAACGCCGGAGCTGCCAGCGTCATGCCCAATACTGCGCTCAATGCGAGCTTAAGTGTTTTGTTCATAGATTTGTTCTTAGTCTCCTAAGGATTTGGAGCAACTCAGAACGTTTGCGCAGCTTTTGAAGTGTCGGACTTGATTGACATCACAACTTTCCTTAAGTTCCCTGTGAGAACCAAGCCATCCCTCTACGGCTTAGCAACGCATCCTGCGTTGTCCGTGGTAGCAAGACGTACTCACCACCAACTGGGATTATGACGAGCGACGAGTAAAGGAATAGGGCTCCAGGTGAATATACTGGGACTTAGTGCCCACCAGATTCAAAAGAGTGCGTCTTTAGGCTCCTAATTGTGCAATTCGTGCACGAAATTGTCTTGTTTGCAGGAATGGCTTTTGAACTGTATAATCAGGCTCAGCGATGAAGCGGCTGGCGACACTTTTTGCACTCTTCTTTGCCACAGCAATTGCCCTGGCTGAGCCGGTCACTATTCGCATGATGGCGGTCAGCCTGGGAGTGCCCCCACCATCAGCCACCGACCCCCGATCTTTAGCTCGCCGTGCCGTCTTCGATGAATTTCACCGCCTGAACCCCAATTTCCGGGTGATCAATGCGGGCGGCCTTGAACTTCCGGGAGAAAAAGCGGAATCCAACTTCCTGATGTCGATGGCGGGCGATACCGCTCCCGATGTCTTCTACGTCAACTTCCGGAACTACTACAACTACATTGATCAAGGGTTCTGCCGCCCTCTCGATGATCTGATCGCTCAAGACCCGGAGATCATGGATCGTGTATCGCCGGAAGTACGGAAGGTCGTCGAATCTTATGACGGGCAGTTCTACGCCATGCCGTTCTATCAGGTGGCGCAAGGACTGTACTACCGAAAAGATCACTACCTTGAAGCGGGTCTTGATCCCGCCAAGCCTCCCAAAACTTGGGACGAGTTCTACGAATACAGCCAAAAGCTCACCGAGTCTGCTCCCGGGCGATCAGGATTCTCATTCAGCGCAAACCCCCAAAGTCAGGCGTACTACTGGGTGAACTTCATGTGGCAGGCAGGAGGCGAGATTGTTGAGCCCGCCGAAGATGGCTACTGGAAAGCCACCATTGCCACCAAACCAGGCGAGCAAGCTTTGGATTTCTTCCGGAAACTCACCACCGAGAAATGGAAGAACAAAGACGGCAAGCTGGTTGGCCCAGCGGCTCAGGTTGCGGCAACCCACGGGCAAGATGTCAATGCTGGCAAAGTCAGCATGTGGTTCAGCTATACGAACGACATTGTCCTCAACATCTCGGATATTAACCCCTCCCTCATCGGGATTGCGGCGATGCCGGCTGGCCCAGCTGGTCCCTATAACGAAGTCAATGCGGGGATGTGGGCAATCAATGCCAGTGTCAAAGACCCTGAAAAAATCAAAGCGTGCTGGGAATTCATCAAATACTTCGCTTCCCAAGATGCGGCAAAGTTGAGCGCAGAAAAGTTTGTCGAACTCGGTATGGGCAACCTTGTCAACCCGGTTCTGCTCCGCGATGCAGGATTTGAATCGGAAGCAGCGAAAGTCGACCCTGGTTACATCGCTGCCAACGAGAGCCTCTTCAAAACTGGAAAGCCAGAACCTTACGGCAAAAACTGCGGACAAATCTACACGGTTCTCGATAAAGCGATGGATCGTGCGCGGCTGGAAGATACACCGAGTTCGGTGATCCTAGCGGAGGTTCAGGATGAGATGAACCAGAAGCTCCTTAGCTACACGCCGCCGGACACAATGCGCCAACGACGGGCTTGGGCTCTCTGCATTCTCATCTTTGTAGGGCTGGGCGGATCGGCGATGGTTTATCGCGGGCTCAAACGGGCCAGTGCGAATCTGGATATCACTCACGATCGCCTCCCCACTGGTCAAGCACGATTGAAAACCTTACGGTTTATCGGGCTATGTTTGGCGCCAGCCGTTTTGAGCTTGCTCGTGTGGGCGTACTATCCCCTTTTCCGTGGCTTGATCATCGCGTTCCAAGATTACAAGGTTCTGGGCGATGCCAAGTTCGTTGGGCTAGACAACTTCATTGATGTCTTCACTCAGCCAATTTTCTATAAAGCTCTGGTGAACAGCTTCATTTATGTTGGGCTGATTATTGTTGTCGGATTCTTCATCCCGATCTTTCTTGCTTTGGCCCTGAACGAGATTCCGTTTGCCAAAGTGTTTTTCCGGACGGTGTTCTATCTCCCGGCGATGACATCGCCCATCGTGATTGCCTTCCTTTGGGCACAGTTCTATGATAAAAGTGAGCAAGGTCTGCTCAATATGGTTCTCAGCTGGCCCGTGAATCTCTGGAACGGACTGACCGGACACGAAGTCGCTCCTCTCGCTTTGGATTGGCTGGGTGACCCCAAACTCGCGATGTTTGCTGTGGTCATTCCCGCAATTTGGGCGGGAGCTGGGCCAGGCTCAATCCTCTATCTCGCCGCCCTCAAGAATATTCCCGAAGAGCGTTATGAGGCCGCCGATCTTGATGGCGCTAGCTGGATCAAGAAGATTCGCTACATCACTATTCCTGGCCTCAAACCGCTGATGATCATCAACCTTCTGGGTGTATTCATAGGTGGGTTCAAAGCTATGGAGAACATCTTTGTTCTCACCGGCGGTGGCCCACTCAATGCCACCCACGTTATCGGGCTGGAAGTTTGGCAAAACGCGTTTATGTTCCTCAAGTTCGGCTATGCCACCGCGGCAGCTTGGGTCATGGGCGCAATCCTGATCGGATTTACGATGGTGCAGATCAAGAGCCTGACGAAGATGAAGTTCAGTACAGCCCCAGCGGACTCGAAGTAAGTTCAGGGTTGGCTGATAATGGTGAGGGCTTCGTGAGGTGTACATACCTGGGTCTGAGAGTCAAGGTAAATAATGACGACCTTCCCTTTAGTCTTTGGGTTGCTGGCGGCCATGAGCCACTCATTAGAGTATTCGGAGAATTCTGTAATCTCCATTCCGCTGAGCTGCATATTGAAAAGAGCTGAAGTCTCTGGGTTTTCAAAATCCCAGCCTTTCATGTAGGAGTCTAGTGCTGTTAGAAACCGGTCAGTGGACTTTCCCAGAGGCATGTGATTGTCATGGTCAGCAAGATATATCTGCAATGCAGTTGAGATCTCTACCAAATCTTTCCGAAGATTTGTTTCTGGACTTGGTAGCATCGCGCCTCTCCATGGCATGAAGAAATACCAAAAGGCCAGCATCACTCCAATGGGGATTCCATAAAGCGCAAATCTGTGTCGCCAGCCATACTTCCGATTCTCTTCGCTCATTGGTACTCTTGCGAAGAGGTGCTACCTAATGTCTTGAGGGCTTCACTTGCTGGATACGCTTTTGCGGTCAAATCGGAGTATGTGACCACGAGCTGGTCTATTTCTGGATGCGAGCAAACAGACAACCACTCTCCATTTTGCTCATCGAGCCTTTTTCCCGCAATTCTCGAATTGAACAGGTATGAAGAGTCGGCAATATATGTTGAACCGAGAAGCTGCTTGCCCAAAATTGGTGCAAGATCAGATAGTATCGCTTTGCGCGACATATCCGGAGGCAAGAGATCATCGTGGTCTGATGCGTAGATCGCTAGAGCAGTGTGGAACTGGCGCGTCGCACTCATCAATTGAGCTTCTGGCGTCTTTGGCGGGCATGTACTCCAAACAGAGTAAGTCAGCCAAAGCCCAATGCAGGTGGGGATCACCATCAGAATCTTTACATCCCGATCCCAGCCTGCTATCCACTTGATCAATCCCGCCATTCTGTTTCCATCCTCTCAAATACCATTGTACGAGACAGTTGGAAAATCCACAAACGCTCCCCTTGGCCCGATGGTCTGTCTAACAAACAAAATCAGAAACCAGTTCCCAGCAATGCAATCGGGAAAACTCAGGCTCAAAATCACCAATTCCCCTAGCAAAAAGGCGGGTTCTTTTCGTCTGGAAAGGAAGTTTTTTCAAAAAAGTCTTGCAAGATGGCGCATTTTTGGTATAGTTTTGTATACCACTACTGGGATTTCACCTAGACGTGCCTGCGGAAATAGAATATGAGTAAAGATCAAGATCGCGCGCTAGAGATGGCGTTGCAACAAGTAGAGAAGAGTTTTGGTAAGGGATCCGTCATGCGCCTTGGCGAGGGGAATCCCCACGAACGTGTGAGTGCCATTTCAACTGGCTCCCTTTCGCTTGATATTGCCCTTGGCATTGGCGGCGTGCCACGCAGCCGAATCACCGAGATTTACGGCGCAGAATCCAGCGGGAAGACGACTATCGCCCTTCAAGCGGTCGCTCAAGCGCAAAAGAACGGCGGACACGCCCTCTTTGTGGATGCTGAGCATGCCCTCGATTTGGAATACGCCAAGACTCTCGGCGTAGATATTGACCGCCTATACGTTTCTCAGCCGACAACCGGCGAAGAAGCGCTAGAAATCATGGACGCGATGATCAAGTCCGGCGCGATGGATATTGTTGTCCTCGACTCGGTTGCCGCTCTGGTTCCAAAAGCGGAAATTGAAGGCGATATGGGCGACTCCCACGTTGGTCTTCAAGCGCGGATGATGTCTCAAGCCTTGCGTAAGCTGGGTGGCACGGTCAATAAGACCAAAACCGCGGTGATCTTCATCAACCAAATCCGTGAGAAGATTGGCGTAATGTTCGGCAACCCAGAAACCACTCCCGGTGGGCGCGCACTCAAGTTCTGGGCGAGCTGCCGACTCGAAGTTCGACGCGGCGAGTTCCTCAAGAACGGAACCGAAGCATACGGAACGCGAACTAAGGTCAAGGTTGTCAAGAACAAGGTCGCTCCTCCGTTCAAGCAAGCCGAGTTCGATACCATTTTTGGTTATGGCGTTAGCCGTGCAGGTGATGTGCTTGACCTGGCTCTGCAAGAAGAGTTTATTAGCAGAGCAGGAACCTATTACAACTACGGCGAAATCCGGCTTGGGCAGGGACGTGACAATGCTCGTCAATTCCTGGATGACAACCCGGAAATCTTTGCTGAGTTGGATACCAAGGTTCGCGAGAAGTTCAACCTGACTCGAAGTGCAACCCCTGCTCCCGAAGTCGCGGCTTCCCTCTCGGAGTAAACATTTGACCAAGCGAACGGCGCTGGACGAAGCGGTTCGATTTCTTGCTAAGGCAGAGAGATCGGAAGCGGAAGTCCGGCGCCGTTTGGCGTCTCGAGAGTACGAAGAAGCTGAAATTGAGGACGCCATCTCTCGATTGCGAGACCTGAACTATCTGAACGAAGAGCGCATGGCTCATCAAGAGGTCGAAGATCTCAGCACGAGGAAGCTTCTTGGCAAACACAGAGTTAATCATCGCCTGGAATCTCGCGGCGTGGACGAGGAGATCCGGGAGCAAGCGGTCGCTGAAATCGAAGAAGGTGATGAGCTCAAGCGAGCCTGCCTCTTGCTCCAGCGAAAGTACAAATCCGATGATGACTTTGCCAAGGCCGGTCGTTTTCTTTTTTCACGCGGTTTTGATGAAGAAGTCGTGCAATCTGCGCTGGCCCGACACTTCCCTGCATACGAAGAGTTCTAGGATTTGATACAATAGGCGTTCGGAAGGGGATTCCGAGCCTATGTCTCAAACCTATCGCATACTGTTTCTTGGCGACGTTGTTGGTCGCCCGGGCCGAGAAGCAGTACTGAAGCACCTCCAACGCCTCAAATCCAAGTACAAAGCCAATGTTGTCATTGTCAATGGCGAGAACGCAGCTTCAGGGCAAGGCATCACCCCTGCGATAGCCACCGACATATTCGATGTGGGTGCCGATGCGATCACCCTTGGTAATCACTGGTACCGCAAGCGAGAAATCGGCGAATACTTAAACTCAAAGAAGCCGATTGTGAGACCAGCCAACCTTCCTGATGCTTGCCCGGGTCGAGGGATGACGATTATCCAACATGGGAGCATCAAGATTGCGGTAATCAATGCACTTGGCCGCGTATACATGGATGCCGCCGATGACCCATTTCCAGTCCTTGATCAGCTTGTCAACGAGGCAGGCACACCTCATATATTCGTTGATTTTCATGCTGAAGCAACGAGTGAGAAGAAGGCGGTCGGCTATTTCCTAGATGGTCGAGTCACTGCCGTTGTTGGAACTCATACCCACGTCCAAACCGCTGATGAGATTGTCCTTCCTGGAGGAACCGCCTACATCACCGATGTCGGCATGTGCGGCCCGGAACCAAGTGTGCTCGGCGTTCAAAAAGAGCTTGTGATCAAAAGATTTTTGACCAGTTTGCCCGCAAAATTTGAGGTTGCAAGCGAACCTAGTGTAATCTGTGGGGTGGTCATAGACGTCCAAAAAGAAACGGGCCGCGCAAATTCAATTGAACGGATTTGTGTTTCCGGCGAATAGTTTTTAGGAAAGGAACCAGAAATGAATATGTTGAAGTTGACAAGCCTCTTGGCACTGACAGGCGTGATGGGAGTGGCCCAAGCGCAATTTCTTTATCAGGCTCAGCGCGACATCGCCGACCAGGGCATCAAGCTCGTTGGTTGGGGTGGCGGCTTGGTCGCCCAATCGGATGACGTAGCCTGGGAAGGCTCCCGGTCAATCCGGATTTCCTCCCAAAGCTTCTTCCAAGGCGGAATTCTCAACTTTGGTAGTGCTCAAAACCTGAGCTCACCCTTTGCTGACAAAAACAACCTGCTGATGGTTCGCCTCAACATTCCAGTCATCACTGGCGGTGGCGGAGGAGGCGGTCGACAGGGTGGCGGTGGCCTATCTGGAACCGGTGAAGGAAGTGGCGGCGACGGTGGTCGACAAAACAATACAGTCCAGGTTGAAGTCAAGCCTCTCAAAACAGTTCGTATGGTCTTCACGACCTCCGATGGTAAAAAATCTGAGTGCTACCTGGACATTTCTAACATTACAAAAGATGAGCGAGGCTGGATTTCTGCTGGAATTCCTCTTCAAGCGATTAACGGATTCGGCGTAACAAACAAAATGATCACCTCCATTGCCATTGGCGGTGACACCCGTTCTACATTCTACGTTGGAGGAATGAACATTGAAAATGACCGCACTCCAGTCTATGCCGAACCTAACGTCCGCGATTTGAACCTGGCTTACGGCGATGAAGTGACATTCAGCGCAACTGGATATGCCGGGGCAACCCCAGTCAAATTCATGTGGGACTTTGATTCACGAGATGGCATCACCGAAGATGCAACAGGGCAAGTCGTGAAGCGACGATTCCGAACTCCGGGCACCTTCACAGTGACATTGACTGCCGTTGACATCTACGGTTTGAAACAGCCTTATTCCACGACAATCAAAGTTACGGTCAACCCGTAATTCCTGACCAAACACCTAAAAACTCATGAATGCCGTCGAGGAAACTTCGCAACTGAGCGGAGCTTCTTCGGCGGCTTCTTCCTTATCCAGCCGCGTCCGAACTGCAATCGCAATGTTGGCGGTTGTTCTCGCTATTCTCTCGTGCACCTATCAATGGCCGCTCTACCTCTTGATGACAGTTTTGTCTATCTTTTCCGCGATAGAGTTACACAAACTAATGGGAAAACCCTCTTCATTGACTTTTGTATTAACGCTGCTGGGGTTCGTTGTTTCGGTTGTTTCCCTTACTAAAGAAGTCAGTTTCCGGATCGTCCCGATAATCACTTTGGCGGCTTCCCTTGTTGGCGTTGGTGCCATCGCCATGCGCCTCAAACGAGGGGAATTTAGCTGGCTCGATGCTCTTTCCGTAGGTTGGCTAGCTGGCCCGATCGCCTGCTCTGCGTGGCTTCACCAGGCAACTATTAGCCCAGATAAAGTGTTTTCTCCGAATCTGCTCTTCCTGGTCGCCGCTCCTCTTTGGATTGGCGATACGGCAGCCTACTTTGTGGGCAAGAAATACGGTCGCGTAAAGCTCGCCCCCACAATCAGCCCAAAGAAAACAGTGGAAGGTTCAGTGGCGAACTTCTTCTTCTGCATTCTGGGTGCCCTTGTGATTGCAATGTCCATGAATTTGCCTATGGTAGCTGGCCTAGGGGTTGGGGTAGTGACAGGCATCTTTGGTCAGGCAGGTGACCTATTCCAAAGCATGATGAAGCGAATGAACGACATAAAAGACTCCGGCTCAATATTGCCAGGTCACGGCGGAGTGTTGGATCGCATCGATTCCTTCCTTATGTCGGCGCTGCACAGCGTGGCCCACACCATGGCCGCCATGACTAATTTACCCGAAGCGCTTAACCACGCAGCCAAAATTATAACCCACTTGTTTGACTCCGAACTGACTTTCATCAGCGTACCGCTGG
>JAGQUX010000011.1 GCA_020438215.1 Armatimonadota bacterium | reverse complement strand
GATCCAGCCCAGCCGGGGGAACTTCAGCGACAACATCATCTATCGCCCTGGAGCGGCATTCATTTTTGGGCCGGGTGCCTTCGGTTGGTTTGATGGTCACCAGGAGGAAGGTTGCCGTGTTCGGTTTGAGCACGATCTTCCCGTTCATTGCACACTCAAGAAGTCCGGGGATTGGTTTACGGCTCCGCATTACTGGGAGCTTTTGGATAGTCCAATCGTTGTGGGCTCCGGCGTAAAAGTAACGACTCGAAATGTTGGGAGCGCAAAGCACGAATTCGTTGCGTTCGGCAATATCGAGGGGCTAGATATTGAGCCGTTCGGAAACATGGTTCAGAAGATCACGATGGCGGGGTTAGAGCTATTCGGCAAGCTCCCTTATGAACACTACATTTTCTTTGGCGACTTTGGTGGATTTGCCGCCGGGCTTGAACATGCCAATTCCAACCGGATTGGATACTGGACAAATAATGCTAACAACACTCGCGGGATCATGTTCCACGAATACTTCCACGCATTCAACGTGAAACGAGTGCGTCCGAAGTCGCTGGTGAACCCGGACTTTACTAAAGCACCCACCATTGACAGCCTCTGGTGGTTAGAGGGCGTGACCGATTACTACGCCTCGATTCTAGAGCTTCGAGCGGGATTGAATAGCCAAGAGAACTTCCTTGCCAGCATGGGCAATGGCTCGCAGATTCTGAATGGGAAGCAGGTTGCCCTTCGAGATTCGAGCCGCCGCGTGTGGGAACAAAAAGGATCACAGGGCTATAGCTTCAGCTACTACGCGGGCGGTCGTTATGCCGGATTTGTGTTCGATACCGCGGTCCGGGTGGAATCTCAGAACAAGTATTCGCTCGACAATGTGATGCTCGACCTCTTCAAGGAGTGCGGCGATACCAAAGGCTACGATGAATCTCGCATCAAGGAGTTGATAGTGAAGTACGGTGGCGAGAAAATGGGGCCGCTCTACGAAGGATTGATCAATTCTCCCGGTGGCGTCGACGTGTCGAGTTGGATGACTCGCGCTGGATTGGTTTTGAACGGACGGCGGCTGACCGCTGACCCGAACGCTGATGAAACTGCGGTAAACACTCGCAAACTGCTTGGCTACTCGCTCAACGTTAAGATGTAAAAGTCGGCGATAATTAAGAAGTTGTCAACAGAAGTGGGCCGTATACTCGGGGCAGGATGAAACGCCTCCCGCGGAGTATGCGGCTTTATCTTGCTCTTTGTGGGGCAGGGATCCTCGGCGCATGGGCGGGACTTCTTTTAGGTTGGGATTCGGTCAGCTACTTGCCTTGGGTTTCTTTTGCAGTGGCATTGGTGGGGAGTTACGCAATCAATGCGGCTTGGGCACTCTCTTTTGGTCGTTTGAAGGCTTTGAAAGGAATTGCCAGTGTCCTTCTGATCGGCGTGGTGAGTTTGCTGATCAATCGCTTCACTGGATTTCCTTACGGAGATATCCCGCATGATCGATTTGAGCTAGGCGGTGTATCGCTGCTTTGGCCTTTGCAGTGGCTTGTGCTGGTTGGTTCTGCTTTACTTGTAGGCTATCGGATGAAGGCAGGTTGGAAGGCGATCTCTGTTGGGCCGCTTCTGGCCGGAATAATTGCCTTTGCTTTGCAATGGGCTCAAAGTGATGGGAATGCTCTCTTGTATTCAGGTGGAGTCATAGTGGCAGGCGTTGTGGCAAGCGTTACCGCCTGGGCTCATGCACGAAGCAAGAAGACACGAAAACGTTCCGTCAGTATTGGCTTGTGGCTGATAGCGGGCTTCTGCGGCGTCCATGGAGGTTGGAGTGATCCAACCCACATTTCTTCTTGGATGCTGATGGCGATTGCCATACTTTTGTTCATTGCCGGAATGCCCGGTATGAAGAAATCCAATCAGGAAACGCAAGGCGAAACAAAGCTAGCCGCTTAGTTTTTGACTTCAGCAGATTTGCGAACTGAACTCATTCGGCTCAAAGGCAACCAGATGAACTCTGCGCGTCCGATGATGTTCTCGCGGGGAACAAGCCCCCAATATCGACCATCATTGGAACCGTTTCGGTTATCACCAATCATCAAGTAGTATCCCTTTGGCACTGGAGCGGCAGGTAACTCGCGGAGCTTGGCTTGAACATCCGCGTTGTTGAAAGCAATTTCCTGATAGGTGGCAAAGAACTCGCCGTTTTTATCACTCAAAACAGGGATGGTTTCCTGGTGACCATCTTCAAACGTCCACTCTACAAGTTTGAAATCGGGCTGATTGTCAATAGCGTTTTGCTTCTCGGTTTCGTCCGGTTCAGGAACCAGGTAGCCCTGATCATTATCCGAGATGGTTTTGTACGGCTCGGTGACGGCCTTGCCGTCACGGTAAAGCTGGAAGCTCTTCATCTCGACCACCTGACCGGGTGTACCAAGACATCGCTTGATGAAATCGCTACTCGGATTACGGGGATCGACGCCACGCGGTGGTGGCTTGAAGACAACAATGTCGCCTGCTTTTGGATCGCCTGCGCGATACACGAACTTGTTCGCGACGATGTAATCACCTACCTTCAAGGTATTGACCATTGAAGGGCTGGGGATGTGGAAGGTCTGAATCCCAAACGGTCGGACAATTAGGAAGACAACAATCGCGGCATAGATCAGGGCATCGGAGATGTCATTGAGGATGCGCGCGGCGTTGTAGCCCCCGGTTCGCAGGTGAATCGGGGTTTTGATAATGTAATTGTGAAGGGCAAGCCGGATAAAAGTGAGGGCAGTCGCGAAGATCAGAATCTTACTGATGGGCATGCGCGCGATCTTGTCGATCGTGTATGCCATCCCCTGATCGCTTTGTTGAGCGAACAGATTGAATAAAGAATCCTGAAGCGGCGCGAGCCACGAAAGCATGATTAGCGCTTCTCTTCGATTCGGGCGGCCTTACCGACTTTGTCGCGGAGGTAATAGAGCTTAGCGCGTCGAACCTTACCGCGGCGAAGAACTTCAAACTTAGCTACGTTCGGGCTGTGGAGCGGAAGAGTTCTCTCAACACCAACGCCGGAACTGATTTTGCGGAGGGTGACATTCTTTGCCACGCCACCATTGCGGACTGCGATTGCTACGCCTTCAAACAACTGAATTCGTTCTTTGCCCGCTTCTCGGACTTTCACGTGAGCGCGAACCGTATCGCCCGGTTTGATATCCGGGAGGTCTTCGCGCAAATAATCCTTTGCTACGCTATCCAAAATCGCTTGCTTTGACATCAGTACAAATCCTTAGTTGGTTTGAAGGGTTGGGAGCCGAGTTGAAAATCTCGTTCTCCAGCCGGACGATTATAACAGATCAGCGTCGCCAGGTTGAAGCTCGGCCTGGCAAAATAGGTCTGGTCTGTGTCTTTTGGTCCGTTCTAGCTGTTGTTTTCGCCGCCATTTGTCGATTTCAGCATGATTTCCGCTCAAAAGGACATCGGGAACTGGCTCCCCGTCAAATTCGCGAGGCGTGGTGTAAAGGGGGAAGCCAAGTAGGCCGTCGGTGTGGCTATCGTCTTGATGGGATTGCGGGTCGCCAAGTACACCCGGAATGAGCCGGGAAATAGCGTCCGTCATGATGAGGGCGGGGAGTTCGCCCCCAGTGAGAACGAAATCGCCAATCGTGAAGGATCGATCTGCGATTTGGGTACGAACTCGTTCATCAATCCCTTCGTAGTGTCCGCAGATGATAGCGATGTGATCGTGTTGCGAAAACTCTAGCGCGTGAGATTGAGTAAAGAGTTCGCCGGCTGGATCAGTGAGGAGGATGAGCGGTTTGGGCTCAGGTAACGAATCCACCGCTTTCTGAATCATGTGCGGCATCATCACCATGCCGGGGCCGCCTCCATAGCTCCGATCATCCACTTTCTTGTGGCGATCTTCCGCAAACTCTCGGGGAGTGATGCAGTCAATCTCCAGAATGCCTGCTTCCTGGGCGCGCGCCATGATGCTGTGATTCAGGGCTTGCTGAACCATCTCTGGGAAAAGGGTGATGAAGCTAATCCGCATCGAGTGCGGGATAAATCTACCGCCTTCGGAGCGCATTTGGCCCGGAACTCAGGCCAAAAACATTTGCCTCGGAGTAATATCGGAGGCAGGAGAAGGCATCTGTGAACGTACCTGCCGATTTGAAATATACGAAAAGCCATGAATGGGTGAAAATCGAAGGCGATGTCGCCACGATTGGGATTACCGACCACGCACAAAGCGAACTCGGAGATGTTGTTTTTGTTGACTTGCCAGAAGCTGGTCGCGCTGTTGCGCTGGATGAAACATTCGGCACCGTCGAAAGTGTGAAGACAGTCAGCGATCTGTATGCACCGCTTGCGGGCGAAGTGATGGAAGTGAATGGCGATCTTGCTACCGATAGTGAGCTAGTGAACAGCGATCCTTATGCCGGTGGCTGGATGGTGAAAATCAAGATGTCTGACCCGGGCCAAGCCGATGCTTTGATGTCTGCAGATGCGTATTCCGCATCGCTTGATGACTAATTTGTGAGTCTTCCGGTCAATCCGGAGGAAAACCTCGGGGCCGATAGTGCCACTTTTGGCGTTATCGGCCTTTTTGTGTCAGTAGAATCGGTGCGGGCTTTTCCGCCGCGAGTTTCCGTTCATGCCATACATTCCGCATACCGAAGCTGACACCCAAAAGATGCTTGACACCATCGGGGTGAAGTCGATTGATGATCTCTTTATTGAGATTCCAGATAACCTACGTGTGAAGGGGCAGTTGAATGTCCCGAGCGCAAAAGATGAAGCCCAGCTTTTCCAGCACTGCCGCGATTTGGCTGAGCGGAATGTTGATCTTTCTCGCACCACCTGTTTCCTGGGCGCGGGAATCTATGATCGATTCTCTCCGGCTACTGTGGGAGCAGTGATCTCACGCGGTGAGTTTCTGACCGCGTACACACCTTATCAGCCGGAAGCTTCGCAGGGGTATCTGCAGACGATTTACGAATTTCAGTCGATGATTGCCGAGCTTTACGGCATGGATGTCGCAAACGCCTCTATGTACGATGGAACGACATCGCTAGCAGAAGCAGCGATCATGGCGACGTATGTCAATAAGCGCAAAAAAGTCTATGTGAGTGGCGCGATTCATCCTCATGCCCGAGAAGTTTTGAACACTTACTGCTGGGCAATGGACGTGGAAGTCGTGGAAATACGCACGCAAGATGGGGTGACCAAGGATTACTCCATTGTTAAGGATGATGCGGCTTGCGTTCTACTACAAACCCCTAACTTCTTTGGATGTATTGAGGATATGGCGGTGGCGCGGGATGCTGCCCGGGCAAACGGAGCTTTGTTCATTGTTTCCGCTGATCCGGTGGCATTTGGCTTGCTCAAACCACCAGGCGATTTTGATGCTGATATCGTGGTGGGCGAAGGCCAGCCGCTCGGACTTCCTATGGGATTCGGTGGGCCGCTGCTCGGGCTCTTTGCCTGCAAGAAAGAGTACGTTCGCCTGATTCCAGGTCGAATTGTTGGGCGAACCGTAGACGGGGAAGGCCGAAGCGGTTTCACGATGACGCTCCGCACCCGTGAGCAAGATATCCGCCGCGAAAAAGCAACAAGCAATATCTGTACTAATGAAGCTTTGATGGCCCTTGCCTCAACTGTTCATATGAGTGCCCTCGGTAAGAACGGGATACGACAAGTAGCAGAGAGCACCGTTCGGAACACGCAATACGCGATCCAGAAGCTCAAAGAGACCGGTTGCCACTTGAAATACGATCAGAAAGTGTTCTGCGAGTTCGTCCTTTCCCTCCCCAAATCGGCGGTAGGCGCACGGGATGCTCTGCTTGAAAAGGGGATATTGGCTGGCCTCCCGATGGGTGGTCGGTATCTGGGTGATGAAAACGACTTGCTCGTTGCAGTGACGGAGTTGCGCACTCGCGCCCAAATTGATGAGTTTGCTTCCGCTCTGAAGGAGGTGCTGAACTAATGCCAAATCGAATTCCTGAATCAGCGAATATGCGCTGGAAGACTGTCCGCGAACCGCGACTGATTTTCGAAAAGTCTTCTCCAGGTCAGATTGGTGCGAACCTACCGAAAGCGGACACGCCGGAAGTTGATTTAGCCGCTACTCTAGGTGATCTGCGCGATGGTGTGGAATGGCCGGAAGTGAGCGAGCTTGAGGTGATGCGGCACTTTGTGAACCTCAGCCACATCAACTACGGAATTGAAACGGGATTCTATCCGCTGGGTAGCTGTACGATGAAGTACAACCCGCGAATCAATGAAGTCACTGCAGGTCTGAGTGGTTTCCGCAACATCCACCCACTGATGCCGGAAGATACTGTTCAGGGGGCTCTTGAAGTCATTTGTGGTGTCAAGGAGTATCTCATGGAGATCACAGGTTTCTATGAGATCACCCAGCAGCCGGTCGCGGGTGCACACGGCGAAATGACCTGCTTGATGCTGATCAAGGCTTTTCATGCGGCGAACGGCGAAGGGGATAAGCGAACGGTCGTTTTGATTCCCGATAGTGCTCACGGCACTAACCCGGCGAGTGCGGCGCGGTGTGGCTACGATGTCAAATCCATCCCCACCGATGCGGAAGGCAACACCGACCTTGTCGCCCTGGAAGCGGCGCTTGATGATACGGTTGCTGCGTTCATGGTGACGAACCCCAGCACGTTAGGATTGTTCGAGCCGAATATCGAGAGGGTTTGCGAACTCGTTCACGCCGTTGGAGGGCAAGTGTTCTGCGATGGCGCGAATATGAACGCAATGGTGGGGACAACCCGACCCGGCGATCACGGCTTTGATTGTATGCACTTGAACTTGCATAAGACGTTCAGCACTCCGCATGGTGGTGGTGGCCCGGGATGCGGGGCAATTGGTTTGCAAGAGCACTTAGCCAAGTTCATGCCGGCTCCGGTTGTGACTCGTGGTGAGTTTGAAGTCTTCCTTGACTACGATCGCCCGGATTCTATCGGGCGAGTGAGTAGCTTCTACGGTCAGTTCTTGATGGCGGTGCGAGCCCTCACCTATCTGATGGCATACGGTAAGGAAGGCTTGCCGAACATCAGTCGGTACGCAGTTCTCAATGCGAACTATGTCAAAGCTCGGTTGGCGGATGTTTTGCCTGCCGCCCATGATCGGCCTTGTATGCACGAGTGTGTCTTGACCGCAAGTAAGTATAAGAAGCTTGGCGTGCGTGCGCTGGATATTAGCAAACGTTTGATTGACCACGGTTTCCACCCGCCTACCAACTACTTCCCGCTGATCGTTCCGGAAGCAATGATGATTGAGCCAACCGAGACGGAATCCAAGGAAACTTTGGATCGGTTCTGCGATGCAATGATCGCGATTTGTAAGGAAGCAGAAGAAGATCCGGATGCGCTGCACAATGCTCCGGCAACTCAAATTGTTGGGCGATTGGATGAAGCGCGGGCAGTGAAATTCCTGGATGTGAAATACAAAAAGGAATCTGAGGAGCCGGTCTCGGTCTAAACTGTAAGAATGGCGCGCGCGCTTACTATCAGTCGATTCCGTATTCCTTTTGCCGAAGCGCGGAGATACGAAGGCATGTTAGAGGCACCCAAAGTGGTTGCCGAAGGCGTGGACGGATACCTCTCGACGAGTGTATGGCGCGAGGATGCGGATCGGGATAGCTACTTGCGGCTGACATTTTTCCGTGATGTCACGGCGATGGATCAGTTTTACGACAAGATCAATCGCAGTCAGGCTTTGATTGATTCGATCAATAAATACGGCATTGCGCCAGATGTACAGCGATGCGAAGTCTTTGAACTCATTCGTATGCATCCCGAGAAGATCCATGAATCGGAGTTCCTTTCGCTCAGTATCCGAGCAATGGATCCTGGACATGGCGTGGATTGGGCGCAAAAACTCAGCATGAATCTGCAAGAAGTTGCGGCAATCCCAGGTTTTGAGGGTGCGGCCGTCGCCAGCGGGGAATCAGTGCCGGATGAGATTGTCGGGCTTGCGCTTTGGCAGACTCCCGACAGTTTCAAGCGAAGCGTTCCCGATCAACCTGAGTACGAAATCAGCCTTTACGAGCTTTATCGGTGAACCGCGTCATTGAAGATGGTGTCCACGATGGGCACATCAATATGTCTCGTGATGAGGCATTGCTTTCTGAAGTGAGTCGTGGTGGATTTTCCGCCAGAGTTTACGGTTGGGATGAACCTTGGGTGACGCTCGGTCGGTTCCAAACTCCTGAGAGGGCATTGCTTGCTGGTGCGCCAATCAAGTCCATTATTCGCCCGACGGGAGGTAAGGCAGTTCTTCACGGGCATGACGTCACTTTGGGGCTTGCGGCTAGTTTGGAGAGCTTAGGCGTACAGGAACGGAAAATTTCTGCGGTCTACCGCGCGATCATTGGCCCGATTATCTCCGCATTGCAAGACTGTGGGTTGAACTGCGACCTTGCCGAGAACACGCGATTTGTAGCGAGCGCAGGAAAGACCGCCGACTGTTTTGCCCACATTGCCCCGAACGATGTGGTGGATGTGAACACAGGCGCAAAGGTATGTGGGTGTGCATTGCGTGTTGTACGGGATGCGGTCTTGGTGCAAGCATCAATTCCAGCGGGGAAGCCGCTAGTTGATCCGGCCCTCGTATTCTCGAGTCCAGCCTTGGGCGTCGGTTATTGGCGTGGGGATCGGACGCAGTTCGCTGAGGCTCTAGCACGCCATTTGAGCCAGATTCAAATTGAATCTGCGCGAACCTGATACAATAGGCGTAAGGCAATGAGTAAAGGCGCATCGGGGGTTCGCTACGCAGAGGTTTCTCGCGAGACGAAGGAGACAAAAGTCACCGTCGTTCTGGATTTAGACGGGGGCTCACGGCGAGATATTGAGACGGGGATCGGATTCTTTGATCATATGCTCGATCAACTCGCGTTTCATGGGGAGTTCAACGTTGGGATTCAAGCTGAGGGTGATCTGATTATTGACGATCATCACACGGTTGAGGATGTGGGTTTGACCCTCGGAACTGCATTCCGCCGGGCAATGGAGGCAAGCCCGCAGATTGCTCGCTATGCGAGTAATCACACCCCGATGGACGATGCCTTGGTTCTGGTGGCTCTGGATTTCTCTGGTCGGGCTTTCCTAGATTTCGATGTGATCTTCGAGCGGGAGAGTATTGGCGCAATGAGCACCGAATGTGTTCGCGAATTCTTCCGCGCGTTTTGCACTCAGGCGGGGATGAACCTGCACATCCGGAAGTTAGCCGGGCACAATGATCACCATGTCTGCGAAGCAATTTTCAAGGGAGTTGGGCGTGCCCTCAATGATGCAACGGCATCGAAGGAAAACCGAAGCTCGTCTAGCACCAAGGGCCGGGTCAAAAATTAGCGGCGCAACTATATTGATTGAGGAACAGTATCAATGAACATGTTTTTTCCGCTCGCTGATTTGTTGGATCCAGGAACGCTGGCACTATTGATTCCGATCGTGGCAATTATCGGAGGGATCACTACCGGTGTTGTCAAGATCTTCACCAACCATCAAAAGGAGATGGCAAGGTTGATGCGGGAAGACTTGAATCGCAGCCATGGCGATAGTCAAGCTCTGGTTGACGAGATTCGTGCTCTCCGAGCGGAAGTGGCTCATGTCCGCGAAAGCCAGAATCAACTCATCATCAATCAGGATGATCAAATTCAGGAGCGAACACAGTAATGCCAGATGAAATCATGGCCGTCATGATCATGGCTCTGATCATGGGTGTGCCGATTGTTGCCATCCTCACAAGCCACCAACGAAAAATGGCTGAGCTGATTCACAGCAAACATCGAGAGAGCGAGTCGCAAGTTGGAGTTTCTGAAAAGCTCGATATGATGATGCACGAGTTACACAATCTCCGCAATCAAGTGAATGAACAGAGCATCCAGCTGGATGACATGCGGAACGCCAAGTCGGCATCGCAAAGCGCAACAAATGATGTTGCCGACAGAATTCGCGAAGAAGCCTAAAACGCTGAAAAACTAGGGTCCTAGTGACCAGTAGGACTTTCCCCACTTTTCCCGGTTCGGGTGAGCCGGAAGCACGGGTATGATGAACGTTCGCTCACCCGCCTTTTTCCACCACTATGAGAGTCATTCAACCATCCTCGAAGCGAATCGGCCGGTTCCTCGAGGTACCAAACCTTATTGAGCTTCAATTGAATAGTTACCGCACCTTCTTGGAAGAAGGACTGCCAGAACTGTTCAAGACGTTCTCTCCGATCTGGGATTTTACGCAATCCACTTACATCGAATTTGTCGATTATGTGCTTGGCGAACCCAAATACGGAATTCAAGACTGCCGCGACCGCGACCTGACCTACGAAGCACCAATCAAGGCGATTGTGCGCTTTGGCGGTAAAGATCGCGAAGTTATTGAATCGGAAGTCTATCTTGGCGACCTCCCGCTGATGACCAACAACGGTACGTTCATCATCAACGGTCGAGAGCGCGTTATCGTTAGCCAGTTAAGCCGATCTCCTGGCATCTACTTCGAAGAAGACGTGGACACTTCGATGCAGATGATCGCTCGCGCTCGTGTCATTCCGATGGAAGGGCCGTGGCTGGAAATCGAGAACGACGCAAACCAAGTCGTCAATACGCAAATTTCTCAAACCAAAAAGTTGCCGATCACTCAGTTGATCAAGGCACTGCACGGTTTTGAACTCGGGCGCGACCGACAAGTCTCGGTTGTTGGCGAGAATGCCAAGCGAAAGCTGGCGGATAACCTCGTTGATCCCGATACCGGCGAAGTCATCCTCGAAAAAGGCACCATCCTCAACAAAAAGGTGATGGATAGCCTGTCCGAAGAGCAGAAAGGGCTCAGCACTCTCATTGAGTCCCCGCTTGGCAACTCGGATGAAATGCTTTGGTTCTTCGGTGAAGAATCTGTTCTGGAAGAGCCAACAGTGGAAGCTCTTACCGGTGCGCGTTCAGTCGAAGAAATCAAGGACGGCAAGAAGGTTGTCATCGGTGCGATGGCTCGCATGGATGCCGACACCGCCGCTAAGATCGTGGAAATGGGTGAGAAGAACATCCATATCCTCAAGCTTCCGGACTACGCCGAAATCACTTTGGCGGCAGACAAGACTGCAACCACTCGCGAAGCGATCTTGGACATCTACAAGCGCATGCGACCGGGTGAAGCGGCAAACGAAGATGCGGCGAAGCAACTCTGCTACAGCCTCTTCTTTGATATGCGACGCTATGACCTCGGTAAGGTTGGTCGCCGGTTCCTGAACCAGCGTCTGGGCATCAATGTTGAGGGTCACATCCGCAACATGACCAGCGACGATCTAGCGAAGACTTTGCTGGCGATGGAGCCGTACCTGAAGAAGGAAGCAGAGCACGACGACATTGACGACCTGCGAAACAAGCGCGTCCGATCTGTTGGTGAGCTTCTGCAATCCCAATTGCGACTCGGTTTTGTTCGCATGGAAAAGGTTGCGCGCGAACGCATGACCAGTGCTGACCAAGATAACTTGCTCCCGAGCATTATCCTTTCGGTCAAGCCGATCAGCGCAAGCATCAAGAGCTTCTTTAGTAGCAACCAGCTCAGTACGTTCATGGATCAAACCAACCCGCTGAGCGAATTGACGAACAAGCGACGTCTTTCGAGCCTTGGCCCTGGTGGTTTGCAACGAACCAGCGCGAAACTAGAAGTCCGCGACGTTCACCGTTCGCACTACGGTCGCGTTTGTCCGATTGAAACTCCTGAAGGTCCAAACATTGGTTTGATTAGCCAGTTGACCACCCACGGTCGAATTGATGAATTTGGGTTCATCATGACTCCGTACCGCAAGGTCAAAGAAGGCGTTGTGACCGATGAAGTGGTCTACATGACCGCGCAAGAGGACTTCTTCATGCGCATCGCTCCTGCGGATACTGCGCTGGACGAAAACGGTCGCATCATCGAAGATCGGGTTGTTGCTCGGTGCCCAGGTGGTGACAAAGACTTTAGCAATGCATCGTATCCGACGGTTGTCCGCGAGAAAGTGGATCTCATGGACGTTTCGCCGGTGCAGATCATCTCGGTTGCAACCTCATTGATTCCGTTCCTTGAGAACGATGATGCGAACCGCGCTCTCATGGGTGCGAACATGCAACGACAGGCGGTTCCGACCTTGCGATCCGACGCTCCGCGCGTTGGTACTGGTCACGAGCGACGCGCAGCAATCGATTCCGGTGCGGCAATTATTGCCAAGCGAGCCGGTTCGGTCAAGCACGTCACCGCGAAGGAAGTCATTATCGAAACGGAAGATGGTTCGGAAGATCAATACGAACTTCTGCACATGTTCCAATCGAACAAGTCCACCTGTTTCACTCACCGACCAGCGGTTTATCCTGGTGATAAGGTGCTGAAAGGTGACACCCTGGCAAACGGTGCGAACTGCGACGATGGTCGTCTTGCTCTTGGTAAAAACCTCATTGTTGCGTTTATGCCGTGGGGTGGTTACAACTACGAAGACGCGATCCTGCTGAGTGAACGACTAGTGAAGGATGATGTGTTCACCTCGATTCACATCGAGCGACACGAAACCGAAGCCGTTGATACGAAGCTCGGGCCGGAAGAAATCACTCGCGATATCCCGAACGTTGGGGAAGACGCACTGCGCGACCTTGACGAAAACGGAATCATCCGCGTGGGTGCCGAAGTTCGACCAGAAGACATTCTTGTTGGTAAGGTTGCTCCGAAGGGTCAAACCGAAATGACCGCGGAAGAGCGGCTGATCATTGCGATCTTTGGTAAGAAAGCGGAAGAAACCCGCGACGTCTCGCTGAAGTTGCCGCACGGTGAGAAGGGAACGGTTGTTGATGTCAAAGTCTTTAGCCGGTTCAAGTACCTCAGCCCGACGATCAACTATGTTTATAAAGAGTCCAAGAAGCGCGATCGCTTGATCTGCGACCGAACGGAAGAGCCTCTGCTGCAAATCGCAGGTGACGAGCTTCCGGCAGGCACCAACATGACCGTTCAGGTCTACACCGCCCAGAAGCGCAAGATCATGGTTGGAGACAAGATGGCTGGTCGCCACGGAAACAAGGGTGTTATCTCCCGAATTCTTCCGGTGGAAGACATGCCGATGCTTCAAGACGGATCACCGGTCGATATCATCCTGAACCCACTTGGGGTTCCGAGCCGGATGAACATCGGTCAGATCATGGAAACCCACCTCGGATATGTTGGTTACCACCTGGGTAGCCGATACGAAGTCCCTGCTTTTGAAGGGGCAACCGAGAAGGAAATCTTGGATGAAGTTGCACGGCTTGCCGAGCACCTTCGCAAGAAGGCTTTGATGTCCTACTCCAATAAGGATCTCTTGCTTGGCATCCGCTACGAAGCCGATTCCAGTCTGGAAGACATGATGAAGGCGACCGAGAAGAAGATCAAGTCGCTGGATCAAGATTCCTTGGAGCGCGTGAGCCGAATCACTTCTGCCCCCAGCACCAAATCAATGGAAGAACTCCTGAAGGATTCCGAAATTGATCTGGATGAATGGGAGCCGGAAGAAGTTTCCGAAAAGCCAGGCAAGGCTTACAAGGCTGATGATGCGGTTTACGCCGGAATCATGGAAGCGATTGAACGTAATGTGTTCCATCGTGCTGGCCTTGATCCGAAGTCCGCGAAATCGATCGTTCGTGATGGCTTGACGGGTGACGAACTTCCGAATCCGATCACGGTGGGTTGTATCTACATGCTCAAACTTGAGCACCTTGCCGACGAAAAAATCCACGCTCGTTCCATTGGCCCCTACTCACTTGTTACTCAGCAGCCGCTGGGTGGTAAGGCGCAGTTCGGTGGTCAGCGGTTCGGGGAAATGGAAGTCTGGGCGCTGGAAGCTTACGGGGCGGCTTACACCCTGCAAGAGCTTCTGACGATCAAATCCGACGACGTGATGGGCCGTGTCAAGGCATACGAGCTGATCGTCAAGGGTGAATCGATCCAAGAGCCGGGCATTCCGGAATCGTTCAAGATTTTGGTCAACGAACTCCGTTCTCTCTGTCTCCGCGTGACCGTGGAAGACAAGGGCAACAAGGAACTGAGTCTCAAAGACCTCGACGAGCTCACGGGGAACGACGACGTCCGACTGGCGAGGTCGGTCGGCTTCTTCAACTAATTCAATTGGCTGTGAACTTGCCCGATTCAGGGACGCCTGAGTCACAAGTGAGTTCACAGCCCATGGTTACAAAACTAACACAACATGGCTGACAGCAATCTGTTCGATAAAGTACGCATCGGGGTGGCCGCCCCGGAAGACATCCGATCTTGGTCGCATGGCGAAGTCAAGAAACCGGAAACCATTAACTACCGCACCTTCAAGCCTGAGCGCGATGGCTTGTTCTGCGAGAAAACGTTTGGTCCGGTGAAAGACTACGAGTGCGCTTGTGGCCGCTATAAGAAGATCAAATACAAGGGCATCATTTGTGAGCGTTGCGGCGTGGAAGTCACTCGCAGCAAGGTTCGCCGTGAGCGCATGGGCCACATTGAATTGGCGGCTCCGGTTTGCCACATTTGGTACCTCAAGGGTGTCCCGTCTCCTCTCTCGCTGATTCTTGATATCTCGCCGCGTCAGCTAGAAAAGGTCATCTATTTTGCGAGCTTCATCATTATTGATATTGAGGCAGAGGCCATCCAGGAGCTTCTCCCGGAAATCCTCAAGCACGTTGAAGCCGAAAAGTACGCGATTCAAAACCAAATGCGACAGCTCGAAGTGGAAAGCCTGCAACGGCTCGCCACCGAGATGATCAACAACCCGGACGAATACTTCGATGAAGGTTACGTCCGCGACCGCATGAAGGCGAACTACGACCGCATCCGTGCGGAATATCGCGATGCAGACGATCGTGTCAAGGATTTGGATATTGCGGCATCGCTTCTTGGTCAGCTCGAAAAGAACCAGTTGATCGAAGAAGACAAGTGGCGCGCAATCAGCAAGATGCTGGATGCCGTTGGTCGCCGCATGAAGAAAGATCTTGCGGAAATGATCCACGCTAACATCGGCGCGGATTCCATGAAGGAACTCCTTCGCCGCGTTGATCTAGATCGACTCCTGCGTGAACTGCGAGTGGAAATCCGATCCACTACGAGCCAACGACGAGCTCGCGCCATCAAGCGACTTGAGCTAGTTGAGGCGCTGGTTCAATCCAAGTCTCGCCCTGAGTGGATGATTTTGGAAGTGGTGCCGGTCATCTCCCCAGAACTACGCCCGATGGTTCAGCTAGACGGGGGACGATTCGCAACTTCCGACCTCAACGATCTCTATCGCCGGATTATCAACCGCAACAACCGCCTCAAGAAGATTATCGAAATCCAAGCACCGGAATCGATCATCAACCACGAAAAGCGGCTGTTGCAAGAATCGGTTGACGCTCTGATTGATAACGGTCGCCGAAGCCGACCGGTTGTTGGTTCCAACCAACGTCCGCTGAAATCCCTCAGTGACATGCTGAAAGGGAAGGAAGGTCGCTTCCGTAAGAACCTTCTTGGTAAGCGGGTTGACTACTCTGGTCGTTCGGTTATCGTTGTTGGCCCTCACCTGAAGCTTCACCAATGCGGTTTGCCGAAGGAAATGGCTCTCGAACTGTTCAAGCCGTTCGTGATGAAGGTTCTTGTTGAGCGCAAAATTACTGCGAACATCAAGACCGCTAAGCGGATGATTGAGCGAATGCACCCAGCCGTTTGGGATGGTCTGGAAGACGTGATTAAGGAGCACCCAGTTCTCCTCAACCGCGCTCCGACGCTCCACCGTTTGGGTATCCAGGCGTTCGAGCCGATCTTGGTGGAAGGAAAAGCGATTCAGCTTCACCCGCTGGTCTGTCGCGCCTATAACGCGGACTTTGATGGTGACCAGATGGCGGTTCACGTTCCTCTCAGCTTGCAAGCGCAAGCAGAAGCACGTGTTCTCATGCTGTCTTCGCAGAACTTGTTCTCGCCGGCAGATGGTAAGCCAGTCTCCTCCCCGATTCAAGATATCGTTCTCGGGAACTACGCGCTGACTTACACCAACCGACGGTTGGCGGCAGAGCATAACGAGGCTTGGGAAGCATATAAGAAGGATCAAGAAAATGTGCCTTCTCCGTATGTTTATGCTGGCCCGTCCGATGCGCTGTTCCACTTCAATTCGCCGACTAGCGAACGAAAACTGAACCTAAACGGTTTGATTTCGGTGCGAATCACCCGTCCGGTCTTCCGATCAGATGATGAGATCGATTACCGCGATCCGGACACGGGGGTTGAATACAAAAATGTCACCAGCGAAAACGAGTTGGGTGAAGAAGTCACCACGCTCGAAGCGCTGGAGCAAGAAATCGAAACCAAGATCGTTTCGACGACCCCTGGTCGACTGCTATACAACGAGGTTCTGCCGTATCCGATGCGATACAGCGATCGTAACCTGGATGTTGAGCTTTCGATGAAGGAACTGTCGAAGACGGTTATCGAATGCCACGAAACGGTTGGTACCGAGGGCACCATTCGCCTTCTGGATGACCTGAAGGCTCTTGGCTTCAAGTGGGCTACTAAGTACGGTATCTCGATTGCTCTTACCGACATGGATCCTCCGCGCAAGCGAACAGAAATGCTCGACGATGCGGAAGAGCGTGCGAACAAGATTCTGGCTAACTTCCGACGTGGGATGACCTCCTCGCGGGAAATGCAAACCAACTTGACTCAGCTTTGGACGGACACATACGACAAGATCGGTCAAGCGATCGTTGAAAGCATGAAGCAAGAGAACCCGCTCTCCATCATTACGGTGAGTGGTGCTCGGGGCTCGATCAAGCAGCTTGCTCAGCTCAGCGGGATGCGCGGACTCATGTTCAACCAGTTCAACGAAGTTATTTACGAACTTCCGGTTAAGAACTCGTTCCAAAAGGGTCTGAGCATGCTGGAGTTCTTCGTAACGACGCACGGTGCTCGTAAGGGTCTGGCTGACACCGCTCTGCGTACTGCGGACGCGGGTTACCTCACCCGACGCCTTGTTGACGTTGCTCAAGACGTTATCATCCGGGCAGAAGACTGCGGTACCACCGACGGTATCCTCAGTTTCCGATTGACTTCGGAAGGAAAGGTGATTGAAACCATGGGTGATCGTGCCGAGGGCCGCGTTTCCCAAGCGAACATCACCGATCCAGCCGATGGCAGCATGATCATTGTTGTTGATCAAATCATCAAGAGTGAGCAGTGCAAGAAGCTGGACGCAGTCGAAGAAGCGTACTACGCGGAAGTCGACGGATTGGATGACGACGCTCGCGCGAAGATCGACAAGAAGTATCTGGATGCCGGTTTTGAACTGGACGACCACGGTCGTCTGGGCGCGAAAGTGCGATCTGCGATCACTTGTGAACTTGATCTTGGGATCTGCTCCAAGTGCTACGGTATCGACCTTTCTACTAAGAAAGTGGTTGAGAACGGCGTAGCGGTCGGGATTATCGCTGCTCAGTCGATTGGTGAACCGGGTACGCAGCTTACGATGCGTACGTTCCACACAGGTGGTGTTGCGGGATCCAAGACGATTGCGCGTACGAACCAGTACAAGACTGGTAAGTTCATCCGCCAGTTCCAAGAAGACTTCCAAGCGGCAACGCAAACCGACAGCCGCGAATTCGACCCGACTCAGCTTTTGGCAAGCCAGGCAGAAGTCATCCACGGACTGTTCGAGGATGCGCAAGCTCACGAAAAGCGCGTGGAGAAAGCCGAAAAGCGCCGTACCTCCAAATCTCTGCAAAAAGCAGAAGAGAAGATGGAAGGCGACTCCAAGAAGATGTGGGAACGCTCACGAAAGACGTTCTTCTACTCTTGGACCGGTGAATCCAGCGGTATCGTCCGGGTTGAAGAAATCTTCGAAGCTCGAAAGCAACCTCGTGGTAAGGCGATTATCTGCCCGGTCACAGGTGTTGTTGCCGATATCCAACGATCTAGCTTTGGTCGATGGATCATCGTGGAAGCTACAGTTGGACTGGAAGGTCCGCTCAAGGATGCTTACATCGCTGATACGCAAGAGTGGGATTTCGAGAAATCCAGTTCACTTGAGCGATTGATTGGTCAAAAGCTGACTACGGCGGCTCTGCAAACGCTTCGTAAGTTCGAAGTTGGCGCGGTCAAAGTGTTCTATCCGATCCTCGTTCCGCCGCTTGGTAACTTGCCGGTAGAAAAGGGAAGCAAGATCATCAAGGGTGACCCGCTGACGGAAGGCCCGCTCGATCCGCACGAAGTTCTGCAACTTGCTGGTTCTAAGGCAGTTCACGAATACTTCGTTGAAAATCTGCAAAGCGTTTACAAGGATCAAGGCGTTGACATCAACGACAAGCACCTTGAGGTCATCGTGCGACAGATGCTCCGCAAGCGACAAGTGCGCGACCCGGGCAACACATCGTTCTTGCCTGGTCAGATCGTTGACCGCTTCCGCTTCGCCCGCGAAAATGAGCGCGTGCGCAAGATGAAGGAAGAAGGCAAGAAGATCAAGCACGTTGATCCGGAAACCGGTGAAGAAGTGGATCGCGATCCGAAGGAAGCGACGGCGAACTGGATTCTCCTCGGTATTACCGAAGCATCCTTGGCGACCGAATCGTTCCTCTCGGCGGCATCGTTCCAAAAGACCACTCGGGTTCTGACCGAAGCGGCTGTCCGCGGAAAGTCCGATACTTTGGTTGGTCTGAAGGAGAACGTCATCATTGGTCGCTTGATTCCGGCTGGTACCGGTGTCAAGGCTCACCGAGAATTGGCTATCGATGTAGATCGCACTCAACCGAGTTGGGCTCAGCAATCGCTCACCGCATTGGTGGAAGCAGACGACGAATCGCAAAGTGATGAAAACGATGCGTTCGGCGGCATGTCCCTGGCGGATATGGCGATGCAAGAATCGGGAGTGGATTTTCCGCCGATTGATCAAGATAACCAAGAGTAATTTCGCTTTCGGTTAGTCAGTGGCCCGTTTGATTCAAGTCAAGCGGGCCGCTTTTTTGTCAAAATGATGGGGCATGGCGCGTTGGCAAAACTTTAGTATCTGGCGAGGACGATTGCCGCATTGGCGCGCCGATGATGTGCGGTATTACGCGACGTTCAATCACAAGCGTCCGCTTGAGATGCATGAGATGAACATCTTGTTTGATCGGCTATTTCGGGCTCAGCGGAGCAAGTTTGACTACCTGATTCTCTGCGTCCTACCCGAGAAGACCGAGATGGCCTTTACCGTCAATGAGGCTCCCAACGGTGAAGCCTATGAGCTGAGCGATGTCATCGAAAAGGCAAAGCGTCAGGCAGGGAAGATGATCATCAAGAAGTCAGAGGAGAGATGGCCGCCTTTTGGCGCGGAAACGTATGATCGCATCATTCGCGATGAGCAGGAGTTCGAAGAGACGTTTGAGAAGATTCTCAACTCTCCCTGCGATGCGGAGCTGGTTGAAGACCCGAGCGATTGGCTCAATCTCTATGTGCCAGATTCACCTGATTTCTAACTTTCTCACATAACTACCAGGATTTTCTTTTGCTCCACGCGGAAGAGATTTTGTGGCGGTTCGTGTACGGGGTGTGGTGTCCCGTGAACCGAGTTCGAGACTCCAGGGGTGGAGTTTTGGAGCAAGTGCAATGATCAGTGAGAAATTAGAAGTCACCCTCGAAGAGCAAAAGGTAGGCTCTTCTTCAACATCCCGACGCGGATTCCTGCTCGGAGCGGCAAGCCTTGGCATGGGAGCCATGGCTGGATTGGCTCAAGCGCAGCGAGTTGTTGGCCCTCCAACTGGTCGTAACAGTGGGGCAGGCGGACCTGGAGGTTCGGCTTACGGGCAAGTTGGACGCGTTGCTGGCGGTAACAATGGATTCGTCTATAACGGCAACTACGAGGAGCCATCGCGATGGTCAAGCGATCTTTCCCGGTTGGTACGTCGCATTAGCTATGGAATGCGACCGAGCGAAGCCACTGCAATTGAAGCGTTGGGATTCAGCGGATATCTGAACCAGCAGTTGAATCCAGCGGCTATTGACGACTCCGTTTGCGAAACTGGCGTTACCACGAATTTTCCGAACTACAACAATGCGGTCGCTCCTGCTTTCAAGAACAGTGCCGCTGGCGTTGCAATGATCGATGATTGGGAGCGAGTCGTTACTTACCGAGCGATTTACAGCAAGAAGCAGCTTCAACAAAGGATGTTCGAGTTCTGGTCTGATCACTTCAATATTGATCGCTGGAAAGTTGATCTGGCAATGACTACGGGTTATTACCGCGACACGATTTATCCAAATTCCATGGGCAAATTCAAGGATATTTTGATGGCCGTCTCAAAAACTGGCGCGATGATGGTCTACTTGGATAACACCCTCAGTACCGCAAACAAGCTCAATGTTAACTTTGCTCGCGAGATTATGGAGCTCTATTCCATTGGTGTTGATGCCGGCTATACAGAAGCAGATATCTACGAAGTTGCGCGCATCTTTACCGGTTGGGGATTCAACTGGACGGCTGGACAAGGAAACTCAGGGCACTTTGTTTACTATCCTGCTTGGCACGATCCGGGTAACAAAACCGTGATGGGTGTGACCTTTAGTAGCAATGGCATGGCTGAAGGCGAGGCTTTCGTCAACTGGCTAGCAAATCACCCGAGTACACAAGAGTTTGTTGGCAGAAAGCTTTGCAAATTCTTCCTTGGGACTGCACCATCTTCTGCGCTGATGTCACAGATCAAGTCTGCTTGGGTGTCAAGTGATGGAGATATCAAGGAAATTCTCAAGGTCATTTTGACGCAGGCGAACCTGACTGCGGCTCCAGCAAAATTCAAACGACCGTTCCACTATGGTGTCTCCACAATGCGCCATCTGGAAATTGCGAATGCGAACATTGTTGCTTTGTGGCACTATTGTATCAACCGATGCGGTGATACCCTTTACTACTGGCCACAGCCGGATGGTTACCCTGATACGGCTGAGTATTGGAGCCAAGGAATGGTTCACCGCGTGGACTTTGGTTTGAAGTTTGGCAATATGTTCATCAACGGTCTTCACTACGACCTCACAGCAACATTTGGGGCAAGTCCATCACTCACCTCTGTAGTTGACGACCTCAATAACCGACTATTTTATGGGGAAATGTCGACGAGCGACAAACTCTGGATTCGCCGCCATTTGAGAGGCAAACTCTTGAATGAAGCGAATCTGAAGTCTGCCGTCGCACTTGCCGTCGCTGGACCTGGCTTCCAGTGGTACTAAGTTAGGACGAATCAATGAGTGAGCAACAGCATCAAAACGCATGTGAAGAGTATCGCAAGATGTCTCGGCGGAAGTTCATCGGGGGGACGGCCGCAGTTGCCGCTTCGATGTCGATCCCCGTTTGGATGCCGCGAATTGCTTTTGCTCAGCCCGGTGGCGAAAGCTCCAACCGAGACGTTGTCCTTTCCATCTACCTTCGTGGGGGCGCGGATGGACTCTCGATGGTTGTTCCTCATGGTGATCCGCTTTACTATAATAAGCGACCGAATATTGCGGTGCCTGACCCATCTTCAGGTGACTCGAATAGAGTAGTTGATATCGATGGATATTTCGGCCTTTGCGGCGCGATGGGATCGCTCAAGTCAGTTTACGATGGTGGCGATCTCGCGATTGTTCATGCAGTTGGTCGAGATAATTGGACGCGATCACACTTTGATGCCCAGCGTCAAATGGAGCGTGGTCAAGATGATGGGATCAACGTGGGCGGTTGGCTGGGCCGGCACCTGGCAACAATTGCTCCTTTGAATGCGTCCAATGTGGTCCGTGCTTTAACATTTTCTAGCGGAATGCCCTTGATTGCTCAAGGAGGGCCAGGAGTTGTGAGTGCGCTTAAACCCGAAACTCTGGAACTGAATGGTCACTTCACCAACGAAAGTGAAGTGCAAAACATTCTGTTCCGCCAGTATTTGGAAAAGAACGACCTCACGCGCGAAGTTGTCAAGAATGCGAAGATGACGGTTGATCTTGTCCAACTCTTAAATTTGGATGGATATGTCACCAGCGGTACACCATTCTCGAATACGCAGTTTGGTAAGTCGATGCAATCGGCCTCGGCTATTATCGGCGCAGATGCTGGGATCGAAGCAATGCACATCGACCTCTACGGCTGGGATACCCACGCTGAGCAAGGAACGATGAATGGCACTCTTGATGACTTAATGAGTGACCTGGGCGATAACTTGATGGCGCTGCATTCCGACTTAACCGCACGCAATAAAACCAATTGGGTAGTCGTTGTGATCTCTGAGTTTGGTCGACAGTTTGCTGAGAATGGCTCTCTTGGAACCGACCATGGTTCTGGGAACGCGATGTTTTTGATGGGGCCTGGCGTCAAGGGCGGCAAGATCGTGACTCATTGGCCTGGACTTGAAGTTGAGAATCTCAAGGACGGGGTTGATCTGAACCCTACGATTGATTACCGCAATGTGCTGTACGATCTGGTTGAAAAACGACTGAAGAACGGCAATATGCCGGATGTCTTCCCCGATTTTGGGCTTACAGAAAACCTCGATCTTTTCGAAGCCGCTTGATTGGAAACAGCTTGACAAAAGAGCCCTGCAGAAATGCAGGGCTCTTTTTGATTTCCATCAGCCCCAAATTTCAGTTCAATTGAAACGCTCCCGGTAAAATGCGCGTTACTTGAGTCAATAGCACTCAAGTTGTCTGATACGACAAGAGTAAGGTAGCAAAAAATGGGACGAGTAGTAGGAATCGACTTAGGAACAACAAACTCTGTCGTCGCAATTATGGAAGGCGGCGACCCGACGGTCATCGCGACAGCAGAAGGCACACGAACCCTGCCGAGCGTCGTTGCGTTTAAAGCAAGCGGCGAACGATTGGTTGGCGTTACGGCAAAACGACAAGCCGTCACCAACCCGGGCAATACCGTTGCCAGCATCAAGCGATTTATGGGCCACGCGTACGATGAGGTGAAAACCGAAGCTGAGCGCGTGAGCTACAAGGTGGTCAAAGACAAACGCGGAAACGCAGCCGTCCATATCCCGGCGGTGGACAAGGAGTTCACGCCAGAAGAAATCTCTGCGATGATTTTGCAGAAGTTGAAGGCTGATGCGGAATCGTATCTTGGGGAAACGGTTGACCAAGCGGTGATCACCGTTCCGGCGTACTTCAACGACAGTCAGCGCACAGCAACCAAGAATGCGGGTGAAATCGCTGGCTTGAAGGTTCTGCGGATTATCAACGAGCCTACAGCGGCATCTCTCGCATACGGTTTGGATAAGAAGACCAACGAAACTATTCTGGTATTCGACTTGGGTGGTGGTACGTTCGATGTTTCTATCCTCGATGTCGGCGACGGTGTTTTTGAAGTTAAATCCACTGCGGGCGATAGCCACCTCGGTGGTGATGACTTCGACCAGAAGATCGTGGATTACCTTGCGACCGAGTTCATGAAAGAGCATGGAATTGACCTGCGAAAGGACTCCAAAGCTCTGCAACGACTCAAGGAAGCGGCAGAAAAGGCAAAGATTGAACTCTCCAGCTCGGTTGGTACGGATATCAGCCTTCCGTTTATTACAGCGGTTGATAATGAGCCAGTTCACTTGGAAACGAATCTGACCCGCGCAAAGTTTGAGGATCTCTGTTCTGATCTTCTTATGCGGATCAAGACTCCGGTTGAGCGATCAATCGAAGATGCGAAAGTGAAGCTTTCTGACCTTCAGGAAGTTGTTCTTGTCGGAGGTTCGAGCCGCATCCCGATGGTGCAGGCTTTGGTCAAAGAAATCACTGGCAAGGAACCCAACAAGAGCGTCAACCCGGATGAAGTTGTCGCGATTGGTGCGGCGATTCAAGCGGGCGTTCTCGGTGGCGATGTCAAAGACATCTTGCTTCTTGACGTGACTCCGCTGAGTCTCGGTGTGGAAACTCAAGGCGGCATCGTGGACTTCCTCATTGAGCGAAACACCACGATCCCAACCAAGAAGAGCCGGGTTTACACCACGGCGGCGAACAACCAAACCGAAGTAACGATCCACATTGTTCAAGGTGAGCGAACGATGGTCTCTGATAACAAGAGCCTCGGGCAGTTCAACCTGAGTGGCATCCCTGCGGCTCCGGCGCGAGTACCACAAATCGAAGTGACTTTCGATATTGATGCCAACGGCATCATGAACGTCACCGCGCAAGATAAAGGCACCGGCAACCAACAGCAGATCACAATTTCTGGCTCGGGCAACCTGGGCAAGGATGAAATTGATCGCATGGTGAAGGAAGCGGAAGCCAATGCGGATATCGATCAGAAGGTGCGGGAATCGGCTGAACTCAAGAACGATTGTGAGCGGATGATCAGCACCACCGAGAAAACCCTGAGTGATCTGGGGGATAAGGTGGAAGAAGCGGATCGTGCACGAATCGAAGAGAAAATTCAAGAGTTGAAGACTGCGGTTGAGCGACAAGATGCTGAGGCGATGGCAACGGCAAAGTCTGCGCTCGAAGCAGAAACGCACAAGCTATCTGAGCTTCTTTACCAACAGGCACAGCCAGAAGGTCAGCCGGAAGAAGCTGGTGTTGGTGCGGCAACAGGCGGTTCATCGAGTGATGAAGACGTCATTGATGCGGACTTCAAAGAAGAAAACTAAGTCTTACATCGACTAATCAAGGCCGCTTGCTTCTTACGTAGCGAGCGGCTTTTTTGCGTTGAAAACGAACCGTTTTTGCGGATGTTGCGGTAAGTTCAAAGGCATGACGAGCCGTCTTCGAATTTCTTTGTTCGCCGCGCTGAGCGTTGTCTCATCCGTTGCGTTCGCGTTTGACTCCGATGAAGCAAACGCTCTGCTCCGTTCTGAAAGCTGGGTGAAGCCGCCAGAGCCGCTTTTGAGTGCAATCATGGCGCCGTGGCACGAGAACTGGACAACAGGAAGCGTTGACCCAACGAATTCACGGATGCTGATCACCCGCGATGAAGGGACGATCCCTCTGGAACGATTGGGACGAAGCCATGCGATTCTTGGAGGTCTTGCCTTGGATATGAAGGCGGCCCGTAGTCGAAACCTAACGGTTCGATCTGACACTCATTTGCTGGTTGTGGATTTGCGGACAGGGAAGAAGACGGAAATTCACCCGCCGAAAGGAGTTCGAGTTTCTAACCCGGTTTGGTCACCCGATGGGATGTTGATCGCTTATATTGGCTTGACTCCAGACGAAACATCCTTGATGGTGTGTGATGTGGTTTCGGGCCGCTCGAGAAAACTGACCGAAGATGTTCGTTTTACGTACAACACTTCGTTCCAGTGGAGTGAGGATGGCAAGTCGATCTACACAACGGTCATGCCGAATGTCGCAAATGCAATGCCAATGAAGGGTGGCGTGCCGAGCTCTCCACTCGTCCGTGTTGGCAACATGCGGGCAGAGTCTTTGCGAACATACGCTAGCCTGCTCCAAGGGCCGGAAGAAGCGGAACTCCTGGAAAGCATGATCACCAGCCAAGTTGGGAAAATCGATGTCCGGAGCGGAAAAGTTGATCGCATTGGTAGTGCAGGCATGATCTCTTCGATTGATGCGGCTCCCGATGGCAGTGGCTTTATTGTCAGTACAACTCGTAAGCCGTTTAGCTACATGCGCCCGGTGAGTTCCTTCCCGCGAGCAGTGGAGCTTTGGGATGCTGGCGGCGAGGTGAAACATACGCTCGTCCGCCCGAGAACACAGGGTGGTGGTGAAGAGGATTTGATGGATGAACAAGGCCGACCTGGTGGTCAACGCGGTGGTGCTGGCGGTGGAAATGGAATTCGATCTTACACATGGCGACCGGATGGTGCCGGATTGGCATTCTTGCAAATGGCACCAGCAACTCGCGAACCGAATGCCAAACGAATGGATCGCGTGATGCTGTGGAAGGCTCCGTTTGAAAAGGGCAAAGAGGAAGTGGTCTGGCAATCCGAAACGAATATTGGTTCGGTGGATTACTCTCTGGATTCCAAGAAACTTTTTGTCAATCAAACGATTGAAGGGAAGTCAACGCTCAGCGTCGTGACTCTTGGAGGAGTGGACGCCCAGGCGGTCAAGCTGCTTGAGCGACCAACCGGCGACGATGCATTTTACAAGAATCCTGGCAGTTTGGTGATGGAAACCGCTCCGAACCGCCAGCGCTACGTTCTGATGACCGATAACACGGCTTATCTGTCTGGCACGCAATACGACAAGAATCCGATGGAGAACGCTCCTCGTTCGTTTATTGATCAAATGAGCCTGGAAGATGGCAAGCTGAACAGAGTCTTCTTCTCAAAAGCGGATATGGATGAGGACGCTCAGCTCCTTGGCTCTCGAGGTGTGAACGTCATCATGACTCGCCAATCCCCAACGATGGTGCCGCAGTCGTATATTGTCAATTTGAAATCTGGCGCAGAGCTTCAGCTTTCTAACAACAAAGACTATCTGCCGGAAGTCACTCAGGCGGAAACCAAGAAGTTTATGGTTGAGCGGGTCGATGGCTTCAAGTTTGAAGTCACGGTCACGCTACCGAAATACGCTGTTGGGCCGCAACCAGCGATGTTCTGGTTCTATCCGACTGAGTATGTTGATCAGAAATCGTATGACCAAAGCTTGCGGACATACGATAAAAATCGCTTTATCCAAACGCGAAACAGCAGTGTGAGCTTGGTCACGACAATGGGCTATGTTTACGTAGATACTGATTGTCCAATCGTTGGCCCAAGCGAAGCTCCAAACAACACCTTTGCGAACCAGCTGCGGAACAACCTGGACGCCGTTATCAATAAGCTCTCGGATGAGCGGATCATTGATCGAACTCGATTGGCGATTGGCGGTCACAGCTATGGTGCTTTTGGAACGGCGAATGCTCTCATCCACACTCCGTACTTCAAAGCGGGGATTGCTGGTGATGGGAACTACAACCGATCGCTAACACCGTTTGGTTTCCAACGCGAGCCGCGCACGATCTGGCAAACCCGAGAGGTTTACCAAGACGTGTCCGCGCTCTGGCATGCCGATAAGATGAGCGGCGCGCTGCTGATGTATCACGGTATGGAAGACCAAAACATGGGAACAGATCCGAGCCACAGCCCGCGTTTGTTCCAAGCACTGGAATCCCTTGGCAAGCCAACAGCCATGTACATGTATCCATTTGAAGATCATGGTCAGGTTGCAATTGAAACTCGCCTTGATATGTGGGCGCGTTGGATTTCTTGGCTCGAAGTTTGGGTGAAGAACCCAGGCACATTCAAGAAAAATGCTGAGCCAGCTGAAAGGGATGATGACGGTGATGGCGGTCTGATGAGCGATATTACGCCGAAAGTCAGCCTGAACTAAAACCTAATTCATGGAGAACCGTAGAATAAAAAGGAAATCATCATGTTGACCACACTTCTAATCGCGCCATTGGCACTCGTAACCGCGCCAATTCAGGATGAATCGGTTGAACTCAAGTTTCAGTCCAAGGTAGGTGACTCTCAGATCTATCAGATGACCTCGGTCACACCGATGGATATGGGCGGGCAATCTATGGAGATTACGTTCAGTGCTCGCTTGACTTCTAAGGTGCTTGAGGTTACCGAGGAAACCTATACAGTTGAAGCAACAACCGACAATATGACCCTGAAAATTGGTGATCAGCCGATGCCGATGGGCGGTGGCGGCGGTGCCCCCGATGTGCCTGAAAAAACTGTGGTCAAGCGTCAATTTGATGCCAAGACGGGCCTTTGGGTAAAAGATCTTACGGAGAACCTAGCGATGGGTTCGTCACCACGGATCGAACAACTTTCGGCATTTGCTTACCCGGGTAAGGCGATCAAAGTGGGTGGTGAGTGGTTCCATGACTTTCCGGCAAATAAAAAGGAAGAGATTCCTGTTGCCAAGGCGAAGTTCACGATTGTTGGATCAGAGATGGTCGGCAAGTGGGATTGCTGGAAGATCAGCCATGTCTACTCCGAGATGGAGGGGAACATTCCCTTCGGCGCAATCGGAACGATCTGGCTAGATAAGAAAGACCATAGCATGGTCAAGTATGTCGGCGAATATCAGAACGTCAAGTTCGTAGATATGATGCCGCCTGCAAACTCGAAAGTCACGCTGACCAGAATCTAAGATTCCAGATAAGCGCTGGGCGATTTGAGTCCGGCAAGGTGCGAAATGACCGCTTGGACATTGTCCTGGCGGTTATTTTTTCCGCTGAGAACAAGGTCAGCGTTGGCGCGGCTGGGTTCAATCCACTTCTGATAAGCGGGGATCACATGGTGGTTCCACTGCGTTTCTACGCCGTATTGGTCGCGGCCCCGCTCACGGACATCGCGCTGGATACGGCGTTCCAGACCTTCCTCTAGCGGCACTTCTACGAAAATATTGATCGTGGAAACGCGGCTGACTTCCGGGATTGCTAGCGCAAACTGACCCTCAATGATGGCGATAGGATCGGCTTGGATCGGGAAGGTGATCGGGCGGCGCGCACTCAATGAGAAATCGTAGCTGGGGGCTTCGATTTTTTTGCCGTGTGCAAGCTCCTGGACGTGCTCGGCGAACTCTCCGAAATGGAACATGGCCAGGTCATCCCAGTTCAGGCTGGCTACCTGCACCGCATCCAGATTGAACTCGCTGATGTCGCGGTAATAGGCGTCCATCGTGAGGATGGGTGCGTTCATCGCCGCCGACAGATCCCTGGCGAGGGTGGTTTTGCCACACGCGCTCAGGCCAGCGATGGTGATGATTTGGGGCACGGAAATATTGTAACGAATCGACCGACCCTCATCAAATCAAAAAGCCCAGAGAGATTCTCTGGGCTTTTGAATTTACCGATCCGATGACTTAGTGATCGTGGTGGTGGTGGTCGTCTTCCTCTTCAGGAAGTTCCGCGATGGCGCACTCGGTGGTGAGGAGCAAGCTGCTGATGGAAGCGGAGTTCTCCAGCGTAGTGCGAACCACTTTCGCCGGATCAACAACGCCCGCTTTCAGCAGATCTTCGAATTCCAGCGTTGCCGCATTGAATCCGATACCAGACTTGCCGGATTTGACCTTGTCCACGATGACCGAACCTTCGACGCCCGCATTTTCAGAGATCGTGCGGAGCGGAGCTTCGATGGCTTTCGCGATGATCTTAGCGCCTGTGGCTTGATCGCCTTCCAGCTTGAGACCAGGCAGTGCCTTTGCACCGGCTTGGATGAGAGCGGTTCCGCCACCAGGGACGATGCCTTCTTCCAGAGCCGCGCGGGTTGCCGCGATGGCGTCATCGAATCGAGCTTTCTTTTCTTTGACGGCGGTTTCGGTAGCCGCGCCCACCTTGATAACGGCAACGCCGCCGCTGAGTTTCGCTTGTCGCTCCATCAGCTTTTCTTTGTCGTAGTTCGACTCGGTGGTTTCGTATTGTCGCTTGATTTGGGTCAGGCGACCTTCGATTGCTGACTTCTTGCCTTTTCCGCCAACGATGGTGGTGTGATCCTTGGTGATGATGACCTTGGATGCTTGACCGAGCATATCGAGTTCGACGTTGTCCAGCTTGAGGCCGAGTTCTTCGGTGATGAATTGACCGTTAGTGAGAATGGCCATGTCCTCCATCATCGCTTTGCGTCGCTCGCCGAAGCCTGGAGCCTTGACCGCACAGACCTTGAGGTTTGCGCGGAGTCGGTTCAGGACGAGGGTAGCGAGACACTCATTTTCTACATCTTCGGCAACGATCAGGAGCGGGCGTCCAGCGCGGACAGCCTTTTCGAGAATCGGAACAATTTCTTGGACATTGCTGATCTTCTTTTCGAAGTACAGGATCATTGGGTCTTCGAAAACCGTTTCCATTCGGTTGGGATCGGTGATGAAGTAGGGGCTCATGTAGCCCTTATCGAACTGCAGACCCTCGACGATGTCAAAAGTGGTTTCGGTGCCCTTGCTTTCTTCAACGGTCACAACGCCGTCTTTGCCGACCTTGTTGATGACTTCCGCAACCATCTCACCGATTTCGGTGTCGTTGGCGGAGATCGTGGCAACTTCCGTCATGCCCGCTTTGCCTTTGACCGGCTTGGACATCTTTCCGATTTCGGCGACAATGGCGTCTACTGCGATTTCGATACCGCGCTTGACTTGGAGGGGGCTGGAACCAGCGGCAACATTGCGAACGCCTTCTCGGAAGATGGCTTGGGCAAGGACAGTTGCAGTGGTGGTTCCGTCACCAGCGAGGTCGTTGGTTTTACTGCTGACTTCGCGGATGAGCTGTGCTCCCATGTTCTCGAAACGATCTTCGACTTCGATTTCCTTGGCGATGGTCACACCATCGTTGATGACAGTGGGGGAACCGAACTTGCGTTCGAGGACAACGTTGCGTCCGCGGGGGCCAAGGGTGACCTTGACCGCGTTTGCGAGCTTATCTACACCCTTTTCGATTTGCTTGCGGGCGTCGTTACTAAATTTGAGATCCTTTGCTGACATGATTACTTCTTGCTCCCGGCTTTCGCTTTTGCCTTGACTTCGGCAACTACGCAGAGGATTTCGTCAGCGCGGAGGATAACCACCTCTTCGCCGCTGACATTGACTTCGGTGCCGCTGTATTTGCCGTAAAGAACGGTTTCGCCGACTTTGACATCGGGAGCAACGGTGGTGCCGTTATCGTAGGTTTTGCCTGGGCCAACCGCAAGGACAGTGCCTCGCTGAGGTCGTTCTTGAGCGGAATCCGGCAGGATAATGCCACCGGCAGTGCGATCTTCGCTTTCCGCTCGTTTGACAACGATGCGATCGTGGAGAGGTTGCAACTTCATAGTTGATACTCGTTTTTTTGAGTTGAATTTACGGAAGGGAAGCCCTTCCAATGATTAGCAGTATACCGACGAGACTGCTAAATCCCAGGCCCGTTTAGGTTCAACTGGGACGATTGGAATAACGTGATTTGAAACGCTTTTGTTAGCAGAAAAGTCCATATAATAGGCATATGGCAAATCTCACGGATCGACAAAAAGTGGGGCACCTTCTTCGCCGGTTTGGGCTTGGTGCGGGCATGCCGGATATGGAGATTTACGCACCGCTCGGGCCAGAGAAGGCCATGCAGAAGCTGGTGACCTTCGATTCCACTCCTGATCTGGTTGATCCGATGCGGTTCGCTTATCGCGAGGAAGGGGATGCTGATCCCGGTCCGTGGCGTTTCCGGATTCAGTGGATGTGCGAGATGATCCGCACGAAGAATCCGCTCCGTGAAAAGATGGCCGTGTTCTGGCACGATCACTTTGCCGTTCGCATGGCTGATGTTGAAAATGGGCTTGCGATCCTTGAGTATCAGAAGCGTTTGCGGGAAGATCCCATCGGGAAGTTTCGCGACATCTTGGATCGGATGGTGAAGTCTCCTGGCGTGATGATGCAACTCAACTTGGAGCTTTTCAGCAAAGCGCGACCCAACGAGAACTTTGCTCGTGAGCTTTTGGAGCTTTACACACTTGGGGAAGGGAACTATGCCGAAAAAGACATCTTGGAAATTGCGAAAGCTCTGACTGGGTGGGGCTATGTGTTGGCGTATTGGCAACTCGGGAGCACCAACGACGAACGCTTGAACATGATGCGCAAGTTTGATGTCAAGCCAATTTTCTCGGTGTACGGTGAGGATGCGCATATCAAGGGGCCGAAACAGGTGCTCGGCAAAACCGTTGATACGCTCGACGACGTGCTGGATATGCTGGCAAAGCACCCACAGACTGCACGCTATGTCTCTACAAAGCTCTGGGAATATTTCGGATACAAGAATCCAGAGCGGCAAGTCGTAGATCGTCTTGCTAAGAAGTTCCTTGATACCGACGGCTCGATTAAAGATGTGCTTGTCGAGATGACCAAGATGTCTGAATTTTGGAGTGACAAATGTGTTCGCGGCCTCATTAAAAATCCGATTGATTTCTATATCAGCATTTGTCGGGCACAGAATTCGGCGGGAGAACTCGAGAAGCGATTAGACGCCAAGGGCGCGGTTGATAAGCCGCTGACAAACGATGTTTGGAGTCCGCTCGGTAGCTTGAACTACTACCTCACGAATGCCGGAATGGAAATTTATCAGCCACCGAGCGTAGCCGGCTGGGATTGGCATGAAGGTTGGATTAGCGCGAACAACATGCTCCGGCGTCAGCAATACACTGGGATGTTTGTTTACTACAAATCTCAGCGTGATGGAAAAGATGTTTGGCTCCCCGACGTTGGAATGAAGTACATCCTTGGTGAGATTCGTAAGCGCAGCGCCGACACGCTTGATGGTTTGATTAATGCCTTTTTGACCGTCTACGATTGCCCACTTCCAGAGAAGAAGATCGAAGTGCTTCGAGAGCACTTCAAAAAACACGGGATGCCGCAGAATGTCAAGAATGATGAGTCGGTGGCCTGGGCGGTGAACCAAGGACTCAAATTGCTAGCGGGAACACCGGAATTCAATCTCCATTAGATAGGCTCTTTGGTGCGATCTGCCACCACGCACGAACGCTTGGCGCGTGAGTTGCGTAGAGAGCAGAAATCTGGGACTGATTATGAGTGAGATTGAGGTGACGGCGACTTCTGCTGAAGTCGCAGGCGAAGAAAAGCGCAACACCACTCTGTCTCACGATATTCAGGCCGTTTTTGCCGATGGGAAAGCCACGATTGGCGAACTCCTTTCCCGTACCGATCAAAAGAGTTTTGGTTTCTTCCTGGTGCTATTTGGGATGCCAACGGCGATTCCTGCACCCCCCGGCTTTGCAACCCCCTTCGGAATCGTTTTGATGGTGCTTGCCATTCAGATTTTGAAGGGGCAATCAGGCCCGACATTACCGCAGAAACTCTTGACCCGAGAGATTGGGGGAGCAACTGGCAAGTTCTTGATGCGGCTATCCAAAATCCTTGCGTTCTTTGAGAAGTTGCTGAGGCCACGCATGGGATGGCTCTATAACCAGAAGCTGTTCCGATATTGGATTGCGCCAACAATGGTTCTCGCCGCGTTTTGTGTGATTCTGCCTCTTCCCGCTACGAATTCAGTACCCGCGATTGGTATGGCGATCGTCGGTCTGGGGATGCTGGAAGAAGACGGAATGTTTGCTCTGATGGGTTGGATTACGATGTTGGTGGGGATTGGAATCGCGTTGGTTCCTATGACAGCAATATTGGTGTGGGGCGCAGGAAAGGTGGGATTTACTTTGCCGTGGGCCGCAGGGATGCTCGGGGTAATTTGAGCATCGTATGAAAATGACTTGGCCGCGTTGGATTGCCGCTGTTTACGGTGTGATTCTGATCGCAATTGGTGTGCAATCGTATTTCTTCCCAACAGGCAAGCCAAGCATCATTAGTTTGATCGCCAGTGGGTTGATGGGGGTTGCGGTTCTGGGCTTGGTCAAGCTTTCGCTTTCTATGCCTCGCCCCGGATACATTGGTATTTTGTTTATATCCGTAGTTGCAGGTGGGCGGTTTGTTTCCAAAATGGGTGATGGGTTTTATCCCGCACAGTTTGTTGTTTTGATTTCGGTAGTGACTGCTGGCGCGCTTCTCGCTGGGCATTTGATGGCGATGAAGGCGAAGAAATCAGAGACTGCGGGCGGCGAGTAACGGCATTTCACGCACCTCAGCACTGATCATTCCTATTTGAACTTGTGTACCCGGCGTTGTTGCCTGGTTCCGGAGAGTTGCCGATGCAATCGGGCCGAGTGTTGGGCTGACAGCAACGCGATGGACAGTACCAACATCCTTCTCTTCAAATTGAACTTCGTCACCAACTTGCGGAAGTTCTGAACATACTAATCCCACCCAAGTTTTGTTGGTGTGTCCTCGGCTATGGATGCGTTGAAGCACTTCCTGACCTGTGTAGCAACCCTTGTCGTAGGCGATGTATTCCTGATCGAATGCGGAGCCGAGCTCGGGAGGGAGAGTCTTTTCGTTTGTGTCAATCCCAAGTAGCGGAATGCCGTGCTCAAGAGAGATGAGATTGAACAGTTCAGGGCTGAGTGTTTGGGTGATATTCGGTTTTTCAAATGGGAGATCGTAGCCGCCAAGCCCTGTCCGGTTGTTTGGCAACCCGGTGTTTTCTCGTGGGGGGCCGCCCTGGAAACTCCAGAAGTTCTCCGCTTTGATTTCGTACTGGACATCTTCGAGGATTACGAGTTCATCTAATCTGCGGATGAGCTCACTCGGTTGGTCGGTAATGACTTGGACTTTGTTATCCGAGGCGTAGATTTTGAGCAAGGATTGGAGTTGCCCAGTTGCGCTGACAAGGCAGGCGGAGATGTGTTTGCTGTCCAGCAACTTCCGCATATCTTGCGTGATTTGCCCTTGGAACCAGGTGAAGGCATCGGAACCGGAAATCTCAATGAGCGTGGAATCTGCTTGCAAATACGCACCCTCAGAAAGCAAAAGGGAATATGCTTCAGGGATGCTTGCACCGGAATCGCTCATAAGTTGTCAGACGTTACCTGGTGCTGAGGTTGCGGCGCGATGAGCTTGATTGGGGGGATTTTGGCGGTTGGGCTTGGCATCTTTGCCAATACAACAGAGCAAAAGTTCGAGCGTCAAGCAGCCGAACAGATCAAGCAGGAGATTCTGGGTGAGGAAGCAGAGTGCTCGGTTAATATCCGTCCTGCGATTGTTGCGGCGGCATGGGGTGAGCTTGATTCAGCTCGAATCACGGCAAGCAAGTTTTCACTCCAGCAAACTCCGATCTTTCAAGAACCGAGCTTTTCTCAATCCGGCAAGATTGGGAGCCTCGAATTCCGGCTGAGCGACTTCACACTGCGCGGATTACGGATCAACCAGCTTGAGGTGGATATTCCTGGCTGTCGCTACGACTTTGGCGTGGCAAAACGGACAAAGCAAATTCGAATCTCACGGTCTGGGGTTGGAACTGGAAAGGTGGAAGTTCTCGCGGAAGATCTGGCGAACTACATTGTCCACAAGTTCGCGGAGGTGAAGGAATGCACGGTGCAAATCAGAAACGGCTTTCTCTGGGTGGAGGGCTATGGTGAGTTCCTCATTGTCAAGACCAAGTTTGCTGTCATTGCCCGGCTGGAGTCACAAGACGGGCACAAGTTGATGCTGACGCAACCAAAAGTGTATTTCGATTGGACGCGGGCGGAACCGACTTCGGCAAAGCTCCTGGTTGATGCACTCAATCCCATCATTGACCTTGATGAAGACCTGCGCCTGTTTGGTGCGCTTTATGTCAATCAGCTTGAGCTTGAGGACGGGAAGATGATCGCAACTGGTGATGCGAAAATCCCGGTAAACCCAAACGATCTGCCCGCCGATAATCAGTATTAATGCTGGCAGCCGCCGTATTCATCACTGCGACATTTCCATCTGTTCCTGTTTTCGAAGATTTCGAGATCGGGCGCAAGATGGCATTGACCAAATCACGTAACGACCTTACTCGATTTGGGAGGTTGCCGCTCGATACGGCTGAGTTACTTGATTTGGACAAAGTCTGGCGATCACGCGCGGTTGCGATCGGCAGTTGGAACGAAGGCATTCGTAAAGTAGATGTCGAATGGGTGGTTCCGCTGGATGGCAAGACCCTGTCGCGGTGGCTGGGCTGGTTGTCTGCCCGAGAAGGATTGGAGGAGCGGGAGCTCAAGCAGAAATGGAGCGAGATTGGCAGTTACTTTGGCTCGGAAACTAATTTCCTTGTGATCCTGTCTTCGTATCCCAAGAAGACGCCGTTTGATCTTGCCGATGCCGAACCGCAGCCTGATATTGAGACTCGTGATGTGCGGTTTGTCGTTACAGCCGATGGCTCTCGGGCACCAGTGAGTGCATCATTGCTGGCGTTTCATCGTGCAAAAGATCGACAACCACTAGAAGACTTTGCTTGGTGGCTGGAGACCCCTATCGCAGACTCCTTGGGTTTCACTTTCTCAACAGGCTCTAGCTGGCCGATTATTGAGCGAGGAGACTACGCCTGTGCTTGGTGGCTGGTGAGTACTGATGCGTCAAATTTTGATAGCTTGACCTTGGAAGTGCTCAGCCGCCGAAAGATTAGATCGGCGACGTTCAATCCTGAGATGAAGCAGGCTCCGCAGACGGTTGAGAAGACGGGCGCCAAAATCGGTATTTCAGGAGTGTCCAAAACGCTTCAGGCGCGTCGGTCCATCTGATTTTCTTTCCAGCATCTTTCCCTCGTGGTTCGTAACGGACTGGCACTTCGATAATCTTCTTCCCAAGACGAATGGATTTCGCTGTCACTTCCGGGCAGAACTCGAAGCGTTGGCATTGCAGCTCCATCCCTTGGATCAATTTGCGATCAAAAGCCTTGTAGCAGGTGGCTTCATCGGTGAGCTTGCGCCCATAGAGAAGCATCACTGTCCAGCGGAGGAGGATATTCACGATCTTATTAGGGAGGGCCATGCCTTCGTGCATCCCGGTGGTGAACCGTGAACCATAGACCACCTCAGATTTGCCCTCAAGGATTGGGTTGATGAGGGTTGGCATTTCCTCGGGGAAATACTCAAGATCGGCATCTTGGATGATGACGGTTTTGCCGGTCGCGTGCTTCAATCCGCTCCGGATCGCGTTGCCCTTTCCACCCGGTTTGGGGTGAGTGATGACCTTGATCTTGCCTTCGTATTGGGCGAGGTGAGTTCCGGTTTGATCCGTGCTCCCGTCATTGACAACGATGATCTCGGAGTTCATGGGGAGGGCCAGCAATCGATCTACAACTTCGCGGATCGTATTTTCTTCGTTGTAGGCGGGAACCAGAATCGTGACGTCTGGAGAATCCGCGGTTGATGTGGCCATGCGAGGTTTGAGGATACCTGGGTGCAATTTGTTCGCCTGAGCGAATATGCTAGGGGCATGTCTGGTGTTTTCGATCTTCTGATCAAGAACGGAACCGTTGTGAGCGGTTCTGGTCGAAAGCAGTGCGATATTGCCATTCGACGGGGAAAGATTGTTGCCGTCGGGAGTTTTCAGCCCGCGGATGCGGCAGAAGTGATTGAGGCATCGCATCTTCATGTTCTCCCTGGTGTGATTGATACTCAGGTGCACTTTCGCGAGCCGGGGATGGAGCACAAAGAGGATATTGAGTCTGGTACTCGTGCTGCTGTTTGTGGCGGCGTGACCACGATCTTTGAGATGCCTAACACAAAGCCGGCAACCACAACTGCTGAGGCCCTGCGGGATAAGCTTGATCGTGCGTCCGGCCGGGCATGGTGCCACTATGCATTCTTCGTTGGGGCATGTGCGGAGAATATCGAGCAGCTTGATCAACTTGAACAACTGCCAGGCACGCCGGGGATCAAGCTGTTTATGGGTTCTAGCACGGGGTCGCTTCTTGTTGAACAAACCGATTTAGTGCGGGAAGTGATGAAGCACGGTAAACGTCCGATGCCTGTGCACTCCGAGGATGAAGCTCGTCTCCGTGATCGGTGGCATTTAGTTGAAAATGGCGCGCATCCCCGTGAGCATTTTGTTTGGCGGGATGCAGAGACAGCCCGGATGAACACCGAGCGGCTCCTTCAGCTTGTCCACGAAACGCGGCGACCAACGCATGTTCTGCATATCTCAACGGCGGAAGAGTTGCCACTGCTGAAAGAGGCAAAGCGGAATCGCCTCCCCGTGACATGCGAAGTCACACCGAACCACCTGACGTTCAACGAAGAGGATTACGAACGAATTGGAAGTAAGGTGCAGATGAATCCTCCTGTGCGGACTGAGAGCACTCGGCTTGCACTATGGCACGCGGTCAAGCAAGGATTGTTTGACGTAATCGGGAGTGACCACGCTCCGCATACTGAGGAAGAGAAAGCGAAGCCGTATCCGCAGTCTCCCAGTGGAATGCCCGGAGTGCAAACACTCCTACCTGTGATGCTGGATTGGTTTGCTCGCGGTGAAATTGAACTTGAGAAAGTAGTTCAGCTGACTTCGGAGAACCCCGCAAAGCTTTATCAAATCAAGGATAAGGGTTTTATCTCACCGGGTATGGATGCTGATCTCGTTCTTGTTGATCTGAAAGGGAAGCAGGATGTCACTCGCGATTGGCTGGAGTCGAAGTGTGGTTGGTCGCCGTTGGAAGGGCGGACTCTGCAAGGCAAGATTACTCATACGCTTGTCAAGGGCAAGGCGATTGTGAGCGATTCGACCCTGGTGGGCGAACCTTCGGGCGAGATGGTTCGTTTTGAAGGCAAGGACAACGAACTTTCTTGACCCAGCGCAGATTCCCCCCTGACTACTCTGAACAGATCGCAGCGAAAGATGGAACCGTGTTTCATCTAAGGCTCGTGCATCCTGATGACAAGCCACTTTTTGTTGAGTGGCTTGGGAATCTTTCTCCGCTCACGCGATACAACAGGTTTCTGCGCATCAAAACATCATTCTCTGTTGCGGAACAGAAGTATTTGACCGAGGTTGATGGCGAAAATCACTTCTGCATTGTCGCTCTGTATGAGGGTCGCCTTGCAGGAGTGGTGAGGTTCATCCGGCTGGGGCACCGGGCTAATGCGGCGGACTTTGCATTGACGGTTGCCGATGAATTTCAGGGGATCGGGCTGGGAACTGAGCTTTTGAACCGGTTGTGCGAAGCGGCAATTGAACGAGAAGTTTCCTTTCTCTGTGGAGACATGCTCGCCGACAACACGCGAATGTTCCATCTGGTGGATCTCCTGCTATGCATCACTGATTGGGCGGTGATGGAAGGGATTGCCACCTTTGAACTGGACTTGGAAACGTACAGAAATCAAGAAAAGTAGTTGCAAGGGTGACTTTCTGGTCTGATTCCGCGTAATCTGGGTTCGATGAAGAAGTTGCTACTTGCGGCAATGGCGTCTCTCGCTCTTTCCGCAACAGGATTCGCCCTGGCACCAGGCTGGGAAGATGTCTTCAAACTCGAGAAAGATCTGAAGTTTGATGACCTGTTCCCGCGTCGTTCGCACTTTGGGCCGGCGGCGCGAGTGCTTGGATTTTCTCAAGATGATCGTTACCTCGCTTATGTTTGGAGTGGGTGGAACACATTTGGGAACGAGCTTTGGCTTTATGACACTCGATCTGGGAAATCGGAACAGATCACGTCACCGGAAATGTTCGCTAAGTTTGATGGCGACGTGATGAAGGCGAAGAAGGAGTTTGAAGAAAACAATAAGCGCTGGGAAGAGTGGGAAAAGCTCGACGACACGAAGTATCGTGAAGAACAAGAGAAATTCCAAGAAGAGCAGCGCAAGCGACGTGGCCCACGTCCAAATTACGGAACTGTTTCTGATGTTGCTTGGGGCAAGAAGAAGAACGAGATGCTCTTCATTTACAAAGGTGATATCTACCGCTGGATGGATTTCAAAAAGGATCCTACTCGCCTCACCTGGACAAGTGAAAGCGAAGGGAATATCGAATATCTTCCCGATGACTCTGGGTTTGTATTCCGACGTGGAAATGGAGTCTATCGAATGCAGTTCGACAGCCCAGCGGTGATGCAGATCAATCCTTCCCTGACTGGCGGAGTGAACTTTACATCGTATCGCTTGAGTAAGGACGGTAAGCAGATGCTCGTTTTCGGCTCCAAGTCAAAGGGTGAATCGCGACAAGTGGATTACATTGTCTATCGCAACCGGTTTGCTGAAGCTCGTAAAACCAGTCGTGGCGTCGCAGATGACGACTTCATGAGCGAATCGTACATGTATCTGTACGACATCACACCGGAGGCACTCACTAATCCAGATAAAGAGAGCAAGGCGTTCGAAATTTGGAAATGGCCGGGCGGTGAGGAGTATCAGGAAACCAGCATCAGCGATAACCCGTGGTCACCAGACGGAAAGTCGTTTGTATTTGGCACCTGGGCGCGTGATAAGAAAGAGTGGAAACTGCTGGAAGCGAATCTTGAAACTCAGAAAGTTCGCACTGTGTGGGAAGGAACCTCTGATGGGGAACACCGCACTCCGAGCCTGATGAACCCGTTCTACAACCATGAAGGCGATCAGATTGTTTGCCTTCTGGATCGATCTGGATGGCGGCAAATGCACCTGATTGATGCTAAGTCTGGTAAGGAAACGCAAGTCACTCGCGGTGAGTTCGAAACGTATCCGCTGTACCTTTCTTCCGATAAAGGCTATGCCATTGCCGAAGCAAGCAAAGAGCACTTGGCTCGTATGGACTTCTATAAAGTGAACCTGAAGTCAGGCGCAATGGAGCGCATGACTTCCAAGGATGGAACCTATGAGCCGCGCGTGAAGGCGAACAAGTCGGACATGTTGATTGCCCAGTTCAATAGCTGGCATCAAATGCGCGAGACCTTTGTGATCAGCAAAGGCAAAGAAACGCAGATGACCGATAGTCATCGCAGTAAGCCGTTCTGGGATTCTATCAAGATCCAACCGGAGCTGTTCACCTTCACAAACCGCCACGGCGACACGATTCATGGCTACATGTACCTCCCACCAGGCTACAAGAAGACTGATAAACGACCGCTGTTCGTTTACGTCTATGGCGGCCCGTTGGGAACCGGGAAATCGGTTGTCGATGGTACGTTCCAGTCCACCGGCAGCATGTTCAACATGTACCTGGCGCAAACCCTGGGTTATGTCACCTGTACGATCGACACTCGTGGTCAGAGCGGCTACAGTGCGGCCTTTGGGAAAGCGAACTGGGAGCAGATTGGGAAACCGCAGTCGGAAGACTTGGAAGACCTGGTCAAATACATGGCGACCAATTACAACATTGACCGCACCAAAACTGGCTTGACCGGCTGGTCGTTTGGTGGATTCCAAACTCAATATTGTATGTATAACACTCCCGATGTGTTCACCCTCGGGATTGCCGGGGCTGGCCCAACTCAGTGGCAAAACTACAACACTTGGTATTCCGGTGGGGTTGTTGCCAATGCTCCGAAAGGCAAGGGCGAGGAAGTTGATAAATACTCGCTGACCCACTCGGCGAAGAACTTGAAGAACCCACTTCTGCTTTTGCACGGGATGGAAGACACAAACGTTTTGTACCAAGACACCGTGTTTGTCTATCGCGAACTACTGAAGGCAGGAAAGGGGCCGCTCGTTGAACTCTCCCTTGACCCGACTGGTGGTCACGGCTTGGGTGGCGATATCAACACTCGCGACCGACACCTCATCTACTTGGCGTTTATCGTCAAGCACTGGGGTCTGCCGGATTACCTGGGTAAGTAAGATAGCTTAGAATCCCCTCAGCTTTTTTGAGTTGAGGGGATTTTTTGTGTAGATACGGTGAGCAACCGAGGTGCGTTTTCTGCGTAGGAAACTATGTCTATTGATGTTGAAATGAAAATCACTACCCGCTATAACGTTCTTGTCATGCTCAGTATATGCTCTTTGATGAGTGGGTGCCTGACTGGGTGTCAGTCAAGGGCTTCCTCACACAAAAGCGATGAGACAAGTCAGGTAGTCGATAAGAGGGAAGCAACCCGCTTTGTAACGGAAGTCTTTGAGATTGGAGACAGGGAACTCAGTATTGAAATCCCTGCGGATTTTAGAAGAAGCACTGAAGAGCACAATAAGGATATATTTGAGTATGAGAACGGCTCAGTTTTCATATTTGCTTCTGGGAGAGCTTCGGATGTTGCCGGTCTAGCAAGCACGGAGGAAGGTGGTTTTGTTGATACTACTTTTGCTGAAGAGTTTGAAACAATTTTAACTGTACTGACCCACAAGAGGCTGTACGTTGAACCTCGGATTCTGGAATCGGATACACACAACTGGATTTTCTTGCCAATGGGTGAGGGTTACTTCCGGTGTATCGGCATTTTTTATGATCAGTACATTATCATGACTTTCGTTTCTATGGATGACCTTTTAGATCCGGAAAGAATTGTAAAGAGCATACAATAGGCAAAACCTGACATTCGTTTTGTGTGTGTGTAACTCACCATATTCATCGTCTCTGCCACACAAGGTAACTTCATGCTGTGCAAACTCTGGGCGATGTCCGTCACGATCCTTCTTGCAATTTCGATAGGCTTGTACGCCAAGAAGATCAAGAATGACTATTTCAAAGAAAGGTGCTTCAGCGTGCTGACTGAGTTTTTGAGAGACGGCACAAGGCCAGTCGTTGATTATTCGCCTGAGGAGAAAGAGGCGATGGAGTCATTTCTCAGAGACAAATCAGAGCTAGAAATGTTTTTTGTTAGACAGCTCTATGTACCTGGAGAGGGGTGCGATTTCTATTTTCGGGACAGGAACTTGAACGGGAAATATATGGTTCATGTTTCTCCTGATGGCAGTATTTACGTTGATATGAACGACTTCACCTTGACAACCCAATGGTGATCACCAAATTACTGGTTGTCTCGGGCCGTGGGAACGGATGACCAAGAAAATTGGTCAAAGATGTTATGAGACAGCGCAGAGAACGCCGTCGCCCTTGGTTTGGCATTGCCGCCTTGCTCTTTTTGGGAGCAATGTTTGGGATTGGGATATCCAATGTTAGTCGATCATCGGTAACTCCAACCCCCCTGATCCTGAGCCAAGTACGTAATATGGGTGAGCTACGCACAGTGTCGCATAGCTACAGCCAAGTTTTTGAACATGAAACCGCGGTTGATCCGGAAGGCTGGGCCGCGAACATCCCGCTCGCCAAGCAAGTTGTCAATGCGGCGACCCGGAATCGTGCCCTCGTTAGTGTAAATGGGGAAGTACAAGCGGGTGTTGATCTCAGTCAAGCTGAGGTTCTCGAAAAGTGGGATGGCATTCATATCATTCTTCCTCAAGCGACTGTGTATCCTGCATCCGTGACTGCCAGGATGCATGACCAGAAGAAGGGTCTGCTCTGGCGCGACATTAATATTGGGTTCAAAGCCGAACTAGAAGCCGCAAAGAGAATGGAAGAAGCCAGCCGTTTGAAAGGCATCAGCATGGAAGCCGAAAAGCAAGCTGCTAAGGTCATTGAAGAGTTGGTCAAACCCATGACTGAGAAAAAAGTCATTGTGGAGTACCAATAACGCCTACTTATTGCGATTGGAATCGCCAATAATAGCTAGCGAATATGCGTGCATGGGTGGCATTTTTTGGTTTGGTGGTTCTCACCAACTTGGGGTTCGGGCAGTACGGGCCGCATGAAGTTGTACAAGATTCGGGCGACTTAGAAGGCATAACTTTTGCCTCAGAGTCGGGCAAGGTTTACTTGCCGATTCGCGAACTTGGTGAAAAGCTACGGGTCTACATCGGTTGGGATTCCGATATGCGCGTACCGACTTGGGATGAAAAAGTCTTGATGGACTATGAAACCACAAAGCTACCGGATGGAACCAATCTGATTGATGTCTCCGCTTTGAAACGTTTCGGCGGCAAGTTTGAAAAGGTGCTGGATTCTCAGCTGTTTACCGCGGAATACAACTTGACGGCCGTTACTATCGCTATCCCTGACCAGTGGGTGGAAGTGAACCTGAAAGAGCAGCAATTGCGTGCTTATCAAGGCAACCGGCTTGTGCTGGCTACGAATATCAGCTCAGGGTCACGGGGACATACAACGCCTTCTGGAGAATGGACAACTGGGCCAGAAAAATCGGCATTCCGTCGGTCGAGCAAATACGATGATGCACCGATGCCGTTTTCCGTTCAGATTTTTGGCGGCTATTTCATTCACGGTTCTTCATCTGTTCCGCGATACCCGGCAAGCCACGGATGTATTCGTATGCCTCTCACGGGCATCAATCCGGCGAAATATTTCTTCCATTGGGTGAATAAAGGCGTGAGTGTCCGAATCAACTACAGTTGGTCCGAACGCATGGAAGCCCTGATGAAATCCGGCGACGATGTCGATGAGAAGAACTAAGTTCTCGAGAATCCGCTGAATTTGCCAAAGCCTCGGCTAAAGCTAGCTGCTGCCGCAGTTCGCCGTCCGAATACGCGTCCGAGCTGAACCCATAGCGACCAAGCGAACTTCACGAGGCGTGAAATGGTTTCAAAGGCCGCGAACAGGGCCGCAATCTTCGTGATGACCTGAATGATCTTGAGGATCTGAACCATGTTTTGTATGACGATGGTTTTGAAGGCAGGGTTGCATATTTCTAAGAAATACTCACTGAGAACTCAAGAATCTTGAAATTTTGTTTTGTGCAACTCTTTGGCGCACATTCTTCGTTAAGATAGTTGTAAGCAGGTTTTTCTATGCCTCAACAACCTTTGATTATCGCCGCGCCTGACTTTGTTCATGAATTCATGGACGAATCCCCGATTCGGTGTTTGGCATATGCGCCCAAGACCGGGATTCTTGCGACGGGTGATGGAAACGGACAACTCCGGTTTTACGATGGCGAGGATTTCCTTTTTGATGTGGATTGCCGCCCAGATACTAATAAAGGTCGTAATGAACTCACTCTACGCCTGCTCTCATTCTGTCCGAGCGGTGACCTCTTGTATTGCGCCAATGGGAATGAGATCGTTGCCGTGAGCGTGCAGTCTGGGCAGGTGTTTTGGACTTTCAAGCCAAATAAGCTATTTGCGCTTTTGCTCTCCACTCCGCTTGGTCTTGCCGCGATTGATGATTACCACGTTGTTGCTTCGTTTTCGTGCGGTCAGATGGTGGTTTTGGATCGACAGGGCCGCGTGATCCGCCGGCATTTTGAGAACGACGCTCCGCAGTCGATGGTTTACATGGAGCGGAACGATTTGATCGTCGGTGTCGATGGTTTCAAGACGCTCACATGGCGGAGCCACGATCTGGGAACATCTAAGCCGGAAATTGTTTATGAAGGTCGTGCGTACTCAGTTGCGGGTCACCGAAAGGGGACAAGGTTTGCGATTCGCATTCCGGGTGGGTTCAACGTCTTTGACACTGTAAACCCGGATTGGACGATGACGATTCCTTGCGGGGCAGGATTGCCTCATGCGCTGGTATCAGAAGATGGCACTTGGCTTGTTCATACCGAGGAGAATGCATTGATTGCTCACAACCTCAACAATCGGTACACCGAGAAGCTGAGATTTGATGATGTCCCGACTTCACTGATTCAAGGAGAGGATTCGAATACGATCATCGCTGGGTTCCGAAGTGGGGAAGTCAATACGATTTCGCTCGAAGTCAAAGGAAGTCCGACACCTCCTCCAATGACTTCTTAGTGATCACGGGGACTTCGCAGTCCTCCGCAGGATAACCGACGGGCAAAATAACGAATGGCTTTTCATTGAGAGGGCGTTTGCAGATTTCACGTAGGAACGTCATCGGCGCGGGAGTATGGGTGAGCGTGCACAGCCCAGCGCGGTGTAGCGCCTGGATCAGAAAGCCGACGGCGATCCCGACGCTTTCGGTCATGTAGTAATTTTTCTTACGCTCACCGGTCTCTGTTAACTCATAGTCTTGCCGGAAGACTACGATAAGCCAGGGGGCATCGGTGATGTGCTCTTTCACGAAGTCGGTTCCCAAATGCTCAAGATCGGCGCGCCATTCCGGTGTGATCTTTGTTTCATAGAAGGTTTTCTCTTCGTTTTCTGCCGCCTCGCGAATCTGTCGCTTGATGCTCTTGGAAGAGATGGCAACGAAGTACCAAGGCTGCTTGTTGGCTCCACTGGGAGCGGTTGCGGCAATGCGGATGATGTCTTCGATCATATCGCGAGGAACGGGTTGATCGGAGAAATGGCGGATACTTCGTCGCTGGCGGGCAATCTCTAAATCGTCTTTGAGTTGGTTTGCGCCGTCCGCTTGTGAGACTTCGCGGTGGTGGTAATGCTCACCCCGATATTGATTTGACATGACAAAGACTCTACCTGCCGGGTAAACCAGGCATTATGTTGGCGGCAACAGCGGCCTTGATCGGAATGATGGGGATGCAAGAAAAATCTGCGGATTTGGACAAGATTCTTCGCGATGCAGAGGCAAAAGCACGCATTGAGTTCAAAGATGATGAACTGGGTGACAAAGACATCTTGATGACTCTGCATGTGCTGGATCGTAAAGCGAAAAGCTATCACAAGGGAAGTCTGCGGGGTGATCAGACGATGTATCCGGCGAGCGTGGTGAAAGTGTTCTATCTTGGGTTTGCCGCGTATCTGATGGATGAAGGCAGATTGAAGCTTACTGATGAAACTCAACGTGCTGCCCACGATATGATCGTGAACTCTAACAATGATGCAACCGGGTACATGATTGATCTTGTCTGCGGAACAACTCCCGGCCCGGAGCTGGATGCTAAGGGACTCGCGGACTTCGGGGAGAGACGACAAGCAGTGAACCGGTGGTTTGCCAGCAAGGGTTACAGCGGCGTCAATGCTGTCCAGCGGACGTACAACGAAGGCCCCTACGGTCGGGAGATGCAGTGGCTCGGGAAAGACTATGCGAACCGCAACATGCTCTCACCGGATGCCTGCGCGAAGTTCATGACGGATGTCGCTTTTGGGCGGCTGTGGAGTGAAGAACGGACGGAATGGATGAAGAGTTTGCTCCACCGTGCGAATCCCGCCGATGATTTTGAAAAAGCAGATGGTCAGGCGCGGGCCTATGTTGGGAAGGTCATTCCGAGTGAAACAAAGCTGTATTCCAAAGCGGGTTGGACGGGCACAACACGCCACGATCTTTGCTGGCTGGTCATGCCCGACGGGAAGGAACTCGTCATCGCCATCATGACGACGAAAGGGAGCAATATGAAGCTGGTGTCGTTCCTCGGGGCAGAGATACTGAAGTCACTCGGCTATGAGCCGCGTGATCCGATGGCTTCTGTTTCTATGCCTGACGGCACTACCATTTGAAGAAGCTGGGATGAGTAATTACAAAGAATTAGCGGTACGCTCTAAAGATGCAGGAGTGGAAAGAACTAAGATAATGACATCTAGGGAGATGCGTTACAGTAGAGCTTCTATTGGTGTCCGGATTGCAACTTTCGTCGTTGGGATGCTAACACTGTTTCAGATTCTCCAGACAATGGAAAACTGGCGAGAGTATTCGAATGCTGAGTATGAACTGCGAGGGATATTGCGTGGTGACTCACATGAGTAAGGAGAAAATGACTTCTGTTCTACTTGTAGACATAGGAGTCTTCATCGTTGCTGTTACATGTTGCATAGGTGTCTGGATGCTTAATAATATGATGGAGAATCACTCAAAAGGAGATATTGAGGCTCGGAATCAAGCCGTTAGGGAGTTGATTCATGAAAGATAAGGCGACAACAGGTTTGCAATTGGCAGTATGCTCTTTTGCTGGGTTTCTCATGTTGTCTTTCTTTCTGATCTATTTGTACAACGCCAACATCAGACTGTATGAGGAAACTAAAGAGCTTCGACAACGTATCGAGGTATTAGAAAGAGAACAGTAGTTGAAGGTTCTCAAGCAATAATATTCTTGGTCAGTGTTTAATGAAGATTGGATAAGTCGGCTATGAGCCGCGCGACCCAATGGCTTCTGTTTCTATGCCCGACTGCACTACCATTTGATGCCAGGAACCGGAACTGGGTGGCCTTTAATGGGGTTGGGAGCTAGGCGAATGGTTGGCAGTGCTTTAAGCACCTTCTCTTTGTCCGCCGCATCGGCGAGATAGAAGCGATAACCTGCGCCATCGACGTAGGCGGCAGCTTGGCCGGGTGTGGCAAAGACCTTGTCTGTGCCCCATGCGTCCAGCATTTCGCTTTGTGTTGAGCGCTTATCAGAGGTAGCGAATGCCTTCAATTTTTCTTCTGCACCAGATGTGCGTGAGAAGTAGTAGAAGCCATTCACGACAACATTCGACTTTGCATCTTTTGCATCGATGCGGAGACCGGTGAGGGGATCAAATAAGAACCAACCGATGTTTTGTCCGCTTTTGGTAGCTTCCTTGACGTACTTAGCCGGGTTCTTCCAAACCGTGCGTACGCACTGATCACAGCACACCGCAATGCGGGCACCGTCATAGTCCACCGCCATACGACCAGTCGTCGGGCGATTGGCCATGACCGGGCACATCATATCGGTTTTGACTTGCGTCACAAGGCTAGCGGCAAGGATTGCAGACAGCATATGAGTTCAGACGGATGAACGAGCCAGTTGTTTACCGGTAGTTGATGAAGTTCACGGCGTATGGCAGATCGAGTGCCTTGACGTAGTTGATCACCTTTTGGAGATCGTCTTTGCTTTTGCTACTCACACGCACGGCATCACCCTGCACTTGAGACTTTGCTGATGTCCCGGCGTCCTTGATCTTCTTGCTGAGGTCTTTGGCTTGGCTTTGCTCAATACCTTGCTTGAAAGTGATTTTCTGCTTGATCGTCATTCCGCCTGCGGCTTGAGGGTCTTCTTTGACGATCATGCGGGCATCCACTTCGCGCTTGACGAGCTTAGAGAACAGGATGTCGAACACCTGAGTGAGACGGAAGTCGTCGTCAGCGGTGAGCATGATGTGGTCGTCTTCCAGCTCGATTTCGCACTTGGTTCCTTTGAGATCGTAGCGATTCATCAGCTCTTTATTCGCGGTGTTGAACGCATTCTTGACTTCGTTCATATCGACTTGCGAAACAATATCAAAAGAAAATTCAGAGGCCATGCGGTTGGTATACCAGCCCCCTTCATAACTAACTCGGGCCTCCTGAGAATCAGGAAGCCCGATGTTTGCATGAGCAGGTCGTGACTAGACAGTTGCTCGGGTCTTGGCGATGACCGAGGCGAGGAAAGTCTCGTTCGTCGGTGTTCGCTTGAGCAGCTTGATGAGCGATTCGGTGGCATCGACGGTGTCCTTGCTATTGGCAAGCATTCGGTGCAGGTGATAAACCGCTTCCAGGGTTTCCGTGCTAAAGAGTTGCTCTTCGTGGCGGGTGCTGGATTTGCGAACATCAATCGCGGGCCAGATACGTCGTTCGGCCAGTTCGCGGTCGAGAACAATTTCCATGTTCCCGGTTCCTTTGAACTCTTCAAAGATCGCATCGTCCATTTTGGAGCCGGTATCCACCAAAGCCGTAGCGATGATGGTGAGCGAGCCACCTTCTTCAATATTCCGAGCGGCACCAAAGAACCGTCGTGGACGATAAAGCGCAGCGGGATCCAAACCACCGGAGAGCGTTCGCCCCGATGGATTGATGGTGAGGTTGCTCGCCCGAGAAAGGCGAGTAATGCTATCCAGAAGGATGACAACATCTCGGCCTACTTCGACCAGGCGCTTTGCTTGCTCTAGACAGAGGTCAGCAACGCGCATGTGGTTCTCGGCTGGCTCGTCGAAGGTGGAACTCATCACCTGACCGCGGACAAATCGTCGCATGTCGGTGACTTCTTCCGGTCGCTCATCAACTAGGAGCACCATGAGATAGGTTTCCGGGTTGTTTGTGGCGATGGAATTCGCGATGGATTTGATGATTGTCGTTTTCCCTGCTTTCGGGGGAGCGACGATCAAACCGCGCTGGCCTTTCCCAATGGGAGCGATCAGGTCAACAATCCGGCCAACGATCTTTTCGGGTTCGGTTTCTTGGGGAAGTCGCTCGTCAGGGAAGAGTGGCGTGAGCTTATCGAAATCGCGGCGCGCCATCATTTCTGGCGATTGCGTTGCGTTTCCGTTCGAGCTTTCGACTCGGAGCATGCCCGCGTATTTTTCGCCTTCCTTCGGCATACGCACTTGCCCGAAAACTGTGTCGCCTGGTCGCAATCCAAATCGCTTGATTTGTGATTGGCTCACATAAACGTCTTCGGAGCTGGGGGCGTAGTTCGGCTGGCGCAAAAATCCCCAACCGTCAGGGAGGATTTCTAGGATGCCTTTGCGATAAATCGCTTCGTGCTCTTCATTGACAATTTTGAGAAGCTCTTCGATCACCAGGGAGCGATCTTGGTCAATGGAGACTTTGTGCTTTTTGGCAGTTTTTGCCAGGTCAGTCGCCGACATTTGATCGAAATGGTTGTAATCAATTTCCGGCAGGTTTTCGAGATCCTTTTGGTCATGTTCCCGAGGCGGCCGATTTGTTCGTCGGCGTCGGGTTTGGCCATCGGACTTGCGAGGTCGAAATGTGTGGCTCATGCAATCACTCTGCTTTGAGTGGGATAGAAAGGGGGTTAGATTCGGCTGAAAATCAGGGAGAAAGTATCCGACTACGTTATTCCGTAGCCCCTTCCAAGACAGCAACAAATGGCAATTGCCGATATCGCTCCTTGTAATCTAGCCCATATCCTACCACAAACTTGTTGGGAATATCAAATCCAATGTATTCCACTTGGGCCGGGTGAGTTCGTGCTTCGAACTTATTGAGTGCAGCGGCAACGCGGAGACTTGCGGGCTTGCGAGTCATCAAGAGTTCTCGCAGGTGGGTGATGGTCAGCCCCGTGTCAATGATATCCTCGACAATGACCACATGCTTGCCTTCGATGTTGATATCGTGGTCTTTCTTGAGCTTGACAACACCCGTGGATGACTTCTCACCATCGTAACTGCTGATTTGCACGAAATCAACAAGGACTTCTCCGGGGATGGCGCGGGAGAGGTCGGCAAGAAACGGAAACGCCCCTTTGAGGACGCAGAGGAGGACAACGGGAGCATCACCGATGTCAGCACGGATTTGCTGACCGATTTCGGCAATTCGCTTTTGAAGGTCTTCTTCTGAGATCAGGACGGTAGTGGATTCGCTCATAACGTGACTTCGGTTTCGGCCCATGCCGTGGCGGTTTCTTGGAGTCGTAGGGTGATTTTCTCGACTTGAGAGTGCGCTTTCAGCTCAGATTTGATTTTCTCGCCGAGGTAGAGGGCGATGTTCTCGGCGGTGGGGTGGACAGCAAGGGTTATCAGTTTCATCCCTTGCCCTTTGATGAATTCAATCACCTCAGTGTCGTTTTCGTGAAGCATCATGCAATGATCAATCTCCTTGATGATTGGCTTGACGATTTTCTTGAGGTCGGCAAAATCCATGATCATGCCGTTATCATCCACAGTGCCATGGAGAGTTACGCGCAGGCGATAGGAGTGCCCGTGGAGGTTTTGGCACCCGCCTGTGTGGAACATGAGTCGGTGGCCCATTTCCCACCGAAATTCTTTGGCAATCTGCACGCTCATGGCTTGGTTTTGGAGACTAATGATCGCAGATATTGCTCGGTGAATTCTGGGACGAGGCGGCCATACATCCTAACAACGGTATTCGCTTTTGCTTTGACTTTGGGAAAGTGATCGACCGCTTTCCAGAACTCGCTACGCCCCGACATCATGCCTTCTGCAATCATGTTGAAGTCTTCCTCGAGGCTGCTTTGAGAGTACTGCGTGAGAAATCCATCTCGCATCAGATCGGGATTGTAGTTCGTGTTGCTCGATCCATTGGCGACGGAGTCTTTGCCCGATCCGGTGTATTGGAAGGTTGCTGGTAAGGATTTATCCCAAGTTTTGCGATCAAAATACTCGGGATAGTTGCGGAGGAGGATGCTACTCAGCTCATGGTGGAGAGCTTGCTTCAAGAATTCTGCGGAATCGGTGGGGTTTTCTAACTCGCAGGTGAGGAAAATCTGATCAAGAGAGTTGGTGCCTCCGTAGGGGAGATCGTAGAAACTCAGCGATTTGACAACGTAGATCTCGCGCAGGTTTTTACGGAGCAAGGTTTCTGGATAGAGCTTGAGCGCACTCTCGATTGCTTGAAGTGAAGAAGTGTTTTTTTCCTCGTGGATGGGAATGGCTGTTGCGTTGATAGGTTCTTCCCGCCATTCCGATGGAAACATCTGGGCGTAGACATCAAAACGGATCGGAACAGACTTGATGACCGCGGCAGGGGCCGGGTTCGGCTTGGGTTGTGTTTCTTGAGCATGGGCAAACGCCCCCGCCAAGACAGAAAGTAACAGAAGCCGCTTCATTATTCCCATTCGATGGTAGCCGGGGGCTTGCTCGTCAGATCGTACAGCACCCGGTTCACGCCCTTGACTTCATTAACGATTCGGCTAGCGACGTGTTCCAAAAAGGTGAAGGGAAACTCGACCGCATGGGCTGTCATGGCGTCCTCGCTGGCGACGGCACGGAGAACGATGGGCTGTTCGTAGGTGCGTTCATCACCCATCACTCCAACAGAGCGGACATCAAGCAGTGCGGCGTACGATTGCCAAATCCCTTCTTTGAGGTTGTGCTTGCGGATTTCTTCACGGAAGATCCAGTCGGCGTCTTGAACAATCCTGACTCGTTCGGGTGTCACTTCGCCAAGAATTCGCACGCCTAAGCCAGGGCCAGGGAAGGGCTCTCTGTCCACAACATCAGGTGGCAAACCAAGTTCCCGCCCGACCGCTCGGACTTCGTCTTTGAACAGCCAGCGGAGTGGCTCAATGACTTTGAGGCGCATCCAATCGGGTAGCCCACCAACGTTGTGGTGAGTCTTGATTTTCGAAGCAGTATCCGAACCACTTTCGATGACATCAGGGTAGAGCGTGCCTTGAGCGAGGAAATCGTGGTCGGCAAGTTCGGCTTTATTGCGTTCAAAGCAAACAACGAATTCTTCACCGATAATCTTGCGTTTCGCTTCTGGGTCGGTAACGCCTTGAAGTTTGCCGAAGAACTGGTCGTGGGCTTCAATGACCATCAGGTTGGGATGGAACGTCTCGGTGAACATCTGCCGAACTTGCTCGGCCTCACCTTTGCGAAGGAGTCCGTGATCGACGAAGACGCAAGTGGTCTGATCGGCGATAGCGTGACTGAGCAGGGCGGCTACAACGCTGGAATCCACGCCTCCGCTAACGGCGCAGAGAACTTTCTTATCACCGACTTGTTCACGAATCCAGTCGGTAGTGTCGGAGATGAAGTTGGCGGCTGTCCAATCGCCGCGAAGCTTGGCGATGTCGAAGAGAAAACTCTTGAGGATTGCTTTGCCGCTGGGGGTATGGGTGACTTCGGGGTGAAACTGAACGCCGTACCGTCGCTCATTGGTGTTTTCCATTGCCGCGACGGGACAGGTTTCCGTTTTTGCCGTGACCGTGAATCCTGCAGGGGCAGAGAGCACTTGATCGCCGTGGCTCATCCAGACGAGGTCGTTATCCATCAGGGAAACGAGCGAGCCTGGCTCGCGCGGGCCGAGGTGTCGCTTGCCGTACTCACGCTCATCACTCGGGATGACTTTTCCGCCGAGGTGATGCGCCATCCACTGCAAACCGTAGCAAATGCCCAGAACCGGTCGATCTCCGAGCGAAGCGGGATCAATTGTGGGGGCATTGGGTTCGAGATTGGATCGCGGGCCGCCCGAAAGGATGATCGCGTCGGGTTGTTTCTCTCGAATGTGCTCGTCCGCTTTCTGCCACGGCACCATCTCGGAATACACACCAAGCTCGCGAACGCGCCTGACGATGAGCTGTGTGTATTGCCCACCGAAGTCAATGACACTGACGAGTTGGTGTTCCATGGAAGGGAGTAGTTTGCCCCAGGTTCAAGCATCCCCGCAAGGACTCCAGGTTTTTTGTTGGAAAAGTTCTGTTGGCACAGGGAGTGCAAGTGGGGTTATCAAGCCATGAAAATCGGAACGAACGAAAAACGAATCATCAAGATTTTCGCAATCGTTTTGGTTGTTGCGGTCGCATCCACAGCCCTGGGTTCACAAGGCCAGGTTGTTTCGGAAGATGCGGGCCGGGCAGCACTTCCGCTGATTCTGGCGAGTGGTCTCCTTCTAGCACGGCTAGGGGGCAAGACTTCAGAAAATCGGGCGTAACAACGCCATCTTCATAACATAACCTCAATCATCTCGGCCCGAGTTCATTCTCTCGGGCCAGCTTCGTTAAGAAGCGATGAAAATTTGTCCACAAGGATTTGAGCCCGACGGGGAAAACCAGGATGGGATTACCAGGTCGGAAGTTCGCTACATGCGGTTTCTGGCGGGTTATGATGATGTCTGCGAATGGCATCCAAATCTCGATTTGTTGGAATAGATGAATTCCTGCCCCCCCAAAACATAGAGGCCGAAATGTCGGCGTTGGGCGCAATGCTTCTCAGCGAACGCGCAGCAACAGAAGTGGTGGATATCTTGGGCGAGGACGACTTCTACGTCCCAGCACACCGCGAGATTTTCAAAGCAATTCGACAACTTCTCTTGAATGCCAAGGCGATTGACTTGGTCACGATCAAGGATGAACTGATTGTTCGAGGGAAGCTGGATGAGGTTGGCGGAGTGGATTACCTCGTTCAAGTTGCTGATACGGTTCCCAGCACGGCGAATGCCACGGTTTACGCAGGAATCGTTCAGGACAAGGCTACGCTTCGCCGTTTGGAGAATGCGGGCCAAGAAATCATTAAAACCGTCCACGAGCCCGACATGTCTGCCGAAGAGAAGGTGGATTCCGCAGAATCCTCGATCTTTGAAGTTGGGCGAAAGCGTCTGGGCAAATATTTTCAACCGGTTCGGTCCTTAGCAAAGGAGTTCTTCAAGGATGTTGATACTTTGCTGGAGACTGGCGAACCGGTGCTCGGAACGCAAACGGGATATGTGGATTTGGATCGGGTCACCACCGGTTTCTATGGTGGTGACCTGATTATTGTTGCTTCTCGTCCGGCGATGGGGAAGACCTCGCTGGTTATGAACTTCGCTCTCAATGTCGCGCGGGGAGCGGAAGGAGCGGTTGCGGTTTTCAACCTGGAAATGTCAGGTTCGCAGCTCGTCAAAAGAACGATTTCTACCATTGCTCAGGTGCCTATGAACGCACTCAAGCAGGCGAACCTCAGCAACAGCGATTACCAAAAGCTGGCTGATGCTTGCGAAGAGCTTTACTCTCTCCCGATTTTTATTGACGATACGACCGATATCTCGCCTTTGGAAATGCGAGGGAAGTGTCGTCGTCTCAAGGCTGAACATGGCCTTTCGATGATTATCATCGACTACTTGCAGTTGATGCGTGGTTTTAAGAAAACGGACAACCGCACGCAGGAGATCTCTGACATTGCCCGATCGCTTAAGATTCTGGCTAAGGAACTGGATGTTCCTGTGATTGCTCTTGCTCAGCTCAACCGGGGTGTTGAGGCACGCGACAACAAGCGACCGATGCTCTCGGATATCCGTGAATCAGGTTCGATTGAAGCGGACGCGGACATGGTGATGTTCATCTACCGCGAGGAGTATTATCGCCGCCGCGAAGCAGGGAAGGAACAGGAGTTCAATCCTGGCGCGAACGAAGTTGCCGAGCTGATTATTGCTAAGCACAGAAACGGCCCGACAGGGACAGTTCTGCTAGGATTCCAGCCTTCGTACATTCGGTTTAATTTGCTGGATGAGCAGAGCAAAGATGACTATCTACGTCGTGCAAGAAGCAAAGAGGAAGACGACATCTAACGTCGCTTTTGGAATACCGCGCCCATCTTCAAAATCATCTGTTCCAGGGTTTCGTAGCCATCAAGTTGCGGTGTGACGCCTTTCATCTTCCCATCCGTTTCCATCAGGATTTGAAGGCAAGCGGTGAGTTGCGGGAAGCTCACCTGGCTTGCGGTTCTCATCGTTCGGTTTTGGAGCCAGTCGCGCTCTTTCCCAAAATTAGGCTTGGTCAGGAATGCATCGGCAACTGCGGCGGGAGCCCGGGATGGCTGAACTTTGGCTTCGTGACAAGCTCGCGCTTGCCAAAGAAGGCGGAACTGCCGCATGAACATCGGAAAAACGCGCGGGAAGGCTTCTTCCTCGACCTTAGCCGTCTTGCTAAACATCCCCCGCATTTGGGAAAGGGCTAATCCGGGTTTCCCTTCGATCACAAGATCGATCAGCCGGAAGACGTTGTATTCCGCATCGGGAGTAACGGTGTCTTTGATGTCTTGCTCAGTGATGACGTTGCTATCTCCAACGTAGAGGATGAGCTTTTGGGTTTCAGATCGTGCTTCGCTTAGTTTCCCGCCGACATATTCGGTGAGGAGTCGTGCGGCAGAGGCAGAGATTTCCTTTCCGCTGTCTTTGGCGATCTGGCGCACCTCTTTGATGACATCCACGCCATCTTCCGAGAATTCTGCAACTAACCCGTTCGCGTCTTTGACCGCTTTTTTCCAGGAAGTGATGGAGCCTGGGGTTGTATCGCCTGATTTGTTGGTCAACTCATCAGCAACGAGGATGAGAAGACTGAAATCTTGGAGGATTCCCAGCTGCTCTGCGACTTTCTTCGGGCCACCGAGATCGGAGACATTGGCCCGCCCCAAATACCGCACAATAACGATGCGCTTATCGACTCCAAAAGGGAAGGTGCTGGCGATTCCAATCCAATCGGCGAACGGTTTTTCGTCCGCATTGAATCGCTCAATATCTTGATCGTTTGGGGTGAGACCAAGCTCTTTCAGAATGTCTTTGAGGGCTTGATTGCGGGATTGAGAATCGTCTCCCGCCAGCAAAACAACGCGAGCGTCGATTGCTTTGCTGGGGGAGAAGGCCATAGCCTATTATGCCCGTGATTTCTTGAGTGCTTTGACCTTTCGGACGAACTCTTTCACATCGTCTTGTAGCGATTTGATCTCTTGGTCGCTAGGCTCGGATTTAGCATAGAGTCCAGATTCGAATCGGGTGACCAGCGCGGTTGCCTCGGGGGCTAGTGAGCCAAGCTCAGCGGCATGCTGATTCGTATACTCCCGAATCGTTGCACTAAAACGCTTGGGAGCTTTCACAGCCTTTTCTACCGATCTCTGGTATTGGAACATTGACCGAGCAACATACTTGCGGGTTGATTTTTCAGCAACGTATTCTGGGTTCTTACGGAAGTACAAAGCCCAAGCAATGATGATCGCGATTGCGCTGCCGAACCCAACAATCGCCAGTATTGGCCCGAGAGGGATTGTGGCTAACCACTGTTGGAAACGGGAAGTGGTTGAGCCGACTTCGCCGCCATCAACATATTCTGCGCCTTCGGTGGCATCGAAGATCACCCACCCGACATCTTCGAAGTAGATTTCTGCCCAAGCGTGAGCATCGGCTTCTTTGATAGAGTAATTGCCGTTTTTATCGACCTCAGCATTAGACATGAGGTAGCCAGTTGCATACCGTGCTGACATACCGGCTGTCCGAGCCATCAGGATCATGCTGCTTGCGAAGACGTCGCAGTAGCCTTGCTTTGATGTGGTCAGGCAGTATTCAACGGGATCGGCTGCGTTGGGCGTTGGAGGTGCTTTCGTGTTGTACTTGACGGTGCGTTCAATGAACCGCTTGATCGCCATTGCCTTTTCAAAATCGGAACCGCCCTCTCTTATTGCATCGAAAGTCATATCTCGAACAGCACGCGGAATGCGTTCAGTGGTTTGGTAATCCATGCCATCAGAAACAGGCAAACGGACTCCGACGGCGGACGCTCGATTTGGAGAGCCAGTTGGGACAGCAGAAGTGAACTCCAAATTCTGGGAGACACGGGAGGCAGTCGTAGCAATCGTGGTTCCTTCTGAATCAACTTTGAAGCTGTTCGAATCCTTAATTCTAACGATCGGGCCTGGAGAGATCAATGTGGGGTTGAGCGGAAGTGTGGGATTGATGAAGACATCCACTTCCTTGTAAGGATACGTGAGCATGCGATCCCGTTCTCCATCTCGAAGCACTTGATAATCGCCTTCTTTCGTGAATGGATTGTCGGTGCCACGCGCATTGGTGCGGGAAGAGTTCCAGCCTTTGCCAGTGTATCGCGTATAGGTTTTTCCACGGAGATACATCGGCTCATCGATTTTGACCTTGAACACTTCTGTATCTGAATGTGAAACTGGTCCCGTTCCGATTGCCGTCTCACTATTGACACGATTGATTCTGTTCTGGCCAAGATTTTGAACCTGGTTTTGAACCTGGAAGTTGACCTGACTAGAAACTCCCTGCAACGATGTTTGCATGAGCGGAGCCCCAACAAAACTGAGAACGATAATGATTCCTGCGGCAGCGAAAGCCCATTCCGGGCCTGCCATCCACTTCCAAACGTCTTGCCAAAGGAGTTTGGGGTCGGCACCTGCTTTCTCCGCTCTCCGGATCATCGCTCGCTGATTCACGCGGGCGTACAGCACCGCTGCACAGACCAGGAATAAGCAGAACAGTCCGATTGCCGGGCGCCAGCTATCAATTGTCCCTACCAATCCAAAAAGGGCGATACCTGGAAGAGTAACAAAGAGGAGTGTTCCATCAGACCAACTGAAAACTGAACCTGCAGCCATCACTAGCCACATGAGAACGGCGGCGAGAAGCTGCCAGGGGAAGCCCTCTTCAGGCAAGAAACCGTTGACGGTTCTGGTCTGCAGAACGGCGGCGAATGCAGCAATTGCAAACAGCCATCCGCTGATGTTGCCTACTTTTGTTTCTCCCAAGCTGATGGAAAGTCCGTAACCGGCAAATCCTGCAAAACCAACCACAACTGCAAGGAAAATTGCTAGGCTCGGCTTACCAATCGACATCGCGATGGAATAGCTGGAAACCATTCCGCAAACAATCGCGAGCAGATGGTCAATGAATCCGCGGTCGGTGTTGAGCCTCATTGGGATAGTCGCTCCTGTCGGGGAAGATGGATCGTGTGAGCGCCCGCTTGTTCTAACCGGGCGAGATACAACGGATCAGAGGCTGGTTTCGTCGTTGATTTAGCGTTGTATTCGGTGGAATCGTAAGCCAGAACAACGACTCGGACTCCGTGCCACCCCATGATTGCTTCTGGCAAATCGGGGTCTTGGACGGCAACGAAGATCACGACAGTTTCTCCTTCTCGGGTTTCCCGTTGATATTGACTCACCTCTGATGCTAGGGACGTCGGTTCATCTGGGATCATGTCGGTCAGGAGTTCCCGCACTTCGCGGAGGCGAAGTTCTGGGTGCTGGAAACTCATTCCGGGTGGCTCAATTTGTCCATATCGAACCATAGCTCCCTTCTCAATCAAATCTGTAGCGAGAAACAGCGAATGGCTACACATTGCCTCGAATGTTGAAAAGTTCTCGTCGCCAATGTCGGTATCACGGGTGCGCTGGAGAATGAAGTTGACGGTGACCCCGCTCCCTGTTTCAAACTCCTTCACCATGAGCTTTGAATCGCCGCGCTTCGCGCTGGACTTCCAGTGGACATATCGGAGGGGATCTCCCGGTACGTACTCACGAACTCCTCGTGGCTCCAATCCTGCGCCTTGAACTTTGCCGCTATCCAAATCACTCGCACCCCAGCCCATGAGCGGGCTGATTTCTTGGTTCACGGGAAGCGGATTGGGATAAACAACAAGCTCAACCGGATCGGTGTGATAAGTTTTCTCTGAGAGAACGAGCCCAAGCGCATCAGAAGCAATAACGGTAAGACGCTCCCAGCGATATCGTCCGCGTCGCATCGGGCGGAAGGAGTATCTCGTCTTGATCGGCTGATCAAAGCTGGGAGCTACAGGAAGGCTGGGTGTTTCTTGAATTCGGACGAGTCGTTTGGGGATCTCATCACGAACGGTGACGAGCGGTCGCTTGAGCTCTCGCTCTGACCAAACAACAATTTCGACCGTGACCGTTTCGCCGACCCGTACTGCTGGGGAGGCAAATCGTTCAAATTTGAGATACCGAACAGCCAAATATGCCTGTAGCTTGGCCGCCGCCAAAGTCACGATGATCGCCGTGGCCATGTAGAACAGCATCGGCGAATTGACAAGCACCGCCATGACCACAAGGAACATGGCACTGAATGTCAGAGCAATACCGGCGTAGCGAGTAATCACGAGGGTTTACGCGCCTGCCATGGCTCCGCTGGGGACGGCGGTGGATTCCATGATCTGCCGGATGATATCGTCGCCGCTAAGGCCACGGGCGCGGACTTCACCGCGAACCATCACACGGTGACCCAGCACTCGCGGTGCAACCAACTTGACATCATCTTCGGTAACGTAATCGCGTCCATCCATTGCTGCATGAGCTTGTGCCCCTTGCATCACATAGAGCGATCCACGGGGTGAAGAACCAAGAATGAGCTGCGAATTCTCGCGAGTCGAGCGCACGATGGAAACGATGTATTCCCGAATTTTGGCTTCAACATTCACTTCCTTGACTTCAGCTTGCGCGGCAATCAGTTCTTCCAAGCTGGCAACTTGCGTCACCGTATCCACTGGGTGGCTCACACGCTGATTGACAAGGATTTCCGCTTCGGCATCTCGATCTGGGTAGCCGATGGAAACGCGGGAAAAGAAGCGGTCAAGCTGTGCTTCCGGGAGCGGGTATGTCCCGGTCATTTCGATGTTGTTTTGGGTTGCCAGAACAAAGAACGGCTGGGGGAGTGAGCGGGTCACGCCATCAGTCGTGACCTGGCGTTCTTCCATGGCTTCCAACAATGCGGATTGCGTTTTTGGGGTGGCGCGGTTGACCTCGTCAATCAGGACAACGTTTGCAAAGAGCGGCCCTTCTTTGAATTCAAATTCGCGGGTGTTCTGGTTGAAGATGCTGGTGCCGGTGATGTCGCTCGGCAAAAGATCGGGTGTGAACTGAACACGTCGGAACTCACCGCCAATTGCGCGGGAGATCGCTTTGGCCAGGGTTGTTTTCCCGACACCAGGAACGTCTTCGATGAGAACGTGACCTTCGCATAACAAGGCGAGGACAGTTTGTTCAATGACTACAGTTTTCCCAACAATGACGCGGTTAACTTCGTTGACAATGGCTTGCGACAGCTCTTTGATATTGTGTGACGGCAAATTTTCTCTCCACAAACAACCGAGAAGTTGTTGTCTAGTCGATGGGATACTTTACGCAATCTGCTCCCTTTCGCGTTCCCAGCCCTATCGTACCGGGCATAATTCGACCTAATGCAAATGAGTTCCGTAATTGGTGTCGATCTTGGGGGAACCAATGTCCGAGCCCAGGCGGTTTTCCCTGATGGTCGCCCGGCAGGCGAGCGCGTTGAGATGTCTTCCCACGCTCAGGACGGTGTGGAGATCGTGATCGAAAAGCTCTCCGATACCATCAATCTCGCGATCAAAAATGCAGAAGTTGAACCAACCTCAGTTGGATTAGCGATACCGGGTCATGTCGATGATGATGCGGGCGTGGTTGTTTGGGCACCAAATTTCGGGAAATATGTAGACGGGGTTTTCCGCTATTGGGAGAACGTGGAAATCAAGGCAGAGATTGAGCGAAGGACAGGTAAGCCGCTCACTATGGGGAACGATGCTAATGCCGCCGCACTAGGCGAATATCTTTTTGGACTCGGGGAAGGCAAGGCAAACTGCCTTGTCGTGCTGACTCTCGGGACAGGAATCGGCGGAGGGGTTGTTCTTGCCCCTAAAAGCATTATGGGGCCAGCAAGCGGCCCGCTCGTTCTCATTGGCGGCAATAAAGGTGGCGGTGAACTCGGACACATGGTCGTCCAACACAATGGAATGGATTGCAACGCGGGTAGCTACGGAACAATTGAAGCGTATTGCCAGCGGGATTCCATTGTTCGGAGAGCGACGCACAAACTCCGACGTGGGCGAAAGTCAATCATCAATGACTTGGTGAAAGGGGAGCTTGGTAAGGTTACTCCGGCGATCATTGATGAGGCAGCGGATCACGGCGATTCATTGGCAAGGGAAGTCTGGAGGGAGACGGGGATGTTCCTTGGTGTTGGGGTTGGATCGCTTATAAACGTCTTTGCTCCCGATGTTTTTGCAATTGGTGGACAAATTTCAAAAGCGGGGCGGTGGTTTATGGAAGCAGTCATTGATGAAGCAAGAAATGTGGCTGTTCCTTCACTTTTCGCGGATTGTGAGATTGAGTTAGCAAAGCAGGTTGATGATGCGGGCCTACTGGGTGGTGCGGCGTTAGCCCTCCAAAAGTCGCAATCCTGATCTGAACCACGCCAAACTAGAGGTTCACAGTTTGTTCTCGTCGCTCAACGGGGAGCCACATGAACCGGATACTGATGTGAATGCGCAGGTAATCTGAACCTGTTTTTCACGGCTTGAGGAATAGCAAATCAAATGACGGAAGTGATCATGCCCAAGATGGGCGACGGAATGGAAGAAGGCACCTTGCTGGAATGGCTTGTCAAGGAAGGAGACCAAGTCAAATCGGGCGATGTAATCGGCAATATCCAAACGGATAAAGCTGTTCTTGAATTAGAAGCACCGGGCAAGGGACGGTTCGCTGGCGTATTGATTCAGCCAGGGCAAACCGTGCCAGTTGGTCAGCCAATTGCTGCTTTGCTCAAAGATGGCGAAGAGCTTCCGGCGGATTGGGGCTCAGGCAAAGCATCTGCTCCTGCTGCTGAAGCGGCTGAAGAAGCGGCTCCGGAAAAAGAACTCGTAACCGCTGGAGCTACATCTGCTCCTGCAGCAAAATCTTCTGGTGGACGAGTCAAGGCTTCACCGCTGGCAAAAAAGATTGCTGCCGACGCCAACCTTGATCTAAGTGTTGTTGAAGGTACTGGCCCAGGTGGACGGATCGTTGAGAAAGATGTTCGCGCGGCTATTGAGTCGGGTGTGAAAGCACCAGCACCAAGTTCCAACGGTGCAGTATCAACTCCAGCCCCGGTTGCCGCAACTGCAGAAGACACCAAGGTTCCGTTGAATTACCTGCGCGGAATCATTGCTGACCGAACTCAGCATTCTAAGCAGACCGTTCCTCACTTCTATGTCACCGTAGAAGTTGATCTGGAAGCGATCAATGGATTGCGTGATCAGTTCAAGGCTCAAGATGCAGGCAAGGTGAGCGTCAACGATTTTGTTGTCAAGGCTTCCGTACTTGCACTCCAAGAGATGCCGATGGTCAACTCCACATTCCAAGGCGATCATCTGTTGCAGTACGGAAACATCAATATCGGTGTAGCCGCGGCGGTAGATGATGGTTTGCTGGTTCCGGTCATCCACGGAGCGCAGAACATGAGCTTGCGCCAACTTTCTGACCGCGCCCGAGAGCTGGTTGGGAAAGCACGCGATGGCAAGCTCGGCCCGAATGAGATGCAGGGAAGCACGTTTAGCATCAGTAACATGGGAATGCTGAATGTAGACAGTTTCTCCGCGATCATTAATGAACCGAACGCCGCTATTATCGCGATTGGCACCGCCAGCCGAAAAGTTGTCGTGAATGACGATGATGAGCTGGAAATCCGATCCAAGATGAATATCACTGCATCATTCGATCACCGTGTGGTTGATGGCGCAGTCGGCGCGAACTTTATCAATCGCGTGAAGTTCTATCTTGAAAACCCGATGCACTTACTCGGCTAATTTGGGTGAGTGAATACAAAGTAGCCAGACTCTTTTGAGTCTGGCTACTTTGTTTGTTTTTAGAGCTTGTCGGTGAGTTCGGGGACAGCTTCGAAGAGATCCTGCACCAATCCGTAGTCAGCGACATCAAAGATGGGGGCATCGGGATCGGTATTGATCGCAACAATGACCTTGGAATCTTTGATTCCCGCCATGTGCTGGGTGGAACCAGAAATCCCCGCGGCAATATAGAGGTCGGGGGCAACGATTTTCCCGGTTTGCCCGACCTGAAGCTCGTTCGCGGCGATTCCACTATCCACCGCCGCGCGAGTGGCCCCCACTGCACCTCCGAGCTTGTCGGCGAGCCCACCAATGACCTTTTCAAAGGTCTCGGTATCTTTGAGGGGTCGTCCACCGCTGACAACAACCTTTGCCTGAGCAAGATCGGGGCGTCCACCACCGCGAGAATTCTCGCTGAGGCGCTTTGTCACGCCTTGCCAGTCAAATTTGTGTTCAATGACTTCGCTAGCTTTGTCGGTGGGTTGGGCTTTGAAACCAGAGGTGCGGAACGTCAGCACGACGGGCGTCGCATGAACCTGCACCGTTGCGATGATCGCTCCAGCAACAATCGGTCGGGTGAAGGTGTCCTCACTTTCGATGCTCAAAACGTCTGTGACCATCGCGCAGTCGAGTTTGCCGGCCAAACGAGCGAGCACGTCCTTACTTCGCATGTTGCTGACACCGGCGATCCAGGTGTATTCCTTTGCGAAATCACTCAGCGCGTTAGCGAGATAATCTGCAGGCGGGAAGGTGGGTAATCCGAGGCTGTAGATTTTCTCTGCGCCGGTGCCCTCTGCCGCTGATTGCGTGAGTTGCAGGATGTCAAACGGTTTGCCGCTTGCCTGACCAAATCCAATTGCCGCGAGAGAGTCGGCGCGATCAAAGCAGACTATGAGGACTCGGCTCATTCGATCACCCCACGATCTTTGAGGGCAGAGATGAGTTCATCCACCGATTCCACCTTGCGCCCGGCAGGACGCTCTGGCGGAAGTTCTAGCTTCAACACGGTTGTCTTGGGTTGAACATCTGTTTTGCGCTCTTGTTTTTCTAGCGGCTTGCTTCGGGCTTTGATGATGCCGGGGAGAGCAATGTAGCGCGGCTCGTTTAAGCGCAGATCAGTGGTGATAATGGCCGGAAGCGGCATAGACAGCGTTTCTTCGCCAGTGTCCGTTTCTCGAGTGACATTGACCCGATCTCCATCGAACTCAATGTTGGATGCGAATGTGGCTTGCGGCCAATCGAGCTTTGCGGCAAGGATTTGTCCGGCCTGGTTGTGGTCATTGTCGGTTGCTTGCTTACCCATAAAGATTACGCGAGGCTCTTCTTGCTTGACGATTTCGGCCAGTTCAGCGGCAACCACAGAGCTATCTAGAGGATCGTTTGTTTCGACATGGATGGCCTTATCAGCACCCATAGCAAGTGCCTTGCGCAGTTGCTCTTCGCACTCTGCCGGGCCGATACTGACGGCAACGATCTCAATATCAGCGTTCTTTTCCTTTTGACGGACTGCTTCTTCCACCGCGATCTCATCGAACGGGTTGATGTCGAACTTCACGCCGGTGGTGTCAATCCCGGAGCCATCGGCAAGGGGCTTGACTTTCGCGTAGGGGTCGACAACGCGCTTGACGGTAACCAAAATCTTCATACTAATTTCTCAGCGGTTTGCCCGTTTCCAGCATGTGCTTCATTCGGGCGAGGCTCCGTCCTTCGTGGCAAAGTTCAACAAAAAGAGTGCGCTCTAGCTCCATGGCTTCTTCGCGACTATTCGCTTTGGTGAAGATACGTTTGGCTTTGTCGCTGATCAGTTCATCATAGTCGGTGAGTTCTCCGCTCGCCTTGAGTGCATCCTGCATCTGATCAACCATGCCACCAAACGGGCCGGTGAACGGCTTCCATTCTGGTTTTGGCTTTGCTTCCAATGAAAGAAGGTGTTGTTTCGCAAAGGTAATCAGTTGATCGGGGTGGTAGCAAATCACGTCGTCATCGGTGAGATAGCCGAGTTCGTAGGCGTGATCTGCGTTCATGGACATTGCGCCAGTCGCCATCGACTTGAGCGCGTTGATTCCTCGCTTAACATCACCGCCAGAATTCTCGTGCATAACGAGCGTACCAAGTCCGCCGGGAAGCAAGCCGACGCGGGATTCAGGCAAACCGATCATGCTTTCTGCGGCGGCAACAATACTCGTGCATCCGGACGCAATCTCGAATCCACCACCTAAGCAGAATCCCCAAACCGCGGCAACGCTCGGAATCTTGCCAATGGAATCGTTGAGCCTGTGGAAAGCGGCAATTGCTTTGTCTACGGCATCAAAATCTTGGTTTTCGATGGCATTGACAAAGAACTTGAGATCAAAACCGGCAGAATAGACCTTGGCTTCGCTGGTGATGAGCAGTCGCTCAACTTTGCCGGAGTCGAGAACGCTTTGTAGTCCTTCGACGACACCGGGATCAACCACGCCCATCTTGTTGCAGAGGGTGAAAGCGGTCACTCCGTCGCCGAGGTCGCGAGTCTTCCAACCAGTTCCTTCTTCCAGGACAGGGAAGTCTGTGATCTTCGCAAAAAGGGGCTCGGGAGCTGGGGCGTAGTAGTTCCCGTCAAAATCTTGAATCTGACCATCGGAGTAGAACGGTTTGGCTTCTATGCCCAAGTGCTCTGCTCCAATCGCATCAATCATCTCAAATGGGCCTGCTTCCCAGCCGAATCCCCATTGCATGACACGGTCGAAGTCGCGAACATTATGGGAAATCTCTTCTTTAAGAGCAACGGCATATTGGAGAGTTGGAATCAGATATGCCCGAAGGAATTCACCCACCTCGTCGCGGAGTTGGAGACCTTCTCGCAGTCGCTCGCCGAGAGGTTTGCGGGCGAGTGAATCAAGACTCGGAAGACTGGGCTCAAGTCGCTCCCGATATGCACCCGTTACCATATCGTAAGAGACAAATTGATTGCCCTCCTTTTTGTAATAGCCTTGCCCTGCCTTACTGCCGATCCAACCCTTTTCAATAAGGCTGGCAATAGAATTTGGGGTAGCGAGGTGAGGAGTTTGGGGATCGTGGGGGCAGCGCTCGATCAAGTTCTGCGCGATGTCCACCATGATGTCGAGACCGACAATGTCGTTCAATCGGAAAGATGCTGATTTCGGGCGACCAAGGAACGGCCCGGTGATCGCATCGACTTGCTCAACCGACAAGCCGAGCTTCTCGGCCACATGAACGGTGTAGATCATCGACCACATGCCGTAGCGGTTGGCGATGAATCCCGGAGTGTCCTTGGCAAGGACAACTCGCCGAGCGACATCCTTCTCCAGGAACTCGGTCATCTGTTGGACGACAGTAGGATCAGTTTCTTCGGTGGGAATTAGTTCGAGAAGTTTGAGATAGCGCGGGGGATTGAAAAAGTGAGTCCCCAGGAATCTCCGTCGGAATGATTCGCTCCGTCCCTCGCTCAACAATCCGATCTGTAAGCCACTGGTATTGGTGGAGATGAAGGCTTCTTCCTTCAGCAGATGTTCGATCTTTTCGAACAACGCTTTTTTAGCATCTAGTTTTTCAATGATGGCTTCGCAAACCCAATCGGCTTCGCGAATCCAATCTAAATCTTGATCGACTCCGCCGAGGCGAATTTTGTCGGCGGTGGATTTAACATAAAAGTGAGGAGGGCGAACATCTTTTGCGCGAGCAAAGGCTTTTTCGGCGTGCTCGCGAGTTTGTTCGAGCAGGGTGACGTTGAACCCAATATTGGCAAGGTGCGCGGCAATGCCACTGCCCATTGTGCCGGCTCCGATGACGCACACGTTTTGACAGTTTTTGACCATGATGAATTGGCAGGCAGAATACCTTTGAACCTTGTCGGTCCCTTTCTCGTCAAAAGGTGTTGCAACGGGTCTTGTTTGACAGTGAGATTCTTCCGAGACTATAATGAGAGCCCCATATATGGCAAAAGTACGAGTGTGCCCCGAGGTGAATAGCTATTAGACGAGGACCAAGAGGTCGGTCACGCCCAGATCCGGGCCCACCGATCAATGAACGGCTCCTCCGCATGCGCTTTAAAGAAGTGCGTGTTGTATCTGACGAAGGTCAGTTAGGGGTCATGGATGTCCGGGATGCGCTCTCCAAAGCACAAGAAGTCGGGCTTGACCTGGTTCTTGTTGCAGAAAACGCCGATCCACCGGTATGCCGAATCGTTGATTTTGGCAAGTACAAATATGAGCAAAGCAAGCTCAAACGGGACCAAAAGAAAAAGGTTCAGGAAGTAAAGGGTATAAAGATTAGCCCGAACATTGCAGAACACGACATTCAGGTGGCATTCCGCAAAGCGGAAAAGTTCCTGGGTGAAGGCAACAAGGTTCGGTTAGTCTGCCGGTTCAAGAAACGTGAACTTGACTACCCCGATCGAGGCAAACAGAAGCTGATGCGTCTGGCCGAAGATCTGGCCGAGTTTGGTAAAGCCGAACGCGAGCCAGTCCTGAATGGACGGGAGATGGTCATGGTCATGAGCCCGAAAGCTGGCGGAGGAAAGTCTAAAAATGCCAAAGCTGAAGACAAAGAAGACAGCAGCTAAGCGATTCAAAATCACTGGCACTGGGAAGATCATGCGCCGTAAGGCTTATAACAACCACATGTTCTTCAACAAGAGTGCATCGCAAAAGCGCCGTCTGGATATGGATGCTGAACTGAAGAAGACAGAAGAAAAGCGAGTTCGCCGACTTCTCGGTCTTGCATAAGTTCAAGCAAGAATTTCGTCAATCTCTACCACTACCGCCCTGTGAGGCTGGGAACTGGTGACGACCCTAACTAACTAAAAGAAAGAAACATGGCACGTGTAAAACGAGGCATTATGCGCCAGAAGCGGCACCGCAAGGTGTTGAAGAAAGCTTCCGGTTATTACGGCCGCAAGAGTAGAACATTTAAGAACGCGCACGAGCAGGTGATGAAGAGCGGTGCTTACGCTTTTCGTGACCGACGAGCGAAGAAGCGCGACTTCCGACGACTTTGGATCGCCCGCATCTCGGCAGCTTGCCGCGAGCATGGCGTGAAGTACGGCGATTTCATCCACGCTCTTACCGAGAAAGGGATCGAAGTCAACCGCAAGATGCTGAGCGAACTCGCGATCAACGATCCGAGCGCGTTCAAGAATCTTCTTGAAACCGTTACGAAGTAAAATCGCTTCGGATAGGATCGAAAGCCCTCTGCCATTGGCAGGGGGCTTTTTTGTCAATTTGAGCCTAGAAATACCGGGTTTGTGCCGACGTTTCGGGCTCAACAAAGTAGAATAGCAACATGTCTGCAACGATGCCGAATACCAGCACTGCCGCTGTGATTCCGAGCCTTTCTGAAGGCGATGCGAAGTTCCTCGCCGAAGTGCGCGAGTTTGTCGCGAAAGAAGTTCTCCCCAACACCCGCGCATGGGAAGATGCCACCTCATTCCCTGATGACATCTGGGGCAAGCTAGCAAGCGTTGGCCTCCTCGCCATGACCGTCCCGACCGAAATGGGTGGGCGTGGCCTTTCTTGCATGGCATACGTTGAAGCGTGTAAGGAACTCGCGAAGGGTGATCCGGCACTCAGTATGAACGTTGCCGCGATCAACGCACTCTGTCTCGGGCATATCGTCCACTTTGGAACCGATGCGCAGCGCGAAAAGTATTTGAAGGCTTGCATGGAAGGCAAAGTCAAGCTGGCTTGGGGGCTCACTGAGCCAGACGCAGGTTCTGATGCACGTCGAGTCAAGACATTCGCAACTCCAATTGATGGGGAGGAAGGAATGTACGCCATCAATGGCGAGAAGATGTTCATCACCAACGGCGGCAAGGCCGATCTGATCATCCTGATTGCGCGAACGAGTGATACGGAACTCAGTGCATTCCTGATGGAAACTGATCAACCAGGTTTTGAGCTTGTTGACCGAATTCACACGATTGGCGTCCGTGCGAGTAACACAGTTCGGTTCAAGATGACCAATGCGAAGGGATGGCATACGCCGTGTACTTTTGAGCAGGCGATCAGCCTTCTGTATCGTGGTCGACTTGGGATTGCCGGTATGGCAGTTGGGATTGCTGAGAAGGCAGCAGAGCTTGCCCTGGACTACTCGAAACAGAGAGAGCAGTTCAATCGTCGATTATGTGATATGCAATCGGTTCAGAACATGCTTGCCGATAACTTCTTGGATGTTGAAGCGGCAACGCTACTACTCCACAAAGGTGCGGCGGCATACGACCGAGGCGAAAACGTAACCACCATCTCCAGCATGTCAAAACTGTTTGCTAGCGAAGCGGCGAATCGGTGTACTAATAACGCGATTCAAATCCACGGCGGTCGAGGAATGACCTTTGATTTCCTTGTCGAGAAGTTGTGGCGCGACGCTAAGTTGACAGAGATCGGAGAAGGTTGTAGCGAAATTCAGCGCATGGTGATTGCTAAGCAATTCATCCGTGGAAACTAATCTGCAGTAAGATTCTGTTGTAACAAGGTAGAGAGTAATTATGATTTCCGCCGTGATCCTTGCATCCTCGATTCTGAAGCCAGCACAGGCTTCAGAATTCCTTTATCGTGATTTCAAAAAGGGCGACCAACTCAAGTATGAAGTCCGTTCTTACATGATTGATGAAATTGCGGAGTATCCGGTGATTACCGCAATTCCGCAACGCATTGATCTGAACTACGACTTCACCATGAAGGTGATTGATGTGAAGAATGGTGGATTTGCCGTGGCCGAATATCGCCGCCCGACCATGATCCAGATTGATGGGGAAACTGCTGAAAGTGCTCCCGTGAAGCATGTCGAAAAAGTCGATATGAACTTCAAAATGGATCTTTCTCCCATCAATGAGATCACAAACGTTGAAGACCTGCCTAAGGACAAGTCGACTGGTAAAGGCTTGCCGCTTCCTGGTGGATACCAGGTCAAATGGGATAGCGCCCTTCAGCAGCTCCGCGCAACAAGCCCAGAGGCTTACGCAAGTCTCCAAGCTCTCGATATTTCTCAGTTCATTGGTGAACTGCAGCGCATGGTGTTGTTTATCGGAAGTCTGGACTCTGCCATCGACTTCAACCCGAAGCTACCGCTTGATGAAGTAGAAGTCGGTGATACCTGGAAGAAGACGGTTTCCTATCAGCCACAGAACAAGACCGGTAAGGGTGGCGAAATCATCAATCAACGACTTGATATGACTTATAAGTACGAAGGCATCAAGGAGGTTGAGGGCGTGAAGGTTCACCGAATAACAGCAAGCGTCGAATTGGACACAGACATTGCCAAATTCATCAATGACTTGCTCGGTGCAAGCCCATCGCAAACAGGACTCAGTAAGATGCCGATGAAGCTGAACAGCAACTTGGAATTTGATCTCGATCTCAAGTCCAAGGCGACCCTGTACGCAGAAGGAAAATCGAACGCGTCTTGGTCAATCGAAGTTCCGCAACTTCCCGGTCGCGCCGTTGTGAGTAGCAAGATGACTGGAAAGGTCGTCATGCAGAAGAAGTAAGTTGAGCGAGACCGCCGAAACTTCCGCCCATAAGAAACCCTCGTTTCTTGACAAGGTCGATCCGAAGAGACTCCGGATCGGCCTGATCATTTTTGTGGTGGCCCTGCTCATCCGCCTAGCCGGAATGACCTGGGGACTACCAAATGAAAAGCGGTTTCATAGCCTTCACCCCGATGAAGAGGTAGTTCTCGCTTACTCCCAAGCTGTTGAACCAGCAAAGTTCAAGTTCACCCCTGGGTTTTATAACTACGGAACGCTCTATCTGACAATGGTGCGGGTGACAACCGACATCGTCGGTGGTTATGGTGGAGGCGCACAGAAGGAAGATGGCTCGGATCAGTATCAAGCGCGGGCGAACTTTATTCTTGCGGGAAGGTGGCTGAGCGTTCTGGCGGGCGCGGGGATGGCATGGATCATCTTTGCCTTGCTCGTTCGGCGCACACACCCGCTTGGAGCAATTCTGGGTGGTGCTTCAATTGGGATTGCCCCAGCACTTGTGACTCACTCACGTTTTATGACCGTGGATGTGGTTGCCGTATTCTTCTTGACGGCATCGTTTTACTGGGCAACGCGCATGATCCCTGAGGAAGGGAAAGAGCCTCTTGGTGACAAAGAAATTCTCCGTGCAGCGATCTGGTCAGGGGTGTTTGCTGGGCTCTCAGCAGGAACGAAGTACACGGGAATTCTCGCGTTGATTGTGCCGATTCTGATCGGAGTTCTGGCTTATCGGGGCACTGAGCAGTTCAAATCCATTCCTAAGACGCTCGGGATTACGGTGGCGGCGGCGCTGGGCGCATTCATCATTACGACGCCAGGCATCTTGCTGGAAAACGCGCTATTCATGAAGGACTTCATCTATGAGATGAAACACACCTCCACTGGGCACGGACTCGTTTTTGCGGGAACACCGACCGGGTTTATTTATCACCTCGGCAACCTGATGAGTGGCTACGGGGGACTCCTGCTTCTGATCGGATTGTTCGGGTTGGGACGTGGCGTATATCGTAAGCATCCATGGATGATCGGGCTAGCCGCGTTCTTCGTTATCAGCTACTTCCTGATTGGGCGCGCCGAGGTGAAATTCATGCGCTACACATTCCCGCTCTTGCCTCCGTTAGCGGTGGGATTCGGTTGGTTGCTAGGGCAAGGCCATTTACGTGGTGGCCCGAAGGCTCGTGGAGTTGTTGCGCTTGGCATTGTTGGACTCGGAGGCGTTGGCGGCGGGATGCTGAATACGCTGGTGTCTACAAACTGGATGTCTGGCCTTGATCCCCGTGATGAAATGGGAGTGATCATCAAAACAGATGAGAAAATCATTTCCGTGGGATTGGTGAGTGATCCTTGGTTCTACACACCAACACTTTATCCACAAATTCAAGCCGGGCCAATGTACGGACCTCAGTATCGATTTTCCGCGCTGGCAGAATCGAATGAACCGCAAGTCGTGCGCTATATGCCGGAGGATTTCAATTCTCGGAGTGACTGGGACATCCGGTTGATTCAAGAACTGAAGCCAGATGCGGTCGTTTTCTCGTCTTTTGAATTGGAAGGTGTGGATACTCTCGCCGCACGGAAAACTGTGCCGGAGATGTACCGCGCTCAGACGGAAGCTTACAAGAACTTCATGACGGAGCTACAGCAAGGTTATGAACTCGAGCGGATCGTTGGGGCGGGAATGAGCGGCGTGAATCAAGCGGGGCTCCACCCGTACCAAACGATACACGACATGATGTACGTGCATCCGGTGATGTATTTATGGAAGAGAAAGGATCTTATCGAGAAGCCATCGAGTGGTACCTCGACGCCCTGATCCACGAAAAGGGCGCGAGCGAACACACGGTGACTTCCTATGAGCGAGATTTGCATCTCGCGGCGGATTTCTTTACTCAAAGAGGGCGGAACGGCTGGGAAGCTCTTACCGCCGAAGATCTCAACAAATTCCAGAACTTTGCCGCCGAAGGCTATGCCCCAACAACCGCACGACGCCGCGTTTCGGCGTTGAGGTCGTTCCTCAAGTTCCTCAAGAAGAATGGCGAAGGACCAGAGACGGCACTCCCTTCTGCGGCGGGGATACGTCTTCCGAAGCGTCTTCCCAAAGCTCTCAGCGTTGATGACCTTCTCAAATTGTTGGATGCGCCTGATTTGGCGACTCCAGTTGGGTTGAGGGATCGAACGCTGATGGAGCTTGTTTATGGGACTGGCCTCCGCGTGAGCGAAGCGACCAACCTCCGTACAGATGAAGTGGATATGGATGCAGCTGCTTTCCGAGTGAAAGGGAAGCGCGGGAAGATTCGTTTTGTTCCTATTCCGATGCACACGGCACCTTGGTTAGAGCGTTACCTGAATGAAGCAAGACCACAGATTGCAAAGCGGGCTAACGCCTACGTCTTCCTGGGCGCGAGGGGTGGCCCACTGAGCCGTCAGAGTGCGTACAACATTTTTGAGCAGTATCGCCGCCAGGCTGGGCTGAGGCAAGCGGTAAGTCCACACACCTTGCGGCATACTTACGCCGTTCATCTGGTGCGTGGAGGGGCCGATTTACGCGCTGTGCAGGAACTTCTTGGTCACTCCAGCATCAGCACAACTCAGATTTACACAATGCTCGATCTGGATGTTGTGCGCGAGCATTACGACAAGGCTCACCCGCGGCGTTAGAGTTTGATCTCGATGGCGGCTATGGGGTTGTCTTCCGCAACAAAGATGCTTCGCACCAGCGTCCGGTGGCCATCGACTTCCTCGATTTTCCCTTGGTTGGGAGCTTTCTTACAATGCTCCAAAACTGTGCCTTCTTTCGTGCGGTCGGTGGTGACAATGACTTCACCACTGACTTGAGTGATGCTCACTCGCTCAAACGCGCCTTGCTGAGCCAGGTTTTCGCATATCCGTCGGAGCTTGACTGTATCTCGCTGAAGAACAGGATCATTGAGCGTTGAAGCAATCGCGTTGATCATCCGCAGTTGGTCGGCGCGCTGGGTGCCTGCCGCCCGGATATTTCCTGCCACATGGACGATCAGCAAGAGCATGATGGCGAGGAACGCCATGATCATATTGCGGAACATGGGGCTCATCGGCTTTTTGGGTTTCGGTGAATCTTCTTTGGGCTCTTGGGTTTCGTCGGACATGGTTTACCTTGCTTCTATCATGCCAGGAAGTGGGGCATTCGGTTTTGGTTCTACGTCAAAAGACGTGGTTTCGCCGCGATTGATGCGAAACGACCCGGCAAGTGCGATCATTGCCGCGTTATCGGTGCAGAGATCAAACGGTGGAACGAAGAGTGAGATGCCGCGTCGTATGCACTCCGCGTCGAGTTGAGTGCGGAGTGGTTTGTTTGCGCTCACACCACCGACAAGACAAACAGTTTTCAGGTTGAAGAGTTCTGCGGTTGCGACGGTTTTCTTGACGAGGACATCGACGATTGCGGCTTGGAGACTGGCGGCGGCATCGTTGATATTCAAATTGCTCCCATGAATTTGCACAAGCCGAAGTACCGCCGTTTTCAGCCCACTGAAGCTGAAATTGTGGGGGTCATCGGGTAATGCACGGGGGAGGTCATACCGTTTAGGATCGCCAGATTCTGCCGCATTCTGAATGGCTTTACCGCCCGGGTATCCAAGGCCGAGTAGTCGCGCACCTTTGTCAAATGCTTCGCCTGCGGCATCATCAATTGTTCCGCCGAGGTGTTGGTACTCACCAGGCTGCCCGCTCATCACGAGTTCGGTGTGACCCCCGGAGACAATCAAGCTGAGAAGCGGGAAGTCGATCTCTTGCCGCAAATCAGGATCGCCCCAAGGTGAGAGTAAGTGCCCTTCCAGGTGATGGACACCGACCATGGGGATGCCCCAAACTTTGGCGAGTGCTTTGGCTGCGCTGACACCGACGCTGAGGGCTCCGACAAGCCCAGGTCGATCGGTGACGGATATTGCGGCTGGTCGCACGATCCTTGCTTGTGTGAGAGCTTCTTGAATGACGGGGAGGATGGACTCAACGTGTTGGCGAGCAGCAACTTCCGGAATCACGCCGCCCCATTTGGCATGGATATCCACCTGGGAGGCGATGACATTGCTGAGAACTTGACGTCCCACCACGACAGCGGCGGCTGTTTCATCGCAGGAGGTTTCAATGCCCAGAACTGGCTGATCCCAGAACATCATTCACCTGGGGGAGTCCACTCGTTGAGGTGGTACAGCCACATTACGAGGGCATCTTCCTTGTTGTCAGGATAGTATTTCTTCCGGCGACCACATTCTGTGAAGCCGAGTTTAGAGTAAAGCCCAATTGCCGCTTCATTGCCGACACGGACTTCCAAAGTTGCGCAGGTAGCACCTTGCTCCAAAGCCTCCTTGAGGATGTGAACAATCAGGCGTTCACCCAGCTTTTCGCGGCGATGTTCAGGGTCAATCGCAACGTTGATGATATGGGCTTCATCCATTACCATCCAAAGTCCGGCATAGCCGAACACTTGTCCCTTGTTTTCGGCGACAACGAAGATCGAATTCTCTTTTCCGACTTCGTTTTGGAATGATTTGACCGACCAAGGGGAAGTCTGGGATGCCTTTTCGATGTCAGCGACACGCTCGGTGTGCCGCTCTTCCATAGGGGATATGCGAATATTGGTGGTGGCTTTAGCCGCCAAGATACGCCTCTTTGACTTTGGGGTCAGTGAGCAGTTCTTGTCCGCTCCCTTCCAGAACGACCACACCCGTTTCGAGAACATAAGCGCGGTTGGCGACTTCGAGAGCACGGACAGCGTTCTGTTCAACAAGGAGGATCGTGGTTCCCGCTTCGTTCAGATCTTTGATGGCGTTGAAGACTTCGGTAACCAGGTTGGGGGCAAGCCCCATACTTGGCTCATCAAGGAGGAGGAGTTTTGGCCGGGACATGAGGGCCCGGCAAATAGCGAGCATTTGTTGTTCACCGCCGCTCATTGTTCCGGCATTTTGCTTGAGACGCTCACGGACGCGGGGGAAGCGATCCATGTGCTTCTCCATGTCCGAGCTGATTTCGTGATCCTTACGGGTGATTGCGCCGAGTTGAAGATTTTCTTGGACGCTCATGTTGGTGAAGATGCGGCGGCCCTCGGGGGATTGAGAGATGCCTTTCTTGAGAATCTTGTCCGCTGATACTCCAGATATTTCCTCGTCGAGGAACTCAATCGTGCCCTTTCGGGGGCGCAGGAGCCCACTAATCGTGCGGAGCAGAGTGCTTTTTCCTGCTCCGTTGCTCCCGATGATAGAGACGACTTCGCCTTCGTTCACTGTCAGCGAAACATCATTGAGGGCCTGGATCGCGCCATAAAAGACGTCAAGGCCACTAATCTTCAACATGGGTTCTATTTTGACCCAAGCGGGATGCGAATTGGCATGACGAACCTTTTTCGGCACATTTGCTGCCTTGGTTCAGGTATTTGTTGGATATGGCATTCGCCTCGCTTGTGATGGCGGCCCTGCTTGGCCCAACCATGATTGATTCCACCGGATTTGTTGAACTCACTCCGACGCAAATGGAGAAAAAGGAGTTTGATGGTCGAGTAATTTACTCGGCGTACCTCAAAGCAGGAAGCCCGATTCATGAAGTGATCCCGAGTTGGGAAGCACAAATGCCAGTCGGGGCAAAACTAGAGTTTGAATTCTCGGTGCCGAGTGAGAATCCACGTTGGTACAAGGTGGGCACATGGGCAATAGATCAGACACGGACCAGTACAAATGATCAGTCTGATGAAACTGCGGCGGTCTATACCGATACATTCCGGTGCAAGTCGGTTTCGACCGTGCTGTCTCTACGAATCACGGCAACGCCAAATGCTTTGGGCGAGTTGCCCTCTATAGAGAAAGCGAGGCTCATTATCACCCCAAAGGAATCTAATTGGGAAGCACGCTCTCCACAGACATCTATCTGGGGCAAAGTGCTAGAGCCGCCACGCCGCGCACAAATGAGTTATGAGAATGGGGGAGTGCTTTGCAGCCCTACTTCTGTTTCTATGCTGCTTGGATATTGGGCTCAGATTCAGAATCGACCGGATTGGGATGACGATGTTCCGGTAGTCCAGGC
>JAGQUX010000119.1 GCA_020438215.1 Armatimonadota bacterium | reverse complement strand
CGCAGCGAGAACTATTGCGACGGGCACGAACGCCCTCGCAAATTCAGTTGTTCTCGTTTGCCGGAAGAAGGAAGGCTCCGCTGAGATCGTTTCTCGTGCCGAGTTCATCCGTGCTCTCAGACGCGAGCTTCCACCGGCGATCGCTGAACTACAGGCGGCAAATATCGCGCCGGCTGACATGCCTCAGTCAGCAATCGGGCCGGGCATGGGCGTTTTCTCGCGCTACAAGGCGGTCTTGGAGGCAGGCGACAGCCCAATGACCGTCAAAGCTGCGCTGCAACTGATCAATCGCGAGTTGGATGAATATCTTGGGGGCATTCAGGGAGAGTTCGACGCAGATACGCGGTTCGCAGTCACATGGTTCGAACAGAACGGTATGGCGAAAGGTGATTACGGCACGGCGAACAACATCGCTACCGCCCGAGGCATTTCAGTTGAGAGCGTGAAGCACGCCGGCATCGTCGAGAGCGCCGCCGGCAAGGTACGGATCCTGAAGCGTGAAG
>JAGQUX010000118.1 GCA_020438215.1 Armatimonadota bacterium | reverse complement strand
TGATCGGCTCGAAAGGGGTCGATGCGCTGGCGCTCAAGGTGTCGGATGCCATGACCGCCAGCGTGAAGATCTGCCGCGAGGACCACTCGATCAACGACGTCATGGAAATCATGACGATGGGCCGGTTCAGGCACCTGCCGGTGGAAAAGGACGGCGCGCTCGACGGCATCATCTCGATCGGCGACGTGGTCAAGCGGCGCATCGAGGATGTCGAGCGCGAGGCCGAGGAAATCCGGACCTATATCGCGACCGCGTAGGTCGCGCTACCAGCGAGGCCCGTATACGACCGGCGTCATTCCGGGGCCGCGAAGCGGAACCCGGAATCCAGCGTGCCGGCCATTCCGCGTCACAAGGCCTTGACCACCGGCGGAGGCAAGATTGCGACATTGCCGCTCTGGATTCCGGGTTCCGCTTCGCGGCCCCGGAATGACGGCTGGCATGGAGGCGTGCGATCCTGGAATTGCGGCGAGGAGGGAGCTGCGCGCAAACCCGGAATGGCGGGCCGTGTCAGAACGAACCCG
>JAGQUX010000117.1 GCA_020438215.1 Armatimonadota bacterium | reverse complement strand
AGGAGTCTTCCAATGACGACCTATCTCGAAGCCATCCGGCAAGCCCTCGACGAGGCCATGGCCCAAGACCCGCGGGTGGTGCTGCTGGGCCAGGATATCGGTGCTTTCGGTGGTGCCTTTAAAGTCACCGACGGCCTGCAGGCCCGCCACGGTGCCGACCGGGTGGTAGACACCCCCATCAGCGAATCGGCCATGATCGGGGCCGGTATCGGAGCCGCCATGCAGGGCTTGCGCCCGGTGGTCGAGATGCAGTTCATCGACTTCATCGCCTGCGGCTGGAATATGCTCACCAACTTCGCGGCCAAGTGCCGCTATCGCTGGGGCCAGGGCGTTCCCATGGTGGTGCGCGGCCCGTGCGGGGCAGGCGTGAGCGGAAGCGCCTTTCACTCGCAGTGCGTCGAGGCCCAATTCATGTCGGTTCCGGGCCTCAAGATCGCCTTTCCGGCCACGGCGGAAGACGCCTATGGCCTGCTGCGCACGGCCATCGAAGACCCCGACCCGGTGCTCTTTCTCGAGCACAAGTTTC
>JAGQUX010000116.1 GCA_020438215.1 Armatimonadota bacterium | reverse complement strand
TTATGGCCTGTACGCCCGCATCCACGGATTCGCGGGCAATCTGAGGTGCGTTGAGATTGTCGTGGTCCCAGCCCAGGCGCATCTTCAGCGTGACAGGCACCTCTCCCGCCGCAGCGACAGTGGCCTCGATGAGTTGCAGCGCGTGTACGGGCTCGCGCATCAGCGCTGACCCCGAATATCCATTCGTGACCTTGCGGGCAGGACACCCCATGTTGATGTCGATGATGTCGGCCCCTGACGACACTAGCCGCCGTGTTGCCTCATCCATCCAGCGGGTTTCACGGCCGGCAATCTGAACCACATGAAGCCCTGCCCCGACGGCTTCCGCCTTGAGGGTCATTTCCGGATTACCGGTGCACAGGCTTTTACTCGCAACCATTTCCGATACGACCAGCGGCGCGCCAAGGCGCACGGCTAGCTTGCGAAAAGGCGCATCCGTGATACCTGACATCGGAGCCAGGATGGCGCGTGCCTGCAGACTGTGTGGGCCAATCCGGATCAAAGGCTTCCCTGCGAAACCGTGTTGCTTA
>JAGQUX010000115.1 GCA_020438215.1 Armatimonadota bacterium | reverse complement strand
TTCGCGCCCACCTGCGAAACCGATCGTCTGAAAGCCCATCGATTCCAAAGCGCAGTTGCCAGTTAAGACCATGAGGTCAGCCCAGGAGATTTTGTTGCCGTATTTCTGTTTGATGGGCCAAAGCAATCGACGCGCCTTGTCGAGATTGGCATTGTCCGGCCAACTGTTGAGCGGAGCAAATCGCTGAGTGCCATAGCCTGCGCCGCCTCGTCCGTCACTCACGCGGTATGTTCCCGCGCTGTGCCACGCCATCCGGATAAACAGTGGTCCGTAATGGCCGTAGTCCGCTGGCCACCACTCCTGCGACGTCGTCATAAGGGCGTTGATATCTCGCTTCACAGCCTCCAGGTCGAGCTTGCGAAATTCCTCCGCGTAATCGAAATCGGGGCCCAACGGATTACTGCGCGGTGAGTTTTGATGCAGGATGCGCAAGTTCAATTGATTCGGCCACCAGTCGCTGTTTGACATCGCGCCCGATGGTGCGCGGTGCGCGGCGTCCGGGCCAGTCTCTCCCATCACAGGACATTTTGCGGTTGTC
>JAGQUX010000114.1 GCA_020438215.1 Armatimonadota bacterium | reverse complement strand
CGCTATGACCGGCAATCGGTCGATGCAGACTGGTCGGTTTCCAGACTTTATCCGTGACGATGTTGCGAGACAGTGCTTTCGTCACGTTGCAGCATTCAGACCCGATCCCGTCCGGAATTCGACGAGTTCTGTGATCTCGACAGCGCTTCTGGCCCTTCAGCCGCAAGGCAAAACACCTTCGCTTTCAGGTTGCAGGGCATGTGACAACCGTGCATGATCTTGCCTCTACAGACCGACATCAAGGCAGCGGGCATGAAACTGATGGGAGGCGGGTATGTGGGTTAAGGCTTTGTATTTACTGTTTTTCTTGTTATTACTCTGGGCCCTTGCGTCATTTTTTGGATATTTTAAATATTTAGATCCGCTTGAGGAGGCACTTATTCACACTGGAAAAACATTTTCAAAATATAGCAAAAAAAATAAAGAACTAAGAATTGATTGTTTCTATTTGCAAGAAGATGTTATAAAATGTAAAAAATACAAACAATGTGTTGTTGATGGAATAAATGTCGATGCTGAATTGTTGTTTGGTTACGATGGGAAAAG
>JAGQUX010000113.1 GCA_020438215.1 Armatimonadota bacterium | reverse complement strand
TATATTGTATATAACAAAATACCACAAAAAGCAATAGTCAATATTTCAAATAAAATAATTAAATTATCCCAATTTTTTGTCATAGCTGTCGTAATTATTTCAGGATAAATGGGGGTAGACAACAGGAAAACAAAATACAAGATATTCATTAAGAAGATTATAAATAGCGTCTTTTTTATTATAGCTTTACTGAACATTCGCCAATCCCCTACCCCACATACCCGCCTCCCATCAGTTTCATGCCCGCAGCCTTGAGTAGCCAGTCAGTGGAGGCAAGATCATGCCCGGTTGAGGCGTGCCCCGCAACCTGAAAGCGAAGGCATTTTGCATTGCCTCTGTCAGATCAAAGCCGCAAGCCGCCTGATCAGCCGCAAACAGACCGCCTCACGTTTGAACTTTAATACTAATCATTCCACCCCTCCAACCTTTACCAATATAAGCCTGTCATCAATACTTAAAAAATACAGGGTATCAAATTCACCCATGACTCTGAAAGATTTGTAATGTTTCCCGTTTTTATTATACTGTAATGTAGGCTCATATTTGATT
>JAGQUX010000112.1 GCA_020438215.1 Armatimonadota bacterium | reverse complement strand
ATATAGTGAAATCATAGACTAAGGTTGGTTTTACACTAATCCGCTTGATGGCTGAAATTTTAATCAATAATTTCTGTAAATCATAGTTTCGTAAGGATTTGACTATCAAATATTAATAAATAATCGGCTCGATTAGCTGAGAATATTTTGTTTTTTACTTCATAATATTTTTTGAATTATAAATATAAAATATACCTTTGCACCGCGTTTGATAAAAATGCGACCTGGTAGCTCAGCTGGTAGAGCAACGCCCTTTTAAGGCGTGGGCCCTGGGTTCGAATCCCAGCCAGGTCACAAAAGGTCAGTACTTCACTGACCTTTTTTTATTGGTAAAATCATAAAAACCAATCATTTATGTACTCATATTAAAAAACATCATTATATTTGTAAAATCATACTAGGACAATTCGTAGGACAAATTTCAAGATGTCCGTTTCGAATTTGATACTATTTTTACATGTTTTTTGTAGGATTTATACCTCGCATCTTACTTATACCTCTGAATATCAAGACGAGTAGTGAAAACATGATAATCCAGACAAATTCTAAACTA
>JAGQUX010000111.1 GCA_020438215.1 Armatimonadota bacterium | reverse complement strand
ATCACGTAGCTCCAAAGCAATTTGCCCGAGACTAGCCCGGGCAAATTGTTGTTACGGCTGCGGCTCTTTAACGCCTCAGCTACACCCGCTCGTGCTCCCGCAGGTATCGCACTTCTCGCAGGTGCCGTTGCGCACCATGGTGAAGTTGGAGCATTCCGGGCACATGTTGCCGGTATAGCCCTGCATGATCGCCTTGGCGCGGCGGTCGGCCTCCACCTTCTTGGCTTCCGCCTTGGCGGCGGCGGCTTCGGCGGCGGCGTCGGCCGTGAACAGCGGGTCGGCGCGCTCCTCGTCGTCGTTCTCGGCCTGGAACTCCTTCGCCCGCTCCTCGTAGTCGCGCTTGAAGGCGACCGACTGCGCGGCGTCGTTGGCCGCTTCCGGTGCGGATGCGACGGCAGCCACCGTGGACGATGACGAGATCATCCGCACCGTGCCGCCGCCAGACGCCGTCGGTGCCGACGTGCGGGCAGGGGCCGGCGTGGCCGGTGCCGCGCCCTTCGGTTCGCCGCTCGGCGTGCCGGTGACGACTTTCAGCGCATGGCCGCGGGTCAGGCC
>JAGQUX010000110.1 GCA_020438215.1 Armatimonadota bacterium | reverse complement strand
ATGGCCGCCAGAAGGGCCAGACCGAGATCTATCGCGGTGCCGAGTACCAGATCCACTATGTGCCAAAGCTGAAGCTTGAGGCAGCCGTCGATGACGCGACAGCCGAGCGCGCCGTGGAAGCGATCCGCTCAGCCGCAGGCCAGAACAAGATCGGCGACGGCAAGATTTTCGTCTGGGACCTTAGCGAAGCCATGCGCATCCGCACCGGCGAAACCGGGGATGATGCGCTGTAGGGAAAGCCACTCAATACACCAGTGCAACCCCGCCTCCCGTCAGTTTCATGCCCGCTGCCTTGTCAGAAGGGCATGCAATTTCAGATCATGCCCCGGCAAGCTACGCCCAGCAACCAGAAAGTGAAGGCGCGAGCAGATACAAGATCGTCACCGCAGCGCAGCCTCGATCGCCTCACGGATCAGGCGCTGGTAAGGAATGTTGCGCTGCCTGGCGCGCGCCTTCAAGGCAGCGATTAGACTCTCCGGAACCCGGAGATTGATCTGCCTGGTTTTCTTCTCCAGTTCAAACCGCATCGGCTTGAAACCGGAGAAGTCATACCGGGACAAATC
>JAGQUX010000010.1 GCA_020438215.1 Armatimonadota bacterium | reverse complement strand
GTAATTTCCCCTGAAGACCGGGCAACCAGTCTCGGGAGCAACCAATGAACAACTCATTCTCACCAGACCGCACTCATCCCGCCAATGGATATGCGGACACCATGCAGAGTCGTCGTCACTACGAAGAAGAAAGTGACCGCCGACAAGGCGCAATCACCGAGGACATCAAACGCCTCCGTGAAGAGCGCGAAGAATGCATGAAGCTGGCGAGCAATCATGCCGGAGCTGTTGGGTTGGTGTATGTTGCAAAAACCAACAGTTACACCAAATACATTTCGGATATTGAGAAACCGGAAGTTCCACCCGCGCCATCGCGACCAGAACGTCCAGAGCCTCAACTCCGAAAAGCACCGACCAGGCTATCAGTGATCGCAAACAAGATGACCAATTGGTTTCTCAACAGTGCGCACTGGTACTTGGCGATTCTGCCGGGGTTGTTTGTGGGATACGGGCTGACCTCATTGACAGGTCTCAACGCAACCCGCAACCCAGTAGAGTTCGCGGTCGGCTTTCTGATTGGGATTGCCGTGCTCCTTGGGATGAAGCTTTTGCTTTATCACCTCTGGCATTTGGCAGGTCGTTCAAAAGCGCGGTCTGAAGCAACGGGCTTGCCCATCACTCTAGCATCAGTTCTTTCTGGTGTCTTAGTGATGGCAGAAGTGTTCCTTGGTGCGACTGCGCTTGTGCAGTTCAGCCACCGGGTCGCCTTTGATGCTTCGCAAGAAATGCAGTTTGCGGTGGCGTTCTTTGTCGCTCTGGCCATCTCCGCTCCGATCGTACTTATCTCTGCGGTCAAAGGGTGGAAGGACGGAAGCCAAGAGCTCACCGAGGACGATTCGCATGAGTTGCAACGGAAATACGATGAAGATCACCATCGTGCTCTGATTGAGCATGTGGAATCCAAGTATGCCATTCAGCTCAGCGATTGGGAAAAGGATCGTCTGCGCCACGAATCTGAGCGCGAAAAGATGCTCCAAGCCTATGACCAACAAAAGTCAGACTTGGAATCTTATCGCAAGTTGCCAGATTATCAAGCGCTGATGAAATATATCGGACGCATTGACACGATCAACCTTCTGTTGGAGGAAACCGAGTCAATCAAGACAAGAGATTCAATATCACGCGGACATGGAAAAGCTTCAGTTCAATAATGGGTTGATTCTCAGCCTAGTGCTCGGGTGCAGCCTTATTGGCTGCACCCAGCCACCTTTGGCTGATGACACGGCCCATTTCTTTGCCCTTGACACTTCGGAGTCGGCGAAGGAGATTCATGCCGACCTTGGATCGGATATGCGTTACGAATTGATGCAGGTTCCGGCCAATGGTCAGGTTGTCGTCTTCCGGTTCGATTCTAGCCCTGCGGAGGTTCATGCCGGATCACCGCCCAGCAGTGAGGAGGAAACTGTGCATCTCATCAAACGGATGATGGAGCATTCTTCCAATACCAATGGGACGAATCTAGCTCGACTCCTTAAAGTCATGGATGAAAGTCAAAAGCGGATTGGCAAGCCGTTTGCAATTAGCATCTATTCCGATTGTGGGATAGAAAACATGACTCAGGAAGAAATCGCTTCCGCGCAAGAGATTGTCAAGCGCTGGGAGTCAGACTCCAAATTCCAGGGCATGACCCTTTACGGCATCCGGGATGGTTGGCGAGAGAAATTCCGTCAGATCATTCCGCTGAAAGATGATCTGTTCCAGATCAAATGACAAATAGGCGACGCTGAATAGCGTCGCCCTAAACCTGATCTGCTGTGAACCCTTTGTGAGTCGCAGTGAAGTTGTAGTGCTTCCCAAGAATCTTCACATCCTTCAATGTGATCTCATCCCATTCGCTCGGCAGATGCGGCTCTACGCTGAGCCAATGCCCGTTCTTGAGGGGCATCTTCCAGGCTTTGTCCTGCGGCTCATAATCGTCAATCCTTAACCCCATGAACCCATAGAGGACCGTGTTCAAGCAGCCTGCCGCGCCGGTCATGAAATACGATTCCCCGTCCGGCTTTTCGCGGAATTGATACAGATTCGGGTGCCCATAGCGGAGCCACGATTCCCGCCAAACCATGAGAGCTTCATCTGCCCTACCCAGACGTGCAAGGATTGTCGCCTCAATGCTCAGCGACATGGCCGGCCCCTTCGGATAAGTCTTTCCCTGGAATCGTTTGAGCATCTCTTCGGCTTCCGCCTCTGCCACGGGGAGTTGGAGCGGGAATACGGTGAGCAAAGCCGCATGTTGCTGATACTGCTTGAGTTTGTCTCCGGGGAAAGTCAGGAATGTAGTCTCATCACGTGGGAGGAACGGCTTTGCTTGAAAGTGCTTCGATGCACGGCTCATCGTCCAAGCGGCAATGGCATTGGTGTAGAGGTCGTCATTGACAATGTCCCATTCGCTCGGGCTGACAACACCATCGAGCCCGATCCTGCCATCGTCTCTTGAAGATGATCTCATTTGATAGTAGGTAGCTACTTGCATGATCGCCTGTTCAGCTTGTTCTTGATCTACTTGGCCAAAAGCAATCGCTCGATCCAGCATGAAGGCAACATCTCCGCTAATATGCTCTTCAAAAACTGTTTCCGAGGGCGAACCTTCGGTGCCATCGAATTTCGACTCCCAGGGGTATTTGGCGGGATTGAGTCTCAGGAGCACAGGATCTACTCGTAGGGATTTCTTGCCTTGCGGGTTTCCCGGCATTGCGATCGGATAATCGTCATTCGCCCACTTGTCATAGTTTTCCTCTGCCGCTTTCAATCGGTCGAGACGATACTTCGGGATGTCCGGCGCGTAGTCCGGGTCAAGGAATATGAGGCAGGGATAAAGCCACATATCGGCATCCCAAAAAACGTGTCCGCTGTAGCGGGTGTTCGTGTTTGCGAAGGGGGATGGAGGGGTTCCGGGGGCGTAGTGGCTTTGGAGAGCAATTGCCATCGCTTCGATGGCGTGCTGGTCCATTTGCCTTCCCTTGACAGCCAGCTCGGGCTTATGAAATCTTTGAGAGGCAGAATTTGACAAAGTACGAAAATCCAGCCGGTAGCCGGTTTTTAGTCCAAGAATTTCATCTCTAATCACAACTTCCTTCCAAGTCGTCGTGATTGTGTTTTCACCATTTACTAAATCTAATTCCCATTCCAACTTACCAACCTCTCCAAACTTATTGATAAACGGCTTCGGGTACTCATCAAAATAGAACTGGAGTTCATCAGGGTAAGAAAGAGTTAGGGATGCAGCATGTAATCCAATTCCCCGGGTATCTCCTCTAAGAACACTGAAATCATCCAAACGCTCAGCGTGCTTAACTTCGAAATCGTAATTTGGCTTTAAGAAATTCGCTGGCTCCAGCCAGTGCATTCCCCCAAATCGGGATTGAAACTGCTCCGGCTTATCCACTAACGTCCGGAGTTCCCCATCCTTCCAATAGACAATCTCTACGCTCCCAATCCGCTCACCGCTCGTGATCAGCTTCGCCGTAGTCCATGGATCGGCAAGCAGAGGAACCCATCGTTCTCCCGCAATCTTCTCCCCAGTGACTCCGTAATCGGTACGAATGAATTTGTTGTAAAACCATGTCGCGGAAATGAGGAGGAATCCAACAATCCCCAACACCCAAAATAATCGTTTCTTCTTCCGTGCGCTCATAACCGAAAAGTCTCAACCACCGAATACACCGGTTGCCCCTCCGACAACTCCGATGACATCAATTGAAACTCTTCAACAACAAACTCTTTGCTCACAATTCCCGGAATCGCTGCGATAGCTCGCTTGACAGGTTTCGCACTCGGGGGCACGCCGCGCTTGAGGCGTGCAAATGTGATGTGCGGCACAAACGGCTTGATCTCCGAGCCGTCCATCAGCGTCCACATCCGATCCAGAAGCGACTGCTGCATTTGCCGAAGCTTGGCTACTTCCCCACCCAGATTCGCGCACAGAATTTTGGGAACGGTCGGCTCCGGCAAACGGAGTAATCCATCCAGTTTCAATGTAATCGGGCCAGAAAACTCCCGACGTGCCCGCGCGCAGAATTCTTCTTTCTGCTCGTCCTCAACTTGCCCCAGAAAGAGCAATGTCAGATGGAGATTCTCCCGGTTCACGAACCGATACAGATCCGTTCCGACCGATTCCACCGGTTTCTGGATCGCCAAAATCTGATCCTGAACCGCCTCGGGAATCTCAATTGCAAAGAAAAGTCGCTGACTTGCCAAACCGCTTCTATTTTAGTCGCCCAGCACCACCCTCGCGGGATAGAATGAACCCATGAGCGGCAGAATGATCGAATTTGAATCTGGAAATGGCGGCAGATACAGCGGCTATCTGGCTCCATCCAAAACTGGTTCCGGCCCAGGAATCATTGTCATCCAGGAGTGGTGGGGGCTTGTTGGGCACATCACTAGCGTCGCCGACCGTTTTGCCGAAGTTGGTTTCACCGCTCTGGCTCCCGACTTTTATCACGGCAAGAAAACCGCCGAACCCGATGAAGCTGGTTCGATGATGATGGCCCTTAACATCGGTGATGCTGAACAGGTCATTCACGGGGCGGTGGGGGCACTCCTCGCTCAAGCGGAAACGAGTGGCGCCAAGATTGGAGTCGTTGGATTCTGTATGGGAGGACAACTCAGCATGTTTGCCGCCTGCCTGGACAACCGAATCGGAGCCTGCGTCAATTTCTACGGAATCCACCCCAATGTCCATCCCGACTTTGAAAAGCTAGAAGCACCCATGCTCGGGTTCTTTGCCGAGCATGACGACTACGCTTCCCCCGCAACTGTCGCGGATCTGAGTTCCAAGCTCAAAGCTCACGGAAAACAACACGACTTCACCACTTACCCTGGTCGACAGCACGCGTTCTTCAACGATGACCGCCCAGAAGTCTATGATCGCGATGCCGCCGAGGATGCGTGGGCAAAGATGATCTCCTTCTTCCGAACCGAGCTGGCATGAGAACGCTGAACCTCAGTGAACTCGGCTCGACAATCGCCTACCATGTTCTCACGAACCTGGTGGTGCCTCGTCCGATCGCCTTTGTTAGCACTCTCAGCGCGGATGGTGTTGCGAATTTGGCTCCCTTTAGCTACTTCAATATCGGGGGCATGAACCCACCTTCTCTGGTTTTCTGCCCGGTACTTGATGGCGAGGGCAACCCCAAGGATTCCCTCAAAAACATAAAAGAAACAGGAGAGTTCGTCGTCAATCTTGTCAATCGCGAGATGGCAGAAGGCATGAACGCGGCGAGTTACACCTTCCCACCTGATGCTTCGGAATGGGAGCCGAGCGGTTTCCATCCACTCGCTTCACAATCAGTCAAGCCTAAGCGTGTTGCCGAAAGCCCAGTGCAACTTGAGTGCCGCCTATTCCAAGTGGTGAAGCACGGCGATGGCCCATCTAGTGCTTGCTATGTAATTGGCGAAGTCGTTCTTGCCCATCTTGCCGATGAGCTAATGGATGGCGATGTGATCCTTCCCCTCTCGCCGATCTCACGGCTAGGCGGGCCGGATTATCTTGACCTTGCTACGGGAGAGCGGTTCTCCCTGCCCAGACCAACCGGAGATTGAACCTAAACTCACAATTTCCTCACAGTTTCCGCCCAGAATCAAAGAAGGATGCGTATCCTGATCGCCGAAGATGACCATATCATCGCCCAGCAAACACAAAAAGCGCTGGAGCGAGAGGGTCACTACGTCGATTGGGTTGAAAACGGTGATGCCGCAGCCGAGCACGCAATGATCAACTCATACGGGCTAATCCTGCTTGATATCATGATGCCGGTCAAAGATGGGCTGGATGCTTGTCGGGAAATCCGCCGCATGGGAATTGACACGCCCGTGTTGATGCTCACCGCCCGCGACACAACCGATGACGTTGTCACTGGGCTGGATGCCGGTGCGGACGACTATCTCATCAAGCCGTTTGATATCCGTGAACTCCTCGCTCGTATCCGGGCAATTGGTCGCCGCGAATCGGCCGTCAAAAGCCAGATCATTGAGATTGGTGACCTACGGATTGACAGCCATACCCACACCTGCACTCGCAACGGAAAGCCGATCACCTTGACCCCTCGCGAATTTGATCTCCTCCTCGCAATGGCCCGAAACCGTGATCAAGTATTCAGCCGGCAAGTCATTCTCCAGCGGGTTTGGAACGAAGATGAAAGCCTGGAAAACACAGTAAATTTCCACGTCTCCAGCCTCCGCAAGAAACTTGATGCGGGATTTGAAACCAAACTGATCCATACGGTGCACGGAGTCGGATATGTCCTCCGCACACCGGGGAGCGAGATGTGAACTGGTCTTTCCGTACAAAGCTGACTGTCACCAACATCCTGGTGCTGACGGTGGTGATGACCGCAACGACAGGCGCCCTCTCCTTCATGCTAGAGCAGCAACTGCTCAGCAATATTGATCAGGAATTGCAGTCGCGAGTGAACCTGCTGGGTGCGCCTGGTCAACCAGGTGGAGGACGGGGACTTGGTGGCCCCGGGGGTCAAGGAGGCCCGCGCGGGCCACTCAATCAACAACCACAGCAAGGTGGCCCTCGAACAGAGGCCGCAACAATGCAAACGGCGCAGTTTCAGCCCAACCGACCCGAAGCGCAATCACTGGATGACCTTGATGAAGCGACGCGTGAGTTGTTGCAGATCAGGGCGCCGCGCTTTCTCTGGAAAGATGATGACCCTTTGCGGCAGAGGCCCATCCAAAATCAGCTTTGGAATCGATCTTTGGCAGAAAAAGCCATTCTGAGCGGAAACACCTGGTACTTCTATTCAGAATCTGCTCAGCACAAGCTACGGGTGATTTCTGCACCCATCATTCGTAACGGCGAGATCCTGGGCAGTGCGCAAATTGCCCAAGAGCTTGATGAGCTAGAGAAGGTAAGAGCCAGCCTCTGGCGCGTAATTGGGATCGTGCTTCCATTGGGCATCGTTTTCGCCGCCTTTGTTGGGCTAGTTCAGACTCGTCGCGCTCTCAAACCGATCTCGGATGTCACCTCCGCCGCGCAAAAACTCAGCCGTCAAGAATGGAGCGAACCTCTTGAAGTCCACGGGAATGATGAGCTTGCTCAACTCGCAGACTCGTTCAACACGATGAACGAGAACCTCCACCGCTCCTTCGATGAACGCGATGCAGCGAACCAAAACCTCCAAGAGGCACTGGAACGGCAGAAGCGATTCACCGCCGATGCCAGCCATGAACTCCGCACTCCTCTTTCCCGCATCAAAGTCTTGACGAGCGGAGCCCTCAGCCAATCTGGTCATTCCGAGGAAGACCGCGAAGTTCTCGAACTGATTGACCAATCCAGCGACGGCATGACGCGATTGATCGAGCAACTCCTGACTCTTGCACGCGGGGATTCCGGCACCACCCTCAGCAAAGAACCCTGCGATCTCGTTGAGATTGTTCAGTCTGCGATTCAATCGGCAGGATTGAACGGTTCTTCCCGCTTGACTTTCTCCCAAAGCGAGCCAGTCACCGCGACTGTCAATCCCGAGTCATTGCGTCTTGCCATCCGTAACCTGCTCGAGAATGCGGCACGCTATTCCGGTGAGGATGCCCCCATCACGGTCAGCATCAAAGAGAATGCGAACTCGGTCACGATCTCGGTTGCAGATGCTGGCCCAGGAATCCCGGCGGAACACCTGCCTCGCATCACAGAGCGGTTTTATCGCGGGGATGCTTCTCGTTCTAGCGCAACGGGTGGCACCGGGCTTGGGCTTTCGATTGTTGAGCAGGCGGCGATTGCTCACGGCGGCTCGCTGAGTATTGAGAGCGAGGTTGGGAAGGGCACGCTGGCTCGGCTCATGATTAGCAAGAGAGATGTTATTCATTAACATATTGAGGCGGCTTCATTTGCTCAAAATAAGTTGGATTGTTCTTAATCACAAGCCTGATTCCCGTTGGACTCGGAGGGACTTCGTTTACAAAGCCAGATCCTATCCGAATCCATACTTGTGGATAGACGCTTTCACAACCTAAACCTCGTGTGATATACATTTCTTCATCGTCAGTGAGATCGAGTGTCGGAGGTTCTGGGTTTCTCACTGGATGATTAGGATAGTCGTAATAAACCCCACGACACATCTCTGCTACATTGCCACACATATCAAAAAGACCATATCCGTTAGGAGGAAAGCTTCCGACCTTTTGTATAGGATCTTCCAAGACAGCGGCATAACCTTCGACATATCCATCTCCCCAAGGAAAATCAAATCCTTGATATCCACCTCTAGCTGCGTACTCCCATTGAGCCTCGGAAGGCAAATCGAATTGGATCTCGGATTGCTTATTGAGCCAGTCAATGTACTTTTGCGCTTCCCGCCGGTCTATGTTAGTTATCGGTTTTTCAGATACTCCAACTGCCTTCATACCATTCGCAACTAGATATTTTGAGTACTGCTTCTCCGTCACCTCGTACTTCATGATCCAGAAGCCGTCAAGTGACACTTCGTGAATTGGCTTTTCGAGCTTATGCCCCATAAGAAACTTGCCAGTGGGAATTTCAACGAACTCCAAACCAAGCACTTTCTGCTCAGCTAACTTTGGAATTGTGCCTTTTGAACAACCGGCTATACAAGCAAACAATAGAACTGCTGCAAAGAATGTCTTCGATAAGATTTGGATAGCCATATTATACGAGCCAATAAAAAAACGGCTCTCCGTTCCCAGAACAGAGAGCCGTCATGTCAGACCTGAGCCGCCAGATTAGTCTTGGCGATTCTTGCGGTGCTCGCGGAGGAACGCCGGGATATCAATCTCGGAATCGTCATAAACTTCTTCCGGAGCTTGTGCCACTTCACGTTGAGCGGCTTTGTTCTTTTCCCAGATGTCCTTGATCACGCTGGAGGTGCTCGGCGGCATTTGCTTGACCGGGCGAACTTCTGGTTCCGGCTGAGTTTCGACAACAGCGGTCGGCTCGGAAGCCTTTTCTTGAACCGGTTCGCTGACCGAAACGCGCTGAACCTTGGATTTATCTTGCGTTGTGGGGTCGAAGCCAGTAGCAAGAACAGTAATTCGGACTTCCCCTTCGAGTTCCGGATTGATGACCGTACCGAAAAAGATGTTGGCGTCTTCGCCATCGCACAGGCTGTGAATGTACTGCATCGCTTCATTCACTTCGCTCAGCGTCATGTCTTCGCCACTGGTGATATTCACGAGGATGCCGCGCGCGCCATCAATAGTTTGTTCAAGGAGCGGACTGCTGGTGGCTTGTTGCGCCGCTTGCAGAGCGCGTTGCTGACCAAGACCATAACCGATGCCCATCAGAGCAGGACCAGCATTGACCATTACCGCCTTTACGTCGGCAAAGTCCACGTTGATCTGACCAGGAACGGTGATGATGTCGCTGATGCCTTGCACACCTTGGCGGAGCACATCGTCAGCAACTCGGAAAGCGTCGGAGAGAGTGGTTTCTCGCTCGACCACATCCAAAAGACGATCGTTCGGGATCGTGATCATGGTGTCAACGCGTCCAACAAGAGAAGTCACGCCGTTATCAGCGAGCTTTTGTCGGCGCGGACCTTCAAACTTGAACGGTCGAGTCACTATAGCAACGGTCAAAGCCCCAAGTTCGCGAGCGATATCAGCAATGACTGGAGCCGCACCGGTTCCGGTTCCGCCGCCCATACCGGTTGTGATGAAGACCATGTCGGCCCCTTCGACAACTTTGCGAACTTCGTTTTTGGTTTCTTCGGCACTGGCTTTCCCAACTTCCGGGTCACCACCCGCACCAAGACCGCGTGACAAATTCGGGCCAAGTTGCACCTTCTTTGCCGCTCGTGATCGATCCAACACTTGCGTGTCGGTGTTCATAGCAACAAATTCGACGCCTTGGATGCCCGCCTCAATCATTCGATTGACGGCGTTGCAGCCACCCCCGCCTACCCCGATGACTTTAATTACTGCACCGCTCATTTCTGACATGTTCTTATCCTTTTGGGGTTCATTCGATTCTTAGCTCATTAATGTCTAAGATTTACCGCTGAACCAACTTTTTATCGTACTGATCCTATCCTTCCAGTCACTAAAACCGGAAACGGGAGCCAAATCTTGCTCACCAGACTCCAACGCATACCGCGCTAGACCCACTATTGTACTCAACGTGGGAGATGCGACCTGTTTAGCAAACTTGCCTGCTACACGAGGTTGCACAATTCTCGGGTTTTTGAACTGAGTTTCAGCTGCAAAAACCTCGGCAATTCCCGGTAAAAGGGCCCCTCCACCGGTCAAAACCAGATGTTTCAATTCGCTTTGGTCAAAACCGCTATTTTCCAGCGATTGATTGATATGCTTCGCTAATTCGTGCACCCTTGACCCCACAATCTCACACAAAACCCGCTTTTGCATGTTGCGCTGGCCATTCGCATCTACTTGGCTGATCTGCACGACATCGTTCTTATCAATTTCTTCAAAAAGTGCGGTGGCCTCTTCAGATTTCAGTCGTTCCGCTTCATCCCAATCGGTTTTGAGAAGCTGCATGATGTCGCTCGTCACGTGATCCGCACCGACTTTGATAACGGACTGAAAAGCGTATGCCCCTTCCACAAAAATTGCGAGATCGGTTTTCCCGGCACCGAGATCAATCACGACAGCACCCATTTCTGCAGCGTGCTTGCTGAGCACTCCGAGCCCAGACGCCAAGCTACAAGGTGCCAAGCCCATCGTTGCGCGACCTCCAAACCCAACAGTTCGCTCCATCAGCTCAACCGTATCGCTGTTCCCGGTCACGATATGGGTGACAACATCAAGGCGATTTGCCGGGCGTCCGACTGGCTCTTCGCTCACACGCTCGCCATCGACTTTGTATTCGCGTGGCACGGCCATGATTTGTTCGTACTCCGGCGGCATAAGTTGTTGCCGCGAGTGACGAATCACCTGGTGAATGTCTTGCCTGCGCAGAATTCGGCCTGCAGGATAGATCGGAACCGCCCCTTGTCCCGCCTGACTTTGCAGATGCGATCCAGAAATGCTTGCCCAAAGCTGGTTGAGGTCGCGGTTCAAGTGCCGCTCGACTTTGGAGACCACTTTCTCCACCGATTGCGCGGCCGCGTCGGCATCGACGATTTCGCCTTTGGCAACCCCTTGGGAAGGCGCGTAAGCCAGCGATTCCACTGCCAACTTGCCTTCTTCCGTTACATTAGCGACAAGGCATGCCACCTTGGAAGTACCAAGGTCTACAACCGCAACTTGATCGTTCGGGCGCATTAGCTGACTGCCTCCGGAGTTTCTTCTGAATCACGTTTCCGGCGGAAACTAAAGTCTTCGTATCTGCGGAGCAATACCCGCCTGATCACACTCAAATTCGTAAACATACGCATTCCAAAAACAATTGCGGCGGGAGTCAAAAGCGCGACCCCGAGTCCGTCTCCCAGCCAAATCAAGAAGAGACCGAGCAAGGTGTTTGCCAAAAACCCCGTCAAGAAAACCGTCGGCAGAAATTTGCCTTCCAGAAGTGATCGGCTCCCACCCGAAAGCGCATCCAGCCCTGCCATGATAATAATCGCCGCATAAGGAGCGAAGGCGATCGGCAAATCAACAACAACAACCGCACCGACAAGGATGCCAAGAAGCAACGCGATTATGGGGATGAGGATCACTCTTTATCGTCCTCTTCTTTCTTCGGGTCGGGTTGCTTGGCAAATTCGAATTCTGTGGTGCCTTTCCAAGGCGGAAGAAGCAACTCTTTGGCGTTCTCAATCTTGACCATTTGTGGGTCAACATCTTTGATTTCAGAAAGTGCACCGCCCGGAAGACTCAGCGCACCATAGAGAACGCTAGGGTCGCCAACCGCTTGGATGGCAATTGGCGAGGCAATCTTTTGTTCATCCACGTGGATGGTGGTGCCTACACAGCGGTAGTTGGAGTTTGGCCCGACGCGCTTTCCATTGATTGCGATCGCTTCCGCGCCCGCATTCCACAGTTCATTCACCGTTTTGAGAACATCAAGGTCGTGGATGATGCCAGCGGAGTAGTCGAGAAGCTCTTCGGCCGACTTTTTTGAATCGGAAAGCGTAATGATGATGCCGGGGCCATGAATTTCAGTCAAGCCAGCAAAAATGGACACTTTCTTCAAATTTTCGTTGATGTCTTTACTGGCATCTTGCCCTTCTGCAAGTGTGTCACTCAGCTTCTGGTTCTCATCGCGCAGCCGGGAGACTTCTTCGCGGAGCTTCTCAACATTCTCTTCGCTGATGCCCGCAGTTCCTTCTCTTGCGCCAGCAGAAGGACGATCCATCCGCCCGCCAGAAAGCGACTTGAAGTACACCATCGAACCCATTGTCCCGACAACCATCGCTACCAGGCTGAGTGAAACCACCCAACCTTTCGGCTCTTGACGAGAAACAAATGGGTTAGACATTTTGGATATGAATAAGTTTTACGCACTCATCGTGACTTTTTCCGGCACAGAAACATTGACTTCCTTAGCCCTTTGAAAATCGCGTGGATTTTGCTCCATCAGCCTACGCAAAGCATCAACTTTTGCGGGCAAATCGGTCGCTAGCCCGAACCGCACACGAGGTCCGTTTTCTAATCGTAAGGATATATCGGTTCGGCTATCAATATCTAGGGAAAAGTCCCATTCCGCCAGGACATCTTTCACTAAATCCACAAGTTCTCCCACTCCTCGAGCGGGCCAAGTGCCGGTGATACACCCATTGAATTCCGCAAAAACCGGATCAACCGTCATGCTTCGGGTGCCTTCGGGAGTGGACATGGGTGCCAAATCACCAAATGATGTAAGACCAACCGGAGTCTCCGAATCCAACTTTGCAATCGCTCTCTTGTACGAAACCTGCATAGTCCCCCTCCCAAATACATTGCTCGTCACTTCGACGGTATCAATATGACCAGATCGTTGCATTCGGGAGGCAATCAGGTGCCTATTCAGGCGGAGCCAAGGTGTTTTGTGATAGTCCTGCCATACCTTGCTGAATCTTTCTATGTCCTCTGAACTATTGACATTCACTTGAACACGCTTGGGCGCAGTTGCAGCAGAAAACCACAGCCCCGCACTTGTGTTGATCACAACTGCGAGCCACAGCCACGTCGCCAGAGACCACTTCGGAAGCGAAAACTTCTTCCTTCGTTTCCGGGTTTGAGTCGCTGGTTTTTTACGAGCGCGCGAGGGCATGATTCACAATCCTCTCGACAAGTTCGTCGAAGTCAATCCCCGCCGTTTTCGCACTCAGAGGCACGAGGCTGGTCGGGGTCATACCGGGCAAAGTGTTGATTTCCAAGATCACAATGCGATCATCCATCACGATCATGTCGGTGCGCGTTACATCTCGTCCACCCGTCGCTTCGTGGGAGCGGAAGGCGTATTCCATCGCGATCTGGGTCTGCTCTGCAGTGATTCGGGCCGGGCAGATTTCCTCTGTTGCGCCAACGACATACTTGCTGGCAAAATCGTAAGAGCCGCTGGCAGGCACCACTTCCACCGGCGGAAACGCGACTCCATCAAAAACGGGCACGCTGATCTCAATCCCGACGACCCACTCTTCCACCAGGCAACTCTCATCGTAGCGAAGGGCATCGGCGATCGCCTTTTCTAACTGAGAATCTTCTTTGACAAAGGTCAATCCCACCGTCGAACCCTGGGAGTTCGGCTTGACTACCAGCGGAGCTTTGAGGTTGGGCAGTAGATCACCTTCCCTCACCACTTCCCCGCGCGGTACGGGCAGGCCCGCCGCTTCCAGAACTCGCTTGGTCGCGTTCTTATCCATGCTGAGCGCACTCGCAAACACGTTCCCACCCGTGTAATTCAGATGAGCCAGTTCAAGCATTCCTTGGATCGCCCCATCTTCTGCATGAGTGCCATGAATTGCGAGAACTACAAGGTCAGGGCGATTCGTTCCTTGTAAGGCCGATAGATCACCTTTGCCAAGCAAAGCTTCGGAAACATCAAACCGAAAGGCATCAAATCCTCGCCGAACAAGAGCCGCATGAACTGCCAAGCTCGAATGGATAGAAACCTCGCGCTCGGGAGCATCGCCCCCGTAAGCCACCATGATCTTGGGTTTGCCGTGCCGCCCCGGGCGGCCCAGTTCCTTAACAAATTCGCCTGCAAACTCCGATATGTTTCCTGCGCCCATCCCAACAATGACATCGCCGGGTTGAACCCATTTCGCAACCTTTCTGGGGAGTAAGTGCCGGCTAGGAATGTAGCGTGTTGGCTTCTGACAACCTTCCACCAATCGAAGGCTAGAAATGCCCGGAATCGGTGTCTCTCGAGCCGGATAGATGTCGGTCAGGACAACATAATCGGCATGATCCAAGCTGGTTGAAAATTCGGCCAGATGATTCGCTGTACGGGAGTAAAGGTGCGGCTGAAAAACAACCACCAATCGCTTCCTCTTTCCCGAATCAATCCAGTGCTGACGAATAGCATCCAGACTCGCAACAATCTCGGTTGGGTGATGGGCGTAGTCATCAATGATCGTGATGTCGCCGAGATCAAGATCACCCGTTGGCCCATCGTAATAAATCTGCTGACGCCGCTCTGCTCCGCGAAACCTCGCAACTGCATCCCGACTTGCGTCGGTAACGTCTCCCACCTGAGAGAGTGCCGTCAATGCTGCTGCCGCATTCTGCTCATTATGCTTCCCTTTTTGGGACATCTTTTTGGGTTCTATCCCGAGCCCAGAAAGCTCACCAAACGGAACCACAGTTTTGCTACAAGCTTTGGCGACATCGCACGCCCCTTCGTCTTCGGGGTTATAAACCAGTGCTCCGTCCTCGGGGATCCGGGAGAGGAAATCAAGCATCGACTGACGCAGATTCTCCCAATTGCCATGGAAATCCAGATGATCCGGCTCAAGGTTCGTAAGGACAACAAGATAAGGATCGAAATCACGGAGCGAGTCGTACGCCTCGCACGCTTCGACAACAGCAAAATCGCCGTCCCCCTCGGCGATGGCTCCGCCAAACTCGGCAATCTCCGCACCCGCAACGATTGTTGGATGCAGCCCCGCCGCTCGAAAGGCCGCGGCAACCATGCCCGTCGTGGTGGTTTTGCCGTGAGTTCCGGTGACGGCAACCGTCTTCTTATCCTTGAGGAGCCATCCCAGAACCTGCGAACGTCGGTACAGCGGCAAACCAAGCTCCCGAGCGCGTTGCACCTCAGGAGATGTATTCAAGTCAATGGCATCGGTGAGAACAAGGACATCACTTTCATCCAATCCTTCCCCTGTATGACCAATCGTGACTTCAATACCGAGGTCTTCCAACAGTTCAGTGACATGCGAGGGGGTGGAATCTGTTCCGCGAACGCGAAAGCCACGATTCTTGAGCATCCGCGCGACGCCAGACATCCCGGCCCCGCCGATCCCCACCAAGAAAAACGACTGCGCTCCATCCAGCGATTCGCGGGGGGCAAACTCAGTCCGAATTTCTTGGGGTGTTCTCATGGATTAGTTCCGGCTCGCAGATTCGCGAACTACCGAGAGAATTTTGGGCACAGCATCCGGCACGTCCCACTCCGCGAGTGCCTTTTGTGCCTCGGCAACACGATCTTTATCGTTCAGCCAAGCAAGAATCCGCCCTTCTAAATCCACTGATTGAATTTCGTCTTGCGTCAAGATTTCTGCCGCGCCGATCTCGGCAAACTCCTGAGCATTGTAAAGCTGATGTTGACCAAACGCCTGCGGATAAGGCACCAAAATTGAGGGCTTTCGGAATGCGGCAAGTTCGGCGAGTGTCCCTGCCCCAGATCGGCAAACCGCAACCGTGGATTGGAAGAGTGCCGCCGCCATCTGCTCCGCTTCCAGATATGCCTTGATTACATAGTTCGACTTGATGCCCATTTTATTGAGCGATTCCATCGTGCTCTCAAAGTGGCTAAGCCCCGTGAGGTGAAACCATTGAAGCTCCGTGGTTGCCATGCGAACGGCAGTCGTCAAAGCAATATCGTTGAGGGCCGCGCTCCCCTGCGAGCCTCCCATCACAAGCACCATCGGAGCACTGTTCGTTGGGTCGCTATCCAGCATCAACGTGCCTTGTGCACTCTGTCGCATCACATCCCGAACGGGCATCCCTGTCCTCACCGTTTTCACATGCGGGAAGTGCTGCGCTGTCTGATGAAAAACTGTGCAAACCGCTTTGGCCGAGCGGCTCATAATCCGGTTTGTTCGCCCCGGAACAGTGTTCTGCTCGTGGATGACAATAGGGAGTTTCATCCGGCGGGCAGCATTCAAAACGGGTGCGGCGGCATAGCCGCCTGTCGCGAAGACGATGTCCGGACGAACCTCGGCGAGTTCGCGCATCACCTGCCCACTCGATTTCAAAAGCCGCATCAAACTTTTGATGCCCTTGATCTTGGTCAGGCTATAAACTGGCTCACTGGCAAACGCCACAAACGGCATTTCGGCTTTCTCGCAAGCGGCTCGTTCTTGCCCACGAAAAGAGCCAAAGTAGCGAACATCATCGCCCGAATCTCGGGATGCTTTCGCCACTTCCAGGGCAGGAAAAACGTGCCCGCCTGTCCCTCCGCCAGTGACAACTAGCTTCATCGCAGAGTCACCGACCGACTGCGATGTTGAGTCGGGTTCTTCTTCGGAACTCCAAATTTGCGTTTCTTTTTCTTAGCAACCGGGGGTTCGGAGTCATCTTCATCCAGCGACTCTTGACGTGACAGTACCGAAGTGCAAATCCCAATCGCCGCCCAAATCGCCAGCAAGCTCGATCCGCCATAGCTAAAGAAAGCCAGCGGCAATCCGATGGGGGGCAGAGTTCCGTTCGCCATCATGATGTTCGTTGCTGACTGGACGCCGATCCAGACCGCAACGCCAAGCAAGAGCAACCGATCGAACGATTCGCGCCTGCTAAAAGAAAGCAACGCCAGCCGGAGAGCAATCGTCCCCATCAGGGCCAGAATCACCAGCGAACCAACGAGCCCAAACTCTTCCGCCACTGTAGCAATGATAAAGTCGGTGGTTGGAGCGGGGAGAGTGTGCTTGGCGCGCCCTTCTCCCAACCCATGCCCGATCATCCCGCCACTCGCCATTGCCATTTCGCTTTGCGTGGTTTGATAGCCAATGTCCTCGATATTTCGCTCTGACCAGCGGCTACTGTGGTTCAAAATCCGCTCGATTCGGTACGGCTTGTCCATGATCATGTAACCGGCAAATGCGGCTCCGATCAAGGACATCAAAGCCATCGATTTCCAGCTCACTCCCCCCACGAACATCATCGCGTACATGACCACAACAACAACCATCGCTGTTGCCAAGTCGGGTTCATGTTCTATCAACGCAATAGAAAGGAGAACGGGCAAAAACGGCAAAGCTCGACCGATTTTGGGAATCAGAACTTTGCCAACCCACTGGCGGTTGTTCTTAAACTTCGGTTTCTCCCAGGGTTTATGGCGCGTAAGAATCGCGGCGAGATAGATGATCGCGGCGAGCTTGACAAACTCCGAAGGTTGGATCGTCATCACCTTCAGGTCAATCCAACGGCGAGCACCTCCGATTTCTTTCCCGATGACCGGAAGCTCAACCAGAAGTAGCCCGAACAGTCCAAGCCCCATGAGCCAGGAAGCGAGCTTCTCCCACTTTTGTACGGTGATCTTGGCGCAGGCCAAGCCAAGCCCGACAGAGAGAACGGAGAATATGCCTTGCATCCAAAATTCGCGCGGGAGGAGGGTGCCATTGACGGCAGCGCGGGCGTATCCCGCATCCCAGATCGCAATCAACCCGAGTACGGTTGCAATCAACGCCGCTCCAATCAGGAACGGATCAAACTTCAGACTCCGTGTCATTTTCTAACCAATCCTTGGCAATTTGCCGGAACGCCTCCCCGCGTTCCATAAAGTTTGTGTACGGTTCCGCACTCGCACATCCTGGCGAGAGCAAAATCGTTTCCCCGACCTTCGCATTTTCCGTAGCGGCGAGAAATGCCGATTTCATATCCGGAAAGCTGTTCGGTTCTCTTCCAATAATACTCGCAAAATGACCTGGATCTGGCCCAAAAATGTAAACAATATGGTCTGTTTCCGCTAAGTACTTTTTGAGCGGTGCAAAATCGTTATCTTTTGTCTTTCCACCCATCAAAAGGTGGTGCTTGCCGGGCAACCCTCGACTGCTCGCCGCGACGGCTTCTGGGTTTGTGCACATCGAGTTGTTGATGACCAAAACCCCACCCTTATCGCCCATCGGCTCCATGCGATTCGCGAGCGGTTCAAACGACAGCAGACCGCGGAGCATTCCGCTATTCGGTTCGGTGAACGCCACTGCCATCTCCCACGCCGTCATGGCATTGATCAGGTTGTGCTCGCCCAGGAACGGCAAATCTCGGATGTCTCGCCATTCCCCGGAAAAGCAGATTCGACCCTCCTCAATCCGCGTGTGTGGCCCTCCCGTTTTGAGATCGAATTCAGCGATTTGGGCTTGGGTGCCAGTCGTTTGCAGCTTGCTGCGGTCAATCCCGTTTGCATCCCGATTGAGAACCACGGTGCCACTCGAATCCATGTTCTTGACAAGATTCAGCTTCGCGTTCTCGTAATTCTCAAGCGTGCCGTATCGATCCATATGATCGCTGGTGATGTTCGTGATGCAGGCCACTCTGGGTGCGAACTCTTTCACCGTTTCGAGCTGTGCAGAACTGACTTCCGCCACCAAAACGGAGTCCGCCGTCGCATTCATTGCCGCTTCCGTGAGCGTTTGCTCAGGGTAGCCGCTGCCCGCAATATTCCCGCAAAGCACGGCATCGCATCCCGCTCCTTTCAGAGTCAGCCAGAGCATCACCGTCGTGGTACTCTTCCCGTTGGTACCGGTGATCGCAAGGATGGGGGCATCGCTAATCTGATACGCAAACTCGATCTCACCGATTACCTTTCCCGCCATATCCCGCATCACCGGGTGACTTGGCGGCAAACCGGGAGACACAACGAGCAAATCAAATTCTTCGGGGTCAAGCCTTCCCGGCCAGCCAGTTATCGCTTCAATCCCCAGCCCTTGCAGAGTGTCTACGGCTTTCATTACGCTGGGGACATCACCCGGGCGTTGTTCCAATACGACAGGAGTTGCTCCCATCTTTTGTGCGGCTTTCGCAATAGCAAGTCCACTCACCCCCATCCCCGCAACGGCTATCCGCTGACCGGCAAAAGGCGACTTCATTTCCAGGCCACCCAACCAATCGCAACAAGTGAACAAACCGCCTGAACAATGTGGAACATCCACACGACTCGGGTTTCCGGCCAGCCTTTTTCTTGAAAGGCGTGGTGGATCGGAGTCTTGAAGTTGAAGAGGCGTTTCTTGCGGAGCTTCACACTGGCAATTTGCAGCGGACCAGGGATGATCTCAAACAGCATCACGATGCTGAGAATCGTAATGGGTGCAAACAGCACCGTGACTTGCGACCATTGCATACCGCCAGTCAAATCAACAATCATCCAACCAAAGACTGCACCGATTGGCAAGGCACCGACATCCCCCATAAACACTTTTGCCGGTGGAGCATTGTAAAAAAGAAACGGCAGAAAGGCTACGCTCAGCATGACTGACAAAATCTGCACAGGCAGACTTGGAGCAGCGATGAGCCCAGCTATCGCGAAAAATCCGATACATAGCCAAATCGCAATTCCACCCGACAGCGTATCGAGTCCATCGGAAAAGTTATAAGCATTACTGAAGAAAAGGACAATGAAAGCGATCGCGGCACAAGCAACCCAATCTGTTCCACCGCTCAACCAGAAAGCACCCAGTACAGCCCCGATTTCAAGCCCCAGCTTAGGCATCCAACCCAGACCACGTTTGCCTGCCATGAGCTTCGGAACGATGAAGTCATCGGCAAAGCCCACGATTCCAAAACCGATCAAGAGAAGCAGATATGGGAGATACTCAGCTCGCCAAGTGCAAAGCATTCCACCCAGCAACCCAACCAATACGATCAAGCCCCCCATCGTGGGAGTGCCCTGTTTATGGGCGTGCTCCTGCACATGCTCTGAGACGGTTTGACGACTCTGAATCTTGAGAAGTGTGCGGTAGATGATCGGGGCGGCAATGCCCGCCGCAACCAGCGATGCGGCTCCCGCCTGCACCAAAACTCTCTGATCAATCATCTCTTGCGCCATATGATTTCAAAATCGGGGAACCCAATTTCTAGACGACTCAGACTCAAAAAATCGTCGGTTATTTCCAGATTATAGGCTCCGCGAATTTTCTCAGGGTTGACCGTCACATACATAATCTGCTAACACTTGTTCATGAAAGCCCTCACCAAAGTAGCAGGACTAATACTGCTAATGGCGCCCAGTTTCGCATTCGCTATTCCGTACCAACTCAAATTTCATTCAATGCGAATTCAGCAAACACGAGAAAATGAGGGTGACAGGCCCTACTTTGTAACCATTGGATTTGAATCAATTCTGTTTAAACAAGGATCAACACGGACGTTTATCATCAATACGGAGCCGAATGATTGGGTTGGTAAGAGCGAATATAATCCTCGCAGAAATTCAAACGGACATTTGCTTTCAGAGCAACAAACGAATATTCCATGGTGGATGGGGGAGTCTTCTTTCCGCTCCTTCTCTTATGTTACAGAGCGAAATTTAGCAGAAGTGCCGATTATTGGTTTTGCAGTTATAGCGCTCGATAATAACAATACCCCTCCGAACGTAGTTCGAGATCTCCTCTTGCAAGTCCGAAATAATCTCAAGGGAACACTGCTCAATCAGGTTGAAAGGGGACAAATTGTCACTGGTGTCAATCTCCTTAACCACACTGCCGTTGTCAATGCCATAAATGAACGTGTGCCTCAACTCACTAACCGAGTTCTAGGCAGTCTCAATTACAATGTGTGGGACTGGACATTTGGCTCAACATTTAACCCCGACAAGATTGTTGGCGCGAATATAGCGGTGATTCCAGGGATTCGCGACAGCGTCACGGGAAGTAGCAACGGCTCTTACACGCTCGGAGATGATAAGTTCAATTACTCAACTCACTGGGGACCAATTGGGAATTTTCAGAATATCAATTGGCTGTTTGAAGGTTCAGGTGGAAAGTACCGGCTCTTCGGGAGTCTAACCCCGTTTGTTCAACCCGCTGGAAACATTTCACTCATCCGATTTACAGCTAAAAGTGGTGAGGACGACTTACGTAAGAACTCGCAGATAGAAGCAACTATTTGGGGAAATGGTAAAAAACATATCATTCAGGAGGCATTCTTAAAACGAGGAGTTCCAAAGTATTCGGAAAACTCGGTTTCCCACACGATGCCTCCAGGTTGGAAAATTTCCGACATTCTCAGCATGGATCTTAGAAAAATCAGTGGGAAAACTGGCCCACTCGACTCCTTCGACAACTGGGACATGTGTGCAATAAAGATTGAAGTGAAAATAGGAACTCGCTGGTACCCACTTTACTTAGATTCTGATTACCCCGTGCATCGATTTGGAGGTATTTACCATATTCAGATTCAATAAATTAGCCGAGAGCCTTTTCTAATCCCAGCGCGCGACTACCCTTGATCAAGACGACATCACCCTCGCAAACGGAGGACAAAAATTCACGGATTTCGTCTAAATTGACACTCGGTCGCCGAATCATCCTCGAGGCTGGAAATCCCCCGGCAAGGGCGGTCTCTGCGGCGATGTCCATCGCCCCACCCGTGAAGAAGACATGATCCAGGTCGGTTCCGACAAGAGCTTTCCCCACCATGCGATGTCCGGCCTCGGTGAAATCTCCAAGTTCCTTCATCTCACCCAGAATGGCCAGTCGTCTCCCGCTCGCTTCGCCCTCCAGCAGTGTCTTGAGGGCAGCAATTGTGGAATCCGGCGAGGCGTTGTACGTGTCCACCAGAATCGTGGCTCCATTCCACTTGCGTACTTCCATTCGAAGGGGCGGAATATGTGCAGTGGGAAGTGCTGCGGCGGCATCAGAGACTGAGACACCTGCCACATGTGCAGTGAGAATCGCACTCGCAACATTGAGTGCCTGGTGTCGCCCTGTGACCGGAAGCTCCACTTCATACGTCTCGGATCCAACACGCCCACGAATTTGGCAAGCCGTCCATCCCAGCATTCGGTAACCCAGAACCTGGCTATCTGCTTCGGGCGAAAAACCGAATGTCAAACCGCGCCCCTTCACATGGCTACGGAGATCACGAGCGTAGTCATCCTCATGCCAGAAGATAGCGGTGCCATCGCATGGAAGCGCATCAAAAAGCTCGGCTTTTGCTTTCGAGATCCCTTCCCGAGAGCCCACCTTTTCAATGTGTGCCGTACCGATCACGGTGATCAATCCAATGTTCGGCTCATGCACTTTAGCCAGGTGAGTGATCTGATCAAAGCCCCGCATCCCCATCTCGACAACAGCTGATTTCATGCCCGGCACGCGGTCGTGCCAAAGCAACGGCGAGGTGTATTCGGAGTTTCGGTTGCCTTCGTTTTTCAGCACTGGCCCGAGCGGGGAAAGTGCTGCGGCAACAAACTCCTTGGTTGTTGTCTTGCCGTGGCTACCGGTCAAACCAATCACCGGGCCATCGAAGTCCCGCCGAAGCGACCGTCCAAAGTTCCCGAGGGCATCCACCAAATTCTCAACAAATATATGCGGAGCATTGACCGTTCTTTCGGCGATACAGGCACTCGCGCCTGCCGCCATTGCCGATTCCGCGAAGTTATGACCATCGACATTCGCCCCTGCAATACAAAGGAAAACATCGCCCTGCTGGATTTGACGGTTGTCAGTGGCAAAGTGGCGAAACTCTTGGTTCCCAGCCACCCCGACAAGCTGGCCGCCCAGCCTCTGCGCGAGTTCGCCGAGCGTCATTTCTTCCGGGCATCCAGGGCTTCACGAGCCATCTTCCGGTCATCCATCGGGTGCTTGGTGCGCCCAATGATCTGATAATCTTCATGCCCCTTGCCCGCAATCACCACAAAGTCACCTTCCTCAGCCGCATTGATTGCGTGATTGATCGCTTCACGCCGGTCGATGATCGTTACTGAATCCGCGCCGGGAACGACCCCTGCTTGAACATCATCGAGAATCGCTTGAGGATCTTCGGTGCGAGGGTTGTCGCTGGTAATTACCGCGACTTCGCTATTCTCACTCACGACTTTTGCCATCTTCGGGCGTTTACTTCGATCACGGTCACCGCCACAACCGAACACGGTGATGATCTTCTTGGGATTCAGCCCTCGCGCTGATTTGAGGAGTTGCTCAAGTGCGTCGGGGGTGTGGGCGTAGTCAACAATCACCCCAATCCCATGCCCATTCCGAATCGCCTCAAACCGACCAGGAACGGCATTCACATCTTCCAGAGACTTCATCGCCTCTTTGAGCGAAAAACCGAGGGCAACTAACCCCGCCAAAGCCGAGGACGCATTCTCAACATTGAAAAGCCCGCCAAGACGAAGATTGCCACTCGCCTTCTGTTTTTCGTATTGAGCATTTAATTGAATGCCATCAACCTTGACGACTTCGGCTTCGGTTTGCAACTGCGCGAATGCAGAGCCAAAGGTCAGCACCCGGCAGGGCAACTCTTTTGCCCATGCCGCACCGACTGGGTCAGAAAGGTTCAAAACTCCAGTAAAGGATCGCCCACTGGCCGCCGCGTACTCGGTGAAGAACAGCTTCTTTGCTGCCGCATATTCTTCCATCGTGCCGTGGAAATCCAGATGATCCTGAGTGAGGTTGGTGAAGATGCCCACATCAAAATTCACTCCTGCAAGTCGCCGCTCGAAGAGCGCATGGCTACTCACTTCCATCACAACTTCAGAGCAACCTGCCTTTGCCGCTTGATCCAGCCAACTCCACAATTCCACAGGGAATGGAGTGGTGTTACTCAGCTCAATCATCTTCTCATCAGATTGAAAGCCGAGCGTCCCCAGATATGCCGCTTTCTTCCCCATTGCCACGAGCGCATTCCGAATCACCCAGGCTGTGGTGGTCTTCCCGTTGGTGCCAGTCACGCCAATCACCCGCATCTTGCTCGTCGGATCACCTAGCACTTCGCGGCAAATCCGACCAAGACAGAAGTTGAATCGTGAACCTGTCGGCTCAATTAAGATGGCCGGCATCCCGAGGCTCTGCGCGTATTTGAGGGCCGACTTGTTATGAACAATGGCGGCGGCCATTCCCGCCTTTTTCATTTCGGGGAGATATTCGTGGGTGTCGCGGCTCGCACTCGGCATACAAACAAACAACCCACCCGCTACCGGATTTCGGGAATCCGAAGAAACCCCTTTGATCCAAGGGTCACTGTTCGATGTCAGCTCGTGAATCCGAGCCCCAATCAGTTGTGCGAGAGAAGAGAGACGAACATCCGCCACAGACAAAATCTACCGCTTTGGTTGCTCGCTTTTCGCGATTATTCGCTGACCGATGGGACTTGGTAGCGACGAATCACACTTTTGGCGACATCGCTAAATACCGGACCAGCCACAACGCCACCGTAATATCCGATTGCTGGCTCATCAATCATGACAAGAACCATAGCTCGCGGTTTATCGGCTGGCACAAATCCCACAAAGTTGGAAACCCAAGCCTTTTGACTTCCGCCCTGAATCTTTTGTGCTGTACCCGTCTTACCTGCAAGTCGATATCCCGGAACACGGAGATTCTTCGCCGTTCCGTACTCCTTCTCAATGGTCGAAACCATCACACCGCGAACATAGTCAGCAGTTTCTGGTTTGAAATATTGGCCCAACGATTTCGGAGGAATCGCTTCCCCACCAATCTCTTTAATCAAACGCGGTTCAAAAGCTTCACCGCCATTTCCTAGCGCGGCAAACGCGGCGGAGATCCTTACCGGAGTTACGTTCATTGCCTGTCCAAAACCGTTATTAGATAATTGCATCATTTGTGCTGGGTCATTTTCGTTATAAACACCCTTGCGCTCACCCGGCAAACCGAGTGTCGATTTATCAAACATCTGCATACGCTTCAGTTCCGACTGAAAGCGTTCTCGCCCGATCTTGTAGGCGTACTCCGTTGCGGCGACGTTGCAACTTTCGGCGATGAACTTCTCGTTATCGACTAGACCGTGCGCACCATGCGAACAGTGAGCTCTACGTCCTCCGCCGATGGCGATCGATCCAGTGCATTGCGTGGTTTCGTTCAAGCTGACCGCACCGGCATCCAGTGCCATCGCCAAAGTCAAAATCTTGAAAGTGGAGCCAGGCTCTAATGCCGACATGACCGCCGAGTTGTAATCCTGACCAGGAAGAATCGGCTTGCCCGGTGTGAATGCCGGCCAGTTCGCCATCGCCAGGATATCGCCGTTCGAGGGATCAACAACGACAACGGTTCCCCGCTTTGCAGCATGGGATTCCACCGCAGTCCGAATCGCACGAGTGGCATCTGCCTGGAGCTCGGAGTCAATCGTCAGGACAACATCTTCGCCGTTCTGACGATCCTTGATGTCTTTATCCTTGATCGGCATAAAAACGCCCGTTCGATCAACAAATCCGGTTGCTTTCCCATCCGATCCGGTGAGCAAACTATCTTGCCCGGCTTCTAAGCCAATCTTCGTTTCCTTATCCAGAATCGCACCGATCACAGTGCTTGCCGATTCCATCAAAGGATAAACGCGACGCGGGATGCGCTCAAGAGAAACGCCGTCCGCACTCCAATCCTTCATCACCTTGCGAATTTTTTCGTAGCGATCCGAGGAAATTGGGTCAGTCCAATAGCGAGATCGTGAGTCGGAGAATTGAACTTCCCGGAGTTCTGCCACCGAGATGCCGCTGGCATCCGCAAGCGCCATGTAGAAGCCTGAGCTAACCGGACACTTAATGGTGTTGATACCAAAAACGTAAACGTCCTCGCTTTGGGCAAGCACACGACCATCGCTGGAATAAATAGTTCCGCGACGCGCTTTGGAAGTGGATTCGCGCTGATAGCGGTTCGATTCAATCGCCTTATTAATGATCTCTTGCCGCCCCAAAACCTGAACTTTGGCCTGGCTATATCCGGTTGCGATCAGCATTCCGGTCAAACCCATGCCAACCCACATGGCTCGGTTTCGCTCGGCTTTCCGCAACTTGCTCACAGTGCCGCTTCCTCGCCAGGGAGTTTATAAGGAGCTTCAAAACCTTGCTGCAGTGCCCAACCTTCAATCGCTTCGCGTGTGGTCAAGCGATCCAATCGGTGGCGAAGTTGCGCCATATCAGCGCGAGCACCCTTGGTTTGGATTGCTGCCTTAACTTGTGAACGTCGCGCATGCTCGGCCAGGGTGTTCCCCGTAAGAATAGAAAACCCATAAGCAACAAAGGCAACGCAGAAGAACAAACCGATATTCTTTACCAATGCTCGATGCGCCGCGCGGCTTGCACGCGACTGAGCGCGAGTTCGCAGTTGAACCTGTGAACCCTCAACCGCAATGCTGGTTGCATTCGGTTTCAATCGTCGCTTTTGCTGTCGAACATTAATAAATACTGCACTCATTGCACTTTCAATTCCTTATGAATTTTCTGAAATCCGTTTTCTTTTCAAAACGCGCATCTTTGCGCTTCTGGCTTTTCCATTAGCGGCAATCTCTGCCTCGCTGGGCAGGATCGGTTTCCGCGTCACATTCTCAAAATCGTCTGTATCGGCGAGGTACTTGAACGCTTGCTTCACCGCGCGATCTTCACCGCTGTGATAGCTCAACACCACGAGGACTCCTTCCTCGCTCAGCACCTGACCAATCTCGATCAAACACTCCTCCAGCCCATCCAATTCTCCGTTCAGATAGATCCGGATCGCTTGGAAGGTTCGTGTGGCTGGATGGAGTCTTTGATCGCGTTTCGCCGCCGGGATTGCTGCCATCACGCAGTCCACCAGGTCAGCCGTTGTCTTGAGTGGTTGCGATTTGCGCCGCTCCACCACAACTTTGGCAATGCGTCTGGCCCAACGCTCATCACCAAAATCCCAGAGGATTTGCTCAAGCTCCGCTGGCCCTATTCGATTGAGCAGTGCACTGGCAGGCTCACCTTGCGAGCGATCCATGCGCATATCCAGCGGCCCTTCGTTACGGAAAGAAATCCCTCGCTCTGCATCCTCGATTTGGGCGTTATTCAAACCTAAATCCAGCAAAATCGCATCAGCATAAGGTGGTCGACCTGCTTCGGTGCAGGCTTCTCGCACCTTTTCCGGCAACTCGCGGTAGTCGGCATGAAACAGCTTGACTTCGACATCGCTGATGTCCGCGAGCTTCTCTTTCGCCCGGTTCAGCATCTGCTGATCCCAATCAAAACCGATAAACAGCCCGCCGGGAGCGGCTTGTTTTGCCATCTCCGAGCCATGCCCAGCAAGACCAAGAGTGCCATCCACGGCAACGCTCCCCGTCTTGATCATCATCGCGGCAAGGACTTCGTCCTTCATGACGGAAACGTGAGTTGCTTCCATCAATCTTGCCCCCGCATGATCTTGTACATCTGCTCAATCGGTGCGCGGTAATCGCGGTTATAGTTGAGCGGGTCAGCTTCGAATTTCTCGTGCTCTTCTTTCGCCCAAATCTGAATCTTGTTGATGCTCCCCACAATCACGACATCTTTTTGTATCTTCGCGAGATCACGAAGCCGTTGCGGGATCACCAGCCGACCTTGAGAGTCGGTCTTCTGATCATCAAAAATGTTCTGCGAGAAGAAACTGCCGTAAGCCTCGCGCCCGATGTTCAGGCGATCGGCTTGCTCAATCTCCATCACAACACGGACAAGCTCTTCTTCTGGATAAGCCTCAATACACCCAAGCTGGCTCAAACCAAGGAAAAAAGGGTTGCCCAAGCGTTCACGCTTTTTCTTAGAGAGAACGACACGACCACGCTCGTCGATCTGGACTTCTTCCCGTCCGATCAACATCGTATTTAAGCGGGCAGTGATGGAGGCTTCCATTCTCTTTGCGTTTCATCGGACGTTGCTCTTGAGATTATTTGGGGCCAAGACTCGCCATCCTAGCTTGTCTTGACCCCGACAATTCGAGCACCCCGCCCGGGGCCCGAAGGAGCTCTTTCTTTCCTTGCGACTCCTTACGTTTTGTATATTACAGGGAAATTACTGGGAATTGCACATAAATTTATGCAAATTTTGTAAAATTTTAGGGAATAACATACAAAAGTATATATATGTCTACTATTTTTGTCTTTGAATCCACTTTTTGTCTACTTTTGAACCTGAGAGGGGTTGATCTAAAAGGTCTAGGCTTGGTATCAAAAAGATAACTTTTGACCTTTCGAGATTGGGAATGCGTCCCATTATTAATACGTGAGCGTCTCGATCACCGGAATGAAGTTTTTGCTCGGAACCCTATCCATATCACTCCTTGCGGGAATGGCGAGTGCATCGGGCGGTGCCCCGGCCCCGGTTCCCGGCGAAACTCGCGTCTTGGGAACTCTCATCAAGACCAATATCGTCACCCGAGAAGCAGTCGTCGAATTCAAGAGCGTCACATTCCCCGATGGAACGGAACTCAATTACGGGCAAGTTGAGCAGAAAACCATCAAGATCCCAACAAGCACGCCCGTCCACTTTTCCAACACGCCGTTCCGGTGGCTCTCGCTCCATGAAGTGCCTGTAGGAGCCAGCATCGCTGGATACGTTTTCCAAACCGATCGTAACGACTGGGATCTCGACCATCTGCTCGTTCTCCGCGATGACCCAATCATTCCCGACGACAAACCGTATGAGCCAGGCGCGCCCATGGATGTCGCCAACGACTCAGTCACCAAAGACCGGGTGGAAGTTCCGATGATCTTCCCTATCGCTGGCGGTGTGCGATTCAGCGATACATTTCTTGCTTCACGCGGAGGAGGCACGCGCCGTCACCAAGGGCAAGACTTGATGGCCCCGAAGATGACCCCGCTCGTCGCGTGTTTTGCGGGAACGGTTCACATCCGCTCCAGTCGTGGGAACGCAGGCAATATCATCACGATCATTGGTGATAACGGTTGGACGGCGCAATACTATCACGTCAATAACGACACTCCCGGCACAGACGATGGAGATGGCACCGAAGACTATGCTTTTGCTCCCGGGTTGATGTCTGGTCAGCGAGTTTATGCCGGTCAATTCGTGGGCTGGGTGGGTGACTCTGGCAATGCAGAAGGAACTGCTCCGCACCTCCACTTTGAACTCTGGCATAGGGGATATGGCGCGGTTTATAACGCTTACCCCTCCCTCCGGTCAGCAAAGAAAATCGGTGAGCCACTGCTCTTCCTTCCTTATCCTGACCTTGCACCCAAGGCCGGCCAAGAGAGACTTGACGGTGTTCTCCGCGCAGTCGATAAAGCGCGAGGCGTTCTCGTCATCGACCTGCTTTCTACCCAGAAACCAGGCGGACGCCCCGATCCGATCAGTCGCCCGGTTCGGCGATACACCCGAGTCCAAGACGCTTCCGATATTATCAACTTGGGCGGCGGCGACCTGAAAATCGAAGAACTGCAACCAGGCTCACGCATTGCGGTTTTCCAAACGCAAGCCAAATCTGGGCAAGCAGGCAACATGATGATGGCTCTGCTCGGTGATGCCGATACCGTCCTCAAGCGACCGGAAGTGGAAGCCAACAAACAGACCGTACCACCAGCCCGCGAAATCCAGCCTGACCCAAACCAAGGAACCGTCCTCATCACCTCCAACGATGACAGGATGACCAAGGCAGTCGCGATCATTATTAACAAGTATCGTGCGAAGAAGAAGCTTCCAGAACTCTACGTCGAATCTCATCTGATCCGAGTTGCCCAACAGCACTCCCTCAATATGACGACCGGCGACTTCTTTGATTTAACTGATCCCAGCACCCGCCGCTCTGTCTTCCAAGCAGCTCGCAACGAAGGGATGAACGGTCGGGTTGAAGCGATGATTGCCAGTGTCAACACTGCGCAAGAATTGGCGAACCAGATCATCTCGAACTACCCCGACCTGCTTTACGATGAGAGCCTGATTCGCATCGGAGTTGGTCACGTTTACATGGATTACGATCCGGGCCGCGTCCAAGTTCGTAACTACTGGACCCTGCTCCTCAGCGAATAGAAGCCGGGACCGGTTCGGGCGCGTGTTAGACTCGGGCCTATGCCACACGCGCTCATCATTTACTCTGGCGGTCTGGATACGACGGTTTGCATCCCCCTCATGCGGGATCGAGGAGCTGACCGGATTTCCACCGTCACCATTGATGTTGGCCAACCAGCCGATGACGTCAATATGGCGAGTGATCGGGCGCGGCAGCTAGGGACTGAACATACAGTTTTGGATGCGAAAGAGCAATTTGCTGAGCATTTTTGCTTCCCTGCTATTCACGCCAATGCCGACTACTTTGGCTACCCGCTTTCCACCGCAATTGCACGCCCGCTCATCGGGCGGTTGGCGGCAGAGCACGGTCAAAAAATCGGTGCTGATATGTTTGTCCACGGATGTACGGGCAAGGGCAACGACCAATTCCGCATCGAGCACGGCCTGCGCATGTTTGCTCCGGAGATTCCTATCCTCGCTCCAGTGCGTGAAGAAAACCTCACCCGCACCTGGGAAATCGAGTACGCCGAAAGCAAAGACCTTCCCATCGGGCAAAGTAAAGAGAAGATTTGGTCAATCGACGAAAACGTCTGGGGCCGCTCTATTGAAGGTGGTCGACTTGAAGATCCAGGCTATGCTCCACCGGAAGAAATATTCGAATGGACACACAGCTACGAAGCATGTCCAGATACCCCGCTCGATGTGACCATCTCATTTGACAACGGGAACCCGGTCGCGATCAACAATCACGCGATGGGGCCGCTGGAGATCATCCAAAAAGCGAACGAGCTTGCTGGCACTCACGGCGTCGGTCGCATCGACATCATGGAAGACCGGATGATCGGTCTTAAAGTGCGCGAGAACTACGAATGTCCGGGCGCAACCTTGCTGATCGCTGTTCATAAAGCTCTGGAATCCCTCGTGATGACCAAAGCGGAGCGTGCATTCAAAGCGCATGTTGATCAGCAATGGGCAGAGCTCGCATACCAAGGACTCTGGTGGGATCCGTTCATGGAAGATTTGAACGCCTTCATCGGTTCTGTTCAACGACGCGTGACCGGTGATGTTGCCCTGCGACTCTATAAGTCCAGCATGAAAGTCACCCGGCGGCAAAGCGACTGTGCGATCTATTCCGAAGCCGCGGCAAGCTTTGATGATTCCGCAGAACTGGATCAAAGCCAAATGACGGGCATGGTCAAAACCCACGGCATGGAAAGCTTGATTTACAATCGCATCCGCGAACGCTGCGAGCTATGAGAAAGCTTTGGGGCGGAGCCTTTGGCCGTCTTCCATCAGAGCGTGCGGCCGCCTTTGGTCAATCCATTGAAAGCGACCTGACATTCTGGGAACAGGATGTCAGAGGCTCAATCGCTCATGCGCGGATGCTTGGCTCCACCGGAATCATCTCTGCTGAAGAGTCAGCAAATCTGGTCAAAGGGCTGGAGCAAATCCTCTCAGAAGGGCCAGACATGCTTCCGCGCGATGTCGAGGATATCCACGCGGCCGTGGAACTCCGACTCGGCGAAATAGTGGGGGATGTTGCCGGCAAACTCCACACGGCGCGGAGTCGCAACGATCAAGTGGCAACTGATGCGAGGCTTTGGCTCCGCGATCAGATCGAACTGCTGGAATCTGAGATTAAGCAGTGGCAAGCGGCGATCCTCAAACAAGCAAACGCTCACCAAGCGACGATTCTCCCCGGCACCACGCACCAACAACATGCACAGCCAATCAGCCTGAGTTACCATTTGATGGCTTACTTCTGGGCGTTCCAGCGTCATGGTATGCGGCTCGCTCACCTCAAGCAAATGACCAATGCGTCACCGCTCGGATCGGCGGCGTTGGCTGGCACGCCCTTCCCGATCGACCGAGAACAGACCTCGCAAGATCTGGGATTTGATGGCCCGATGCCAAGCGCCCTGGATGCCACATCGGACCGGAGCTATGTGATGGATGCGCTCCATCTTTGCTCCCTGATCATGCTCGATCTCAGCCGGTTTGCGAATGAGGTCGTGCTTTGGACGACTCCTGAATTTGGATTCCTCAAGCTCCCCGATCATTTGACCACGGGTAGCTCGATCATGCCGCAAAAGCGCAATCCCGACATGGCGGAGTTGATCCGTGGACGAACCGGAATTGTGGTTGGGAATTGGGTGAGCCTCGCCACGACAATGAAAGGTCTTGTCATGGGCTATAACCGCGACACCCAGGACGACAAACCACCGCTCTTTGCCTCTGTCGAACTGACTCTGGACAGTCTCGCCATTGCGAGCGAGATGATGGCGGATGCTGATTTCCAAGCGGATCGGATGAAGGTTTCTCTCCATGCAGATTTCAGCACAGCAACCGACCTCGCCGATTACCTTGCTACCAACGGAATGCCGTTCCGGCAAGCCCATGAGATTGTCGGGCAAGTCGTGCGTGGCTGCATCGAGCGAAACATCGGGTTAGAAGACCTGACGGAGCAAACCCTCTCTGAAATCAACCCGGACATTCCAGTCGAGGCACTTGGCGTGCTCTCCCCAGAAGGGAGCGTTGCTCGAAAGGAATCTTACGGGGGCACAGGGCCCAAAGCGGTCGAAAAGCAAATCGCACTTGCGACAGAATTGTGGAACCTCGACGGGTTTCCCCGTCCCTACCCCTTCTGAGCAATGCTCCCATGTCCGCTGAGGCTGTCCCAAAACCGCGCCTCCTATCCCACAAGTCGTTCCGCGATCTTTGGATAGGTCAGACCATCTCCACGCTTGGAGATTCGGTCTATTGGCTCGTGCTTCTTTTTATGGCCGAACGTGTTTCGGGCAGCGCAATGACAGTTGGCCTCGTTGCAATTTTTCAATCAATCCCGTTCATGTTGATCGGCCCATTCGCCGGGGTTTATGTTGATCGGGTTGATCGCCGGAAGATCCTTGTTGTTTTCGAGTTTATGAGTGCGGCCATTACCGCTTTGCTAACTCTCTACGCTTTCTTTGTAGCGATGCCGGCGGTCTGGGTGCTGTGCCTGACCGGATTCTTGCTCTCGGCGGTCAATGTTGTCTTTGCTCCCGCACGCTCGGCGGCAATCCCCCGCCTTGTACCTGAAAATCAAGTCGGTGAAGCAAACGCTTGGGCGATGGCAACTCAACAGGTGGTTCTCCTGATTGGAATTGGATTGAATGCCGCAGTCCTTGGCGTGATTTATAAAGTCATGCCCGAGAAGTTCTTCTTTCTCGCCGCACTGATCAATACAATCAGCTTCTGTTTTTCGACATATTTCCTCAGCCGATTGCCTTCCATCATCCCCCTCCGCGATGAACTGGAGGAAGCAGCACATCCCCTGGTTAAGATCAAATCCGATCTGATCGAGGGCTTCCAGGCGATCAAACGCGATGATGTGATATCGGTCGCTTTGCCGATGAGCATCATCATCAACCTGACGGTTTCGGGGTTCATGCTCACCTATATTGCGGTGAATAAAGCATGGTTCGGCGGTGAATTCGGCACCCTCGCTATCATCGAACTCGCTTTTGTTGGAGTGAACATGGTGTTCAGCTTGATTGTTGGAAAACAGAACATCAAAAGAGTCGGGATGGCATATGCATTCTCAACAATCGCGATTGGGCTCTTTATTGCCGCATTCGCATGGAGCAAAACGATCCTTCTGTTCATGCTGTTCAATGCACTCTGCGGGATTGCCTTCCCTTACCTCATGCTTCCAATCACGACTTATATGCAACTCGCTATTCCGGACAGGCTCCGCGGCCGAGTGAATGGAACTTGGGGGATGTTTGCCTCAGCCGTACAACCAATCGGCATTGGAATCACCGGGTTCCTGCTTGAACGGTTTGGCCTCGAGTTCACATTTATTTACATGGGAGTTGGGATGGCGTTTGGTGGAGCCATCGGGTTGTTCTCTCGGAAATTCCGGAATGCCCTCATGCCAAGCCCGGGTCAGGCAACATAAAGCTGAACTTGCTCGCTTACTTGCTTGAGCACAAAAGTGAAGTCATCAAACCCTTCGCTGAGCTTCCCAAAAGTTGGTGCCACCTGATCGTAAGGCGAATGATCGAACGTGCTGACAAGCTGGTACGACTGCTTACCTTGACTGGTGTAGTCACAAACTAACTCGGCTCCATTCCAAACTCGGAGCTTGCGGAGGAACGGCGGATAGACACCACTCCAAAACAGGATGTAATCACCGATGTGCTTGTGGACTTCACGCTCTCGCTCAAAGGAGTCGGCCTTCAAGCGGACATCGCCTTCCGCCACCATCTCAATCACGGATTCCACGCGCTCACCCGCATCGTCCTTGATCGCAAATAGCTGATCCATGTGGAGGAAGTTGAGAAGGAGAGACGTGAGGTACCGCTCGACCGAAGGATCACCTGCGGACGTGACATGTCGTGCGACTTGATCGTGGATCAGGTCGCCAAACATCACAGCTAACGGATGGTTGCGGCTGACTCGTTCCATACCCTTCACCTGTTTGACGGGTGTGGAAAACATCAAGTTTCCTCACTCAATCTCTATTTTCGGTAGAAATCGCGTACTCTAACAACTGACGGAAACAAACCTAGAATGAATAACAGGTGGCACAATTACGAGTGAAAAGCCGTCCAACACAGTAGGTGGAGAAAAATGCAGCAAGTTGATCCTTATCAGTCCGAAACCAAGAAAACTTGGGTAGCCCTGGGCGTGGGAGTCTCTCTCCTTGTGCTCCTTGTAGCGCTTGGCTTCGGTACAGGCGTTCTTGGCTTCAACCAGAAGAAGAATCAACAAACCCTTTCTCAAAGTGGGGAGGCTCCGAATAGCGTTCTCCCAATGGACGGCACAGAAACGGAATCCATTCTGCCCTCAGTCAGCATGAATTCCCCTTCTGTAATGGGACAAGAAGGAAATTCCCCAGATCCCGTATTGGAGCAAGAGGGACAGCAATCTCCACCGATCCTTGCTGACACGAATGACGGGCCGCCCCCATCGCTTGAGAAAACGACAATGCCGGCAGATGTTCGGGATTGGCTAGAACATCTTCGCAAAACTGACCGGATGATGCAGTCGGAAGTCAAGAAGAGCATTTCCCGACTTACTGCCGCCATGGCCCGCGACCAAGTGAGTGCTCTCACCGGTGCGATGAGCGAAGATGCCGCTGGTCAAGATCACATGGCTAGTGTTCGCAAAGAGATCGAAAACTTCAAACAAAAATCCGGCGAAATCCGGAAGTTCTATTACTCCGTTCGTCCACCTTCAGAATGTAGCCCCATCCATGCAAGCTACTCAACATCGCTAGAAGAGACTCTGGTTTATGTCGTTGAGTTGCAACAGATTATCGTTGCCGCTCTCAGCGATTTGACCGACGACCCTTCTGGGCTTGATCGCGTCAATGACATTCAGGCCGAACATACAACTGTTATTGACCGCGAACGCGCGCGCACCGATGAACTCGTCGAGAAGATTTGTAATAAGTACGGCGTAGTCAAGTGGTTCTCCATCAAGGAAGATATTGGCGGAGGGCTTGGCGGTGGCTTGGGTGGTCTTGGCGGGCTGGGCGATTTGGGTGGCTTGCTCGGCGGCTAACATTCAACTGCGTGGCACTGGTGAAACTAGTGTTTTGAATGTCACCTCTCCCGAAGATGGGGAGAGGGCGGGGTGAGGGTTGATCACCTGCGCAGGGTGCGAACACACTACTGTGAGATCCAAAAGTCCGATCAGCAAATAGGTTTTACTTCCGACCCGACCCAAACTCTGCCGATTGAACCGCATCCAAAACCGCATCTGCGTACCTCTCCGAAGCTCCCAGGCTTTGCTCAATGAGTTGACGAGCAGCTGAGCCCATCTCTGACCGCTTCTCATCATTCTTCCCAAGCGATGTCATAGCCGATGCCAACTCCTCCGGTGTCGAAGCCACCTGAGTTGCTCCGCATCGCGCCGCCAACTCCGCAACATCGCGGAAGTTGTGCATGTTCGGCCCGTGAATCACCGGCTTTCCGTGGGCAAGCGGCTGGAGGATGTTCTGCCCACCGAGATCATCAAAACCACCGCCGATCACAACTAAATCGGCGACGGCATAAACTTGCGCCAGCTCTCCATAAGTATCGAGCAAAAGATACTTCCCAGTCTCCTCTTTCGACCGGCGCGAAACACTCCCAAATCGCTCGGTCACCTGACCCGCCAGAGCATCCACGCGCTCCAAATGCCGGGGCGCATGAACCACCCGATCCCAAGAGCCCTCCGACGATTTCAGAGCATCAAGGACGAACTTTTCCTCCATCTCGCCGCGCGTAGAGCCCACAACAATCACAAACTCGTCCGCCTCAATCCCGAGTTTTTCGCGCCACTCAGCCCCCGAGACACCCATGACCGAGGCAGCTTCATCGAACTTGCAGTTCCCCATCACTTCAGCTTTATCTGAACCCAGTTGGCGTGCCCGATCAGCATCGGTTTCCGATTGCATCAGAGCGCGATCGACATTTCGGAAGATCGCCTGATAGAACGGTTTGAACTTCTCCATTCGGCCAAACGCCCGATCACTAATCCGCCCGTTCACGACCAAAGTGTTCGCGCCGAAGTTTTTCGACATCTCCAAGAAGTTCAGCCAAAGCTCCGTTTCCATGAGCACCACAACATCAGGCTTGATCTTCACGAGCGCATTCAGCACATACCGAGGGACATCAATCGGAAAGTAAATCAGGTGATCGAAAGCATCTTCAAACTTTTCGCGGGCGGTTTGGTGCCCGCTCGAAGTCGTCACCGAAAGCACGATTTCCACGTCTGGATTCTTTGCTATGATCTCCCGCAGAATCGGGCTCGCCGCGACGACTTCCCCAACGCTCACCGCGTGGAACCAGATGCGCTTAGCGCCCTTATCTTTCTTGCCGACATGTTTGTATCGCCCGGCCCGCTGACTCCAGTCCACTTTCTCGGCGCGCTTATTGGCCCGCCACCACATCCACGGCATCCAGAGCGGAGCCAGCAAAAACAGAAGGATGTTGTAAAGCCAGGTCATGCGCTCGTGAATTGCCGCCCCGTGATGCGCTCATACGCCTCGACATATTTGGCGCGGGTGTTGGTCACAACATCCTCGGGAAGAGTCGGCCCAGGTGGTCGCTTATCCCAATCAATCGTCTCGAGAAAGTCGCGGACGTACTGTTTATCAAAGCTCGGCTGAGGCCCGCCAGGAGCCCAATCTTTTGCCTCCCAATAACGCGAACTATCCGGCGAAAGTGCTTCATCAATCCAGATGATTCCGTCATCGGTCAGCCCAAATTCAAACTTGGTGTCCGCCAAAATCAATCCGCAAGTAGCGGCGTGCTCCGCCGCCGCACAGTAAATCTTGAGTGTCCAATCACGAACTTGCTCGGCGACTTCCTGCCCCACTCGATCTGCCGCTTGGGAAAAGCTGATGTTTTCGTCATGACCCTCTTCGGCTTTGGTTGCGGGTGTAAAGATCACCTCTGACAAACGATCTCCATCACGTAGTCCGCCCGGCAATCCCAGATCATGGATATCACCTCCCTGCGCCTTGTATTCCTTATAGAGTGACCCGCAGATGTAGCCCCGAGCAACGCATTCGATGGTCAGAGGTTTTGCTTTCTTCGCAAGCATAGATCGCCCGGCAAGGTCATCCGACCAGTTTGAGCCGAGTTCCGCTTTGATCTCATCATCGCTGGCAGAAATCAAGTGATGATCGCAAATTGAACCGAGTTTATTGAACCAAAACTCACTCATATGGTTCAGGATTTTGCCCTTGTCCGGCACCCCATTCGCCATGATGACATCGAACGCACTGATGCGATCCGTACTGACAATGAGAAGCTGAGAACCCAGATCGTAGACCTCGCGCACCTTGCCCTTGCGGGGTTCACCCAGGGCAGGGAGCTTTGTTGAGAGGATCGCCGAGGTCATGCCGTGATTCTATCCGCAGAACCACCCTAGAACCGAGACGTTAAGGCTAACCCGATTTCATGAACGAGTTCTTTGCGTTCGCAAAGAACGATTCGTACTCATGAATCTTGGCGTCGATCTCTTCGGTGTGCTCTTCCCCGTAACGGAGTGCGGCACGAAGTTCCGCGGCGGTAAATCCGGAGTACGCCTCCGCCAAATCCTCAATAGAGCCGCGTTTGCGATATTCCCGCACAATCTCCCAAACTTTGACTTCCGAACCGGTCACCCGCGCTACTCCGCGAGCATCTTTCTCAATCAGGAGAGTGTTGCCGTCTTCGCTGACATCGCGGCGGAAGATTTCCAAGCGCATTGCTACGCTCGAAACATCTGTCGCAAGGCAGATCGCACATTCTTCCGGTTCCAGAACTCCATGTTCTAGCGCAGAAAGAGCCAACTTTTCAAAAAGCGGGCCGTGGAATGCACGCAAATGATCGGCAATCTGATCGAATTTTTCCGGTTGCGTGATCGCAAGCCGCTTCAATTCGGTGATCAGCCAAGGCTCGGTGGTAGAAGGCATATCCATATGATCGGGCGAGATGAGATCCTTCTCAGGTTGATTTTCGACCCCCGTGGCGAAAATCTAGCTCGCATATCTCAATACGAATTGAACCTGCGATCCGATGCAAATTAGTTTTCAGACTTAATCAAATCATAAGACTTGAGGAAATCCAGCACTTCGTTCCTAAATCGCGCTGGATCAGCCATTCGCCCGGCTCCGTGGGTTGCTCCCTCAAAGAGAAGCAGCTTTGTATTCGGGCCAGATGATTCCACCATGCGCTCGATCGACTCCTTCGGCACCAAGGGGTCACGATCCCCGTAGCTGAGCAAGATCGGCTTATCATGGAGCTTCTGCAAAGCGCGATCCACCCGCACATCCGCTGGACGAAAACCAAGCATAACACGGGCTATCCACCGGGTGGGAGAAAGCAAAGTCGCCCAAGTTTTTCCGAGCAAGAACGGCCACCAACCCCTGAGGGCTTCATCAAGGGTGCGGTACGGTGCATCGAGGATCAAGGCATCTACGGTTTCTGGTTTTTCTGCCGCAGCGAGAACTGCCGCCACTCCACCCAGCGAACTCCCAAGCAGAACAATCCTCGCATTTGGCTTTCTTGATTTCACAAACTCAATTGCCGCATGAACATCTGCCCGTTCCGATTGTCCAAGCCCAACCTTGGTGCCGCCGCTGCTTCCCTGGCGGCGGTGGTCAAAAAACAGACAACTGATCTTGTGCGGGCCAAGGAACGTAATTGTAGAAACCCACTCACTCCGATTTACCAAGTACCCGTGGCAGGCAATCACGACCGTATCGCTTTCTTGTGGCACCCACCAAGCCGCGAGGCTCACCCCATCTTCCGTATCAAAGCGAACATTTTCTTGCTTGTAGCCTAGCTGTCCAGGTGAGAGAAACTGAAAAACTCGTGGCGGGAAGAGGCTCACCACTCCTGCGGCGATGAGAACACCCAGATACCCCACGACAATCGCGGCAAGAACCCCAATTCCAATTGCTAATAACCAGCTCAAATCAACTCACCTTGGCAAAACTGCTCAATCAGGATACAATGACACAGCGTTCTCATGTTTGCCTTGAATTTCTACTCCGAGTTATATGATGATCTGTTGCGCGGCGGTCGAAAGTCCGTCACGATTCGTCTGGGCGATAAATCCGACAAATACCAAGCCGGGATGATCGTTTGGGTTGTTGTTGGGCCACGATTCGGGCGACGACAAAAGCTGTACAGCGCAATCATCGACCGGGTGGAAGTCAAGCCGCTCAAAGAACTTTCACCGAGAGACATTGAACGCGAGAACCCCGAATTCCGCTCCGAAGATGATGTCATCGCCTTCCTCTCGCGGGTATATGGAGAGTTCATCACGCCGAACAATCTTTGTACCGTGATCTACTTCTCGCGCGTGGATGAGTAACAAATCGAAATTTCTTTCGTAGAATTCGTCGCAGACGTTTGGTCTGCAAGCCTTGTCTGTGTGGATATCACGATCAGAACACTCCCGCGAGCTTGATCGGCGCGCAACGGAAGAATATGGAATGCCAGCCATCGTTCTCATGGAACGAGCGGGTTTGGCTGTCTTTCAAGCAGTTCAGGAATTCCTCCCCGATGGCGGAAAGATTGCCGTTGTTTGCGGGAAAGGCAACAACGGCGGAGATGGGCTTGTCGTTGCTCGCCTAGCCCATGAACGTGGATTCACCGTCACCGTTTTAATGACGGCGGAAGAGGCAGATCTTCGTGAAGAATGCCGCCTCCAGCTCCTTCAACTCCAAGCCTATGGGCTCATGCCCATCTTTCCCCGCGATGATCGCTGGGAGATGAAAATGGAATGCCTCGGCATGAACGATGTCCTCGTAGATGCAATCATCGGGATTGGCGCAGAAGGGATGATCCAAGGCAAACCAGCTGAGGCAATCAGTGCCATGAATCGGGCTGGTGTCCCCATCATTGCGGTTGATGTCCCGAGCGGTATCCACACCGATAGTGGCGACGAACTAGGCGAATCCATCTGGGCGATGCGAACAATCACGTTCGGGAATCCCAAGCCGTTCCTTTTCCAAGGGATTGGGCTCGAACACGCAGGCCATTGGACAGTTGAGCACATCGGTTTTCCGCCTCGGCTACTGGGCGAACCCACTGACGCCATGATCTTAGACGGTTGCGGCGTTTGTAATGTGATCCCCGAACGACTTCGCGCTTCGCACAAGGGAGCAAACGGGCATATCTTGATCGTGGCCGGCTCTCATGCTATGCGGGGTGCGGCGGCACTTTCCGCCAAAGCCGCGATCCGGAGCGGAGCCGGGATGGTCACCGTAGCCGCGATTGATTCGGTTTGTGATGCGGTGATGACCCACTGCCCAGAGGCTGTTTTGATGCCTCTTCCTGAAGAAAACGGCATCCTAACCCGAGAATCCGCTGATCTAGTCCTTGCCCAGAAATCAAAGTTCAACGGTGCGCTTTTTGGCCCTGGCTTGACCCACGAACCACAAGTTGTTGATTTTCTCAGCAAGGTCTGGAGCGATTGGGATGTCCCCAGCTGCATTGATGCCGATGCATTAAACGCAGTAAGCCTTGGTGTTCAGCTCCCGGACTGCGAATGCGTCCTCACCCCTCATCCCGGCGAGATGAGCCGCTTGCTTCATTCCACGATTGCGGAAGTTCAGGCCGATCGCTTTGCTTCTGTCCGCGAGGCGGTTGAAAAATTTGGTAAGGCCATTATTTTGAAAGGGCCGTACAGCCTCGCTTCTGCGCCCGGACTTCCCTGTCTTGTTAACTCCACCGGCAACCCCGGGATGGCGAGCGCAGGCATGGGCGATGTCCTCGCTGGAGTCATTGCAACGCTCCTAGGACAAGAGATTCCGCCTTGCGAAGCCGCCGCCGCCGGGATGTTCTGGCATGGGCTCGCTGGCGACCTTGCCGCCGCAGAAACTGGTGCAATTGGCTTCACTGCCCGCGATGTGATACTCCAGTTGTCCGCCGCTCGGGCTAAACTCACAGAATCGTGAGAGCAATCACCGCATTTTTACTCGGGCTATTAGCCGTAGTCTCGTTCGCAGACTCGACTTTCAAAGTCACCATGCCCCGCGACGGCGCTTTCGAGATTTGGGTTTCGGATTCGATCAATCACTACGCCAAGCCAAAATCTACGCTCAGTGACACCAAAGAGCTAGAGTTCACCACCGCCGAAAATCCGAGCACATCAACTGTCTATGCTCACGATCCGCAAACTGGTCGTGTTGCCGAATCCTCTCTGGCTGACATCATGAAGACGAAGGATTGGGCTCCTAAAGCCGATGCCTTCAAACGCGTTTACAGCGTGACCATCGCGGTGAAGAATGCAAAAGGGCCGGTGAACAATGTCAATCTCATTGTCGCTATCGGAGCAACCACCAACTCCCGCAACCTGCTTGATAAAGAGAATGCTGAGATCACCCTCTATAACCTCCCCAATCCTGATCTAAAAATTTCGCTTTCCTACGATAACGACACCAAGCAGACAGACACAGAACTACACTCAGTCCCTGCCGATGGGCCATCACACAAAATCGAAATTAGTGCCCCTGACTTCATTGAGCCAGTTGCATCAGTTGGCACAACGGCAACCGAAGGTGATGCCCCCAAAGCAGATTCCAAAGAGAAAGATGAGCCAAAAACCACTCGCTCTCCGCTGGCGGTTCTGTTCAATTATTTGATCGGCTTTGGCTTGGTGGGCGGCATTGGCTACGGCATCTATTGGTACTACAAAAACAACACAACCAAGGTTGAAGCCGCGCTCAAACAAGCGGGAATCCAGGCTTCTAATCCTCCCGACCCAACTGGAGCGATGCCCGTTGAACCGCAAAACAAACCGCTTGAGAAGATCCAGCTCGGCGGAGTGACACCCACCCCATCCGATGCGGGAGCCGCTGTTGCAGCGGTCACACCTATTACTGCGAATCCACGGCTTGTGGGAAGCGATGGAACTGCCGTGAACCTCAGTGAAGGTGAACTCACCGTTGGTCGTGAGAATGCAGGATTGACAATCACAGGTGAATCGAGCGTCTCTCGACTCCACGCAAAATTGACCCGTTCTGGCGATTCTGTTACCGTTTCCGATGAAGGAAGTACGAACGGAACCTACGTCAATGGAATCGAGATAGCCTCTCCCACCGTCCTACAATCAGGAGACCAAGTTCAATTTGGCGCGATTCAGTACCGATATGAAACTTGAGTTGAGTGATTTATGGGGCGAGTTTTCTTTCGTGCGCTAGTCTGCACTCTGTTCGCGTTTTGCGCGTGGCTCATTACCGAGCCGTTCTTGCCCGATAACATCCATTCGACGAATTGGGCCGCTGCCGAACAACGAATGGTTCTACTGATTGTCAGTGCTATCGGTTTGGGAGCTGGCTTGCTTCAAGGCTATAACAAAGGCGGCATCCGAAACATTGCGCTTTCTGGATTGTTAGGCGCAGTGCTCGGAGCAGTTGGAGGATTGTTTGGCTATTCTCTGGGCGGCGGTATCTCAGAAGCGATGTTTCCTGGCTGGGCAACTCAACCCGGCTTCCACATGATCCCGCGCACAATTGCATTTGCTCCACTCGGGCTTTTTCTTGGCGCCGCAATCGGTTCAACGCAGTTCTCCCTTCGGAGCATTATCTCTGGAGCTGTCGGGGGATTAATCGGCGGTTTCGCCGGCGGACTCGCGTTCGATCCCATCGGAGCAGTTCTCGGCCCGTTGATGAGTGGGGTCGGAGGTGCGGAGGAAATCGGTGGACCCGCACGCGCACTTCTGGCATGTCTTCTCGGGCTCACGATTGGCCTCTTTACCGCTTTGATTGAAAACGCAACGCGTCAGGCGTGGATTCGCCTTGTCCTTGGTCGTAACGAAGGCAAAGAATGGCCCGTGGACGCAACTCGCACAAATATCGGGCGAGATGAACGCGCCCATGTTCCTCTATTCGGAGATACCAATGTCGCTCCCCTGCACGCTGTCATTGTCAAGCAAGGAGCGGCTTACTTCCTCGAAGATGCTGGTTCACCAATGGGCGTGGGGATCAACGGTCAAAAGGTCGGGCAAGTGACTCCGCTCAACCCGGGCGACACGATCAACATCGCCGGGTTCCAATTGCAATTCTTGATGAAGCAAGGAGCCGCGCAACGCGCTCACGAAGCCAGAGCCAAGGGCGTCATGGTGGGCGGAAGCGGAATGGGGCAACCCATCAATCCAGTTCAACAAGGGGCAATGCATCAGCAACCAGCCCAACCCATGCAACAGCCGATGCAGCCTCAACAACCGGTTACATCAAGCAACCCAACAATGGCGGTTTCCCCACAACCACAAGCCCAACCAGCCGGACGCACTCTGGTGTGTGTCAGCGGGCCACTCACTGGGCAAAGATTTCCTGTGTCGGGTGCCCTGGAAATTGGACGCGAACTCCCTACAATTCCAGTAGCTTTCGATTCACAAGTTTCTAGGCGTCATGCCCGCATCAGCCAAACCCCAACTGGGGTGCAGGTGGATGACCTCGGTAGCACAAACGGAACCTTTGTCAATGGTCAGCGCATCACTAATGCGGCGGCGAATCCCGGTGACACAGTGCAAATTGGCACATCCACCTTCCAAGTCGAGTAAGTATTAGAATAAGTAAGAGAGAGCAAGAACTATGAGCAATCCTATTGATCCGAACAAGACCGTCATCGGCGGGCCGCAAGTTGATCCCAATCGCACAATGATTGGTGGGCCAGACCTCGGTCGCACCCAAGCCATGACTTCCCCTCCTGGTGGCGACCCGAATCGGACACAGGCATGGTCTCCTAGTCAGCCGCTCACATTTGAATTGACTGCTAGCCGCGAAGCTACAATGGCGAACGGGCCAGCCCGCGAGCAATTCTTGCTCGAAATCACCGCTCCGCGCGAACCGGGGTTGCCCGGAGTTGCCACTGGTGGAGCCCGGGCTCCGCTCAATCTTTGCTTGGTGATTGACCGATCAGGCAGTATGGAAGGCGCGCCGCTTGACTACGCGAAACAGGCATGCAACCAGCTTGTCGATCTTCTCAGCCCGAACGATGTGCTCTCGATCGTTGTCTTTGATGAAATCGTTGAAGTGCTGATGGCTCCTCAGCGTGTGACCGACCGACAAGCCGTCAAGAACGGTATTGCTCAACTCCAGCCCGGCTACACCACCAACCTGTACGACGGAATCACGCTCGGATCACAACAGCTTCAACAGATGCTAGGTGAATCAGGTCGCGTGACGCGAATGGTCGTCCTCACCGATGGCGAACCCACCGCTGGCATCAAGGAATTCCATCCCCTCGTCCAGCACGCAGGCGACACAAAGCAAAAAGGCATTACGATCACCTTCCTCGGTTTTGGGCCGGAATACAACGAAGAGCTTCTGGCGGCAATGGCTAAGAAAGCCGGTGGTAACTACTACTACATCCCTGAGCCGCACCTCATCCCCGAGATTTTCCGTAACGAGCTCGGCAAGATGATGTCGACAATGAGCACCAACCTCAAGCTCGATGTCAAGCTGGCGCGATGGGTGAGCCTTCGTGGATGCACCGGCTTGAGTCCCCTTCCCGATGGTGATTCCTTTACTCTTGACCTCGCCGATCTAGAGCAAGGCAACACGATCCAGGTCGTTCTTGACGTAGAGTTCCCGAACCACCCGCTCGGCCAATACCGCGTCGCTGAAGGCAAAATTCACTTCCAGCCGCTATCTGGTGGAACACAGACCGTCCCCGTAGACTTTATGATGGAATTCACTTCGGATTCGGCGAAATTCTCCTGCCCCGTCAATCCGAAAGTCGCCGCCGCGAGCGAAATCAGTGCCGCTGGTCGTGTTGTTGAAAAGACAATCATGGGTCTGAAAACGCAGGCGATCACATCTGCCCAAGCCTTGCAAGACTTAGCCAAAACGCAAGCACTCCTAGTTCAAGATGGGCGCGGATCTGAAGCTCAAGAAGTCACGCTAGCCATGCAAGCCATCCAACGCGGAGACGTCGGCGGCGCAGAAAAGACCTTGATGGGAACGATGGTTCAACTCGACCAGGGCAAGAAGCAAAACTAACGCTTTGAAGAAGCCTTTCATTCCGCCGGAGAAGCAACGGTTCTACACAACTGCGGCTATCGCCGTGGCGATCATCTTGTTCGTGGTTTTTTCGCCGAAGAAGTCACCGCCACCAAAAGTTGTTGAGATCAAAGAGACCGCACCTTTTACCGAGGTGTTTCCTGCTACCTTTCCCGACATCGGCTTCACGAGCAGGCGGAGTTTGGATGAGCACTACGAAAAGCACGGCAGTGAGTTTGGGAAAATCACGAAAGATGAGTACTTGCGAAAAGCACAACAACTCCGCGACACACCCGAGAACTCAGTCGTCTTGTATTTTGAACGGCAAGACCATACTTATGTGAAGTACCAAACGAAGCATAACGAGTTCATTGCCTATAACGAAGATCTCACAATTCGAACGTTTTTCAAGCCGAATGATGGAATAGAATACTTTGAACGTCAAAAGCGAAGATGAAAACAAAGCCCCTTGACCAGCTCATAGAAAAATGGGATGAAGTTGCACGATCGATTCGTCGCAATGGGGTTGCGGATCTGGATGAATACATGAATGACCTCGATCTTCGCCAAATCATCCACGACAAGCTCACGGTGGAAGAGGAACTCATTAGCGAAGATTTGATCAAAACGCTGGGTGAGGCAGATAAGAATTTGATGCGCGCTACAGCCGAGCACACAGATTGCCTTTGGGGACAGTTCAATGCCGATGACCGGGGCTGGACAAAAGAACACAACTGGTGGTACTGGCGTATCCCCCCGAACGCCCACTTCCAAACCGACAAAAAAGGCAGTTCCCACTAACAAGAGTGAGAACTGCTTTTTGCAGATGAACTCGCGTTCGATTACTTGAGTTCGACTTTGCCGCCAGCTTCTTCGAGCTTAGCTTTGGTGGCTTCAGCATCATCTTTGCCAACGCCTTCTTTGATCGGCTTCGGAGCGTTATCAACGAGGTCCTTAGCTTCTTTCAGGCCGAGACCGGTGATTTCGCGGACGACCTTGATAACACCGAGCTTGTTGTCGCCCGCAGCTGCGAGGATAACATCAAATTCGGTCTTTTCTTCAGCAGCAGCGCCTGCACCAGCATCGCCGCCACCCATCATCATGGGCATGCCCATCATTGGGGCAGCTGCCGTAACGTCAAATTTTTCTTCGAGGGCTTTCTTCAGATCGCTGAGTTCGAGAGCGGTCAGACCTGCAATCGAATCGACGATTTGTTCCACTGTGGATGCCATTTTCTAAAATTACTCCTGAGTTTCTTCTTGAGATTCGGTCGGGGCAGCTTCTTCAGCTGCGGGTTGGTCAGCAGGCGCTTCTTCGGCGGGTGCTTCGGCAGGTGCCTCTTCTGCTGCGGGAGCAGCAGCTTCTTCGGCGGCCGGAGCAGAACCGTCGGCGAACTTGTCGGCAACAGCTCCAATCGTTCGGATTGGGGTTGCGTAAAGTGCTTCGACGGTGCCAACAAGCTGGCTGAGAGGAGCAGCAATCGTTCCGATCACTTGCGCAATGAGGACATCTCGGCTCGGAAGCTTGCTGAATGCTTCCACCCCGTCTTTGTCAAAAATCTTGCCTTCAATCAGACCAGATTTGACAACGAGTGCCTTGTTGTCTTTCGCAAAGTCCATCAGGACTTTGGCGCAGTCGGTTTCGTTTTCATAGAGGAATGCGACAGCGGTTGGGCCGCTGGACATTTCGTCTGTGAATTTTTCGGCGTCGTCGCCCGCAGCGATCTTGAACAGAGTGTTCTTGACCACTTGGAGTTCGCCGCCTTTTTCCTTCAGCTGCTTGCGCAATGCCTGAACTTGATGCACTTTAAGGCCACGGTATTCCGTAAAAATCACGCCGACGGCGCGGGAATAACGCTCCTTAATGGTTTCGATCGTATCTGCCTTCTTGGCAGTTGGCATTTTGCTTTCAGTTCCTCCGTAATGGATTGGGCTCCTCCACCAAGTGTGTGAAGGAGCCCAATTCTTTGGAGGCATCATGACCGAAGGTCAGGAGTCCATATAAAAACTGTGTCCGTCACTCCTCGGTTGGCGCGCATAGTTCGCATTCTGACGACCTCAAGGGTTGTCACCAACTGTCTGCAGAGAGAGCCGAGGGAAATTATGGCACAAGGTTCGTTTGAACCTGGGACTCGCCCTGCTCTGGCTTTCTCGCCCATATTGCGACCAAACCTGGGAACAGATCAAAATCGGCATATCGAAGGGTGGTTGTGCACGAGAATCCTAGCTTCTTCAATTCCGAGATCACTTCGTCTTTGTCGAATAGATAGAGCTCGTGACTCTCGTTGACCTTGTGATACGATTCGCCGTCCCCTTCAAAGACCGTGACATCCCTGCGCAGAGACCGGTTCTCTATATTTCCAGTCGTTTCAACAGCCATTGCCACTTCCCCGTGCTGAGCAAATGTTTGCATTGGGTTAGGGTTTGGAATCCGATCTAAAGTTACTATATCAAAAATAAATATTCCGCCAGGCTCTAAAGCCTTATATACTTTGGCGAAGAATTCGTATACACAGTCTGGATGATTGTGTCCAGAATTGCGATAACAAAGCACTTCGCCAACGGCAAGCACTACTTCGACTTTAGGAATATCAAATTTGTAGCAAGTCGCTTCAATGAATTCAGCATTAGGAACCCGCTTCCTAGCAAGGTCTATCATATCTGGCGACTGATCGACACCAATAACACGGTGGCCCGCGCGCACCAAATTAGCTGCGGTTGTTCCATCTCCAACTCCGCATTCAAAAATCAAGGCATTCTGCTTGTTTACAAAATCTAACGCCTTGTTGACGGCTACCGCCGCTCCCCTAGCAAGTTGAGTAAATGCCGCAGAGTGAATCTGCGCCACCTTACTTCCGTAAATATGATCTGGCATTACAAACTTAGCGTCAGCACCTCTGCTTCGCCCATAATTAATATGTTATATGATTTCCTGCTCAGCAAACCAACAATATTTGTGCCGTTTCACGCAAATTTCATAAACTAAGTGTAGTTTTCCTCAATTGGTTTGCGTGCCCAAAACAGCTGATGACCTGTCAGCATTTTGTACTCTTCGATTCGTGATGATTCAGTAGTGACAAATCCAACAGGATGTAATTTATCTGTAATTTGCCAAGTTTCAAAAAGAGTGAGCCTATGCTTTTCCCGGCTCAACCGAAAGAGTGCGCCATCATCAATACGCGTAGCCACAGTTATGTGGCGTTGAGCTTCACAGTGTTCCAAGTCAATTGTCACATCCTGCATATAAGACCAATTCTCATAGTGTTGCCCTGCGCGCAGGCGATCATGACTTGGAAGCGTATTCATGGTCGGCAAATCGAAAATCAGGAGTCCTCCAGGAGACAAAGCACGATGTGCTCTCTCAAAAAAATACTCCAGCTGAGTCAAATGTTCGAGCTGATTCCACCGATTCGGGTTGTGACTAAGTGCGCCCCCAATACCAACGATAATGTCGCACTGAGGCATTTTGTACTCAAAGCTAGAAGCAAGTATAAGTTGGGCATCAGGAACTTGCTCATGTGCAATCGCAAGCATATGTGGGGAAATATCGCACCCAGAAACTTCGTATCCAGCTTCTATCAACATTTTCGCCGCTGTGCCTTCCCCGCAACCAAGATCAACGATATGCACAGCTTCAAGCTCATATCTTTTAATGATATTGAGAAGCGCCTTCGCAATTGCTCGCGAGGACTGAGAGAAATTGAGATGATAAATCTTGGCAAAGTCCTCGCCATAGATTTCATATTTATCACTCATATTCACTCTTCTTCTTCGCCCAAAAGGATGTATAGCCATTGACTAGCTGATATTGGTCAATGCTGCGAGAGGTGGTGACCATAAATCCGGCATTCTGGAGAGCTTGGTTGATCTGCCAAGCTTCATAGATCACCATGTGATGCTCTTCAGATGACTTTCGATAGCCTCCATTCACTTTCCTGAAGGTTGTGATGGTTCTATGCGTCCGCTTGTTTTCAAAATCGAAATCTGCCTGGATAGTGCCGCACCAATCTTCATGATCTTCGATATAGAATTCGATGGGATCCTCCGGCATGCTGTCAATGGTCGAGACATCAAAAATCAGCACACCGCCGGGTTTCAGGGCTTTGTAAATTCTCTGGAATGTGTATTCCAGAAGTTGGAAGTGATCTTCGTTCCCAGAATCGAAGCTAAAGACTTCTCCAATCGCGATGACTATGTCACAGGGAGGAATCGAGAACTCCATATAGGAGGTGCATTTCAGATCTGCTTCTGGGGCATGCTCATTGGCTAAAGCAATCATGTGCGGAGATATATCGCACCCGATCACCCGATGGCCGGCATCGGAAATTTGGCGAGCAATGGTTCCCGGGCCACAACCAAGATCAACGACCAAGGCATCCTCCAATCCCATCGATTGGATGACGCGCAAGACAGCCTCCCCTGCCAGGGTGGACTGCTTTCCAAAAGATTGAACGTACAGCTCTGCAACGTCTTTGTTGTAGATGTTTCGATTCATGCGCTCTGCACCGCAATTACTGCAATATTATATAGGTTTTATTGCAGGATGAGGAGATTGCCTTAACAATCTCCTCATTCAAGGGACTAATTAATCACTTTGTCGCAATACAATTAATCTACATAACACTCGCAGAACCGTGCTCCGCTTCATGCTGTTTAATCAAAGTTTCCGCTTCATTGGATGGAAGTTGCTCGTAATGGCTGAAGCTCGTCTTGAACCAACCCCGCCCTTTTGTAATGGAGCGTAGATCCAGAGCATAGCGCATCATTGTCGCCATGGGAACTTGAGCTTCCACTTTCGTTTTACCGGCGGATGCGGGTTCCATGCCCTGCATATGCCCTCGCCGAGTGTTGAGATCTCCCACAACTTCGCCAACATCGTCATCATTGATAATGATCTCGACGTTCATGATCGGCTCCAGCATTGCTGGGCGCGCTTTGTCCACGCATTCTTTGAATGCCATATGACCTGCCATCTTGAATGCGGCTTCGTTGGAATCGACATCGTGGTAGGAGCCATCAAAGACAGTCACCTTCGCATCCACAAAAGGATATCCGGCTAGGACGCCTTTGGTCATCGCTTCAATGACGCCCTTCTCAACCGCAGGGATGTAGTTCTTGGGGATTGACCCGCCAACAACCTTGTTCTCGAACAGGAAGCCTTCGCCACGCGGAAGCGGCTCGATTTCCAGATGGCAATCGCCGTACTGGCCCTTTCCACCGGTTTGCCGTTTGAACTTCCCTTGCGCTTTAGCCGTGCCCATCACGGTTTCGCGATAAGGAACCCGAGCTTCTTCGATCTCGACATTGACACCATAGCGCTCACGCAACTTTTCAATTGCAATATCCAGGTGGATATCACCCATTCCTTCGAAGAGTTCTTGATGCAATTCAGCATCGCGCGTGTATCGAAGAGTCGGGTCTTCTTCCAAGAGCCGGTCGATTGCCTGCGACATCTTGTCCTCATCGCTCTTCGATTTCGGGCGAATCGCGACTCGGTAAACCGGATCAGGAAACTCAATTTTCGGCTTCATAATCCGATCTTTCGCTGTGCTCAGCGTGTCGCCGGTATGCGTGTTGTGCAATTTTGCAATCGCGCAAATATCTCCCGCACAGACCTGAGACAAGCTGTCTTGCGACTTGCCGTGCGGCTCGAGCAGGTTGTGAACCTTCTCGTTTTCTTCCTGCGTCACGTTCAGGACAACATCGTCCGCTTTGAGCGTGCCGCTAAAGATACGCACATAGTTGATCTTGCCAACATAGGGGTCAGCCGTCGTTTTGAAAACGTATCCGATCAGCGGACCATTGGGATCTTCTTCGTACTGCTTGCCCCCCGCATTCACCGGATGATAAAGCGGACTCGGGAGTTCACCAATGATGCGATCCATCAAGGTTTTGATACCAATCCCTGTCGCTGCTGAACCGAGAAGCACTGGCACGACTCGTCCTCGGCGCGTCCCTTCCAGAAGGCCATGCTCTACTTCTTCGGGAGTCAGCTTTTCGCCTTCCAGATATTTGAGCATCAGATCGTCATCACCTTCGGCGGCGGCGTCCATCATCTTCTCGCGGCGGTATTCCGCTTCTTCGCGATACTCCTCGGGAATTTCATGGACATCGACGCCACGATCCTTGCCCTTATAAACCTGCAAGTTCAAGAGGTCAAGTACACCGGAGAACAATGCCTGGCGCCCAATCGGAATTTGCACGTTCACGATTCGTGAGCCGTAGCGAGCATCCAGCGTTTCAATCAAGCCCTCATAGTCAGCGTTGTCGCGCTCAAGCTTGTTGATAAATATGCATTTGGCCAGGCCATGCTTTTCCGCAATATCCCAGGCCAGATCAAAACCAACATCAAGGTCGGCTTTGGCTTCACACACAATGACCATCGCATCGACAACTTCGGCGACAGCGTGGAGATCACCAATAAAATCTGGAAAGCCAGGGACATCAATGATGTTGATTTTGTGGTCTTTCCACTCCAGTGGGAGAATGCTGGCACTCACGGAAATATGCCGCTTTTGTTCTAGCGGGTCATAGTCGCTCTGTGTATTTCCGCTTTCCACAGAACCCACTCGGTCGGAAGCAGTGGCGGTGTACAGCATATGCTCAACGAGCATCGTTTTGCCGGCACCACCATGGCCTACAATAGCCACATTTCGAATTTTGTCAGGGGTGTAGCTTTTCAAAGTCATTCCCTCCTTCGGGAAGGCCCTCACAGCAATGTGACGAACCTTAACTTCAGGGTAACAAAGATTCGAGCAAACACCAAGAACAAAATTGGCGAATTTTGCCGGTTTTATTCATTCGCTTTTTGTCATGTATTTTTGGGCCAAAATTGAGGTCAATTCTCTATGACTCAAGACGAATACCTCGCCACGATTGACCCAGCCAAGCGCGCGGAGATGGAAACCATCCGCGACATCATGGTCAGAGTCGCTCCGGATTGGGAGCGGTACATGGTGCGCGATATCATGGCGTTCGGGAGATACCACTACAAATATGAATCTGGCCGCGAGGGCGAGTGGATTCACTTCGGCATGAGTGCCAACAAGACCGGATTCTCCATCTATGTTGTCCCGACTCTGGATGGGCAACATTTCCCCGAAATTTACAAAGACCGGATTGGCAAAGTCAGCGTCGGTAAAAGCTGTATCCGAGTCAAGTCAATCCAAAGTATTGACCTCGCCGTCATTGAAGAAATATTGATCAAAGCCAAAAGCGTCGTGGATTCCTAGAAACCATCGACGAGCGAGTCGCGCCCATCCGATGACCGGCGATGCGCTTCTTCCGCCAGATACTTCGCATCTGTAGTGGTGACGTCATCAAACTCCACGTTCTGGAAGAGCGGCGAAGCACTTACCATATCAACCGTTGCGAGTCCAAACGCTCGTTGTGCGGGCGACTGTCGCACAATGACCGCTTGAACTTTCTCGGCTGGGATGAACTTCTTCGTTCGTTTGAGCCAACCGAGAGCACTCACCCATATCCCATCGGCATCACCCCAATAAGCAAACTTCTTGTGGAGAAAGCCATTGAGAGTCGCCAATCCAAGCAGTCCAAAGAAAATCGCTATGGCCCAGTAACGAGTGAAGTACGCGGTTCCCCCCGCCACGATCAGCGACGGGAGAATTGATGATCGAATGTAGCGGAACACCGTTTTCTCTCCAACAGGATTCCGCGCAATCCCCACCAAATCCTTGCCAGGGAAAATCAGCTGGGCGATCTCAGGAAAAGCGCCTATTTGAAGCACAGGGGTCAAAACAGGAAGCACATCCACTTTCCCGCCTGGCTCGGTGTGTTGCTTGTCCGATCCACCAAAGCCACCTGCCGTAGAAACCATGACCTTGCAGATTTTCAGCATCCGTTGGAGCAAGTTCTCGACAAACACCATCGTCTGAACGCGTTTGGTGGGGAGGACATTCTCAACATGGTTGATCATCCCGTATGTGCGGCGGAGGCGATCACCATCCCGCACTAGCTCGAAGCCGTAGTACTTCACGAAGGTTGAGCCAATGCTGAACACCCAACCAATGAACAGCATGATGATGATGCCGACTGTCCACAGCAACCAATTGGACTGCGGCATATCGGGGGTTCGGCCGGCCTTTACCGCATCTTCCACGAATTTCTCAATGGCACGCTGACCAATGATCTGCAAACCGAGCAAAGCACCAATGATCGTGCCGAGTTTGTTTTCGGACGCGCCAGCCAGAAAAAGCTCCTTGTTCGTGACTTTGTAAACGACGTCCTTCGCCCGCTCTTCATTCACAAACGAGGTGTGAGTTGGTCGCTCACCAAGAAGCCGAGCGCGGAGTACGCGTGCATCTTCTTCGCTGAGTGCACTGATGCGAGCTTCTGCTTTTGCCGACACAGCCGTTTCAATATCAAGATCAACAAGCCCAAGAATCCGGTGCAACCAACTCCGCGTGAGATTGATGTTTTGAATTCGATCAAGCGGGATCGTGCGTTGCTTCTTGGTAACTATCCCTTCCTTGATATACAGGTTGCCATCTTGAACCGCATAGCCAAAAGTGAGATACCGAAGTACTGCGGGAATCAGAACCAATCCACCCACGATTGCGGCAATCCCTTCCCCAAAAAAGTCGCCGCTACCACCACTTCCCGTAACAAGGCTATAGACCACAAAGATGATCGCCAGCAACATCTGCCGCGCCACCCGCGAAAGCTCAATCAGAATGGTGAGCGTGTGGATGCGATGGTAGATCGGGTTATTCAACGGGAGGTTCTCCCGGGAACGCTGGGGGTGCAGTAGGAGGTGGAGCAGGTGTTTCGTCCGGTGGTGGAATTTGCGGTTTGCGATCTTTGACCAGCTTGTGCCGAAGTTCTTCCCCGCGGCTTTGCGTCAGACCCGGGATCGTTGCTGCCGCCGCCGCCATCCCGCCAACGAAGATGCTCACTTGAACAATTCCAAGGGCACGCGCGATTGGGCCAGCAGTGATATCTACGTGCTGTACTCGGTTTCGGGAAATGAACCGCCACTGCTTCCAAAAAATGCCGCTCGCAACAGAAAGATCATCTTCGCCCAGCAGAAAACGGAAGTTTTCGAATTTCTTACCGATGAAGAGTTGTCCGATCCCGAGGTAGAGCAAAAAAATTGTTCCTGCAATCAGCCCGAAAGGAATCGGCCATTTCGGCACTTCTCGGCTTAAGATGAATTCGGGAAGCAGAACAATCAACCCAAAGAAGATGGAGCCGATTGCCTGTTGGGCTCTCCACAGTTTCTTGACGGAGAGCTCCAATAGTTCCCAGCTATCAGTATCAAATGCAGGCATTTTCAGTTCAGTATGACTTGATACGAACTCAAAAAGCGTGAGGTTTTTTCGACTTAGAAAAGACCCTGCAATTTCCCGGTGCTGTCACCCAATTGCTCAACGTCAACACCCACCGTGTCCAGCATCGTCAAGAAGAGATTGGTGAGAGGAGTGAAGCTATTGAACTGGAAGTGTTGCCCTGTTGGAATTCGACCGCCAGCCTTACCCGCCAGCAAGAGCGGAAGGTTGTCGTGGTTATGCCGATCCCCATCGCTAATCCCACCACCGTACAGAATCATCGAGTTATCCAGTAGAGTGCCTTCCGGCTCTTTGATTGACTGCATTTTCTCAAGGATATATGCCAGCGCCTCGGTGTGATAGATGTCGATCAGCTTCTTGTTATGGAGCTTTTCGGGGTCTTTACCGTGGTGACTGATGTCGTGGTGACCATCACCAATTCCGATTTCTCGGTACGGACGGTTGCTACCTTCGTTCGCAAACATGAAGGTGCAAACCCGAGTCAAATCGGCTTGGAATGCCAGGATCATCATGTCGCCCATGAGGCGGATGTGCTCTCCGCGATCAGCAGGCACCCCACCCGCTGGAGCTTGGACTCCCGCAAGCGCCTTGGAGCGGTTATCTTTTTCAAACTTCTGAAGTCGATTCTCGATCTCACGGATGGACTGGAAGTATTCGTCCATCTTTTGTTTATCACGATTGCCAAGTCGATCTTTCAACTTCGCCGCATCCTCAGAAACAAAGTCGAGGATAGAGAGGTTGTATTCTGTGCGCTTTGCCGTGGATTCGAGCTTCTCCAATTCATCGCCACCACCAAAAAGCCGCTCAAAAACCGCACGGGGATTGATCTCTTTTGCCACCGGTGTACTTGGTGCTCGCCAGCTAATCGAGTTGCTATACGCACAGGAATAGCCACTATCGCAGTTTCCTGCAAGGGCTCCACGCTCACAACCAATCTCGAGCGATGCGAACGGCGTTTGATCACCGATTGCTCGCGCGGCGAGTTGGTCCGCGCTAATCCCTGCTTGGATATCAGAGCCGTTGGTCTTTCGCGCCTGGACGCCTGTCAGCCAGGTTGCCGCTGAACGAGCATGGTCGCCCGGGCCATCGCCATTAGCGAACGCTTTCATCTGAGCAAGACCGCTCAGAACCGACATGGAAGGACGTACTTTTTCCAGAGGAGCCAAGATTTCCGGCAGTTGATAGCCCGCGCCTGTGGTCGTCGGCTTCCAGTACTGCATGTTCACACCGTTGGGTACGAACAAGAATCCCATGCGCACCGGTGTCTTTTTCACCGATTGGGCGAGTGCGGATGTCGGCACCATGGCTTCTAGCCAGGGCATCGCCATGAGCGTTCCGGCTCCACGCAGTAACGTCCTTCGATCAATTTTCATTTTGAAGTTTCCTCCGTCAGCGACCGCTTTTGGAAGAGGTCGCTATTCACAATTTCTGATATCAAATCTTGCATTCGCCCGCCCTTCTTTTGGACGCGCTCGACCAACAAATCGATCTGGCATTTATCCGATGCGTTCATCCCGCGCCCCAGCGCGTAGATCATCATTTGCTCGCACAGGTTACGAACAAAGTCGTCCTCCCGATCAATGAGAAGCCTTCGCAATCCGGTTACGCCATCGAGTTTGGTGCCGTCCGGCATCTCGCCTTTGTTGTCGACTTCAAAGACACCGTCTTTGTCACGCCACTTCCCAACCGCATCAAAGTTCTCTAGCGTAAATCCGATCGCATCGAGCGGTTTATGGCAGGCGGCACAACTTGGATCTTTGCGATGCATTTCCAAACGCTCACGCATATTCTTGGTTGTGATCGTTGCCTTATCATCGGCAAGAACACCAACATTCGGCGGCGGTGGTGGTGGAGGTGTACCAAGCACTTGCTCCATCACCCACTTTCCGCGCTTGACTGGAGAGGTCCGGTTCGGGTTACTGGTGACAGTGAGCACAGCCCCCATCCCGAGCAGCCCTCCACGGTTGTATTCCTTCACATTGAACCGACGCATCTCGTTCCAAGAAACATTGGGGATTCCGTAATGCCGGGCCAGGCGTGAGTTGAGGAATGTGTAGTCGCTGGTGATGAACTCAGAGATTGAGCGGTTGTTCCGCACAGCATCGCCGAAGAAACTCACCGCTTCATCAATCATTGAGTCTTGGAGCGCAGAGTCAAACCCTGGGAACAGCTCAGGGTCCGGCGAGGAAACCTCGATTCGTTTGATTTGAAGCCATTGCGTCGCGAAGTTTTCAGCAAACCGCGCCGCTTTCGGGTCTGCCATCATGCGAGCAATTTGCTTATCCAAAATATCCGGTTGGGATAACGTCTTCGTCGTCGCCAATTGCATGAGTTCGTCATCTGGCATCGACGACCACAAGAAGTAACTTAGCCGATTGGCGAGTTCAAAATCATTCAGCTGGCGGCTGGCACCATTCCGGGCAACATCATCCAGCTCCACGCGAAACAGGAAATTAGGATTGACCAGCACCGCTTGAACGCACACTTGCATCGCCCGCTCGAAAGGATCTCCAGAATCCAAAACTTTTTTGAACAGAACCATGAGGCGGCTCAATTCTTCTTCCGTTGCCGGTCGGCGATATGCCCTTGTCATAAACCGCCTCAGAAACTGTCCGCCCATCATCATTTCTGTGCCATTTGCAATGCGACCATAAATGATTCGCCGATGGCTCTCGGAAGGCTGAATAGTTGATCGATCTGGGCCGTCTAATCGCATCGAATAGATGATCAAGTTGCGATCACGATTATTTGGGTTCGGATCATTGGGAGCGTAATAGTCATTGAGGAACCCAACGCCGATCTGAGTTGGTTTGCCCCGGAGTGTCAATGGAACTCGATAAGTCCCCGGCTTGGCAGGCACTGCGGGAACTTTCATCGGTGCTTGTTGCACACCATCTAACCAATAGGTGAGTTCCGGCAAATCTGGGCCTGCTGGGGTGCCTGCGGCGACGATGGTCAGCATGTAATCACCCGCTTCCTCCACAGGAAAATTGAAATTCACCCGCCCATTAGCAAAAAAGAAGATCTCTTCCGAGTTACCGAGCCGTGCATTTTCTGGAAGCGTCGCCTTATGAAACTCCGCAACCATATTCTTCGGAGTCGTGATCTGGATGGCTGCTTTTGAGAGGTCTTCCGCCGCCTTCATATACTTCTCCATATGGAGCGGAGAAAGGGTCAGAACATCGCCGATATTGTCGTATCCATAGCCGACGTTGTCACTCGGAAAATCTCTGGTGACATCCAGATCAAGGCCAAGCAAATCCTGGACGGTGTACCGATACTCGGTCCTGTTGAGACGGCGAATCGTGACGCGCCCAACATTCTCAAGATTGCAGTTTGAGCTAAAAGCGCGCTGGATAAAATCGACCAACTTATCCCGGTCAGCCTTAGACGGAACCGGCATCCCTGGCGGTGGCATGACCTCACTCCGAACGTTGAGAACCACCTGATCCCACTTTTTCTGATTGTCTAGGATGGCCGCCAGACCCTTGTACGAATCGAAATCGAGTTTTCCGGGAGCCTGCTCACCCACATGGCAAGTTGCGCAGTATTCGTCAATGAGCGGCTTGATGGACTTCTTGTATTCCGCTTCTAGTTTTTTCTGGTCATCGGTCAGTTGAAGAGGCTGCGCTTGTTTCGGTAGTTTTGGAGACGCGAAGACACCTAATGCGAGCGTGCCTAAACCTAGCACCCACCCACAAGTGGAAATCCATGTCCTCCCCATCCGCAATGACCGGCGCATAAGTTCATTTTACTGACTTTTTGCGCCATTTCCGGCTTCCACCGCGTAGAATCGCGATATGAAGCCGTTACTCTTCACTCTTACCGCTCTGGCATTAGCGGGAATCGCCATCGTAGGATTCAAGTTCGCCCCGAAACAAACGACGCCACTGGACGAGAAGTCAAAAACGATTTATGAATTTGGTGCAACAAATATCGTTCATAAGAAGCAGTCGCTCTCCGAATACAAAAACAAAGTGGTGATGGTCGTGAATGTGGCAAGCAAGTGCGGCAACACCCCGCAGTACGAACCGCTCGAAGCGATGTACCGCAAATACAAGGATCAAGGGTTTGTCGTTCTCGGGTTCCCTTGCAACCAGTTCAACGGACAGGAGCCAGGCACCGAAGAAGAGATCGCCGAATTTTGCAAAGCCACATACGATGTCTCCTTCCCGATGTTCTCAAAGATTGATGTCAAGGGCGAAAAAGCGCACCCACTCTACAAATTCCTGGTAAACGCTACCGAGAACAAAAACGACATCGAATGGAACTTCGCCAAGTTCTTGGTTGGGAAAGATGGCCATGTCATCGCGCGATACGGCGCACGCACCAAACCAGACGATGCCACCATCATCGCGGCGTTAGAAAAAGCCTTGGCTGAGTAAACCTTTACTTTTCCGCCGAGGAATCATCCTCAAGACTGCCTTCGAAAAGTTTTCGAAGGCGTTCTTTTTCTTCGCGATCCTTTTCCTTCTCACGCACTTTGCCAATAAACTGATCGAACTCTTCGTTTTTGCGGCGGGCAATGTCGCGTTCGATTTTCTTGTCAATCATGCTCTTCCCTGTGTAGGAGATCGGCAAGAATCCGCGACCGTAGATCCACGCAATCCCGCATGGAAGTGCTGCGATCAATCCCATCACCGGGTTACCAGTTCCGTATCCAAAGAAAACTATCGCCGTGATAATCAGCGCATACCACCGCCGCTGAAACGTGACTAACCCCATCAAACACATAGATTCGAGCGGTGCGAGTGCCGCCCACATCACGGCAAGTATCGAAACAACCAAGAACGGCCCGAGCAAAACCACAAAAGGCGTTATCTTTGTAAAGAACGCAATCATGTGGAACAGACCAACGATCAAAGTGAAAGCAACAAAGTGAACGACAAGATTCCGTGATCCGCCGATGCGCTCAAGCTCGTTTCCGATGCCGTACCACCACATCCAGCCGATGATCGTAAAGAATAGTGCGCCCCCGGAACCATCCTCAACAAACGGATAAGTGAAAAGCGACCAGAAGTTGCCCGACGTCTCGCTATCAAGCACGACCCCGAACCAAGTCCGCAAAAATTCACCAATGCTTGGTATCCAGCTCAGGACAAAACCTGCAATAAAGCAGATCAGCAGGATCATCGTGACCGACCGACCGAGCGGTCGGGTTGAGCCAAATTGGAAGTTGGGGCGATTCGCCATAACGCTCCTGTTAATTATGCCGGTTCCCGCCCAATCTCCAGACCGAAACCCCTAACCTGAGCAGAAAAGGTCAAAACTCAGAAAAATTCGCCCATAATCCTCGGTAGATTTGCTTGGGCGTCGCGCACTTCGCCCGGTGATTTTGGATAGTGAGAAAATGCAGTATTTTGTGATTTGGCCCGATGGCAATAAATTCGGCCCAGCAGATTTGGCGACTCTGAATCAGTGGATCGCCGAGAATCGCATCAACCCCGACACTCAGTTGGAATCCGTTGTTGACGGTGCGCAAATGCGCGCTGGCGATCTTCCCGGGCTCAACTTCCCGGCAGCGGCCCCAACTCCGGCAGAACCGGTTCAACCCGCTACACCGGCCTCTCCGGTCGATCCGGTGACCCCTGCGGCACCTGTTGATCCTGTTCAGCCATCCCAACCAACTAATCCGGTGGCAACTCCGGCAAGCTACTTCGTTGTCGGTGAGGGCGGGCAGAAGTTTGGCCCAGCGGACGTCCCGACTCTGACCCAATGGGCGGCAGAAAACCGACTTACCCAAACTACAGAACTCGAAGATGCGGTTTCCGGCGAACGAGTCATGGCTTCTCAAGTTGCTGGGCTCATTTTCCCGATGGCGGCTACGGGAATGAGCGGCTATTCCGGCGAAATGATGGAGAAGACCAAGCGACCAACTCCAAGTTCACATATGGCGGATTACCCGCGCGGAGAGCGATACGTTGATCCAGAAGCGGGCAAGAAGGAGTTCACAACTTCTATCGTCCTCAGCGTTTTGGGGCCGCTTTGTTGTTGCTTCCTTCCGTTCATTGGCTTGCACTACGCAAATAAGGCGAGCCTGGCTGGTCACCCCAATGCGAAAACAGCAAAGACCGTTGCTTTTGTTTGTATCGCCGTTTCCGTGATCTTTAGCATCATCGGTGTCTTTATGAACCTGGCTGCCTTTCAAGGCTTGAGTGGCGGCGGCGGGCTCACCCCCTAATCGCTAAACTTTGCGCGAAAACTCCCTCGAGCAATATGTCAGGGGGAGTTTTCTTTTTCGCCTATGAATGTTCTGTGCTGACCCATTTCTGCCAATTCAAGAACAATATCCCGAGGATGCTCTACATCCCACAGAGTGAAATCTGCCGCCTTTCCAACTTCAAGCGTTCCGATCTCCTTCTGCAATCCCATCGCTTTCGCCGCATTGATAGTGACTCCGCGCAATGCCTCCGTTGGAGTCAATCCAAACAAAACACACGCCATATTCATCGCCAGTCGGAGCGATGTGAACGGTGATGTCCCTGGGTTATGATCGGTAGCAACTGCCATCGGCACGCCCTGGCGCCGGAACTCGGCAATCGGGGGCTTTTGGGTTTCTTGAAGATAGTAAAACGCTGTCGGCAAAAGAACAGCCACCGTGCCATGCTCCCGCATCCGCGCAACCGAAGCTGGTGATGTGTACTCCACGTGATCGGCACTGAGCCCGCCCATCTCTGCCACCAACCCCGCTCCTCCCAGATCGCTCAATTGATCGGCATGGAGGCGGATCGGCATCCCGAGGTGCTTTGCGGCGAGAAAGAGTCTTCTCGTTTGCTCCGGGGTAAAGCCAACATTTTCACAAAAGGCATCGACGTAATCCACGAGTCCCTCTTCAACGATCCGGGGCAAGTCCTCATTAATGATCTGATCAATGTAGGCATCGGGGTTAGACTTGAACTCTGGCGGGCAAGTGTGAGCGGCAAGATATCCCCTTCTCACCCTCACACCTTCCTCCTCACCAACATCCGCCGCAGCGCGGAGAATCTTGGCTTCATTCTCAAAGTCCAGCCCATAGCCAGACTTGATATCAATAGTTGAAACCCCTGAGTCTCTCCTCATCAGAATCAACCTGATAGAAGCAGATATAGAAAGCTTTGATTCACTCGCTTCACGCGTTGCCTTGACCGTGGAAAGAATTCCGCCCCCCTCCTCAGCGATCTGCTTGTAGCTCTTCCCTTCCAACCGTGCTTCAAATTCATCCGCCCGATTTCCGGCGTAAACGAGATGGGTATGGCAGTCAATAAACCCAGGGAGTACCCAATTTCCCTTGCCATCGATTTCAATGTAATTACCCGGTGGCATCTCCGATTCCGGCCCGATCCAGGTGATCTTCTTATCATCCGTTGTCATTGCCTGATTGGTGACAACGCCTAAACCAGTGCCGGTCATCGTCGCTAATTTAACGTTGATAAAGGATCGATTTGCCATTAGATGATCTCCACCGGCTTCTTGTCGTTTGCCCAGCTATCAACCATTGTAAAGATCATCCGAGCCGCCAGACGCGCCGTGCGATTGTCAATGTCGTAGGTGGGGTTGAGCTCGGCAATATCAGCGATTCGGAGCTTGCCCGATTGCCCCGCCACCCGGATGAGTTGCTCAACGATATCCGGTGTCAAACCGTATGCCGCCGGGGCACTCACACCCGGCGCATAGGAAGCAGAAAACACATCCATATCCAGCGAAAGATAAAGGTGGTCAAGCGAATCAATCCACCGCTTGAGTTCCTCAAGAGCCACGGGCATGTGGAACAGAGTCAGCTCGTTGTCGAAACGGTAGTGGGATTGAGTGCGTTCCGCCGCATCAAAAAGTGCCTGCGTATTCGCGGCTTGGCTAATCCCATAAACCCAATACTCGGCATTCGGGGCATCGCGCAAAGCCTGTAAGAAAGGCGTCCCGCTACTCGCCCGCGCCTCATCCCGCAAATCAAAGTGGGCGTCTAGATTGACGAATCCAATCTTGGAATCAGGGAACGCCTGGGTCAATGCCGACGCGCTGGCAAACGCAATCTCGTGCCCGCCGCCAAGCCCAATCACTAACTTTTCCGGCGAAAGCTGCTCCTTCGCCATTTGCGTGTAGAGAGCTTGCGCCTCTTCCAGGGTTTCCCCCTCGCAGACCACATCCCCCATATCACCGATGGACTTGAGGACATGCTTCGGCAGATTGGCGAGTGCTTTTCTGAGTGCAGTTGGCCCATCTTTTGCCCCTACTCGCCCCTGATTTCGCCGCACACCTTCATCGCTAGCAAGGCCAAGGAATTGGATTTCTTGTCCGTACGACGGCTTGACCACTTGGTGCCAACGGAGCCCGCGCTCGCCATCGGCGGAGTCCACTCGGCCTTGCCAGTTTTCTGGTTGAAATGGGATGTGCATTCCTGGTCTGATCTTACTCGCTTAGCGGGATCGAACCATGGTTTCTCTGCAAGCTAATCAGAGCCCTTCTTCCGCTCGCGATTCTTCTTCCGATTCAGCTTTTTGTTCCCCGGTGCAGATGTTCGGAACGATTGCTCATCGAACCCCTTGGCCCTGGCAATATCTTCGTCACTACCAGTGGTCAAGGCGGATTCATCGCGGGTGGAAAGCTGGTTCCCCAGGTACATCTCAAGCTCCTGCATCATCGTGAACGGGTCGAGATCGGATTCCATTTTCAGGTTGGCGAGGCGCGGATTTTTGATGATTTCATACCGGCGCTTTGATTGAACGCTTCTGAGTTCTACAAGCGGCCCAATCCGAATGATAAGGATAGGACAATTACACTCAATAAACAACTGATCATTTCTAAAGACACTAAGCTCCTCTAATGCCCTAACCAAAATTTTATCCCTACGGTCCAGCACAACATCCATGGTATACCGGTGATGCCATTGCTCTTCAATCGTCTTCTGCCTATCGTATTCTTGAAATGATTCGAGGGTGAAAAACCTCCCTGACTGATGGCTCAACAACTCAGATGACATCGAAGTGCCTTCATCGTACAGGTACCACCTCGCATACAATTTCCCCGCAACACCAACAAAGAGAATTACCGGCCTTTGCCTTCGATACTGACTTCCAATGGAATCGCTGAATATTTTCTTTACCAACTCAACAACTTCAGAAGGCATCTGGCTTTCTTCTTTGGCAATAACCTCTTGCTTTCGATGATAAACAATATGGTCATCCTGACCATACGCCAAGACCGAATCGTAGTAATCCTTATACGGCGAGTAAATCTTCAAACAAGCAAATCCCCGACAAGCCCAGCAAACTCGTCACCAGAAACATGCTCCGCCGCCGCGGCAATATCCGGCGCGAAATACCGATCCTCATCGTACGCTGCGACCCGCGCACGCACCGAAGCATGAATCTGCTCCAAAGCCTCCGACGACCGCAACGGACGATGGAAATCCACCCCTTGCGCTGCTGCCAGCAACTCAATGGCAACGACCTGCCGGACGTTCTCAGCAATCGACCGCAACTTCCGAGCAGCGAACGTTGCCATGCTCACATGGTCTTCCTGGTTCGCGCTGGTCGGCAGAGAATCCACCGACGAGGGGTGCGCGAGCGTCTTATTCTCACTGACGAGGGCCGCCGCCGTAACGTGAGCGATCATAAAGCCGCTATTCAGCCCCGGGTTGGCAACCAAAAACGGTGGCAACCCACTCAAATTTGAGTCAATCAGGAGGGCGATACGGCGTTCGCTCAGTCCCCCAATTTCAGCGCAGGCTATCGCCAAAGCATCAGCGGCGAACGCCACCGGCTCGGCATGGAAATTTCCGCCGCTCAGCACATCCCCGGAATCAGCAAAGACCAGCGGATTATCTGTCACGCCGTTGGCTTCCCGGTGCAAAATCGCTGCCTGCGCCCGCATCTGCTGGAGCACCGCCCCCATCACCTGCGGCTGACATCGAAGCGAATACGGGTCTTGCACGCGCTCATCATTTTCCAGATGGCTCGCCCGGATTTCCGAACCAGCCAGAAGATCGCGGTAAACCGCCGCGATTTCGATCTGCTCAGGCTGACCGCGCACCTCGTGAATACGCGGATCAAACGGCGTGTCGCTGCCCATCGCCGCATCTACTGAGAGTGCTCCCGCTACCACCGCCGCAGCGAACACCTTCTCTGTTTCAAACAGCCCTTGGAGCGCGATTGCCGTACTCACCTGCGTTCCATTGATGAAAGCAAGCCCCTCTTTCGGGCCGAGGCGGAGCGACTCGATGCCTGTCTTCTGCAGAGCTTCCAGAGCGGGCAATTTCTGGCCATTGAGGTAGGCACTTCCCTCCCCCATCAGCATCAGGGTGTAGTGAGCGAGGGGTGCCAAATCTCCGCTCGCGCCCACTGAGCCTTGGCTGGGGATCGCCGCGGTGATGCCGGCATTGTGGGCGGCAATCGCCGTTTCCAAACTGGATCGCCGGACTCCGCTAAAGCCTTGCGCTAGGGAGCCGATTTTCAGAACAGCAATCAGCCGAGCGGTGGCTTCATCCAAATCCGGGCCAACCCCGACCGCATGGGACCGAATCAAGTTGTCCTGCAACCGGCTGAGATCAGAATCGGGAATATGAACCTTGGCTAGCTTCCCAAATCCCGTGTTGATGCCATACGCCGGGTCACCCTTTGCAACAATCGCCTCAACCGCCTTGGCACTCCGCTCCACTCTTTCCCACGCATCGGCGGGGAGTTGGATGGGGTGATGGTTGGTCGCCAGATCGCGGAGATCGGCGAGGGTCAATTGCCCGGGGTTCAGCGTAAACACACGCCTAATTTACACGATTGAGTTAGAGATCTTCCAGAACTCGATCTTCGTCAATCACAATCTGCACCTCGTACGATTCTCCTGCTTTCCGCTCTGGGGAATTCCAAATAAAGATCTGATCACCATACTTGTTTGCGAAGATTCCCGCAGAAGTGCGCTCTCCATCATCAGCAACCCCATCAGCTGACCCATAGAATTCGTATCCCTCAGCTAGAAATGCGTTGTAGAGAGCTTCATCAGAACCAATCGCCTCAACGGGTATGGTGCCGGAAATCATTTCATCACTCTCCGATTCAACCTTCAAGTCTTTGAGCAGTTCAGGTATCACAAAGCCAGGTTTTTGCGTCCCACACCCACTCAAACCGAAAACAAAAAGTACTGCGATCCAACTCCAACTCTTCATTCGTACTGTTCCTCTGCATGAAATCCATCAAGCGCAATCTCTGGGTAGCTGTTACTACGCCAAGTTTCTAAAAATACGCCGTTTTTTCTTCTCACCAAGTATCTCAAGTGATTAGGGACGCCAAACACTTGTGATGCTCTCAAATCGAGTTGCACAGATTCAATTTTCCCGGCACTCTCGATATGTTTCCGATACTCGTCAAGAGCACTCGAGCGGTACGAAATCGAATCAAAATCGCCATCTTTGTAGTCCGCATCAAGCGCACGTTGAAGCTCAGTTAACCGATAATTCACTACTTTTGAAAAGTGGATGAATGGAATGGCAATGATCAGACATGAGCAAACAATGAGGGTGAGCTTGACTTGCTTTGCGCGGCTCATGCTCAAAACAAACTCTATTTGTGGCTAGCTGGTTCCCATAGCGTCCATTACACCAAAGGCCACTTGAGCCCGTGCTTCCGCGCCGTCTTCTGTGCAATCTCATATCCCGCATCGGCATGACGCACAACCCCAATCGCCGGGTCATTCCAGAGCACTCGCCCGAGCCGTTCATCAGCTTCGGTCGTTCCATCGGCAACAATCACAACGCCTGAGTGCTGACTGTAACCCATCCCTACACCGCCACCGTGGTGGAAGCTCACCCAGGTTGCTCCGCCACTGACCGCGCTCATAGCATTCAAGAGCGGCCAATCGCTGACTGCATCACTACCATCCATCATCGCTTCGGTTTCGCGGTTCGGGCTGGCGACCGATCCGCAATCGAGGTGATCGCGCCCAATGACAATCGGGGCAGACAGCTCACCGCTCCGCACCATCTCATTGAAAGCGAGGCCGGCCTTGTGCCGTGCTCCTAATCCCAGCCAGCAAATCCGTGATGGCAACCCCTGAAAAGCAATCCTTTCTCGCGCCTGATCCAGCCACCGATGGAGAGGCTTGTCGTCGGGGAAAAGCTCTTTGATCTTCGCATCAGTCCTGTAGATATCCTCCGGATCACCCGAGAGAGCCACCCACCGGAAAGGCCCCTTCCCTTCGCAGAAAAGCGGGCGGATACACGCCGGAACAAAGCCAGGAAAATCGAAGGCATTGGCGACTCCTTCATCCAATGCAACCTGGCGGATGTTATTGCCATAGTCAATGGTTGGTACGCCCATTTCGTGGAATTCCAGCATCGCCTGAACATGAACCGCGCACCCTTTCGCCGCCTCTTGAGTGAGCCGCTTGCGATCTGCATCGGAGCCATTGCGGGCCTCTTCCCACTGCTCTACCGACCAACCCATAGGAAGATAGCCGTTAATCAAATCGTGCGCCGATGTTTGGTCGGTCACCGCATGAGGTTTGGGGCCACCTTCTTTAGCAATCCGAGCAAATTCAGGCATCAGTTCCGCCGCATTACCGAGCAGACCAACACTCGTTGGCTCGGTTGCATTGGCGATGATATCGAGCGCCTCTTGGATCGTCGTCGCCTTATGATCAACATAGCGTGTGCGAATCCTGAAATCAATGCGTGATTCTTGGCATTCGATGGCTATGCAGTGCGCTCCCGCCATCACCGCCGCAAGAGGTTGTGCGCCGCCCATTCCGCCCAGGCCAGCGGTGAGAATCCACTTATTCGACCAGTCGCCGCCGTAATGCTGGCGACCAAGTTCCACAAACGTCTCGTGGGTGCCCTGCACGATGCCCTGGCTGCCAATATAGATCCACGAACCGGCGGTCATTTGACCGTACATCATCAAGCCGTTCTTGTCGAGTTCGTGGAAATGATCCCAATTCGCCCACTTCGGCACTAGGTTCGAGTTTGCGATGAGCACTCGAGGAGCGTTTTCGTGGGTTTTGAACACCGCAACCGGCTTCCCCGATTGCACCAGGAGCGATTCATCGGGGTTGAGGGCTTTCAGCGCGTTCAAGATGCCATCGAAGCAATCCCAATTCCGGGCCGCCTTACCAATTCCGCCGTACACCACCAAATCCTCGGGCCGCTCGGCAACCTCAGGGTCGAGGTTGTTCTGGATCATCCGGTACGCCGCCTCGATCAGCCAGTTTTTGCAAGTGAGTTCCGTGCCGCGTGGGGCGCGGACTTCGCGGGCTTTGGCTTGGGTTCCGATGGTGGTGCTCATGCCCTTGGTTGTACCTTGCTGAACTGATAGCAGGCAGTTCTCACTTGCTTTTCCTGAGGCTGACTTCGGTACGATTCCGCCTGATGAAATACTTCGTCGTCATGCCAGATGGTCAGGAGTTCGGCCCCGCCGACATGGACACTCTCACCACCTGGAAAAATGAGGGGAGAATCAACCCAACCACTACGCTCAAGAGCGTGGACAACGGTGCAATCCTGCCCGCGTCTCAGCTCACTCAACTGTTTCCTGCATCGGTAGCTCCAGCAGCGGCGGCACCCATGCAAACGCCGAGTCATTCGATGCACACGCCGCCGATGACCACCCACAACGCCAATCCCGGTAAGAACCTCACCGAGGATTCGCCAATGGTTCTTCTCGGCGTGCTTTGGCGACCGATCGCAGCAGTCGTGCTCTTCTTTGTTCTGCATGGGGTCGGAATAGCCTTTGCCGGGTACGGAATGTATTACGCCATCCAACTGAAACAGTCGGGGAGCAAGTACGGCACATTCGCGATCATCTTCGCCGCTGTTGCTTTAGTCGCAGTCGGCGTGGGATGGTTGATGAGGCTCACCGGCGCACCCGGCTAAAATCACTAGCAGTTTTGGCCCGCAAGACTGCTCCCCCGCGTAAAAGAAAACGCCGCATTTGGCGTTTTCTTTTTGCGTCAATTCTCATCATTGGAGCGGCCTTCCTCTTCCAATTCATTTCCATCTACCGCTATTCCAAAATTGTCTCGACCCGGCAATCTGATGCCGCCATAGTTCTTGGAGCCGCCGCCTGGGGCACAGAGCCTTCGCCTGTTCTCCGCGAGCGCCTGAACCACGCGATTGAGCTATACGAAAAGGGCCAAGTCAAGAAGATCATCACGACCGGGGGAAAGTTGATCGATTCCGACATCAGCGAAGCCGAAGTTTCGCGCAACTACCTTGTCCAACACGGAATTCCGCGGCAGAAAATCTATATCGAGGATAGCTCCCGGCGCACTCTAGATAACCTCGGATTCGCGCGAGTGACCTGCCGCAAGCAAGAGATTGAGACGGTACTGATTGTCTCTGACCCCTATCACATGAAGCGTGCAATGCTCGTTGCCAAACACTACGGCTACGATGCCGAGCCATCACCCACGCAGACATCCATGTACAAAAGCCGCAAGATCAAAATGCAGTTCTTGGTCAAGGAAACGCTCAACTACTTCCCTGAGCTTTTGCGAATTCGCAAATGAAAAGAGCGGGCTGAATCAGCCCGCTCTCAACTTCCAAATGAAGCTTCTTTACTTCACAACTTCATTGGCAATTTTCGGAGCACCAACGTGTCCTTTTGCATTGCCGATGTACTCTTTCGGGGTCTTCTTGAACGGGCCTTCGCATCCGCCGCAGCAGAAGTAGTATCGGATACCGTCGTAATCAGAATAACCGCTTGCCGCCGCATAAGATTCCACTTCTTCCTTCCCGACTGGGCAATAGAGAGCATCCTTCTTTGGCATGGTGCCGAATTTCGCCATATTCGCATCGAACTTGGCTTTGTTTTCCTTGCTGGAGAACATGTAGCGCACACCCTTATAATCCGTGTATCCGCCTTTGGCATCGTCTTTCTTCAAGCGATTGCCGGAGATTGCGTCGAATAGGAAAACGCCCGCGGCGGTCTTGTCTTTGGATCGCAGTTCAGCGTACTTGGCTGGTTCTTTGTCAAACTTCGGCAAACAGTCGTCACAGCAGAATGACCAGCGCACCCCGTTGTAATCGCGCGTTGCGATTTCGTCGTTTGCACTGTGCTCACCGTTCACGGCGCAGGTCAGATATTTGCTTTGCGCGGTCGGCGCAATGATGGAAATAGCTAGGATCGTCGTAATCATTTCGTTCGCTCCTTCTCTCCTCTATTATGGAACCTTTACTGGCTCCTTCCTGGTTCCACTAAAGGATGGCTCAACGGTTATAGTGCGCCAAGCACGATTAATCTTTGGCGTGTACCTCACCAAGTGACACGAATTATTAGAGCTAACATGGAGCGTGTCACCTTCCCAATTCAAGTCGATATACGCTCTTTCCGAGTCTTCGCGAACAACTAATACGCTGTTACGTTGCCTTTTGAGACCAGACGGAACAACATACAGTTCTTGCCAAGCTGATTCCATATTGGAAGAATGTAGAAGAATTGCATCCAGTTTGCCGTCTGGAGAGGTCAGTCTTTGAACTTCAGTTTCATGAGAGCTTGCAAGGATGTATACACCGTAGATAAAAAATCCTCCAATCAAGCAAGTACCTGTACAAAACAAAAAGAGGATCGCAAGTCCTGTCTTCTTCAAGTAGTATCCAAGAGGCTTTTCTGGGGGGACGAAATCATTCATATTCACCGAAACCGGCGGAGCCGCAAGGAATTCAACACCACCGAGGTACTCGAAAATGCCATGGCCCCAGCCGCCAGCATCGGGCTGAGTATCCCAAACGCAGCCAGCGGAATCATCAGCGCGTTATAGATAAACGCCCAGAACAGGTTCCCGCGGATGGTGCGGAGCGTCGCGCGGGATAGGCTGATCGCCTTCGCCACCGCCCGTAAATCCGAGCGCAAAATCGTGATCCCTGCCGTCTCCATCGCGATGTCGGTGCCATGCCCCATTGCTATCCCTAAATCAGCTTGAGCAAGAGCGGGAGCATCATTGATGCCATCCCCCACCATCGCCACTGAACCCTCTTTTTGATGCTTCTGCACGATCGCGGCCTTGCCCTCCGGCATGACTTCTGCTTCGACATCAGCGATCCCAACCTGCCGGGCAATGACATCAGCGGTGGCCCGATTATCGCCGGTCACCATGACAGTGGACACGCCCAAATCATGAAGATTTGCTACGGCTTCTCGGCTATTAGCATCAGCAACATCCGCCACCGCGAGAACCCCCGACTCCTTCTCGCCATCATGGAGAACAAAGACCGTCTTCCCTTCACCCTGCAGCTTATGGATCTCCGCATCGCCCGAAATCGGAGAATGGGATGGTTTCGTCAGCATCCATTTCTGACCATCGATTTCCCCTTGAACCCCGACCCCGCGCAGAGCCTCAAAACCGCTCACTTCCAGCAGATCTCCATCAAAAGCCATCACGACCGCCCGAGCAATCGGGTGCTCGGAGTTGGATTCCAAACTCGCCGCGATCCGCAAAATCTCTTCTTTGTTCAGATCACCTAAAGGCAGAACATCAGTCAGTTCCGGCTTGCCACGGGTGATCGTTCCCGTCTTATCGAGGAGCACTGTCTTGACTGTTCCCGCTCGCTCCAGTGCTTCCCCATCCTTGACCAAAATCCCAAGTTCGGCACCACGTCCAGTCCCCACCATCAACGCGGTCGGTGTTGCCAAACCAAGCGCACAAGGACATGCGATCACCAGAACCGCAACCGACCGAAGAATCGCTTGATCCACCGACCCCAGCACCAAGAACGTCACCACTCCCGTCACCAGCGCGAGCCCAATTACTATCGGCACAAAGATCGCGGACACTTGGTCGGCGAGCTTTTGCATCGGAGCCTTGGAGCCCTGCGCCCGCTCCACCATCTTCACAATCTGGGCGAGCATTGTGTCGGCCCCAACCTTCTCCGCGCGGTAGATCACGCTCCCCGATTGGTTCACCGTTCCCGCCGTCACCGCATCGCCGGCTGACTTCTCGACCGGCACGGGTTCGCCGGTCAGCATGGACTCATCAATATAGGTCGATCCCGATTCCACCACTCCGTCCACGGCGACCTTCTCGCCGGGTTTGAGCTTGAGAAAATTGCCGATCTGAACCTGGCTAATCTCGACCGTCCGCTCGTTCTCTCCATCCACCAGTGTTGCCGTCTTGGGTGCCAGCCCCATCAGCTTCTGAATTGCTCCCGACATCCGCGACTTTGCTTTGGATTCCAAAAACCGACCGAGCAAGACGAGGACGACAATCCCCGCCCCCACCTCAAAATAGATGTGCTCGCTCTGCAGGTGGTGGTCAGCCGCAAACTTGAGCAACCCATAGATGCTGTATCCCCAAGCCGCCGTCGTCCCAACCGCGATGAGCGTGTCCATCGTTGTGGTCGCGTGCCTCGCCGCCTTCCAAGAATTGATGAAGAACTCCCGTCCCGCACCAAAAATCACTGGCGTTGAAAGAGCCAGCAACAACCAGTTCAGCCAAGCCGCGCGGGGGTGAACCGCCATAGAGATCACCATCACCGGAATGGTCAGAGCGGCGGCGAAAATCAGCTTGTTCTTGGCGGATTTGAGCTGGTCTTCGTGGCTGGGGGCGGGCGTTTCCGGAGTCTTGACTTTGGCTCCGTACCCGGCGTTTTCTATCGCGGTAACCAGTTGGGATTGGTTTATCCCCGCGTGGGTGATGGTGCCGACATGGTTGGCGAAGTTGATCGCCACCTCTTCCACACCGTCCAGCTTTTTGACCGCTCGCTCCACCCGCGCCACGCACGCCGCGCACGACATCCCCTCAATGTCGAGTTGGGTGGTTTCGGGGCGTTCGGTTTTCATGGGGGCGCACCTCTATTCTACGGAGTTGAGGTGGAATGAGTGCGGGAGACCTTCCCTTTCGGTATACTTTCATAAACGCTTTTTGACTGATTTTGACTTCTCAAGATACTTAAACACACTAAACACAAAGAGCTAGTGGTGGTACTGATAAGATGACCAACTCGAACCAAGGTATGGGAGATATTTTGCAGTACAGCTTAGTTTGTATTCAAATCATAATTGCCGTTATCTCTATTGTATTTTTGAGAAAGTACCACAAAGGAGCGTTAGTACAGAGTGCAAAAAGCAATTCGACTCAAATGCAAAGTTTACAATTGCAATTAAGTCAAGACAATGAAATCAAACTAAAGGTTGCCATAGAACTACGCGAACGTATTGAAGGATCAGCCCTTGAAGGCATCAAAGGAGACAAATTCCTTCCTGCTGGTCAGTTGTCTAAAAAATCAGAAGATGGATTATCCTTGGCAAAGAAAGACCTAGTTAAGATGCAGAGAACCGCAGCTGGATTGCCGTACCAGAGAACTATAGAACCAGAGATCACAAAGCTAATCTCACTGATCAATGAATATTTAAGTATTCCACCAGGAAGTGATCCCCATGATCATCGCGCTAAAATTTATGCAAGAATTTCTCGTCAAGCAAATCACTTTGAACAAACATGGCAAAGTATTGCTAGATCCAGAATAGATGAAATCAATAAATAGGTATTCAAATATGAGCGATTACAACAAGCCACTTTCACGATCAGAGAGATTGATTCTAATGAACCAATATGAAATCCTTGAATTGATCTCTCAGCTTCAACCCAATTTCACAAGAAACGGTAAAAAACTATATTTGGAACCTTCTACTTATCGAAGATATCAACAAGTCATTGAATCAGGATATGAATTACTCATTGATGAACTTTGGGGAGACATTTGCCAACCGCGTTTATCGCGGGATGCTCAAGGTGAAGTTCTTGATATACTTGATATGTATAATGATCTTCAATGGAGTCTTGAACAACTAGATGACAAAGAAGGACTCTCAGAAGAGGACGTAAAGTTTCCCGGGTGGGACGGAAATAGTACTCAAGGAGAATTGTACTTTGCGATGCTCTATTGCTTTAGAAGCGGCGAAGACTTTCCGGATCCACTTACGACAACTCCAGACAGATATGAAAACGTTAAACCCTCTCCCGCATATAATGGACACGGTCCGTGGTTAGAAGGTTACAAGCGAATGTTGAAAGTTTTTAGTCCACTAAAAAATCATCTGTTGTCTACTGAATGGCGTCCATTAGCTGCCTCTGAAATCAAGTCTATAATCGAGGAGTTTCCTCACCCCGACTCTCCCAGAGGACAAGAGATCAGAAACGCAAGGCAAATTTAGACCATTGACTTCTTCCTAGCACATCGCATATCATGTAGACACATGACTACTTCCCGTTTTCAGAGCTACATCATCGACCGCACCAAGAACGCCGCGAACGAATTCTTCCGGTACGCCAAGGCCATCCCCGCTAACAAACTCGATTTCAGCGTCGGTGGCGATGCCCGCACTCCGCTCCTCATCATCCAGGAGGTGGCGATGTGCCCCGGCTGGGCCGCGGAGCTCATTGATGACCGCCCGGTGGAGTGGAGCGAGGAATCTATGGCCGCTGAATTCGCCTACAGCAGTGGATTGACAACTGTGGAGATGTGCGAAGCTGAATTCAACAAACGAATGGAAGACTTCGAGAAAGTTGTTTCCTCATTCCCCGATGATCGCCTGATGAACACCAAGTTCCTCCCGTTTGAAGGTGGGCGCGACTTCACCTACCAAGAAATGATGGATTACCCCCGCTGGAATTTGAACTATCACACCGGGCAAATTGCGCTCATCCAGATGGCGTACGGCGACAAGGAAATGTACTAAGGCAGTAGCGCCCTGAGCCAAGACTCAGGGCGCAGAACACAGCTTAAGCTTTGCCTTTCAGCATGAAATTCCAGTACAGGATCGGTAGCCCGTGCTTCTTGATCATGTACATCGACCAACGCTCTTTGGTTGGGTCAAGCGGGAAGCTCGGCATCAGCTTGTTGTCGTAGCCAAACTCCGCCATGATCAGGCGACCATAGCCCGTCACGAGCGGGCACGAGGTGTAGCCGTCGTACTGTTCGCTCGGCTTGGTGCCACCCATCTGACTCACAAGGTTCTTCTCAGCGACAACCGCTTGTTTACGGATCGCGGCTCCGGTTTTACTGGTTGGCAGAGCGGCAACATCACCGAGCGCAAAAACGTTCGGATAGTTCACCGATTGCAAAGTGTTGATGTCCACATTGCACCACCCTTTCGATGGCCCTTCCTGGTGGGCGAGCGGACTGTTCGCTACAAAATCCGGCGGGAACATCTTCGGAGTGACGTGCATAAAGTCGTACTTAACTATTTCCTGATGATCCGGGTTGTCCAGGTTCTGGAAGATCGCTTCCCCGGTTTCGTGGCGCACCTCGATGAGATCCATCCGGTAATGCATATGGATGTCGCGCTTTTCTACAATCTTGTCAAGCGCATCTGCGTATGCGGGAACACCAAAAATCGTTCCCGGCGCGAAGTAACCGCACACCTCAATGTCATTTCGAGAGCCGTTCTTCTGCCAGTAGTGCTCAGCCAGATACATGATTTTCTGCGGAGCACCGCCGCATTTGATCGGGGTGCTGGGGTGGGTAAAAATTGCCACGCCCTTCTTAATGTTCTTGACACCCTCAAACGTTTTCTCGCAAAGGTTGAAGTCGTAGTTCGTGGAGACGCGGGGATCGTTTTCGAGAGCCTCCTTCAAGCCCTTGATCGCTTCGAAATCAATCTTCAGGCCGGGCACTAAAACAAGATAGTCGTATTCCAAACGAGAACCCGACTCGGTCATCACTGCATTCTCATCCGGCATGAGTTCGCTGGCGCGTTCTTTGATCCACTTCACACCAGCAGGCATCAAGCTACTCATGCTTCGATGTGATTGCTCTTTGGTCGCATCGCCACCACCAACCAATGTCCAGAGCGGCTGATAGTAGTGGTACTCGGCCGGCTCAATGATTGCAATTTCTGCGGCGAGAACGTGTTTTGTCATCCGGGCGGCAACGTCCAATCCCGCTGCCCCGGCTCCAATCACCAAAACCTTGAATTTTTGTGTCTTCATGGGTCACCTTGATCCTTCCGCCGGCACTCAGATCATTCCAGCGGAACTCAATTTCCTCAATAGAGACACTTTTCTCCAGTTTGGATTCACAAGATGTGAATATTGTGATTTTCTTGGCAAATGTTCAGCTTATCCCCTGAACTTTAGCGAAAAGCTCGGCGGGCGGCTCTTCAAAAAATTTGAGCAACGCCGGACAGAGCCATGCTTCCTGCTGAAGTTCTTCGCACCAATAGGTGTTGCCACTCATCTCGGCGCGCCTCCATGTCAGATGGATCGTTGCCCCGGGAAACTCGTGCTGAGAAAAAACCAATGCGAAACCGTTTTCGGCATCAGGGATGTCCGCAGTTGCTCGGTCGATCAAGGTGTCCGCGCCACCGACAAACGGTTCCTGATTGAGCCTCCGTTGCTCATCATCGAACACCCACATGCCCATCGATTTGTACGGTTTGATCACAAAGAGCGCATTCATTTTTCCCTCCATCCTATCTTGCTCTAGTATGATCAAACGATGGAATTGATCGAGACCACGAAGCGCGAACTCATCCAAGCCAAAGACCGGATGCTCTCGCTCCTTGCATCAACTCCCGATGATAAGCTGAATTGGAAGCCGTCTCCCACCTCTCGATCCATACTTGAAGTTGTTGCTCATACCGCACACGCACTCAAAAACATCAGAATTCAGATGAGCGGCACACCTTTCCCCATCTCTACAAGCGCTCAAGCACAAGCAGAATTTCATCATCACGATAAAGCGTTCGACACTCGCGAAAAGGCAGAGCATTATTTAGTGGAGGCCGTCGAAGAGTACATAGCCTTTCTGGATACTCTCACTGAATCAGATTTGGAACGCCTGGAAGAGATGCCGTTTGGTCTCGGCCCTGCTCCTTTGAGCGCATTTATTCCTGCCGGATACATGCACACGATGGGCCACAACGCACAGATTGAATACATCCAAACCATCTACGGTGACGAGGATTGGCACTTTGGATTCTAGCGAAAGAGAAGATTTAATTGAGATGTTCCGCCCGTGCAATCAGGCGGAACTTGATCTAGTCGCCGAGTCTGGCTACACGGCTTGGCCGCCTCGTCTACCTGAGCAGCCAATTTTCTATCCCGTCACAAACCTCCAGTATGCCAGGGAGATCAATGAATGGAACATCACACAATTTGGGCACGGATTTGTCACTCGGTTTTGTGTACGAAAGGCATTTTCAGACAGATATTCCGTTCAAACTGTTGGCCGTAGCGACCAAACAGAATGGTGGATTCCTGCGGAGGATCTCGACGAACTCAATCGGAACATCGTGGGGAAGATCGAAGTGGTTGAAGAGTTTCCTGTCAAAATTGAGCCCCCGAAATGAGTATCTCTCTTCTCAGTCTCGCCCTTGTAAGTGCAACCACACAGGCCAAAGCATCACCTGAAGTCAAGGTTTGGGGTGCGCTTCGCCCAATCATCATGGAAGGAAAAAGGGATTCAAAAATCATTCTGGAGAAGGCAGGCATAACGCCGGATACTTTCGGGGTCGGGGCGGTTGCTGAACTTGATGGCGAGATCACAATCGTTGGAGGAAAAATTTATCTTTCGAGAAGCCGCAATAGACTCTGCCAATTGGATTCTGATCAACGTGCGATGAAGTCTGGCGCGGCGATGGTCACGATCTCTCATGTCAAGAAATGGCAAGAAGTAGCGGTTCCTCAATCCCTTAGCTGGGGCGAGATTGATTCTTGGATAGATAAGAAAGCAGATGAGCTTGGTTTAGATACAGAATCGCGAATACCATTCCAATTTGTCGGCAAGTTTTCAGAAGTCACGGCACACATTATTGATGGAAAAAACATCCCTGCCGGCCCCTCATCGCATGAGGTTCATGCTAAGTCGGGGGTTCAGTTCAATTCAAAGAACGAAGAGGGCACGGTCGTTGGCTTCTTCAGCAAACACGATGCCGGGGTGATTACCCACCACACAACTTACACACATATGCATATCGTGATTCCACAGAAAGAATTTGCTGGGCATGTGGATGGCTTAGTTGTTACGGCAGAGACTAAGTTGCTATTGCCTAGATACTAGTGGCGACTCGTGAGAATTACGTCCAAATCTATTGCAGAATGCACTTATCGATTGCAATTCTCATAAAACTAATTCATCAACCTTTATTTTCATCTCGATACCATTCGATTACGGACATCTTCATTATTGATAATTGGCCAGCAGAATCTGCTCTGCGTGCAGCCAGCCAGTCATCTGAGACATATTCAGAGCCTTGACGACACAGTTCCAAATCAAACTTAGAAAGAAGCTCAGGCATATATGGAAAAGGAGTGCAAAATCCATTATCTTCTATGATTCTAAAAGGATCCGTTCGTGATGTCATATCGATGATAAAAGTGCATTGTGCGCCATCCAACTTACCAGCATTCTCCAAAATCATACCGTTAAGGCACAGTGTCACTCCAAAGAATGTTATCCAATTTCTTGTAATTCCAACATCACGCAAAAATTGCTCTCTGAAATAATCAGATAGCATTTTAGTTTGATGACAAGCTGAATTCCCTTTAAGCAATGCATATAGCCAACCCAAGATGTAGTAAGAGCGAAATTCAGGCTCTGATTCTAAAACGGCTTCTTCCTCGTCTTCTTTCTGACAATATTTCTCATTTTCCCACTCACCAAAATAAATATGTTCAAAGAACCAGGCGTACGGATAAGGCATGCCATCTGTCGTGGAATGATCAGGTACTTCAAGTGTCCGCAATAGCTCCAACCCTCGAATGACCATGGGATTGCTAACCGTCATGTCGAGCCTGTTCATATTCCTCGGGCGAGAATTGTATGACATGAATCACACCACTATATTACGAATCTGGCGGCCCCGGAGGGAATCGAACCCCCGACGCCCTCCTTAGGACACAAATTTTTTAGGTTCGTTGAACTAGAGCCAATGTCTCACGTTGAACCTAGCCGTCTCCCTCAGTTTCCCGTATTTGAGAGACCTTTGAGAGACCAGAGTCCTACTACAAATCCGGATTATTTATGAGCTACGGTCTTAGAGAGCGAGTACTCAATGCGCCTCCTGAGCCGGTTTTTGCTTGAAGAGCAAAATGAGAAACACAATGGCGACCAACAATACTCCTGAAGCAGTATATCTGCTCAGTTCCAGTCCACCTTTGGCGTGAGGTTTATCAAGAAAGTCTCCAACTAC
>JAGQUX010000109.1 GCA_020438215.1 Armatimonadota bacterium | reverse complement strand
TCCCAGGAGCGGGCGGCCTGGCCGCGGCCGCCGTAGACCACCAGCTGGTCGGGGATCTCGGCCACCTCGGGATCGAGGTTGTTCATCAGCATCCGCAGCGCGGCTTCCTGCTGCCAGCCCTTGCAGCTGAGCTCGCTGCCGCGCGGGGCGCGGACGGGGCGCGGTCCGGACATGGGGGCCTCCTGGGGGTCGAGCGGCGAACGACGGCGGAGTGTATCACGGCCGGCAGCCGGCGTGAATGCGCGCCCCTTCGAGCTCCGCGCGCGACGCGAAAAAAGGCTTGACGCGCCCGACCACTGCTGCTATACTCCCGCTTCGTTCGCGGGCGTAGCTCAGTGGTAGAGCGTCTCCTTGCCAAGGAGAAGGTCGCGGGTTCGAATCCCGTTTCCCGCTCCAAATTTACCTTACGCTACTAATCTTCCATCTTTATAAAACCCGGACGGGATTTTATCCTGTCGCACCAGAGAACGACGCTGGAATAAGGCGAGAGGTCTATTCCGCCTTCCGGAGCAAGATCGACGTAGGGAAAGCACGCGATGTCGGCCATGGAGTAATCCCCGGCCA
>JAGQUX010000108.1 GCA_020438215.1 Armatimonadota bacterium | reverse complement strand
CGCACGATCAGGCAGCATGGCGCAGCGCGTCATCGTTTCCTGTGTGGCGGCGCATCCCGGCAAGCCGAACTGGGCGGAAGCTTCGACGCGGCTGTGGCGGGAATTGGCATCCTCACCGCTCAGGGAAGTCTCCGGCCATGCTGTTCGCGATGAACAGACCGGCATCAGCTGGGACATCGGGGCTTATAGCCTGTAGGCGTGGAACGCCACTGGACCCGCCTTCGCTTTCAGGTTGCAGGGCATGTCACAACCGGGCATGATCTGACCTCCACTGACAGGATGCTCAAGGCAGCGGGCATGAAACTGATGGGAGGCGGGTATGTGGGGCAAGAAAAATGCAACATTGTTCTTATTTCTTTCGGCGCTAATTGTCTTCCTTCCCAAGATTGCGCATTCCGAAATTGGAGACAATGATGCGAATATTTACCCTGAGTGTTTTTTATTTTTGAGCATTGAAAGAAATATTTATAATATAGATCTTCCATCAACTGAGAAAAATTGCCATTCAAAAGGAGAGAAAGAAATATATATTAAAATAGTTTTTGATCTCGTGGAGATTTTTTACGAAA
>JAGQUX010000107.1 GCA_020438215.1 Armatimonadota bacterium | reverse complement strand
ACCCACCACAGCCGCGGCAAGCGCGCTGATAATGCCGCTCATGAGGCTTGGGAGCAAGCCACCCGCCAGCGCTGGCGCGCCCTGGCTTTAGCCATTAAAGCCAAGCTCGAAATGGTTGAAAGCGGCATCTCTAGCTTTGATAACGAATTCTTGGCCTACACTATGCTGCCATCCGGCCAGACCGTGGGCGAGTGGATAGAGCCGCAAATAGAGACTGCTTTGTTATCTGGCGCCATGCCTCGCCTACTGCCCTTGTTGCATGAATAGAAAAGGGGAGCGCAAGCAAGCGCTCCCCTCGTTAGTTGCGGGGACAGGATTTGAACCTGCGACCTCCAGGTTATGAGCCTAGCAAGCTGCCGCTGCTCCACCCCGCATTGATGGCGTAACAATATCATACACACGCTCCACGGTCAAAAACTCACTTTTAGCCGATCCCCCCAAACAGACGCTTTAGCGTGCCCCACAGGCCGCTCCGCTTGGGAGTGCCGACTTCAATCTGAACCACATGCCTGAAGGGTTCCGGTGCCTCACTTTTCGGGCGACGCTTCCTTTCGGCGGCCAGTCGGCGAATTTCTTCAAAGTCGACTGGACCCTTGCGCAGCATCTCTAAT
>JAGQUX010000106.1 GCA_020438215.1 Armatimonadota bacterium | reverse complement strand
ATTTATCATTGTTAATACAACTTTCACGTCATCAAATATTTTTCCATCATTGTTTGCCAAATTTACAATAACATCAGGCTTTTCCCGATAATAATTTTTATAATTCTGGTACGCATGACTCAAGGCAATAACTTCGTAATCGTGATCGCTCATCAAGATTTTTTCATTGCACTCTTTAACATAAACGTTATAGAGACTGCTAATATTATGCAAACTTAGTATATTTGCACCTATGATAAACCAGAACAATCTGGAGCGGAATATCCAACCGGGAACTTTTGTTAACAGATCAAGGGCCCACATACCCGCCTCCCATCAGTTTCATGCCCGCTGCCTTCAGCAGCTTGTCGATGGAGGCAAGATCATGCCCGGTTGGGGCGTGCCCCGCAACCTGAAAGCGAAGGTGTTTTGCCTTGCGGCTGTCGGACCAGCGCCGCAAGCCGCCTGATCATACCGACCTCAGGCAGCAACTGTCGGGTGAATACCGAATTTGTACAGCTCGCGCCCCAAGGGAATCGAATTCAAGCTTTCGGTCAAAGCAGAAAAAATTGGATGTTTTTTCAAAATTACCCAAAAAACTATTCATAAATGACATTGCACTATTACAAACAGTGT
>JAGQUX010000105.1 GCA_020438215.1 Armatimonadota bacterium | reverse complement strand
GTTCAGCCGGCAGCAGCGTCGATGCCGCCAACATCCTCAAGCCAGCCCTGGCGCGTGGTGAACTTCAGTGCATCGGTGCCACCACCCTCGATGAGTTCCGCAAGCACATCGAAAGTGACGCCGCCCTGGAACGCCGCTTCCAGAAGGTGATGGTGGAAGAACCAAGCATCGAGGAAACCATCGAAATCCTCCAGGGCATCAAGCGCCCCTATCAGGAACATCACAACGTCGAAATCACCGACGAAGCGATTGAATCGGCTGCGACCTTATCGGCGCGTTACATTCCGGATCGCTTCCTGCCCGATAAAGCCATCGACTTGATCGATGAAGCGTCGGCCCGTCTGCGCATGTTCAAATCGCCGGAAGCCGCCCAGGTTCGCCGCATCAGCGACGAAATCCAGCATATCGAAGGCGAAATTGAACGGGCAGTCGATGATGGCCTCGAAAAAGACACCATCGAAGACCTGAAGAATCGCCTCGGCCATCTACAGGAAACGCTGAATGATTATCAGTCTAGCTGGAACGAAGAAACGGGCCAGCCGCGCCTGATTTCAGAAGATATTGCCGAAGTCGTTGGCATGTGGACTGGTATTCCAGTCACGCGGCTGGACCAGAG
>JAGQUX010000104.1 GCA_020438215.1 Armatimonadota bacterium | reverse complement strand
ATCGAAGATATCCTGACCCGTCACCGGGAAGAACTCACCGCCATCCGCCGCGATCTTCACCAGCATCCGGAGATGCTGTTCGAAGAGGTGCGAACGGCCGGCATCGTGGCGCGTGAATTGGCCCGCCTCGGCTTTGACGTGGAAACCGGCATTGCCAAGACGGGCGTCGTCGGCACCCTGCGCAATGGCACCTCGCAGCGCACCATCGGCATCCGCGCCGATATGGATGCCCTCCCGATCCACGAGACCACCAATCTGCCCTATGCGTCGAAGATCCCCGGCAAGATGCACGCCTGCGGTCACGATGGCCACACGACAATGCTCCTGGGCCTTGCCCGTTATCTCTCGGAAATCCGGAACTTCGACGGCACCGTGCACCTGATCTTCCAGCCGTCGGAAGAGGACGAGGGCGGGGCGCTGCGCATGATCGAGGACGGATTGTTCAAACGCTTTCCCTGCGATGCCGTTTTCGCACTTCACAACATTCCGGGCCTCGATGCGGGGCAGGTCGTGGTCAAGCCGGGTCCGATCACCGCCGCAGTCGACATTGCCGGTATCGTCGTGCGGGGCGTGGGCGGCCATGGCGCCGTGCCGCAGAAGGCCGTCGACCCGATCGTCT
>JAGQUX010000103.1 GCA_020438215.1 Armatimonadota bacterium | reverse complement strand
ACTCCAAGCGAGTTCGCAATGAAAATGGCTATGGAAAAACAGGCCGCATGAGGCCGGATTGAAAACCCAAGGCTCTCCCGAGGACTGGAGGGAAAATGGGGCTCAGGTCAGTGGCCCTACAGAGACTGAGTACCATAACGTGTAGGAATCTCGGACGGCGGCCGCCAAAACGTCCACTCGAGCAGAGAAGATACTCTCCAAGCCACGGAAATATAAAGGCCATTTCCGTTTCTCTATTGTCAATCATAGATAGATAAGATGGATGGTGGGCGTGCACAGGATCGAACTGTGGACCCCTTCGGTGTGAACGAAGTGCTCTCCCGCTGAGCTACACGCCCATCTCGTTGAAAAACAACGAAAAACCGTCGTCCTTCGAGTGGAATGGCGCCTGACTAGCAGGTTTCCCCTGCCAATGCAAGAGATGTCGGGCGCCAATACAGGGCTATCGCATTTGGGCGATGACGGTTTTTGCGAATTCGTCGGACCATCCTGACCGCTTTCTTTTTCGTCGGATCGAGATGTCCGGCCTTGCTGTCTTGAGGACATAGAGTGCGAGCTTTCGGATGGTCGCGAGGTTTTCGGCGGCGTGATCCTTCCTCGCCCTTGCGCGATCCTCGTC
>JAGQUX010000102.1 GCA_020438215.1 Armatimonadota bacterium | reverse complement strand
GAGCACGTTCGTTTCCGCGTTGGTCATCGGGCGGTTCCCATCCTGTCATTCCGGCTGAACGGCGGCATTGTAGCCAACTTCCCCGAAACACCGGCGAAACTGGCAGAATCGAACGGTACCGAGCGCGCGAATGCGCCCCGCGAGAGAGAGCAATCATGACGAACCGGCTGGCCGGCGAATCGAGCCCCTACCTGTTGCAGCACCAGAACAACCCGGTCGATTGGCGACCCTGGTCCGCCGAAGCGTTCGCCGAAGCGCGCGCCACCGACCGGCCGCTGCTCGTCAGCATCGGCTATTCATCGTGCCACTGGTGCCATGTCATGGCGCACGAATCGTTCGAGAATGCCGAAACGGCCGCCCTCATGAACGAGTGGTTCGTTTGCGTCAAGGTCGATCGCGAGGAGCGGCCCGATGTCGACGCGCTGATGATGACCGCCGTTCAGGCGATGACCGGTGGCGGAGGTTGGCCGCTCCACGCCTTCCTGACCCCCGACGGCGTGCCGTTCTACGGCGGGACCTACTGGCCGCCGGAAGATGGGCGAGGCATGCCCGGTTTCAGGCGCGTGCTGGAAGCGGTCCACGTCACCTGGGAAACCAAACGAGACGATCTGCTCGAAAA
>JAGQUX010000101.1 GCA_020438215.1 Armatimonadota bacterium | reverse complement strand
CAACGCAGATGGTCGAATACGGCACCCAGGTCGTTTCCGGAGTCACTCCGGGCGGTCTCGGCAAGGAAGTCGCCGGCGCGCCGGTGTACAACACCGTGGCCGACGCCGTGAAGGAAACGCAGCCGAACGCGTCGATCATTTTCGTGCCGGCGAAGTTCGCCCCGGACGCGATCTACGAAGCCGTCGATGCCGGCATCCCGTTCGTGGTCTGCATCACGGAAGGCGTGCCGGTGGTCGATATGGTGCCGGTCTACGACTACGTCAAGCGGAAGGGCGCGCGCCTGCTCGGACCGAACTGCCCGGGCCTGATCACCCCCGGTGAATGCAAGATGGGCATCATGCCCGGCTTCATTCACACGCCGGGCAAGGTCGGACTCGTGTCGCGATCCGGCACCCTCACCTACGAAGTGGTCAACGCGCTTACCGAGGCCGGTCTCGGCCAGTCGACGGCCGTCGGCATCGGTGGTGATCCGATCATCGGCACCAATTTCATCGACGCCATTGCCGCGTTCCAGGACGATCCGGACACCGAGGCGATCGTGATGATCGGCGAAATTGGTGGAGCGGATGAAGAAGCCGCGGCGGAATTCATCAAGGCAAACGTGACCAAGCCGATGGCCGGG
>JAGQUX010000100.1 GCA_020438215.1 Armatimonadota bacterium | reverse complement strand
ACCTCTTTTTTTCGTTTATTTACAACTCAGCTGGCGTCCCCATCGCTTCAGGGGTTTTGTATCCATTTTTTGGGATTCTGCTCAGTCCTATGATTGCAGCATTGGCAATGAGTTTAAGTTCATTTTCAGTCATCATAAATTCACTTAGACTCAAGAAGGTAAAGTTATGAGTGGTCTATTGAATATCATTATAAAAAACCCTTTGCAATGTTCGCAAATGTTACTGATTTGAATAAATGGCGGGCCATGAGGGATTCGAACCCCCGACCCCTGGTTCCGAAGACCAGTGCTCTATCCACTGAGCTAATGACCCGCTTATATTCAGAACCCGTCCTTACACCAAAGAAGGTAGGGTGTCATCTTCTAACTTTTGTGCGTGTATCTCACTGTGTGAAAGTTTTTGGCAAACGCCACCTTTGAAGTTACAATGGTTTTTCATGGCTGATTTACAACCTGAAAGTATTTGGAATTATCTTGAAAAAATGCATTCAATGCATGCTTCAGATTTAATCATTTCAGTCGGTAATCCAATCAAAGTTCGTATACGAGGTTTGCTGAAAAGTTTAGAAACTCCTTCCTTAAGCGAAAAACTCGTTTATGAAATGATCAAAGTTTTGCTTTCGCCCGAGCAA